>JAFGEP010000147.1 GCA_016931535.1 Bradymonadales bacterium
CATACCAGCCCAGGGCGAAGCCCTGGGAAAGGCAGTGCAAGATCGTGGGAAGCCCTGAAAGGGCGAGACATACCAGCTGACGAAGGGTGATCGAAAAGCGAATTGGGACACAGCACGTGGACCGGGGCACTAGGGCAGAGGGCACCGCCGCCTTCTTTTTGGCGTCTTTCTCCCTGAATCGCCCCCCCCATCTCCGGGCAACCGGCGTGTCCGCTAACCGCGCAGCTCTCTTCCCTGCTCCGAATGGCTACCTGGGCAGCTCTTCCAGCGACGACCAAGGGGACGAGGATCTCCTTGGAGGGCCCGCTGGTCCCGACGGCTACATGTGCAGCTCTTCCAGCGGCCGGGCCAGCTTGCCGGCCTCCTTGGCCTGCTGGTGGGCCGACTTCTCCAGGTCGGTCTGGGTAAGCCCGTGCCCCGCGGCGGCACAGCGGTAGGCGGCCCGGATGACCGCGTTCTTGATCTGGCCGCCGGTCAGCTCGAACCACTCGGCCAACAGCTCGACGTCGATCTCGCCCTCGATCGGCGCCTGCACCGGCAACAGCTTCCTCCAGATCTTGTTCCGCTGCTCCTTCTCCGGGATGGGGAAGTCGATGGTGAACAGGATCCGCCGCTGGAAGGCCCGGTCGATGTTGGTCTCCAGGTTGGTGGTCAAGATGACGATCCCCTCGAACCGCTCGATCTCCTGCAGCAGCATGTTCACCTCCATGTTCTGGTAGTGATCCTGGGCCCGTTCCACCTTGACCCGGGTGGTGAACAGCGCGTCGGCCTCGTCGAAAAGCAGCATGGAGTTCTGGGCGCGGGCATGGCTGAAGATCTCGCGGATGTTCTTCTCGGTCTCCCCTACCCACTTGCTCACGATCTTGGGGATGCTCACGATGTACAGCCGCAACCCCAGCTCGTTGGCCAAGATCTCGGCACACAGCGTCTTTCCCGTGCCGGGCTCACCCGTGAACAGCGCCACCAACCCCTTGCCGGTGGTCAACCGCTTGGAAAACCCCCAGTCGTTCATCACGAAGTTGCGTTGGTGACAGGCGTCGAGAAACTCCTTGACCAGGTCCATCGTGTTCTCCGGCAGCACGATGTCATCCATGCTCATCTTGATGCGCAACGTGTCGGCGTAGGCCTCCAGCTTGGTCAAGATCTGGCTTTTCGCCCCGAAGACCAGGTCGTTGGCCGTCAGCTCCAGCTTGTCCCCCCGCGCCATCGCCCGCTGCCGCGCCCAACCGATGGCCCCCTTGATCTGGGCCCCGGCCAGCTCGAAGGAGCTGGCGATCTGGCCGATGTGCACATCCGGATGCAGCGCGGCATCGGCCGGCAGCAGACTCTCCCATAGCTGCTCCCGCGACTCCTGGTCCGGCCAGTCCAGCTCGACGAAAAAGTTGATCAGCGACTCGAACGAGGGATCCAGCTTCTCCGCCTGGCGTGGCTCCAGGATCGTGACCCCCTGGTACTCGTCGATCAGCGACTCCAGCGCCCCCTGCAGTCCCGGATCGATCACCAGCAGATCCTCCGGCCGGTTGAGCAGGAGCACCGCGTCGTTGAACTGGGCATTGCGCACCGCGTGACGGATCAGCGGAGCCCGCTCGTATTGGCGGGCCAGGCGATGAAGGTGCATCACGAACAACTTGTGATGCAGCGCCTTGGCCAACCCCTCTGCCAGCGTGGACTTGCCGCTCCCTCGAGGCCCCGAGATCAGCAAGGTCCAGGAGTCCTGATGCGTATCCAGCACCTCGTTGCGACGGTAGAAACCTCGGATGAACTCCTGCACGATCCGGCGGGTGTCGGGTGACAAGATAACATCGTACAGCTCGATGGCCGGTTCGACGATCTCGCAGAAGCTGGCCACCCGCTCGTCCACCATCGACTGGCCAAGCACCGCCGCGGCCACGTAGTGTGGAGTGCTCACCGAGTGGCTCAACAGACTCATGGGACCGCTGCTTCCCGCCGGCTCCTCCACCTGCAGCAGGCCCGCCGTCACCAACCGGTGCCCCCCCTCGAACCAGATGCGTCCCGTCAACAGGGTCCCCGTCGGATGGATCAGCTCCGACACAAAACCCACCTCCAGATAGGTCTTCAAAAGGTTGCCCTGAGCGTGGATCAACAGGTCCCGGATGGCCGCGCTCAGGTGAGGCGCCACACAACACATCAGGATCTCCTCGTCCCGCGCCGCCAGGCTGTAACGCACCGAAATGCGGTCAAACGGAATGTCGATCCCCGCTTCGAGCGTATCCCTCCGGATCCGGATGCCCTCCAGACGCGTCTGATCCAGCTCGGCAGCCAGCTCCAGGTACGCCGGTATGGCCCCAGGGTCTTCCTTGGCCCTCAGATAGGCGGTCAACCTCCTTTCCAGCCGGTTCAACTCCCATTGCAGGTAGGCTTCGTTGGAGGGAAAGAGTTCGCCATGTAGTTCGCCCTGTGCCACCATGGTCGCTCCAGTCTCTATGTTACTCTCGACATGCCTTGATTGTACGACGGTCCCCGCCACCGGTCTATAACTCCTGCCCGACCCGTGGTCCTCGACTCGCCCCCTACCACAGATCGATCACCCCAGCACCCATGATTGTCAGAAGGAATCGCCCTTGTCGATCATCGTGGCCAGAAATGCGGTCAATAGACGGCTTTTCCTTGATCAATCCATCATTCCTGCTATACTGACTGACGAGTCATTCATTTGGGGGTCGGAGCGGTGCTCGACCACGACTCTCCAGGGGTTCTCCCCCGTTCACCCAGCAACACAGAAAGGACCGAGCCATGGCGAGCGTAGAAGGAAAGCGGGTGTTGATCACCGGTGGAGCCCGAGGCATCGGGTTCTGTACGGCCCAGGAGTTTGCCAAGCGCGGTGCCGAGGTGATCCTGGCCGATCTCGACCAGGCCGCCCTGGAGCAGGCCTCTCAGAAACTGGGGGCTTTCGACACCGCGGTGCACACCTTCCAGGTCGACGTGTCGCAACGGGACCAGGTATCCGCCATGGCCGAGGATCTGATCGAGCGGCTGGGGGGCCTGGATGTGCTCATCAACAACGCGGGCGTTGGCTATACCGGCCCTCTCGTCAAGACCGACTTCGAGACCTGGGAGAAGCTCCTTCGTGTCAACTTCTGGGGTGCCCTGCACACCATCTACGCGTTCTTGCCCTGGATGTTGGAGCACCGCCAGGGCCACATCGTCAATGTCTCCTCCGGGCAAGCCTTCTTCCGCCTGCCCACCTGGGGAGCCTATGCCACCTCCAAGGCCGCGCTGGCCAGCTTCTCCGAGGTCTTGTACTGGGAGCTCCGGAATCACGGCATCAAGGTCACCACCGTCTACCCCTTCATGGTGAACACCGGCTTCTACCGTAATGTGGACGCCGAGTCGCTGGGCACCCGGATCGCCATGAAGCTGTTGCCATTCTACTCGGACTCCCCACAGCGTGTCGCCCGGATCATCTACAAGGCGGTGGTCAAGGGCAAACGGGTGGAGATGGTCAACCCCATCAACGATGTCGGGTTCTATGGCCAGGTCGTCCCCCCGATGTCCAACACCATCTCCACGCTATGCAACTGGTTCTTCGCCCGCACCTAGGTCCAGCCAACAGGGAGCAAAAAAGACATGTCCGCCATTACCCGCTGGGCTGACAACCTCGTCAGACAAGCCGACCGATTGTCGAATGGCCGGATTTCCCGACTGAAGGAGCTGCCCGTCGGTTTCCGCATCGACGAGATCATGACCGGTCGCCACCGCTTCGAGCCCGGCATGGGACCCGAGGGTTATCACCCCTTCGAGTTCCAGGTCACCTGGGGGCCCAAACGGATCGGCGAGTGGCTCGACCCCCACGGTGCGGGTTTTCTCTCGCAACCGCTCGAGGGGGTGGTGCGCGCCGGCGGGTTGTGCCAGGAGGCACCCTGCCAAGGTACCCTGGAGCTCCAATATTTCAATGAGCGTCTGATCCGGTACACCTTCGATTTTCGGGTGGACAGTACCGATTATCACTACGTAGGCGAGAAGGTGAACATCCGCCCCTGGAACCTCCCGGTCTCGCATACCACCTGCTTCGGCTACCTGACCGAGGCCCGCACTGGCCGTCTGATCTCGACCTCCGTGACCTTCTTCCGGTTGCATCGCATGGCCCGGTTTCTCTCCAGCTTCCGTATCGCGCGAGGTTAGTGGCTATCCAGCGGGCACCGGGCGACTGCCGTTGACGCTCTTTTCCATCTTCTGTCGGCGCTCCTCCCCGTTTGCATTTCCTCCCCGGCGGAATACACTGCCGTGACAGATGTGCCATTCAGCGCCGGGGGTCGTCATGTTGGAGTCGATCTGGGCCAAGCTGTCGAGTTCAGAAGGTTTCTGGGGGGCGGAGCTGAGCACGCGGGAGCGGCGGATCCTGCTGGCGATCGCCCGGGCCGCCATACCGGGCGACAGTCGGATCCCCGATCCCGACGAGAAGACCATCGACCGGTATGGCCGCCAGTTTGCCCTGTATCGTCCCGCTCATCGGGGCTCGCTACGGGCGGTGTTGTGGGGGATCGAGCATGGGTCGCTGCTTTCCGGCAAGCGGCGTTTTTCCCGACTGAATCCGCTGGACCAGCAGGCCCAGCTGCAATCCTGGCATGATCGCAGCCCGGTCAACCGGCTCGGTCTGCGCGCCCTGCTCTCGGGCCTGAAGATGGCTCATTTCGACAACCCCACCATCTTTGCCAGCCTCGGCTGCCGCTACCAGTTTCCGGCTCCTCCGGTTAGCAAGCCGCCGGCCTGGAAGGACAACCTGTTTCACCTCCCCGACCTGGAAAACGACCAGACCTTGACCGTTGACGTGGTGGTGGTCGGCACGGGGGCGGGCGGGGCGGTTGTGGCCAAGGAGCTGGCCGACCTGGGGCTGTCGGTGGCGATGGTGGAAGAAGGGGTCTACCGGGAACCCAGCCATCATCAGGGTCGGCCACCCGAGGCGCTCAACACCCTGTATCGGGGGGGACCGGCGGTGTTCACGGTCGGAAACACGCCGATCTGGACCCCATCGGGCAAGGTCGTGGGGGGGACCACGACCATCGGTCTGGGTACCTGTGGCCGGCCTCCCGACCGGGTGCTGCACGAGTGGCGCCACAAGTTTGGCCTGAGAGAGTTCAGTCCGGACAACATGGCGGTGTACCTGGAGCGGGTCGAGCAGATCCTCCAGGTGGCCCCGACGCCGGACCATCTGCTCGACGGCTGTGCCCGGGTGGTGCGGCGCGGGTGCGAGGCGTTGGGTTACACCCGGCATGGCCCCGTACTCCGCAGTGCGCCTGGATGCCGAGGTTCTGGAACCTGTGCCTTCGGCTGTCCCACCGGAGCCAAGCTGAGCTGTGATCTCTCCTATGTGCCGCTGGCCCTGGAGAAGAAGGCGCTGTTGTTCACCGGCGCCAGAGTTCACACCGTAGTGGTGGAAAATGGCGCCGCCTGCGGGATCGAGGCCAGTGTTCCCATCCGGCTGCGCCGGCCTGGAATGGATACCAAGCTGAAGATCAACGCCAATCGAGTCGTGCTGGCATGTGGCCCCTACGCCACGCCGGCCCTGCTGTTGCGCAACAACCTGGCCAACTCCAGCTCGCAGGTCGGACGCAACCTCTCGCTCCACCCGGGAATGACGCTGCTTGCCGAGTTCGATGAGCCGATCGAGGCACACCACGGCGTTCCCCAGGGGTACCAGGTCACCGAATTCGACGACGAGGGGATCTTCTTGCAGGCCATCTTCACCCCCTTGGACGTCACCTCGTCCCTCTACCCGGCCATCGGGCCCGAGTTCACCCGCCTCATGGAGAGCTACAACCACCTGGCGGGGTTCGGGTTCACCATCCAGGACAGCTCGCGCGGCAAGGTTTTCTTCGGGCCCGGCGGACACCCGGTGGTCTACTACCGGCTCAACCGCCGCGATCTGCAGCGCATCCGACGGGGCATCCAGATCCTCTCGGAGATCTTCTTCGCCGCCGGTGCTCGCCAGGTCTACCCGGGGGTGTACCGCTACGAGCGGATCAGAGGCATCCAGCACCTCGAACAGTTCCGTCGCGCCCGCATTACCCCGCTCGATCTCTCCCTTTCCGCCTACCACCCCCTGGGCACCGCACGCATGGGGGTCAACCCCAAGAAGAGCGTGGTCGGCCCTGACCACGAGACCCACGACATCCGGCAGCTCTACGTGGTCGACGGAAGCTGCATCCCCACCTCGCTGGGCGTGCCCCCTCAGCTGACCATCATGGCCATGGCCACCCGAGCTGCCGAGCGGATCGCACGGCGGCTCTGATCCGCCCCAGGCTCCACCACACCCGCCAAGCGGCGCGGCCAGGGTTCGCACCGCTCGCCTCCCACCGCCTGGAGACGATCACCGCCTCTTGACCATTCCCCAGGTCAACGCGGTACGGCCATACAACCTGATGCGCCGCAGCAGGATATCGATCACCAAAAGTCCCAGCGCCGCGAACAGGAAGTAGGGCCAGACCTCCTGCTCCATCGGGATCGTCTCCCCCTCCGGATCGAAAAGGGCCCGCGCGCTGGGGTTGATGTGCCCACCGCTCAGGGCGACCGCCTGTCGGGTCAGCGTGTGGTCGGCGCCCACCACCAGGTACTCGTCCGGGTAGGGGTTGGCCAGGCTGGCCAGCGAGGTCGCCGTGATCCGACCCTCCAGGTGGTGTCGACCGGTGACCAGGTAGGAACCATATTCCGGCAGATCGAAGCTCCCCTGGTAACGGCCGGCGGCGGTCTGGCGCAGGGTGATCTGTTGCTCCTCCCCCGATGGGGCGGTGATCCGGATCTCGCTGTCGAGCCGATTGATGAAGCTGTCGTCCGGAGCGACGGCATCCACCAGCACCTGTCCCCTTCCATCCACCGCCGACACCTGGATCGCCATCTGCTCGGCGGCCTGCTCCCGCTCCCGCATGAGCGACCGAGCCACCTGGGCCCAGAACCGCGGATAGATCGGATCCACAAGCCACTCCACCATCCAGCGGTTCTTGCAGTCGGAGGTGAAGACCGCCGTTCTCCCCCGGCCGTAGCGCCAATGGGCGTACAGCGGCTCGCCCAGGTCGGTGGCCAGCTCCACCGTGGCCCGGGAGCGGGCCCGGGTGGACACATAGCCGAGCAGGTAAGGTGCGCCGGCAAAGTCTATCCCGCTGGTCGCCAGGGAGCGGGTGACCACCGTGGGCCGGAACGGTTCCTCCACGATGCTGCTGCGGCCGACACGGCTGGTCTCCCGGACGAAGATCTGCGGGATGGCCTGGGGATCGTTGGTGTAGTAGTACCGACCGGAAGCCAGGTCGGCGATCATCTCCAATAGATCGCGGTCCACATCCCTGCCGACCCCCACCGTCGATACGCTGATGCGCTCCGAGCGCATCTGATCCACCAGCTCCGCGATGCCGCCCCGGGGAGACACCCCGTCGGTCAACAGGATGACATGCCGGGTGGACGCCCTGACCTGGGCCAGCTCCAGGAAAGCCTCCTCCAAGGCGGAGTAGATATCGGTCCCGCCTCCCGGCGAGATGCGGGCGATGTCATTCTGGATCCGGACGAGGTTGCTGGCGCTCTGCATCCGCACGACCTGCTGGGGAGCGGTATCGAAAGCGATGACGCCCACCCGATCCTGTGGGCCGAGCAGCTCCACCGAGGCTCGGGCCGCATCCTTGGCCATCTCGAGCTTGAGCCCCTCCATGCTGCCCGAGCGATCGACCACCAGCATCAAGGCGACGGAAGGCAGGCCCAGGGAGCGGCGGGACTCGAGGGTGACCGGCAGCAGCTCCTCGATGGCGGACCCTGCGTATCCACCCGGCCCCAGGCTGTTCTCCCCTCCGATCATGAGGAAGCTGCCCCCCTGGTCGCGCACGTAAGAGCGCAGTGCACTCATGGCATCACGCGGGATCTGGGCGGCCTCCACATCGCTCAGGATGATGAGATCGAAGTTCTGCATCTCCTCCAGCCGCTGGGGGAAACCGCTGGCCGAGCGAACCTCCAGGTCGAAGTCGACCCGGCTATTGCGCTCGTCGTCCAGGGCGCGAGACAGATAGGAGCTGCGCCTCGACTCCCCTTCGACGTAGAGCACCTGGGGTCGACCGGCGACCTCGACGGTATGGATGATCCGGTTGTTGTCCGCGAAGCGATCCCGCTCCGAGCGGATGTCGATCTGAAAGGTTCGCCTGCCCGGCTCGTACACCTCGACCACCAGGTCCAGCTGGACCGTCTCTCCTGCCTGGACGGCAAACCGTCGGCCCCGGATGTCGCGGAGGTCATTCTGGGTCAGGTCCAGCCGGATCTCTCCGTCGAAGGTGGCGAAGACGTCCACGGTGACATGAAACGGCTCGTTGGCCAGGATGGAGTCTGGAAAATGGACCGATCGGAGGAGCACCTCGTCGGCGGGCACCAAGGCGATCTCCAGGGAGTCGATCCGGATGCCGTGGCGAGCCGCGCTGAAGGCTGCCGACAACCCATCCCCTCGGTTGAAATGGCCGTCCGAGATCACCACCACCCTTTTCAGGTGATCCGGAGGGAACAGCCCGTAGGAGAGCTGCAAGGCGCTCGCCAGGTTGCTCTGCAGCCCCGCCGCGGGTCCCGAGTGCCGATGCAGGGTGGGCACCTCCCTGCTGCCTGGCGGAATCGGAAGCTCCTGCGCCTCCCGCGCAAAGGTGATCACCCGAACCGTGTGGGTACCGCGCCGCTCGTAGGCCTGCTGGATGCGCTCTCGGGCTTGGGCCAGCAGCTCATCTGGCACGCTCTCCGAGACATCCACCACAAACACCACCGCGACCCGGCTCTCGAAACGGGTGAGCACCACCCGGCTGACCGCCAGGCACAGGCAGATGACCAGCAGCGAACGCAGGATGACGTTGGCCAGACGCTGCAGCCAGGGAAGGTCCGACAACGTCCATTTGCCCACCAGCCACAAGGACGGAACCACCAGGGCCAGCCCCAGCCAACGGGGCGACAGGATCCGGACCGTCTGCTCCTCCCCCAACCGGAACGAGAACCCCTCACCGGCCATCGGCCAGATGAACCTGGCGTAGGCCCAGATCGCCAGACCCCAACAGGCCAGGATGACCAGGATGGTCACCAGGTCGAACAAGACCTCCACCGCCTTTCGCCTGTTCGCCATCACACAGTGACCCGCCGGTTGAAGGTGATCCACTCCAGCACCAGGAGCACCAGCGCTGCCATCACCAGGTAGAATCGAGGCTCCTCTTTCACCGGGAGAGCGCCCGCCCGCTGCGGCTCCTCCGCCTGGCCGGCATCCAGCCGAAAGAGATCGCCGGCGGCGATCTGCGACTCCTCGGGGTCAAAGAAGTTCACCGCCAGAGTCCGGCTCCGAGCGGATCGCTCTCCTTCGGCAGCCGGCGCCTCCTCCTCCGGCTCTTCCCAGGTCAGCTCGTGAAAGCCCGGCCGATCCGGGAAGATGGTGACGTACCCCTCCCGGATCGGCAGGAGCTGCGGCTCCCCATCGGGAGGAATCAACCGCGCCTCGCCCGCCGCCCGATGCCCGGTGAACACCCGTGCGGCCCGATCGGTCTCAACGCTCTCCACCAGCCTGTCCTGGCCACCCGCCAGCCACTCCAGGGCGTTGAGGATGAACAGCGGATAGGCGATCCGCAGGGGGAAGTCCGACTCCTCGATCGGAAAGGCCACGCCGACCAGTCGCCGTTCCCCCTCCTCCCGGCGCACGATCATGGCATCCCCCTCGATGGTGCGGGCCACGGCCAGGTCCGCCTCGGTGAGGGAGAGCCGTGCGGCACGGCGGATATTCATGGAACGGAACCCCTGCATCCAGCGCATCAGCGGATCGGTGCGGTCGAAGCGGTCGATGATCGGGTCTGTGATCTCGCCCCGGGCCGGCCAGGGGGAGTGCACACCGGTGGGGTACAGGAAAAGAAAGCCCCCCCGGTCGGGTATGGGCTGGGCGGATCCGGCCAGCACGGTCACGTCGTAGTCCAGGCTCGGGTTGGCTGCTGCCTGGGCGCTGGTGCGGTAGTGGACCGGCGACATCCGGGTCACCTCCAGGGTCTGGTCGAGCAGCAGGGGCGCTTCCACAAACAGGTTGTCCTGGGAGACCAGCAGCACCCGCCTGCGCCGATCATGGGGCAACAGGGCGTAGGCCGTGTCGTCCAGCGGGAAGAGATCGACAGCATCCCCACTCTGGATGCGGACCTGCGCCTGGATCCGGTTTCCCCCGGTAGCCAGGTTGGGATAGGTCCGCACCGCCGACCCCCAAGCCGGCAACTCCACCTCGCTCCGATGAACCGGTCGGTCGTTGGCCAAGAGCGTCAGCTCGACCGTGACCGGAACGTCAAAGCTGCTGGACAGCTGGACGAAGACCTCGTAGTTCAGGCGGTTGGCCAGGTAACGCCGCACATTGAAGGCGGTGATGGCGACATTGCCGGTAGCGCTTCCGAGCTGGACCATCCGCCGGACCAGGTTGCCGGGGAGATCCACGGCGGCAGCCGCCTCGATCGCCTCAGGCGGGAAGGCGCCGTCGGTGATGACAAGCAGCTCCGGCCGGCTGCGATACGCCAGGCTCCGAGCCACAAAGGACAAGGCGGCGGGCAGGTCGGCCTTGCTGGCGCTGCTCTGGAGCTGCCCGATCTGCTCGGCCACCCACGGCG
Source organism: Bradymonadales bacterium (assembly GCA_016931535.1). GTDB lineage: Bacteria > Myxococcota_A > Bradymonadia > JAFGEP01 > JAFGEP01 > JAFGEP01. Next base: position 10,590 of record JAFGEP010000147.1, read on the forward strand.
CGGGACGGACAAACGGCATCAAGGGGACAACCTGGCTGTCCATGCGCACAACCATGACCCGGTCCCGGGGCGACAGCGCCTCCAGCGCCTGGAGCGCTTCCCGCCGGGCCTCCTCCATGCGGTCCAATCCACCAGGCATGTCCCGGATCCCCATGGATGCCGAGGTGTCCACCAGGATGAGCAGATGCCTGCCATCCACCGCCTCCTCCAGGGGGCGGGGATCCCGCAGCGCCACCAGCAGAATCAGCAGAACGAGAAGGTGGAGCAGAAAGCTGGTCAACCGCTTCAGACGATGCCAGAGGCTGCGGGCCTGCCGCTCGACCAGCACCTGGGCCCACAGCGGGCTGTAGGGGACCTGCACCCGCCTGCGCCTCAGCTTCGCCAGGTACATCAGCCCAATGGCCCCACCCAGAGCGGCGAGCAAGGTGACAAACAGCGAGCCGGTGATCCCCAGAAACTGCATGCTATTTCAGGAACCCCCCCGAGCGCAGCACCGCCAGCACCAGGTCCTCGAAGGGAAGGTGGACCGGCGCGGCAAAGTACATGGCGCCCTTGGCCCGACAGAACTGCTCGACCTGGCTGACCAGCCGCCGATGCACCTCCCGGTAGCGCTTGATCAGCTCCCGCGTGACCGTCACCTCCACCCGGGCCCCGGTCTCGCAATCGACCAGCTCCACATCCCCGAACAATAGCGGCTCCAGGTCCGTCTCGTCGTGGACCTGGCAGACGATCGGCTCGAACTTCTGAAAACGAAGCGCGTTGATCCCCTCCTCGAACCCCTTGGGATCGTAGAAGTCGCTGATGACGATGGCCACTCCCCGACGCCGGTTCTGGGCCACGAACGATCGGAGCGCGACGGCCAGGTCGGTCCTGGTGGCGCTGTCATGGCTTCTCTCCAGAAATCGCAGCACCTTGAAGATCTGACCAGGGCCCCGCGAAGGAGGCAGCCGATCCAGCAGCTGGTCGGCAAATGGGATCACGCTGACCCGGTTCAGATTGGACAGCCCGACAAACGCCAGAGCCGCCGCCAGCCGCTTGGCATAGACCAGCTTCTCCTGGCCTGCGGTCCTCATGCTTCGGCTGCAGTCGATCAGCAGGTAGATGCTGAGATCCTCCTCCTCCTCGAACAGCCGGACGAGCATCCGTTCCATCCGAGCCAGGATGTTCCAGTCCAGGTAGCGCAGGTCGTCCCCCGGCACATAGTCCCGATAATCCGCGAACTCGATGCCCGACCCCACGATGCGGGTGCGCCTTTTGGCTCTCAACCGTCCCCGGAACATCTTTCTGGAGACCAGGTAGAGGTATTCCAGCCTGCGCAGGAACTGGTCGTCGAACAACTGCTCCGCCACCGCCTTACCGCCTCACGCTTTCTTGGTCTCCGCCAGGATCTGGGCCACGATGTCGTCGGTGTCCACCCCCTCGGCCTCCCCCTCGAAGTTCAGCAGGATCCGGTGACGCAGCGCAGGCAACGCCACGGCCTGGACATCCTCGAACCCCACAGCCGTCTCCCCCCGGACCAAGGCCCGGATGCGCGCCGCCTTCAGGATCGCCTGCCCTCCTCGCGGCGAGCTGCCCGCCTTGACATACTGCTTGACCGCACCGGGCGCCTGCTTGCAGATCGGGTGAGTCTTCTCCAGAAGGCGCAGGGCATATAACTGGATGTGGGGGGCGATCGGTATCCGGCGGGCCACCTGTTGCATCTCCAAGAGCTCCTCCCGGCCGGTCACCGCGCTCACCGAGGGGTTCTGGCCGCCGATCGTCCGGTTCATGATGGTGTTCAGGTCCTCCAGGTTGGGAAAGGGAACCTTCAGCTTGAACATGAACCGATCGAGCTGCGCCTCCGGCAAGGGGTAGGTGCCCTCCATCTCCAGCGGGTTCTGGGTGGCGATCACAAAATAGGGGGGACAAAGGGTGTAACTCTGGGTGCTGACCGTCACCTGGCCTTCCGCCATCGCCTGCAGCAAGGCCGACTGGGTCTTGGGGGTCGCCCGGTTCACCTCGTCCGCCAGCAGGATGTGGGTGAACAGCGGTCCCCGCTGGAACTGGAACTGCCGGCTGCCGTCCGGTCCCTGAACGATCAGGTTGGTGCCGATGATATCGGCCGGCATCAGGTCGGGGGTGAACTGGATCCGGCCAAAATCGAGCTGCACCACCTCGCCCAGGGTGCGCACCAGGATGGTCTTGCCCAGGCCCGGCACCCCCTCTAAAAGGACGTGCCCATCGGACAACAGGCAGCTGAGCACCCCCTCGATGATCTCCTGGTAGCCCACGATCACCTTCTGGATCTCGGACGTGAGCCGAGCGAACCGGGCGCGAAAAGTCTCGAACCGCTCGGCGGCCTGAGCCACCGCCTCCCCAACGGCTGACGGATTTGCCGGTTGCATCTGTTCTCCTCCCTACGTTCTCTGCCTGGAACTCGGCTGGGGTCGCGGGGCGCGCATCGCTTTCGCCGTCGGGGGACGGCCGTGCGGCCCGAGGATCATCGCGGCTCCACCAGCTCGAAGTACCGGCGCACAAAGCTCTGGAATCCCAGCGGAATCTCTTCCGCCTCCAGGGCCGTCTCCGCTGCCCTCTGGTATTGAACGTACACCTCCCGGTAGGCCCGCGTGGCGAACCCGTCTCGGGCGGCCATGTAGAATACATCGCCCGTGGTTGGTTGGGCTTGGGTCGGCTCCCGTTCCTCCGCAACCTGGACACGGGTACCGCCCAGCTCGGTGGCCTCCCCACCGGCGGCCTGGTCACCCCGCTCGAAGCCGTAGCTCGTCTCGGTTTGCTCCTCTTCCACCGCTCGATCCGGCCGCCGATCGTCGGGTGGCTCGGAGGCCATCGCTACCCGCTCCGCCTGCTGCAAGCCCGACTCCGGTTCCTGCTGACCGCCGGGTATTGCCTGGCGCTCGGTCTGCCGTCCATCGGCTCGGTCCAGAAACGACTCCCAGTAGGCGTCAGCCTGCTGTTCCTGTTGTTCGGTAGTGGCCTGTTGGCTTGACCGTTGCAGATTCTCGCGCAAGGCCTGTGCGGTGCGTTCGGCCTGGTCGAGCGCTTCGGAAGCGGCCTGTTCCTGGTCCATCTGCCTCAAGCGGGCCGAGGCTTGCTGCAGGCTCGAAGCGGCGGCCTGCTGCCCCCCCTGCTCGGCCTGGATCTGTGGCCCCTCGCTTCCCGCAACCTCCTGTGGAGTCGGGGATGCTTCCTGCATCGGCCGAGCAGGTTGCCCGAACTGGTCGGGTGGCATCTCCTCGGGCGGCGGTGTCGCCTCCTGTTCGGCCTGGGCCGGACGTTCCTCTTCAGGCTGCTGGCGCAGGGCATTGGCCCCTTCCCGCAAGGCGCTGGAGATCTCCTGTCTGGTGGCCCCTTCCCTCCCCATGTCCCCGATCTGGCCGGCCATCTGTTCCTGGCTGCGGGCCAGCCTTTCGAGCGCCTGGTCCAGCCGGCGCCGATCCCGCCGGCTCTCCCGGCGGGCCAGGCGTTCCTGGAGCTGCCGTATCTCCTGGCTGTGCTCCGCGATCTGCTGGCGAACCCGCGGATCCCCGGGATCGATGGCGTCGGCGAGTTGAGCGAGCAGCTCGGCGATCTCCTCCCGGTGCGGTTGTTCCAGCTCTTCGGTGTGCAGAAGCTGGACCAGTTGTTCCAGCGCCTCTGCCAGGGCGCCTTCCTGACCGGCCTCGATCCGCTCCAGCAGCGCCCGGGTCGACTCCGGGAGCGCCTCCTGTGGACCGATCCCCTCCTCGATCGAACGGATGACCTCCTCCCAGGCCGACTCCAGGCCAACCGCTTCCGGCGGGTGGTAGGCAGCGAGCAGCGCGTCGATGGCATCCAGTCGTTCGAGAAGCTCCTGTTGCGAGATGGTACCTGCTCGAAGTCGGCCCATCATCTCGTCCAACTCCCCGGCGATCTGCTGCATGGTCTCATCACCACTCCGTGCGGCGAGCTGTTGCAGCTGTTGAAGCTGGCGTTCGTTTTCCCGCAGCCTTCCCGGATCGACGAGGCGCTCTGTGACCTCGGGAGTCAAAGTCAGCGGGGGCAAGGGGGGGTAGGACGGCGGGGCGACCTGGCAGACGAACCCCAGCACCAGAGCCAGTCCCAGGCAGGCGGGTAGATCTCGGGGAGGTCTGAGCGGCACGGCGGGCGTGATGCGGACCTGGTGGAGCAGCGACAGGGTCCGCTGGATATGCAGCTGCATCTCGGGAGTTCGGCGCTCCGCGGGAAGCAGAGAGAAGACATGGGCCGAACCGAGACGATCCGAAAAGCGATTGGCTTCGTCCAGCCGGACCAGCGTCGCCAGAAGGTTGACCGGCCACAGGGCGGCCACCAGGGCCACCAGGCCGGCGCATCCAAGACAACCGGCAGCGGCCCAACCAAGCTCATTCAAGGTCAGCCACCCGACCTTGGCCAGCAACACGGCACAGGAGAGCAGGGCCAGCCCAGGAAGGAGCGCGGTGCACAACGCCTCCCCGCTCCGCTGCAGCCGTATCCGCATCCGGGCGTAAAACGCCAGCCGTGTGAGCGCACCCAGTGCCATTCGCGTTCCTTGCCGCCGGTCGGTATCGAAATCGCCGCCCCTGCAGCGCGGCGGTCGGACCGCTCATCACCACCGCGGGACCCCACGCCCGACCGGTTCCCCGGAAACAGGCGTGAAACCGGCCGCCGTGACAGACGAATCCCTCAGGTGAGCATCTTCAACGGCAGCTTCGTCCCGTCGGCCATCACTTCGTATACCTGCGCCGAGCCTCCGTTGGTTGTCAGCTCCTTCCAGAAGCTCCAGGCATCCGCAAGACCGTTGGTCTCTTTGACCACCTGAGGTTCGCCTCCAGACACCCGATCGATCACCTCTTGGACCCAGGCGGTCCCCTTCCTGCGGTGAACCAATCGACTCCGCAACAAGCTCAACCGGTCCTGGTCGAAGCTGTTCAAGTAGACCTGAAATCGGTAGGTTGGCATCGACAACTCGCTCTTTGGGGCACTCCAACCATACGGGGTGCACCGACGGTCCGTCTATCAACAGGTCGAACAATCCCGCAAATGGCCCGATTCCCCCCGGACAGATTCTACTCCAGCGAGAGACGGACGAGTCCCCCCATGCTCTTGGCGACCAGCGTGGACTCCAGCTCCCGGTCGCCCAGGATGATGGTGGCCTGCTGTCTGGCTGTCGAGCGCTCCCACTGCACCGCTGCCATCCCCTCCGGTATCTCGACCCGACCGCCTCGGCTCAACAGGGTGACCTCGGCGGACACCTGGGCGGGAACGACCAGGGTGACCTCTCCGCCTATGGAGACCACCTCACCCTCCCCCTTCCAGCCGGGAGCCAGGCTCGCCCGGACAGGTCCTCCCAGGGTACGGGCCGAGAAATCGCATCGGAGATCTCTAAGATCGATGGCCCCGGCAAAGGTCCGCAGGTGCATCTGGCGGGCGACGCCCCCCACCTGGATCTTGCCACCCATGGTGGAGGCGTACAGCCTGCCTGATCGGGAGGGAAACTTGACCGTCAACGGCCCCGTCTCCCATCGAAGGTCCAGTCGGTCCTGGCCGCGGTAGGCCTTCAGGTTGGTGGCCTGACCGCCTTCGACCTGGCAGACCCAGCCCTCCACCCCTTCGATGGTGAGATCGGCCCCCTCGACGCCCCAGGGCCGGCTGCTGCGGATGGATATCCGGCTGTTGGCTGGCAAGGGGATTCGCCCACCGCTCAGGTCCACCGGTTGCCCCTCGGCAACCTCTTCTTCCTCGCTCCCCGACTCCCCGGCGAACTCGGAGGCCACGCTGGACATGGCGGCGGCCGCCTGGGCGACCACGTTTTTGACACTCGGCCCGATATTGGCCAAAAACTCGGCGACCGAATCCAGGGCTCCCCGCTGACCGCTCGCCGGCTTACCGGGTGATCCGCCGCCTCCGGTCGGCCCTGCGCCGCTCTCCTCCAGGACCTTGAGCAGCCGTTCGGCCTCCTCCACGCTGATCACCTTTTCGGCGACCATCTTGAGTATCTCCAATCGTTCCTGGTTCATGAGGCGGCCCTCCCTCCAGAGCGAAGACCCGGTCCGGTCGATTGGCGCCGAGAAACCGCGAGATTCATCGATCCAGCTCCAGAAACGGCAGGATCAGATCTTCGGGCAAAGGCTCTGGACGCAGTGTAGGCGACCCTTCGCCGCGGATATAGAACTGTGGGCGTCGCCGGATGGCCCGGTCGTACTCCTCCTGCGTGATCACCCCGCGCTGCAGCAAGCGGCGCATGTAGCGCTGCATGTGCTGCCACCAGCGATCGCTGATGGCGCCTTGCTCATAGAAATAGTGGTACAGGCGCGGGTTCGGGACGATGCTGACCAGGAAGGTCGATTCCCCCAGGGAGAGATCGGAGGGGCGCTCCCCGAAGTAGTAGGTCGAGGCCTCGGAGACCCCGTTGATGCCCGGTCCAAACTCGATCACGTTGAGGTACAGCTCCAGGATGCGTCCCTTGGGGATCAGCCGGCTCATCCAGTAGGTCAAGAACATCTCCGCGAACTTTCGGGATAGCTGGCGCTCCCGAGACAGAAAGATATTCTTGGCCGTCTGCATGGAGATGGTGCTGGCCCCCCGCCCGAACTCCTGTCCGGCCAGAAAATGGGCGATCACCGAGCGCATCTGGGTCCAGTTGAACCCATCATTGGTAAAAAAGCTCTGGTCCTCGGTGTTGAGGATGCTCTGGACCATGATGGGCGAGATCTGGTCCAAGGTGGCCCAGTGCGGATTGTTCTTGCCGATGATGATGGAACGCATCTGGCCGATGCCGTCCACGAAGGTAAAGGAGAAGTCGGTCATCAGTCGGCGGACGTCCACCTCGGCAGGCAGGTTGAGCAACGCGACCCCCTCGTCCAGCACGTCCGCCACCAGCGGTTCCGGCACGGACACCTCCAGGTGGCCGTCGGGCAGCCGCTGGTAGATCGCCTCTGCATCCAGACGCCAGCCCACCTCTCCCGTCATCTCCGTCCCCTCCAGCCGGCGCCGAAAGGCCCCGGGCACGGAGTGGAAAACGGTCATCACCGGTTGGCGCGCCATGTCGACCTGTAACTGGACCCGTTCCCAGGGTGCAGGCAGACCGCTGCGGCGCTGCCAGTAGGCGGCATCGTGCTCGTCGGTAAACCCGATGAGGTAGTCTGTGGCCGCCGCGAGCTCCAGCCCCGCCACCTGGAGCAGCACCTCGGCATGGGTCTCCCCCACGGTCAGATGGCCGCGCTGCATCGAAAACTGCCGTTGTTCGTCGTAGCTCAGGGCAAAATCGTAGGAGATGTTCAGGTCGTCGATTGCGGCGCTGTCCAGGGTTGGCGCCAACAGACCAAAATCGGTCAGGCTGAGATCCCCATCCATCTGGAGGTTCTCCTCCGGACGGTTGTCCACCAGCATCAACATCCCATTCAGCTGCCCGCCGACGATACCCAAGAGGTTAGGGAAAGGCATCACGTCGATGAACCGCTGGAGATCCACCTGGTTGAAGGTGAGCTCGAGGCTCCAGTTCTCGGGGAGGTAGTAGTACACGACCTCGGCTGCGATCGAGCCGACCCCGCCCACCCCTCGCTCCACCAGGCGAGCTTCGGCGCTGAAATCCATCTGGAAATGGTACAACCGCTTGGCCGCCACGACCTGGGGGATCTCCAGGTCCAGCGTTCGAATCGGCCGGCCTTCGTCATGGACGAGGATCTCGAACGTGATGTCGCTCAAGTCGGTCATCTGGGGCATGATCTCCCACCACCGCCGACGAGCCAGCTCCTGTTCCAGAGCGCTGCGAGGCTCCGGCTCGGTCCGCGCCGCCAACTCGACCCCCTCGACCGGTGGCTGGATGGGTGGGATGGGCTGATCCTCTTCCTGCACCCGCCGATCGGGAGGCAACAGGTAGCCAAGCGGCCCGGCACCTGGCACCCCCAGCAAGCGGGCGACGTTGGTCCGCCCCTGTCGGTCGATATCCACCGAAACCCGGATACCCTGTGCCTTGACCAGGGAAAGGTAGATACGCCGAGGATCGAAGGTCAGCTCGGCCAGGGAAACCTCCAGCCTGGGAACCCGAACCACGGTGTAACGGGTTCGACGATCCACCACCTCCAGCTCCTCGATGGTGAAGGTATAGGGATAGTTGAAGCCGACACTGCCCACACGCAGGGTGATCTCGGGAAAACCGGGGATCTGACGCAGCTCCACCGGTTCTCCCAGTCCCAGCTCCACCACCGCCACATCGTCCTCCGGTGCCAGGTGGCCCCGAAGGCTGACCTGGCGGACCGGTTCGGTCAGCGCCTCGATCTCCAGCTCGACAACCCGGGCATCCAGCTGAAAATCGCAGGCATGGCCACTTCCTGTGGGGTCGATCCGGATTTCGAGGTCATCCACGTAGGCGGGTGCTCCCTCGAGTGAGGCCCCACTCAGGTCGATGCCTCCCCCGGTGACCGACACCCTGGGCATGCCCGCTGCGACCAGATCTTCAAGCCACCCGATCGCACCGTCGTGCTCGGAAGGCCCCTCGGTGCCGGCGTCCTCTCCATCCCCGCTGTCAGGTGGGTGGTCACTGTCCTCCCCAAGGCCCAATCGGGCCAGCAGCGGTTCGAGAGCCGCCCGGTAGTTCGAGCTTCCGTCCTCGCGGTCGCGCAGGGAAAGCTGCGGTTCCACTGCCACCAACTCGGTGAGCACCAGCTTGCGGGCGAAAAGCTGGCTTCGATCGAGACCGATCGTCAGGCGGCTCGCCGAAAAAAAAGGCCGATCCTGATACGGCTCCCCATCGCTGATGGCCAGGTCGGTGAAGTGGATCCGGTTGAGCGTCTCCATCTCCAGGTCGCCGAAGGTGATCTGACGGTGCATCCGCACCGCCATATCCTGGAGGCGGGACCGAACGAACCTTTCCAAAAGGTGGGGAAAGGCCTGCACCAGCCCGATGACCAGGGCCACCAGGAGCAGCAGGACAATCAAGCTGATGCGTACCCCTCGCCTTTTGAACAGGGGTTTCCTCGTTGACCCGATCGGTTCATTCATCCCGGATCGCCCGATGGTGAAAGGCCTGCCTCACATTGACATCTCGCATGCGGCGGGCCATATTTCGCACTGATTCGCCGGCGAGCTTGCTCGCACAGCAAACTGGCGAGAGTTTTTCACACAATCCATCCGTGGGCGCAAGACCTGACGCCGCCCCGGACAGTGGTTGCCCGACCGGCGGGAACCAGGAGACTGAGATCCTGCGAGCCTCGCCGGAGCGGATCGAGTGACGGCCAGCCCAACCTGGGAGTAGGAACATGCCTCCGTTCAAGGATTGGACCACCCGTGTACTCGACACGGCCAGCCGGATCGTCCAGAGCGAGGAGTTCCAGAAAGTCTCGCGGTGGGCCAAGAACAAGTCGGAGCAGGTCCGCCAGAACCTCAAGGAGGCCCGCAGGGCTTTCGCCCAACAAATGCAAGGAATGGACGATCAGGACGACTTGAAAGACCTCAAGCGCACCATCGACCGACTGGAAGAACGCGACCAGGCCCACAAGAACTAGACCGATCGGCCGGCCCCTCCCGACCTGTCCCCCCGCTAGCGCAAGCTCGAATCATCCCGCTACTGCCGTGACCAGCTGGCCCTCCGTTCCCCTCGGTTCATGGCAGGACCGGCTAGGCGTCGCCTTCTTCTCTCCCCCCCGCCCGCGCCAGGATCTCGGCCAGCTGGGCATCCTCCCGCAACAGATTGATCTCGAACTCGGTGAGGTAACTCGTCCGCCTGGCTCCTTCCCAGGCCATCTCCAGCAGGAACCAGTCACCGGAAACACCGCAAAGCCGCTGAAGGGTCAACCGATCGATCGGGCGGTTCAGCAGGTCGTGGCGAAGGCTCCGCAGAAGCCTGGCGATGAGCGCCGCATTTTTGACCTGGGGATCGAGATAGGCGTGAAAATGCCGGTTCCGGCTCAACCGCCGGGCGTCCCGGTACAGGTGGCGAATCGTCCTCTGGCGAAAATCCCTCATGGCCACGCCATTTGACCACATCGGGACAACCGCCTCAAGCGCACCATCTCCTCCGCGAGTGTTCCTCGGGGAGGGACCAGTAAAAAACCAGCACAATCGCCCCAGACATCCCCCGGGCAGAGTCAGGTGAGGGCGGCTAACCCCCGGTGTGATTCGCGCCCAGCGGCTAGAGCACCTGGAGCTTCTCCAGCTCCAGCTCCAATCCCAACCGCGAGATCTCCTCGGCGATGGCCGCCTTGGCCTCACGGCGCAATGTCCTGGCATCCTTTTGGATCTGCTCTCGGCTCCTGGAACCGATGAACTTCCGCAGGCTCAGCTCGATCTCCCTGCGGGCCACCGGCTTGATCATCTCCTGCTTGATGGTCAAAAAGCACTGCACGGCATTGTGCACCAGCTCCTCGCGCCGGGAAATCGCCACCTGGGCGGTCGCCAACACGGTCACCTTGACCTGGTCCCGAGTGACCACCCCATCGGGCCGAATGCCGATCGACATCGGCCGACTGTTCACCCGATGTGCCTTCTCCTGTCCCGGTACGCGAACCGCACGGCCCGTCATGACCACACGGTAGCCTCGCACCGTCCCATCGGGCGCCCGATGGGAACGCCCCGTGAACACCAGGATCTCGTCCGGCCCACAGGTGTACACGTAGCGCCGCACAACAAGCCTGGAAAAGCCGATTACCAGCGCCAATCCCACCGCTGCCGCCACGAACCACAGTACCGTCACTGTCCTGCTCCCGCCCGGCTGGCCCGCACGATGTGCTCCGCTCCAGCTCCACCCCTCTTTTCCGGGCTGGCTGTCAGCTCCAAAAAGCGGTTCAAATCCGGTAAAGTCAAGTATCTCGAACCGGTTAGCGACATGACACCCCGCGCAAAGGACACACGCCATGAAGATGCGAACCAGAAGAGCGAGAGGCTGGACCGCCCATCCCAAGAGAAGAACCCCCCCCGGAGCACCGCCGGGCATCATCGCGGTCGATCCCCTGGCCCACAAGCCGCAGATCGAGGTGTTCGCCTACGGACCCGACCAGGTCGAGCAGTTGTCCATCCCCGATCCAAGCCAGCTATCGACGTTGCTAGGCAAGTTCCCCGTCCTCTGGGTGAACGTGGAGGGATTGGGTGACGCCGATGTTCTCCAGACCATCGGCGATCTGTTCGGGCTGCATCCCTTGGCCATGGAGGACGTGGTCAACCTGCACCAGCGGCCCAAGATCGAGGAGTACGGCGACCACCTGTTCATCGTGACCCACATGGTCTCCTACCTCGAGGATCGGCTCGATAGCGAGCAACTCTGCCTCTTTCTGGGCCAGAATTTCGTCATCACCTTCCAGGAAGAGAAACCGGGCGACTGCTTGAAAGCGGTCCGCCAACGCCTCCTCGGCGGGCGCAAGGCCATCCGAGGTGCAAACGCAGACTTCCTGGCGTACTCCATCCTGGATGCGGTGGCCGACCACTACTTCCCCGTCCTCGAACGCTACGGAGAGCGGCTGCAGGAGTACGAGAGCGCGGCCATGTCCGAATCCGATCACAGAATCATGGCCGGCATCCAGGACATGAAGATGGATCTGCTCTCACTCCGGCGCCTGCTCTGGCCTCTCCGCGACCTGCTCAACACCCTCTTGCGCGACGACTTCCCCGCCATACAGAAAGAAACTCAGGTCTACCTCAGAGACTGCTACGACCACTCCATCCAGGCGCTCGACCTCATCGAGATGTACCGCGAGGCGGCAGCCAGCGTGATGGAGCTCTACCTCTCCAATCTCAACCACCAGATGTCCCAGGTCATGAAGGTGCTGACCACCATCGCCACCATCTTCATCCCCATCACCTTTGTGGCCGGCGTCTACGGCATGAACTTCAACCCGCAAAGCTCCCCGCTCAACATGCCGGAGCTCAACTGGGCCTGGGGTTACCCCTTTGCCCTGCTGATCATGGCGACCATCGTGGTCATCATGCTCCTCTTTTTCCGCCGGAAAAAATGGTTGTGATGCACACCCTGCCGCCGGTTCGGCCCCCGATCGCCGCATCCCGCCGGATCGCACCTCGGCCTGTCCCCTCGACCGCCTGGTCGGCATGTCGCAGTAGCCGCTGGAAGGCCTAGACCAATCCGGCCGACCGGCCTCACCTCGAGCCGAAACGCGAGGTGTGCGGCTCACATGCTGCCGGCCCGACCGGACTCACTCCAGCTCCAGGCTGAGATCCAGGGTGTAGGGGCCGTCCAGGACCTCTCCCGATTCCACGAAGCTATCGACCACCACGAAGTACCGGCCGGGTGTGACGAAGTGGCGAAACAACCAGTGGTCCCTGGCCAGGCAGGCGTTGGGATCGGCGCCATCCAGCAGGTGGATATCGACGTCGACCACCGGATCCTCGCAATCGACACTCCCCACCAGCCAGGCGCTCTGGTCGATGGTCAGGACGTAGACCTCCTCCGGTCCCGACTCGTCCGCCCCCGAGCAGTTGTACCGATCGAAGGCGTCGTTCCCGCTGGTCGAGGTATCTCCCTCTTGGCTGAAGGGGAGCGAATCGACCGGCCATGGACATCGAGGGGAGCCGTCCGGCGTGCAGGGGCTCCAGATAGAGTCGGGGATATCTCTCACGTCGATCAGGAAGTAGTTCACGGGATCGGACAGCTCCGTCCAGGCGTTGACGATGAACTGGGTCCAGTTGGTCATCCCCGGGATCACCTGGCAACCGGCCGACCAGAGCTGCACCCGTGCCTGGCCTAGCGGACCGTCTACCGAAGCCATGTGGATGTTGTGTCCGCCACCCGTCCGGTCATAGTCCTCGGCCGTGAAGGGCGGCAGCCATCCGTTGCGGTCGCTGTCCCAGTGGCCATTGTGGTTGGTATCGTCGCGGACCCGGTAGTCCCACTCGTTGATCCGCAGGGCGTTGTAGCTCCGGTGCCAGTCGTCGAGATAACGATACCGCCGATTGGGCCGAAGGGAGGAGGAGGCGTTGGTGCCGAAGTTGTAGGCACCGACATCGGTGTGGGCAGGAAACTCGAGCACCTGCTCCTCGTCCTGCTCGTCGATCCAGAGCAGGACCAGGGTATCGTTGAAGCGGTCGGGAGTGTTGCCATGCCACTGGAACGTCCCCGGATAGGCCCCCCGCAGCCCCACCACCGTCCGAATCCCCGGTCGGGTGTCCGCGGCCACCCCGGTGGTCTCTTCGGCGATCCGGAGGTAGAGGTCGTAGGCCTCCTCTCGGGAAAGGTACACGGCGCCTTCCGGCGTCTCGAAGCAGCGGCTCTCCTCCCCCCAGCGCAGGGCTCGCTCGAACAACGGCATGTCATCCTCGTAGCCCGGCAGCGTGATCTCGTCCGCGCTCTTGGCCGCAGCCGCCGGGACCCGGAAGGTGTAGGGGGGCGGCGGTTCCACCATGGCGATGGACCCCGGCCTCAACAAGGCGGCCAACCTTCCCGGCTCTTGCCGAACCGCCAGCCCGCGGGCTGATCCCTCGATCTGCTGGATCGAAGAGCTCTTCTGGGAGGCGAACATCTGCTCGTATCCGAACCCGCAGCTGGTTACAGTCGGAAGATCACCCCCGTCCCCTTCGGATTGTCCATCGGCATCCCTTGCGTCCGCCAAATCCCAGCCGGCTGGGTCCTCTGGCAGATCGAGATCGCCATGGTCGAAACCGCCCTCCTCCGCTGGCATGTCCCATGGCTCGAGCAGGTCGTCCGCATAACCGTCCGGTTCGACCTGGGCATCGCCAGGTTGGTACTGGCCGCTGGGATAGTGGGAAATCTCGGTCTCGTTGACGCAACTACTGGTGCCGAACACCAGGAGCACCGAGAGCAGCGTACGGGTTAATCGTGGTGTTCCGGCTACCTCTCGTGCCTTGCCCAACCGTGCCAGGCGGCATAGATACCCGAGCAGTCCCAGACGGTGTGGCTCTCGGCAGGTCATGGTCCTTGCTTCACACCGCGGATGAGGGTGGCCCAGAACCTCCCCTCTCCCCTCGGTCAGGTTTGGCGGAGGAGGTCGGCTCTTTTTTGTTCCCACTGGCCTCGAGAGTCACCGCCGGCTTTCGCCCTTGGCTGTCGCCCACCACCGCCTCTGCCTGCCCTTGCGTTCCTCCAACCTGCGGGGTGGGGTTGGCGCTCTCCGGTTTTCTGTTTCGCCGGGACCGCCTCGATCGAGAACGCCGGCTCTGGCTCTCGCCAGCGCCCTCTGCCACCTGGTCTTCCAGTAACGGCAACTGCACGGGTCCCCCTTGAGCGGCTGTTCCCTCGCTGCGGGTGGCTGCCGGTTTCTCGCGCCCGGCGGTCCCCTTCTGCTCGGCACCGGCTGGTGCAGAAGAAGCATGCACCCCGATCACTGTAGCAGATTGTGGCCTGACGGAAGCATCCCCACTCGTCTCCGTTGGTGAACCAGCCGCCAGGCCCCTCTCTTCCGATCGAGAGCCCGGCGTTGGAGTAGCCGTCCGGGTCTGGTTGTCCAGCGCCTCCTGGGCTGCTTTGGCCTCGTTCCTCTTGGCCTCCGAGCTGCGTCTCCCCCGCCGACGGCGGCGGGACTTTTTCTCCGGCTCCCCCTGGGCCGCAGCACCTTCGCCGGTCGTCTCACCCAGGTTTTGGGTCCCGGCCGGCTGTCCACCAGGTCTCTGCTGCGGAACGGGCGGCTTCTCCTTGCCCTCGTCCCCCGGGGAGGCTACCTGCTTGTGGCCTGTCTCCCCCTTGACCCGGGCATCGGGTTGTTTCCTGCTATCTCTACCCGACGCCTGGCTGGCCGTGGTCGGTTTCCCGCTTCTCGATCTCTCTGGCTTTGAGCCAGCGGTCAGCGCCGCCTTTTCCTCCTTGGATCTATCGGCCCTAAAATCTGCCGCCTGGGCGGGCTGCTGCCCGCGGAAGCGCTCCGATCCGGAGGTCGTTGCCTGCGCAGGCTTCGCTTGCTTGGGAGTAGGGGGAGACGGCTCCCTTCCCATGTCCCCCTTGGAGGTTGACGGCCTCGACGGACTGGCCGAAAGCTTGTCTTTGGGTGGTTCCTGCGGTTGGCTCTCTTTTTTCGGCTCCTTGTCCTTCGGGCCGGTCAGATCGATCAAACCATCCCCGTCGGCCGTGATGGCTTCGATATCCTCGGTGCTGTACATGGAGAGCACGAACTCGTCGCGGTGGGTGCGTCCCTGAGCCTGCTCCGACAGGTGGGGCAACTCCTCGATCCGCGCCTGTTCGAGGCCGACCTCCGGATCGAGCTGGATCTCGATGAGGCCATGGGTCGCGTCCTCCATCTCCACCAGCTCCCTGCGTCGCTCGTTCAACAGGTGTCGGGCCTCTTCCGGAGCTGCGTGGACCACTACCCGGCCAACTCCGTCTTTGAGCAGCGCATTGCGGATCCGCATCAACAGCTCGCTGGCCACCTTGGCAGTGGACTTGATCGATCCGCTGCCGCCACAGCGGGGGCAAGGGATGTGGGTGATCTGTTGTAGCTTGGGCCGGAGCTGCTGACGGCTGAACTCGAGCAGCCCGAACTCGGAGATCTTGCCCATGCGAAGCCGAGCCTTGTCCGCAGAAAACGCCTGGTGCAGCTCCTTCTCCACCTGGCTTCGGTGTTGCGCCAAGTCCATGTCGATGAAATCCACCACCACCAGACCGCCGATATCCCGCAAGATGACCTGGCGAGCGATCTCGGCGGCCGCCTCCAGGTTGGTCTTGTAGATGGTATCCTCGTGGCCCTTTCCCTTCCCCTTCCCGCTGTTCACGTCGATCGCCACCAGGGCCTCGGTGTGGTCGATGACCAGCGAACCTCCAGAAGGCAAGAGCACACGGGATTTGCTGAGCTGCTCCACCTGCTCCTCTACATGAAAGCGATGGAACGGCGGTTCCCCCCCCGCCTCCAGGGTCACCCGCTTGCGGCAACGAGGCGCAAAGACGTTCACGAAGGCGTCCAGGTCCTGGTAGATCCGCTCGTTGTTGGTGCGGATGGCATCCACGTCGGTGGTCATGAACTCCCGGATGAACCGGATCGGCAGGCTGCCTTCCCGAAACAGCAGCTGCGGAACCTTGCTCTTGGCCGCGGCTGTCTGGATCGCCTTCCAAAGCCGCAACAGGTAGGTCAAGTCCCGCTCCAGCTCCTCCTGGGTCCGTTCCTCCCCCGCCGTCCGCACGATGACCCCGGCCTCCTCTGGCAGCTTGACCTTTCTGAGGATCTTGTGCAGCCGATCCCGCTCCTTTTCCGACAGCCGTCGAGAAACTCCGCTGCGGGGAACTTCGGGGGTCAACACCAGGAAACGGCCAGGCAACACCACCGTACCGGTCACCATGGTCCCCTTGTCGCCCACCGCCTCCCGGATGGCCTGAACCAAAATCGGCTGGCCCGTCTTGAGCACCTCCCCCAGGGCTTTGTTTCGGCCCCTGGCCTCCAAAAGCGCCCGGGGCAGATCCCGCGCCGGCAGAAAGGCGTGCTTGTGCAGGCCGATATCGATAAAAGCGGCGTCCAGGGCAGGCTTGGTTGCCCGGACGATGCCTCGGTATATGTTGCCGACGATCTCGGTTCGATAGGCCGGTTGAACTTGAAATTGAACCAGTCGCTCATCTTCTAGCAAGGCCGCCCGGATCTCGCCGGCGACCTGTTCGATCAGGATTTGTTTGCTCATGGAATCTCGAAAAAAAAACGGCTTCCCATCATGTCCGTGCCATCTCTACTCCAGATTGCACGGATCACACAATCACAAAAGTGACCCGGATCCACCATGTGCCCATTGGACAACGTGATACGGGTACAAACCCTCCCGGGGCACCGGGGGGTTCACGCCCGCCATCCACCGGACCCGGTGGCGGATCGACATCGGGATGTCCCCGATGGATCAGCGCTTCAGCTCGATGACCACGCTGCCAAAGTTGCCATCCGCCGCCATTACCGGCGCCCATTCCTTCACCCAGCGCCGACCCTGGGGACCGGTGATCCAGTTGAGCACCGCCAGCTTGACCACCGGCTCCGCCTCCGACTGCTTCCCCTTTCCAGTGACGATGCGCGCCAACCTCACCCCGGTCCGCGCCCAGGTAGGCACCACCGCCTCCAGACGGGCCAGGGCATCCTCCCGAATGCTCCCCCTCAGGTTGATCTCGGACTGGATGGCACGCTCCGATACCCGCCCAAGCAGCTTCCTCTGGGCTCGTGTCGGTACCAGACCGACCAGATCCTCCTCGGTCCACAAGGGAACGCCAGCCACCGCCCGCTCGAAACCCCACTCGTCTCGCGAGGTAGGGCCCGGCCCCGAAGCGTTCGGCTCCCGGTGGAAATCGTACTTCCGGCGATCCATGTCGGCACGGTCCATGCGGTCGAGTTCCCGATCCATCATCGCGTGCATCAGGGAGAGCTCCTCCGAAGGGAACAAACCGCCCTCCCCCGACCGGACGACCCCCTCCCGCTCTTCCCCCTCTCCTCGAGGGCGGCCACGACCACTCTCCAGCAGGTTCTCCTCCCGCACCACCACTCCACCCCGTCGAACCTCGACCGCCAGACCATCCCGGGCCACAAGGACGGGACAGCGGGCCCCCGCCATGACCTGCTGAGCCACGCCCGCCCGCTCGGTCCAGGGATACAGGTGGGTCAGCAAGAGCGTGAACGGACTGGCATGGTCCAGCACGTACAGCACGTCGGTGGGAGTGAGGTGGCCCGACATCGGTCGGTCGTCCGTCGCCGCGCATTCCAGCACCAGGCAGTCCACCTTCTGCACGTGATCCACCAACGACTGGCACAGACCGGTATCGGAAGGGATGGCCAGGCTCACCCCTTGACCGTTTTGGAGACGATACCCCAGACTGGTGGCATGATGCGCCACCGCAAAGCTCTCCAGGGTCAGTCTTCCCACCGCCGCCCTCTGGCCGGCTGCCACCGGTTGGTACCGCACCTCAAAGCCCGAAGGGACCAGCCAATCTCCGTAGGTGCCGTGCAGCCCGTCGAGATAGGGGGTCAGCTCGGGAGAGTGAAACACCGTGAGCGGCTTGACTCGCCCAACCTCGGGCATCCGCAAGGCAAACAGGAGCGCCGGCAGGTCACCGAGATGATCGGGGTGGGCGTGGGTCAGACAGACGGCCTCCAGGTTTTTCCAGTCCAGCCCCGCTCGAGCCAGCTTCTGGCAGATCCCGGAACCACAATCCACCAACAGACCGGTTTCCCCCTCGCCGACCCAGTAGCTGGAAGGCCCTCGGTCACCGTCGGGATAGGCCGTTCCCGATCCCAAAATGATGAGGTCCATGTGGTCCTCGTGGGGAAGCCACCCCTCCGATCTATTCGACCGATTCCTCGGCAGGTGGCTGGTCATCACAGGGAGCTTCCTCGGACCCGGTCGGCAAGGGTGGCGGTTGAGGCTCCTGGAGCTCCACCGGCAGTGGGGGATCGAGGTAGGTATAGGGGAACCGGACCCGGATCTGCCCCGTACGCCCGAGGTTGTGGCCTCTGAAGTAAAAGGTCAGCTCATTGAACGCCGAATCGGGACGCGCGAATACCGCCATGTCCTGTACCTCGGCATTCGGGGGAATGGTCTGAGAGGTGACCAGCTGGCCTCGGATCTGCTGGTTGTTGGGCAGCATCACCCGGTCGAAGAAATAGTCACCGGCTGCCAGCGCAGGGGCGGTCACTCCCGCCGGGTCGCGGTGGGCCGGTCGGTAGATCAACGCCTGCTGCGAGGTGTTGCGCAGAGTATACTCGACGGCCAGCACGGGTGGCTCGGTAAAACCGGTGTGGGCCTCGTTGGGCAGGTAGGCGACCTGCACCCTGTCCAGCCGAAAGACATATCCGTCCCCCTGGATCTCCTCCCCCACCGATCCCACCGGCGGCCTGATCGGCTGTGACGCCGCATAGGCGATCCGGAGTAGCACCGGCGTCTGGACCTCCTGGCCGAACAGGGAGGGGGGCAGCGATAACACCAGGCCGGCAGTTCCCACCGGAGGATTCTCGAACAGCAGCACATCGTGAATGGTCTCCCCGGGGGCGATGACCGTCGCAGCGGTCACCGGATCTCCCAGGTAGCGGTAGGCCCCCGGGCTGATGAGGGCCACGTTGGGGGCCTGCCTCCAATCACGCCCTTGCCCGGGGTCCACGAACAACAGCGGAGTCTGCGCTTGCTGGGCGGCCATGACCGCATCCCGCGTGTCATAGCGCAAGCTCGACTGCCCGTGGTTGGTGATATCCAAATGGATGAGGAGCAGCGGGGCCTGGGTGGTCAGTACCGCCCCGTTGTCGGCTTGCAGCTCCAGGTATCTCAGCTCGTAGCCGGTGACCATCACTCCGACCGTTCCATGGATCAACTCGACACCCAGGACCCCCTCCGGCGGCTGGTTGCAGGCCGGCGCCCACCCCAACGCCCACAGCAAGAGCAACAATGACCGTAGCCTGTGTGGTGCCATCTGATCCCTCCCCCTTGACGATTCGCCCCGCGGCCTAGTACCGCAGCCGCAACAGCCCTTCCCAGTAGTACCGATAGGGCTCGAACAGGTGGCCCAAAAACAGCCCCTGTGCCCCCTCATTGGCTTCCGGTACCTGCACGGTCACCACATCGACCACCTGGAACAGCTCGTTGAGCTGCCGCGATAGCACCCGCGAAGCCAGTCCAAGCCGCCTCACGCTGGGATGGGTGACAATGGGGCCCAGCACGGCTATACCATGCTTCGGGCTCAACGCCTGGACTCCACTCACCGAGATTAACCTTCCCCCGGCCTGGTCGAACAGGCCAAAGAAATAACCGGAATCCAGCTGAAACGGCTCGAACAGCACATCCGGCAAGTACTTGAACAGCCGCATGATCTGCGCAATATCCTTGGGACCCAGACGGGCCACGTGGGGATCGTCCTCCATCGGTTGATGTTGTTCCCGGTTCAACGCCAGCCGCAGAGACAGGTGAACCCCCCCCAGCTCGTACCGACTTTCCAGCTCCGACAGGTGATCGTGCTCCAGCTGACAGTAAAAGTGGCTGGGGACGGTGGGATACAGCTCCGCCAACGCCTGCTCCAACAACGACTTGTTGCCCAGAGACAGGACGATCGGCTCACTCAACCCGTGATACATCAACAGCAACAGGTCCACTTCCCCGGTCGTGTCGTCGAACACCCCCCAAAGGCGCGTCCAGTCGCCGTAGGCATCATCCAGGTAGGCAAGCTGGTAGGCACATCCGCTCCTGTCATAGGAGAGCGTCTTTTTGAGATCCGAACGATCCTCGATCTCGCGCAATGCCATCCCTCTCCCTCCTTGTCGTCGCTATCTCGGCCCCCTGCCAACCGCCTGGACCGACGCCCCTTGCATCGGGCTACTGTACGGACGCATCGACGGCTTTTCAAGGGAGATAGCCGGACGGTTTGTTGCCAGGCGCATCTTTCGGAAAGAACCATCCGACCTCCGTCGGATCGACAATGCCCATTTTGGCAGCGCTGACCATGTGGTATATCCTCCAACCAGGAGTAGTTCAAAGTAGCCATGGGATCCGACCTGTTCATCAGTCACAGCTGCCCCTACCGCAAAGATGGGGACACGTCGCTCCTCCAGGGTCTCCTGCGCCTCAAGCGGTACCTCGATGCCATGGAGAGCGGCGCGATCGCTGAACGATCCATCCGGCTCAAGCTGGCCAAAGGACCGACGGTTACCGAGCAGCTGTTCACCGAAGCCGATCTGAAACTCCAATGTACCCGGCTGAACGAGATCTTTCCCGTCTGTGAGAACTGCCCCGCCAACCTCAAAAAACCGTTCGGATTCCGCCGAACCATCGGTTGCCAAGTCTATATCAGCAGCCCACTGGACGACTTCGCCGAACGGATTCTCTATGAGACCTTGGTCGAGAACGCCAAAGCCGAGCGAGCCTCGACTGTCCAATCCAACCTGGTCCGCGCTCTGGTCTCCTCCACCCCCGCCGATGGGCGCCGATGGCGAGCCCTGGCGAGCCCGGGTCGCGATCGGACCTCTGCCGGGATCACCATGTCTTTGTGGGGCAGCCGGCCGGTTACCGTGATCATCGACGGGGCGGCCTTTCATGTCACCGTACATGCCCTGGCGGAGATGCTGTTCCTCTTTTCTCGCCTGCCCATTCGCGCAGTGGAGGATATCCTGAGCTTCTTCCGCTCCTTTTTCGCCGTCGTCGGCAGCTATGTCTCCACCCCCGACGGAAAGCTGGATCAACGGCGAAATGAGCTTTTCTGGCGCCGATCCCCCGCCCTCAACGAGCTGAACCTGTACATCCAGCTGCTCAAGCACGCGCTGCGGCTCGATCGCATGATCACCACCGTCCAGTCCGATTGACCCCCCCGGACCACCGACATGAACCATCCCGAGGGCCATCCTATCCCTGACTCCGATTCCGCCGCCCCCCGGCTGTTCATCGAAACCTATGGCTGTCAGATGAACCTGGCCGACTCCCTGCTCATGGCCGGTATCCTGAATGCTGCCGGGTACCGCAGGGTCGACGCTCCTCACCAGGCGGATGTCATCCTGCTCAATACCTGCGCCGTCCGACAACATGCCGAGAACCGAGTGCTCTCCCGACTGGACCAACTCAAACCGCTCAAGCGATCCCACCCCAAGCTGGTCCTCGCCGTCTGTGGCTGCATGGCTCAACACCTCAAAGAGCGCCTACTCGCACGGGCCCCCTGGATCGACCTGCTGGTCGGCCCCGACGGCTATCGACACCTCCCCGCGCTCATCGACCAGGCCATCGCCGGTGCTCCCGTCCTCCAGCTGGGCAGAGATCGCCACGAAACCTACGACCAGACCGCCCCTCTCCTCGCCGATGGTTGCTCCGGCTGGCTACCCGTCCAGCGAGGATGCAACAGGTTCTGTACCTTCTGCGTCGTGCCCTACGTACGAGGCCGCGAACGGAGCTCCTCCCCCCGACAGGTCCTGAAGGAAGCCCGCGCCCTCGCCGAGCAGGGGGCTCGCGAGATCACCCTCCTCGGGCAAACCGTCAACTCCTACGCCTACCAGGGGGTCTCGCTGGCCGACCTCCTCGAAGCGCTCTCCCAGATCGAGACCGTCTGGCGCCTCCGCTTCACCTCCCCCTATCCCCTCGATTTCACCGACCGGCTCATCGAGACCATCGCCACCAACCCCAAGGTGATGCCCCACCTGCATCTGCCGCTGCAGTCCGGCTCGGATCCCGTCCTGGTCCGGATGAACCGCGGATACCGGGTCGATCAATACCTCGGGCTGGTCGAGAGGCTCCGTCAGGCCGTCCCTCGGCTCGCCCTGTCCACCGACCTCATTGTCGGTTTCCCCGGGGAGACCGACCAGGACTTCCAGCGAACACTCGATCTGGTCGCGCAGCTCCGGTTCGACTCCGCCTTCATGTTCGCCTACTCGCATCGGCCAGGCACCGTCGCCAGCCGCAGGCTGCCCGACGATGTCCCCCTACCGGTCAAGAAAGATCGCCTACAACGGTTGATCGATCTGCAAGAGGCCATCAGTCGGAAGGTGAACCAGGCCTACCTGGACAAGCGGGTGAGGGTCCTGGTCAGCGGCCGCTCCCGGCGCGACCCCTCTCACTGGGTCGGCAAGACCGAGACCTTCAAGACCACGGTCTTCTCGGATCCTCAAGAAACCCCGCGGATTGGAGATCTGGTGACCATCCAGGTGCAGCACTGCACCAGCCACACCCTGATCGGCCAAGCCCACCGGGAAAAACAAGGGGAGAGGGGATAACCCGGCGCCCGCGGAAAACCGGCTGGGAGCACCTTCGACAACCTGTATGGGCCGAGGGTCGACACTTCTCCACTTGGTTCAGGTTGACACCCGAAACGTCCGGAGATCCGCGCCCTTCGGAATCGCCCACGACCTGGGTTCGATACGCTGTAACCCCCTTACTGGAAGCCCTTGCATCGTCCGGTGTGGGAGCATGTCCGAAGATTGGAGACCCCTCATTGTCTCGAGCAAACGGACCTGACAGCTCGTGAGGGGAAGCCCTCGAACCGGGGTTGTCATGACCCCCGTCCCCGCAATGCGCCGGGTTGAAATGATCAGTACCACTGAACCAACCTGCTTGGCAATCCCTGGCTAACCCCTTGAAACTTCACCACTGACCGCTTAGGCTACAGGAGGTAGTACTGGTTGTTCTGGCAGGGGCTTTCAAACAGGACGCACAATCCAAATGTCAAAGCTCTGTTATACCGACAGCACAGGGCAGGCGAGAGAGATCTCCATCGGGCCGGAACGGCCCTCTGTCACCGTGGGCCGTTTGTCGGAATGCGAGATCAAGGTCTCGGACACCTCATGCTCACGAAGACATACCCAGTTCACCTACTCCCGCGTCGGTGATGAGGATGTCTATGAGGCCATCGACCTGAATAGCTCCAACGGCACCTTCATCAACGGACAGCAGATCCAACGGGCCCGGCTGAAGCCAAACGACGCCATCCGCTGCGGGAACTTCCCCCTGACCTTCATCTACGAACCCTCTCCCATGGCGGCCATGCCAGCCATGCCGCCCATGCACTCCGCGATGCCCTTTGCCGGACCTCCTCCGGCTGGCGCCCCTACCGGCATGGGCCCCCCGGGTGGTGCCTACCCCCGCCCGGATCACATGAGCACCTCGGGACAGCATCCTGCCGGCGCCCCCTTCGGAAGCGCCCCCGGCTACCCCCCCTTCGGTTCCCACGGCGGAGGACCAGGTGCCGCACCCCCCATGCCTCCCATGGGCCCGCCCTCCGAACCCCCCCCCTATCCCGAGCCGTCCCAGGATAGCTACTCTTCTTATCCTCCCAAGGGATACCCCCCGCCTCCTCGGTCCACGCCTGAACCTGGCCCGCATGCCTCCTACTCGGACTATCGACCGCCCGCCGAGCCAGAGCGGCCCAGACCAGCTGACGAGTACCCCCGCGACCGCGATGAGTACCCCCGCGACCGCGATGAGTACCGACGCGACCGCGACGAGTACCCCCGCGACCGCGACGAGTACCACAGGGAAGGCCCTCCGTCCCGCGATCAGCGCGGGTATGACCGTCCCGGCGGTTACGCGGCAACGCAGCGGATCGAGGAAGAGCTCGAACGGTATCGCGCCGAGCTCGAGCAGCTCGAGCATGAAAACGAGGAGCTCCGCAAGGAAGATCAACGCAAGCAAACCCAGATCAACGCCCTGACCGATCGCAACCAGGAGATCAAAGACCAGTTCGCCGCACTCCAGGAGAACCAGGACGAGCTTCGAGAGAAGCTGCGCGAAGCCCGCGAAGACCTCGACAACGCCCTGTTCAAACGGGACGAGCTCCAAACCGACCTGGAGCGGATGGAAAAGGACAAGCTGGAGCTGTTCGACCAGCTCACCAAGCTCAAAATCGAGTACAACAACATGGAGCGCACTCACGAGCAGGTCGAAAAGGACTACAACCTGCTAGAGTTCGAGTACAAACGTCTGGACGAGGCCAACCAGGAGCTCGAACGCGAACTGAGAACCTTCATGGAGGGCGAGGACGAGCAGTACGATACCGTCAACCGACTCCAGTCCATCGTTGACGAAAAAGAAGCCCTCATCAAGGAGCTTCGCGAACGCATCGAGGACATGAAGGAAGAAAAGCGCGGCTCCAGCCACGACGAAAGCATGTGGATGGTCGAGGTCGAAAACCTCAAGCGGCAGAACGAAGAGCTCCTCCAGGAACATGACGAGCTCAAAAGCCGCCTGGAAGAGATGCAGGATCTGGCCAGCCGCACCCGCGCCAGCGCCGAAACCGGCGACGAAAAACAACGGCAAGAGCTCCAAAAACTCCGCGACGAGGTCAGCCGCCTCCAGGAACGACTCAAAGATCGCGTGGACCAGGAAACCGTCGAGCTGCTACAGGACGAGATCGACGAGCTGAGACGAAAGAACCGCAAACTCCGCGAAGATCTCGAAGATGCACGCCTCGGTGGCGGAGAACCCGAACAGGCAGACCAGCTCAAGGAGCAGCTTCAACAGCTGGAGGAGCAAACCAAGGAACTCAAAGACCAAGTCCAGCAGCTCACCCAGGAAAACTCCAGACTCCAGAAAAAGCTGGACGAGCAGGTGGTGGCGACCGAAACCGCCGCTCCCGCCGTCTCCGTCCTGGACGACGGCTCACGAGAAAAAACGACCCAGGTCTTCCGCTCCATCAACTCCATGGTCAGCGGCTGGCGCTCCAACCTGGAAGCCATGGTCATCAACGTGAGCGACCTCGGCAAGCTGTTCGGTCTCATCTCCAAGTTCATCAACGAGGAGGCCGACCCGACCGCCAAGGAGAAGCTGCAGGAGCCGCTCCTCGACGTGGACCCCGAGTGGGCTTGCGAGAGCATGTCGGAGACCATCACCCAGATCCTCAACGATAGTAAAAAGATCAAGAGCATGTTGCTTGACCTCCGCAAAGATAGCCGATAACCCACAGGTCATGGCCTCCCGCTAGGCCTGCACAGGGGGTGGACTGAGATCCCCCGACAAACAAGGTTCCGTTGTTCCCCTCAGACGAATAGTAAAGGCACCATGGTAAACATCCCCTCATCCAGTGAGATTGAAGACCTCATCCGAGCCAAGTACCCCCTGATCTACGTGGTCTCTCCCGAAGAAGCCCGCGTGGAAAAGGAGTTGAAAGCCATCGGCCTCAGACGGGGACGAAAGTTCATCACCTGGTCCATCACCGAAGGCTTTGTCAGCAGCCCCGACGACAACCTCACCGACTCCAAGGACCCGCTGCGCGCTCTGGAGGAGATCCTCAAGTACGAAAGCAAGGCGCTCTTCATCCTCCGCGACTACCACCCCTTCCTCAAGGACCCCACCATCGTCCGCCGCTTGCGAGACCTCGGAAAGGAGCTCAAGGTCAAAAAACACGGCGGCAAGCATGTCATCATGCTCTCCCCTCTCCTCAAGATCCCCTCCGAGATCGAAAAGGAACTGGCGGTGGTCGATTTCGACCTCCCCGGACGAGAAGAGATCGGCATCTGTGTCCAGTCGCTCCTCAAGAGCCTCCCCCCCAGCCGCGCCCGCAAGGTCCGTGAAGATAGCCGATTCGGTGAACGAGTGGTGGAATCCGCACTCGGCTTGACCCTCGAAGAGGCCGAAAACGTCTTCTCCAAGAGCATCGTCCGCGATGGGGATTTCAACCTCGAAACCATCCTCGGCGAGAAAAAGAGCATCATCCGCAAGAGCGGCATCCTCGAGTTCTTCGAGTCCAGCTACAGCTTCGGCGAGATCGGGGGCCTGAGCACCCTCAAAGAATGGCTATCCAAGCGCTACAACGCCTTCACCTCCGAAGCCCGGGCCTTCGGTCTCCCGTTGCCCAAGGGCATCCTGCTCATCGGCGTTCCCGGCTGCGGTAAAAGCATGACCGCCAAAGCGGTCGGCGCCATGTGGCAGGTCCCCCTGCTCCGACTCGATGTCGGCAAGGTCTTCGCCAGCCTCGTCGGCTCCTCCGAGGAAAATATCCGCAAGGCGATCAAGACCTCCGAGGCGGTCGCCCCCTCCATCCTCTGGCTAGATGAGCTGGAAAAAGGGTTCGCCGGACTCGGCTCCTCCGGTATGACCGACAGTGGCACCACCGCCCGCGTCTTCGGCAGCTTCATCACCTGGCTCCAGGAAAAGAGCGCCCCTGTCTTCGTCATCGCCACCGCCAACGACGTCAGCGCCCTGCCCCCCGAGATGCTCCGGAAAGGCCGCTTCGACGAGATCTTCTTCGTGGACCTCCCCCAGCCCTCCGAACGTGCCGAGATCTTCCAGATCCACATCCGCATGAAAAAGCGAGATCCTGCCAAGTTCGATATCCCTCGCCTGGTCGCCTCTACCCAGGGCTTCTCCGGCTCCGAAATCGAACAATCCGTCATCTCAGCCATGTACGACGCCTACGACGACCACGCCGATATCGACACCGACCGGGTCGTCAAGTCGGTCCAGGAGATCATCCCCCTGTCCTACACCATGAAGGAAAAGATCGACTACCTGCGCGATTGGGCCAGAACCCGCGCCCGCCAGGCCTCGCCCCCCAAGGATGTCGACCTGGACGACATGGACAGCGACGTCCGCCAGCTCGAGGTATGACCGGTTCCGATCCGATGGCCCAACCCACATCGAGCTCGCCCCCTTCTCCGTCACACCCGGAGAACGCTTCGTTCTCTCCGGTCGATCCCGAACTGTTGCTCCTCCCCCGACGCCCCCCCATCCTGCAGCTCCTCCTCCTTCTGGCCGTGATGGCCTTTACCGGCTTCATCGCCTTCACCTATCGACTGGAGCTGGCTTACTTCTTTGCCCCCCGCTTACCGGTCGAGATGGGAGCCATCGAACAGCTGGCCGCTCCCCTCGCCCAGAATCCCGACCTCTTGCTCGCCCACGGCTCCAACGTCTACGCCCACCTCTCCGGCATCCCCCAGCGGCGCGCCATCACCACCAGCTACCAGTACCACCAGCTGGTCGGCGCTACCGTCTTCACCCAGGAACCCCGACAGGACGGCGGTCCCATGTGGCGAGACATCCGCCTGCGCACCCCGGCCATCCAAAGCAGGAGAGAACGCACCTACCTCGATGCCACTGGACGCCTCCTCCGCTTTGAAGACCTCCAAAGCAGGCATCGTGGCTTCATCGACTTCTACCAGAACGGCTACAACATCCACTTCTGCTCCCACCCCCTCAGCTCGACCCAGCTCCACTATCTCCGCCACCTGAAGGAAGAGCTGCGCGACCAGCTCCAATCCCAGCTGGGGCAGCCTCCCACAGACACTCAACTCGAGGACGCCGTCGCTCAGCAGTTCCCCTGCCAGCACGGCTTCCTCTTCCAGGTCGGAAAGAAACCAGAGGACAACCTCCCCTATGTCTTTCTTTTCGCCTTCCTCGCCCTGATCGAGCTGGCCGGAGTGGTCCTCGTTGCACGCTGGATCCAGTTGACCTGGAAACCGTCGAGAAGCTGACAGCCTCCCCCGAGGCAGGGCGAACGCCCTCTACACCGACCCGTCGAACAGCTTGCTGAGGTCTTTCATCGTCCGGAGGTGGTCTTCCTTCCAGGACGTACTCCGATAGGGAGGTGCCGGAGCCAGCGAGAGGTCGTTGATGCTGATCCGAAGAGGCGGAGCCGTACGAATGGGGAAATAGCCCCCGCCTCGTTTGAGGAAAAGCTCGGTCGAATCCTCCCAGGAGAACCCGGTCACCATCGCTCTCCGTTCCTGTCCCAGCTTGGGCAGCCATTGGATGGAAAACTCCTCCAGGAAGGGAAGCGACTCGATCTGGAAAGCGCGAACCTCCGCGAAGTAGTCGTACATGTGGTCGGTCCAATCCACATAGGAGAACCGAGGTCGCCTGACCTCGAACTGGACGTCCCGCAGCACTCGAGGCACATTGCGCAAGAAAAACTGGGCAGTGACTGTCTTCAGGGCCGATTCGACCTCGTAGGATCGGTTCAAATCCCGAGTGGATCCCAGGTTTCGGAGGATACCCCCCTCGTAGTGTTTCTCAACCTCGCTCTCGAACCGCTCCCACGATGCTCCCAGCGCTGTCAGCGTCCCGGCCTGCCGCGAACCGTACGGGGTGGTTTCGACCGGGCTTCCCTCGCCGGTCAGATCGATTCGGCGTGCCAGCCGCTGCCAGAAGAGCTGCTTGGATTCCTCCTTCGCCCCCCACCGGTTCGATACCGGCACCTCGACCTGTGGGGAAGAAAGAACCACCGGCAACTTGAACAGACTCAGATCGGGAAAACCGGGATCGGGGTTCGGAAGGGGGTGATCCATCGAATCTCCTGGCACTCGGCTAGTCCTCGCCCACCTTGACCGAGACCTCTTCTGCCACCTCCTCCTGGTAGTACTCGGCGGTCTTCTGCTGCTGCACCACCGTGCCCAGCTCTTCCTCCAAGAACTTGGTGACATTCAGGCAGTCCTTGCCCGGCACCCCCTGGACCTCGAAGCTGACGTTGCCATCCTTGCCGATGGTGATGTTGATCTCGCTCTTGTTCATGCCCACCTCCGGACCGTCAGGTGAATGCCGTCTTCTTTGACGTTCTCCTCTTCCAGCGTGAACCCGTGCTGTTTGACCTCCTTGACCACCTTGTTATAGGCGTAGCGCTGGACGAACTTCTCGATCCACTGCTGCTGGGTCAAGCCGGTCACCATCTCGATCCCCCACCAGTCGGCCACGAACTGGTACCCCTGCTCGCTCTCGTGCAGGCCGATGTCGTAGTGGGAGTGGACCCTGATTACCAGTTTGGATTTCTCCTTTTGGCCCATGTACCCCTTGACCGCGATCTCCTCCTCCGCCTCCAGCAGGGTGAGACCCAGGTCCTCACAGGCCAGCTTGATACAGGTGAGATCCATCATCTTGGTTTCCAGGGTGGTAAAATGGGACATTCTTTCCCCTCCTCACGTTCGGGTGTGTCGGGCCAGAACCAGTTGTCCTCCGTGTTGGCGTCAGCCCACAACGCTACACCGTTCGCTCTGATCCTATAGTGTAGCCATTTGACGAGACGATGTCAGCGCCTGGCGTCAAAAGGGCTGACAATATTGACCTCCGCGGTCCACTCTCCGTTGTCCACCCCCAGGAAATCGTCGTACTGGATCCGGAAATCGTCCATCTCTTCCAGCGAGATCTGCACGGCTGCGCCTCTCGCCAGGTCCTCCTCGTCCGGTCCCGCTGCGATGCCCTCGCGCACCGCCTCCACCAGCTCTTCGCCTTCCAGGCCGGCGAAGGACTGCCCATGAATGCTGCGGCCAAAGTTCACCGCCCACCACCCCAACAGGTAGATGGGATGGTAGGTGTAGACCACCTTGGGATCCTCGATCAGGCCCAGCAGATCGCGCGTCTCGTCGGTCATCCACTTGAAGCCGATGTGGTGGGCGCGCCAGAACAGGTACTCCCAGTTGGTCTGCCATGGCCACAAGATGTTGACACCTGCGGTGATGCTGTCGTCCAGCGCCACATCCCACTCCGAGGTGTGGCTGGCGATGAGGGTGCGCATCCGCTGCCGAAGCACTTCCGGACCGCTGCGGAAGAAGTTGTCGATCTCCGAGGGGGTCATCATCCGCCCCTTGCCGAGCTCCAGGGAACGCAACCTCTCCTGCATCTCCGAACCGGTCCCTCCCCGGATCATCTCGATGATGTCCCGCGACTTGACCAGGCTGTTGCCGGACAGATCCGCCTGCACCCTGGTCCAGGTCTCGACGTCGAAACGGGTGTCGTCGAAGATGGGAACCGTAGAGAAAATCTCGAAATGCAGCATCGGCCGCTTGCTCACCTGCTCGCCTAGTAGCTCACCATACTCGCCCGTATACCCGATCAGCTCCCCTCCCCGCACCGGGATCCCCTCGTCCGTGTCGGGATTGACCACGAAACGATAGGGGTTGCCGTCCTCGATCGACTCGAAGGCATGCTGGGCGTCGGGTAAGCGCAATAGCCCGAAGGCCAAAGAGTGGAACTGCTCGGGGGCGATGCGTACATCCTGCTCGTCGTAGTCCCGCCCCGGCTGCAGGTTGCCTCGCTTCATCCGCCGCGCCAGCCATACCAGCCGCTTGTACCACTCCGGAATCTCTCGCTGCTCTCCCTGTTCGGCGGGTGGCGGTGCCTCCTGTTCGGCTCGCGCCGACCGCCGGCCCGTCGATCGGTCCGGCTGGGTCTGCTCCTCGTCTTGCGAAACCTCGGGAGGAACCTCATCCGGATTCATCCGCTGGAGGTGCATGTACAGCGAGTACCAGCGGATGTTCTCCTGCACCAGCTCCGAGGCGCCGTCGGGTAACAGCTCGATCCGTTCTCTCGTCATGTCGTGCTGGATCAACACGAAGTTGGGGCTACCCAGCGGCAGGTTGGGACCGTTGCGCACCAGCAGCACCTTGCCGTCTGCCACCGCCCGAACCGGCGTCCCCGCCGGGCAGAAGATGTGAACCCCGTTGTGCCACTCCTGGTTGAGACCGACCGGGTAATTGCCTCCCTCGTTCTGCTCCTCCGTATTGCGGTAGACTATACGGCTGGCCTCGGCCACCTGGCTGTCGGTACGGATATCCCCAAGCCGGGTCTGCCCCAGGTCGATCGGCCAGAAGTTGCTCTTGCCGTGAAGCCCCTCCATGACCTTGTCCCAATCGAACCCAGGGCCGGGGTCCCACTTGGTGGCGGTGTTGTGGTAGTGACCCCAGAAACCGCGAAAGGCGGCCGGATTGGCCAGCCTCGTGGTGAGCACTCCACCGCCGGCCTCGCTCTGCGGATAGATCATCGGCATCTTGAGTATATCCCGCAGGATCCGCATGACGGCCACCAAGGAGACGTACTGCGCCTCGGTATAGGCGAAGCTGCGTTTGATGCTCCGGTTGATCCGCCCTTCCACCACCTCCCGCACCGTGTAGTCGGCCACCGTGCCAAACAACGGATCGGAGTAGCGGCTCTGGTGACCCTCCACCGTGGCCACGTTGTTCATGTCGAACCCGATGGAGGTGGCATTGAAGTCTCGGCAATGAAACCCCATGTACCAGGGATCGAGCCCTTGAAGCACTCCGCCATCGTGGTTGATGATGAAGTGACTGGATAGTCCTCGGGCGGCCAGGATGCAGAAGCAGGAGTGGGCGTGGTAGGAGGCATCGTGGTGGATGACGATGGTCTCCAGCTGTCGCGCCAGCCGGTCCAGCTTCTCCTCCGCGCTGACCGAGGCCATCTCCTCCAGCGCTCTCAACCCCCGCCTGAACGTCCAGCCCCGCGCCGCCCCTTCCGTCTCGCTCGGCTCCCGGGGAACGCTCAAGCCGGTGACCCCCGGAATGCTCGGCACCGCCGGCGCCTGCTCCGCGGCCCGACAGGGGCTGCCTTGCGGGTTCCGGTAGCTGTACTCCATGTTGTCCATGAAGTTGACGACCTGGATATCTCCCCCCAGGGGAAAACTCTGGCCGGCAACGATGATCTCATTGGAAAAACTGGCCATGCACCGCCTCGTTCACTGTTGGGTGGGGTCAAATGCCTGCCTTGCAGTACAGGCACTCGGTCCAGTCCTTGGGCACCGGGCGCCCGCATACCGGACAGACGCCCTTGCCAGGAGTGATGGCCACTGTCTTGGCCACGTCATCCTTTTCCCCTGCCTTCTTGGCGGAGGGGGGTGCCGCTGCCTGGGGAGGCGCTCCCCCGGGACCAAACGGCACCGGTTTGGCCACCTCTTCCGGCCCCGCTTCGGCATCTTCCGGCAAGGCTTCCATGCCGGCCGCACAGAACATGCACTCCTTCCAATCCTTGGCCATCACCCGGTGGCACTTGGGACAGATCCGCTGGCCGGTCCTGTCCGCCCAGTGGGCGGCTGCCGCCGCCGTCCCCATGGCCGCTGCCGCCGCTGCTTCGGCAGCCTTGTCCTCCTGGGTCTTGCCATCCATCTCGTCCAGCGCCTTCTGGGCTTCCTCCGCCTTCTTCACCTCCTCCGGCACCTCCTCCAGCGGCTCCAACCCCGAGGCACAGAACAGGCAATGGTCCCACTCCGGCTGCATCTTTCGGTTGCACTTGGGACAGAACGCCTTGCCCTTGTCCACCACCTCCTGCAGCTTCTTGCGCTTCTTGATCTCCTCCCGGGAAACCTTCATCTTGCCCAGCATGAAGAACAGGATCACCAGGCCGATCGCCACCACCACCAGGATGATACCGGCGGCGATCAGGTAGGGGATGATGTTGAGCCGAGTGGCCTGGGGTTGCACCTCCAGGTAGTAGGGCCGACTCTCGATGTTGGTGATCACCTGGTAGCTGGAAGCTTCCGGAAAACGAACCGTCAGCACCACCTCGTACTCCCGCCCGGGCTCCACCGTGAACGACGGCTCCAGCACCAGCTCTCGCGTCAGCTCGTCCGCCAGCTGCCCATAGGCTCCCCCCGAGGCGGCCCCCGCCGGCGCCGACAGCGCGCCGATGTTGTACACCACCCGGTGGGTTCCCCCCGTCTTCCGCGCCAGGACCTGCAACACCTCCAGGTAGTCCGGCCGAGTTTCGTTGAATCCGATGGTGTACACCCGCGCGTTGACCCGCCTCAGCTCATCCAGGTACTCCCGCAGGGCCGCCTGGTGATCCTGCAAAAGCTGCCGCTGCGAGGCCCGATAGGCCCGAGCGTAGTCATCGGCGGTCGCCTCCGGGCCCAGCACGATCTCGTCCACCGAGTCTCCCAGCCGTACATCCAGCCCGGACCCCACCAGGATGATGACCCGCCGCCGCCCCAGCGGCAACGGCTCCAGGTGTAGGATCGCCTCGTCCAGCGCCGACAACATGTAGGGTCGGCCGATACGGGCCATGATGCCCTCTGGATCGCGAAACTTCTCCACCAGCTCCGCGGCATTCCCGTCGTGCGGCAACACCCCGTCCCCGTAGACGAAGACGGCACAGCTGTCCCCCTCTTCCGCTACCCGGTTGGTCTGGAACCAGCCCGCTCCCTCCGCGGCCGCCACGACATAGTTCACCCCGAACCCCTCGTAGCCCGGCAGCACC
Organism: Bradymonadales bacterium; assembly: GCA_016931535.1. Taxonomy (GTDB): domain Bacteria; phylum Myxococcota_A; class Bradymonadia; order JAFGEP01; family JAFGEP01; genus JAFGEP01. The sequence continues at coordinate 43,845 of JAFGEP010000147.1, forward strand.
AGCGCGTAGTCGGTGCCCCGCCCGGAGTCCAAAAAGGTGTTCGCCTTCAGCCCATTCCCCGAAAACCGGTTGGCCTGTCCGAAGGAGACCTCGAGGTACTCGAAGTCTGCCAGCGGCGGCGCCTGACCGAAGCTGTCCAGCACCGTCGCCAGGATCACCGGCCGACCGTCCGGCGGCGTGATGATCTCGTTGATCTTGGAGTAGTACTCCACCGCCCCCGCCGTTGCCGGCAGGGCCACCAATACAGCGGCGACTAGCGCCATGCACCTGGTTTTCGTTTTCAACATCCCCACCCGCGCCGAGCACATACGACCTCGAGGGCCTCCGAGCACAATCCCCTGGAATCATCCGAGCCGTCCAGCACGGCCGCCCGAAATCGAATGACTTCGGCCCGCTCCTCCTCCCCGGTCGGCCTCACAACGGCCGGCATCCACTCCCAAACCCAGCGGTTCACCCCACCGCCCAGGTGTGCCGCATCCGGATCCAGTTGATCGAACCAGGACTCCTCCCCCTCCCGGGCAATGACCACCGGTGGCGGTGCATCCAGCTCCCCGGCGTTGGGCAAGACCAGCTCGATCTCTACCGGGTAGCCGAACCCCTGGCGAAAGTGGGAGAATCGAAGCCTGCCTCCCGACAGCTGTCGTGACGAGAGCCGGCCTTCGGATGGCACGGTCAGGCCGTCGTGCAGGGTGGCGGCGATCCCGACCGTAGACAACAATGTCAAAAACTCGCGTCTTTTCATGGTCGCCAGTATACACTCCCGGTCGTGATGGACCAAAGCGGTTATGTGGGCCTCGGCAGCAACCTCGGGAATCGACTGGGCTTTCTCCTCGATGCCGCCAGCCTGCTGTGCACCCCCAAGATCTGGGTGACCTCGGTCAGTCAATTGTACCAGACGCCACCGATGCACGTCACCACACAACCGCCTTTCCTCAATGCGGCCGTCTCTATCCGCACCTCCCTCTCTCCCCACGATCTCCTCGACCACCTGCATGACATCGAGCACCGACTGGGGCGCCGACGCACCCTACCGTTCGGCCCCAGGACCATCGATCTGGACATCCTGCTGTGGGGGGAACGAGGCCAGCTGGTCCATCACTCGCCCTCCCTCGACATCCCCCACCCCCGACTCCCCGAGCGGGCCTTCGCCTTGCTGCCCCTGGCCGATCTGGCCGGCGACCTCCTGCATCCCATCCTGGGACGCACCATCCGACAGCTCGCCGAACAAGCCGATCAGACCGGCATCCAGCTGGTGGACTCCCCCCTCTGGCCTCCCCCCCTTGCCGTGCAAGCGGGGTAGGTGCCGCGAAGCGGCAGAGGGGGCGATCCTCCCCCGAGGGCAGAGCCCCGGGGGAGGTGCCGCGAAGCGCCGGAGGGGGTGATCCTCCCCCGAGGGCAGAGCCCCGGGGGAGGTGGCGGCGCAGCCGCCGGAGGGTGCGCTCACGAGCGTCGAAGATCAGAGAGGTGCAAGTCCTCTCCGGGCATACGCTCTCCGGCCCGTAACCGAAAGAA
>JAFGEP010000148.1 GCA_016931535.1 Bradymonadales bacterium
GGCCATCGTCTCGCTGGCGCGGTCGCTGGCCGGACCGACCCCCATCCGGACGGCGATCGCGCTGTTCGACTGGGTCAGGGATCACATCCGCTACGACCCCTACACCGCCATGGATCCGCGGGAGCAGTACAAGGCCACGGCCGTGTTGGAGCGGGGCAGCGGGTTCTGCATCCAGAAGGCGGTGCTGCTCGCCGCCCTCGGCAGGGCAGCCGGCATCCCCACCCGGCTCGGCTTCGCCGACGTGCGCAACCACAAGAGCCCGCCCAAGATGCGCCAGTTCATGGGAACCGACCTGTTCGTGTTCCACGGCTACGTCGAGTTCCACCTGGACGGCAAGTGGGTGAAGGCGACCCCCGCCTTCGATCCGGCCGCGGCGCAGAAAGCCGGTTCGCTGCTGGTCGAGCTGGATGGCTCCCACGACGCCATGCTGCATCCCGTGGACCCCGAGGGACACCCCTACATCGAGTACGTCCGCCATCGGGGCAGCTATGCGGACCTCCCCTTCGAGGAGATCCGCCAGACGTTCATCGAGACCTACGTCCCTCGGATGTGAGCAGCCGGTCGATTGCACCGGACCCTGCGGCCTGGCGCAGGCCGGCACCTTGGTGGAAGTCTCGGGGACCGGCGAGCGATGGATGGACAACAGGAGGCAAGGTGAGATGGTAGGAGAGCAGCTGTACGGGTGGAAGAAGATCGCCGCCATGCTCGAGATGATGAAGAGCCCTGCCATGAGGAGGCTTTCCTTCAGGCAGGTGCTGGCCATGAACTACGTGACCCGAAACAGCAAGATCACCAGGGTCGGTGACCGCCTGTACCTGAACACCTTCACCCCTCACTTTCCGTCGGAAGCCTACGAGCGCTACATCCGGGGCATCCTCAGGACCGTCGAGGGGAAGCCGACCCCGGTCATGATGAACTTCGCGGTCACCGCCAACTGCATCTGCAACTGCTGGCATTGCTCCTTCTCGGACCGGACGAAGAAAGACCAGCTCACGGTCGCCGAGCTGGCCGACGCCATCGGTCAGGTTCAGGAGCTGGGGACGAGCATGATCGGCTTCACCGGCGGCGAGCCGCTGCTCCGGGACGATCTCGAGGAGATCCTCTCGCTGGTCGGCGACCGGTCGATGTCGCTGCTGTTCTCGACCGGCTATCGGCTCACCCCCGAGCGGGTCCGGGGGCTCAAGGCCGCCGGGCTCGGCATTCCGGTCATCAGCCTGGACCACTACAACGCCGAGAAGCATGACAGGCGGCGCGGCAAGGAGGGGATGCACGCCACCGCCATCCAGGCGATCGAGATGTTCCAGGCGGAGGGCATGTACGTGGCGGTCTCTTTCGTGCCCGACCGGGAGCTGGTCTCGAACCGCGGGGAGCTGTACCGGACGCTCCAGTTCTTCCGGTCGCTGGGCGTCAACGACATGCGGTTGACCTCGCCGATCCTGAGCGGACATCTCACCGACCGCCCCGAGGAGAAGCTGAGCCCCGAGGACGTGGCGCGGGTCTGGGAGGTCCAGCGGTTCCTGGTCAAGCACAAGGGCTACCCCGCCTGCTTCGCCTACGATGTGTTCGAGAGCGAACGGTTCTACGGGTGCGGCGCCGGGTTCCACTTCGTCTTCGTGGACTCCTCCGGCAACGTCTGCCCCTGCGACTTCTGCTCGGTCACGCTCGGCAACATGCGCGACCGTCCGATCCGCGAGATCTGGAGCGACTACACCAAGATCTTCCGCGCCCCCGGCTGCTCCTGCTACGCCAACGAGATCAGCCAGCCGATCGCCGATCTCCACACGACGGTCCGGCCGCTCTCCGTCGAGCAGTCACGCGAGGTCATCGCCCGCTGTTCCTCCTTCACCCCGGGAAAGGTCCCCCTGTTCTACCGGAAGATGGGCTTCCAGTGGGCCGACGACCTGGATGAGGGGTAGGGCGGCGTAACGACTCGGAAAACTGCGCCCCCACACAGGTCACGACCCCAATCATGTCGGGGCATTACTCTACAGCCCGATCGGTAGCCGGAGGAGCTGGCCAACATCAGCAGCTCGGAAGAGCTGTGCAAGGAGGGATGAGAGGAAACCCCGACGGAGTGACCTGGGGAAGCTCTGACCAGCCAGCTGAGCTCATGCGACGGGGTGAGATCGGCTCTCCAGGCGGTGTCTGTTACTCCTCCTCCACCGGTGTGGGGGGAGGGACCGCCGGGATCTCGATGGTGTACTCCCCGTCCACATCCACGAACACGCCGGAGTTCACCAGGTCGATCGCCATTGCGCCAGGCTCGTCGAACCCCGACTGGCCCTCTTCTCTGAGCTGCTCGTCGCTGCCCTCCTCGTCGAGCCCAAACACATAAGGGATGGCCGACGGCTCTTGAGCGTCAGTCGAGCCGTCCTCGGCTGCGTAGGGGTCTTGCCCGGTCATCTCGTACCACTCTTCGGGGGTGTACTCGTACTCCTGGGCCTGTATCGAGCAGCAGACAAGCAACGCGCCAACGGCCAGCATTACTGGCACCGCCTTTTTCATCATGGTCCTGGATCTCCTGTTCGTCCGGATGCTGGATCGACCCGGCGCAACCGACGCACTATCTTCACTGATAGCGTTGCCTTGGGCGCCGGTCAATGAGGCCCGGTCGAATCTTAGCCTCGATCGGTCATCAGCGGCGACCTTCCTTGGCGTGCGTCTGTGGGGCGCTATTCTTGGATTGACGCGTTGACCAGGCGGTCTGCGACTGGGCCCACCGGCTGGCGCCGAGGTGTCGGTTGACATCATGATGCAATATCGATATGTTTTGATGCATGAGGACTACCATCTCCATCGAAGACGAATTGCTGCAGCGTGCCAAGATAGAGGCTGCACGGGCCAGCCTCTCGCTTTCGCAGTTCGTCGAGAACGCCTTGCGCGAGGTGCTCGAGGGGCGCGACCGCCTGAGCGATCGGGAGCGGCCTTCGCTGCCGACGGTGCGCGGTCGGCTCCGGCCTGGCATCGATTATCAACGCTTCGCCGAGCTGTCCGAGCTCAGCGAGAAGCAAACACGATGATCCTACCAGATGTGAACCTGCTTCTCTACGCCCACCGCGAGGAGTTCCCACGACACGATGAGTATCGCATCTGGCTCGAAGACATGATGGCCAGAGTGGAGCCCTTTGCCTTGGCGGGAGTCATCCTCTCTGGCTTTGTGCGCATCGCGACCAATCCTCGGCTCTTCGATCCCCCGTCCACGATGAAGCAGGCGCTGGAGTTCGTCGCTATTCTGCGAAGCCAGCCCAACTGCGTGTGGCTGACCGCGGACAGGACACACTGGGCGGTTTTCGAGGCTCTTTGCGGGGAACCGGGGATCAAGGCGGGACTGGTGACGGACGCCTACGTCGCCGCTCTGGCGATCCGGCATGGCTGCGATCTGGCCACCGAGGATGGTGACTTCAAACGATTTCTGCCCAGGCTGTCGATCCGAAGGCCACTCTCCGACTGACATCGCGGCCGCCATCGTGGCGAGGACCCCGCCTTACGGCAGCCCGCGAGCTCCTGGGCTCGCTGCAGCTCGACTGAAGAGCATTCTGAAATATCCTCCGGACTTACGATCTACCCAGGATGATGCCAGATGCTACCACCGCACGCCCATGAATCCTGATTGGTCCACTCTCGGCAAGGTTGACGGTCCCAGGGCTTTGCCCTGTTGCGAGGCCCTCCGGGGGGGCAATCCGGCGTAGTGCATGCGCGGACCGTCAAGACCAGGATCTGGCAGGAATATCGGAACGATCACGGCCAGAATTGTCAGAACCGTCAGGTGAACTCCCGTATGGATAACCGAAGGTGGATCCGGTAGGTTGAGCCCATGGGGTTTGCGCCTCCCCGGCCGAGCGGGAAGGGGCATGATCTTTTCTCCAGTCAGGGACGGGTTCCAGCCAGTCCGAGCCCGCGCGTAGCGCGGAAGGCGAAGCCGACGAGGATCTGGCGGACCCCGTCCCTGACCGGGTTGGAAATCACGCCCGCGGGAAGGACCGGCGCTCCAAGGCAAGGAGCCGGCCGCCTGGCCGCCCAGGCCGAGCGACGTTTCACCCAGGGCGATGTCCACTGTCTGTCAACGGAGATCGGAGGCAGCATGCCCAATCTGAACGGCACCAACCTGCTGGTTCACGCTTTGCTACGACTCATGGCTTCGATGTACCGCTACCGGCCCGGTCTGCGCCGGTACCTGCGGGGGCGCGATGGCTGGATGGACTTCTCCGTAGGGATCGCCACCGCCGACGGCTCGGTCCGCCAGAGCATCCACTTTGCCGGCGGCAAGGCGCAGGTGCGCGGGAGCATCCCGGATGGCGTGGACACGGTGCTGAACTTCAAGGACGCCTCGGTCATCAAGCGGATGCTCAACCTGACGCCGGCCGAGGTGATGAACCTGTTGCTGAGAAACGAGATGTGGGTGAACGGCAACATGGCCACCCTCAACAAGTTCAACTTCCTGCTGTCGCTGCTGCTGGAGAAGAAGCACAAAAAGATGATGGCCCGGCGCAAGCTGGCTCAAGCCAGGGAGATCGAGGAAATGCCCTCGGGCGACAAGGAGGGATCCCAGAAGCTCATGGCCCGCAAGCGCTCCCGCCTGTCCGCCGGCCGCTGCGATGCCGTAAAGTTCCTCGAGGACCCCTACCTGTCCCGCTACACCCTGGACGATTTTCCCCGACTGGCCCGATTCCTGGACATCCACCTCAAGACCAGGCCGGAGATCTGCGCCGAGCGTGCCCAGCTCTTGACCGACTGGCACCGCGAGCATGGCTTCGAGCGCGACGAACAGGGGCAACCGTGGGAGCCGGTGCGTCGGCAGGCGCAGGCCTTCCATCACCTGATGACCCATAGGAAGCCGATCGTCCGCAAGGACGATCTGATCGCCGGCACCACCACCGCCAAGGAGATCGGCGTCGTGCTCTACCCCGACACCCACGGCACCATGATCTGGGGAGAGCTGAAAAGCGTTCCCGAGCGGCCCCTGAACCCCTACGACATCTCCGAGGAGACCCGCAACATCCTGCACTTCGACGTGTTTCCCTACTGGGAGAAGCGCAACATCCGGGAGTGGGTGAGGCAAGAGCACAACGAGCCGCTGTTCCAGCAGCTCGACGAGCGCTTCGCCGTGTACTTCCTGTGGAAGACCGTCGCTCTCTCCCACACCATCGCCGACTACCCCAAGCTGCTGCGGCTCGGCACCACCGGACTCCTCGCCGAGATCGATGCCGAGCTCCGCCGGATCAGAGAAACCGGAAGGCAGAGAGGCGAGGCCATCGGGGAGGAGGCTGGCGTATGGGGGCCGGACAGCGCGACCGAGCACGCGGCCACCGGCGGCCCCGGCGACCGTGGCGTAGTCGATGCAGATCTGGCTCACGAAGCCGAGAGGCAGGGCGGCGGCGGTGTGGTCTCAGGCAGCGAGGCCGACGCGGGTCTGGCCAACGAAACCGAGGCAGAGGCCTCTGGTGGTCCCATCCGGGAGGAAGCTGGCGGGCGGAGACCGGCCGGCCCGCCCCAGGATTCCACCACCCACAAGGCGATGCTGTTGGAGTCGATGCGGCTGGTGCTGGAGGGGGTCAACGGCTACGCCGACCACCTGGCCGATCAGGCGCTGGCGGACGCCGAGCACGAGGCCGATCCGGTCCGGCGCCAGGAGCTGGTCGAGCTGGCCGAGATCTGCCGGCAAGTTCCACGGCATCCCGCGCGCACGCTGCACGAGGCGATACAGGCCATCTGGACCGTCTGGGTGGCGCTCCACATGGAGAACACCAACGCCGGCCTGTCGATCGGTCGGCTTGACCAGTGGCTCCAGCCCTACTTCCTTGAGGACATCCGGGCCATCGAGGATCCGGAGGAAAGAGAGAGGTACGTCAAGCGGGCCATCGAGCTGGTGGGCTGCTTCTACATGCGCTGCACCGACCACCTCCCGCTGGTGCCGGACATCGGCAACTTCCTGTTCGGCGGGAGCTCCTCCGACCAGGCGATCACCCTGGGGGGAACCACTCCCGAAGGAGGGAACGCGGTCAACGACATGACCTATGTCTTCCTCAAGGTCACGGAGCTGTTGAACATCCGCGACCCCAACGTGAACGCCCGCTTCAACCCGCAAGTCAACTCCGACACCTACCTGAGACGGCTGTGCGAGGTAAACCTCCACACCGCCGCCACCCCCTCGATGCACAACGACCTGTCGGTGATGGCGTCCCTCGCCGACTTCAACTATCCCGCTGAGCACCTGCGCGACTGGTCGGCCACGGGATGCGTCGAGCCCACGCTGTCCGGCCGGCACGTGGGGCACACCAACTGCATGATGATGAACATGGTGGCGGCCCTGGAGATGGCCATGAACAACGGCCGCCACCCGCTGATGGCCTGGGACGTCGGACCCAGGACCGGCGACATCGACCAGGGAGCCTTTTCGACCTTCGAGGAGTTCTTCGAGGCCTTTACCCGGCAGTACCGCTTCCTCATCGAGCAGTCCTGCGCCTACAACAACATCCTGGGCCGGGCTCACCAGCTCATCCGGCCCACCCCGCTGCTGTCCTCGCTGATCGACGGCTGTATCGCGAGCGGCAAGGACGTGACCGAGGGCGGGGCCCGCTACAACTCCTCGGGATCGGCATGCATCGGCCTGGCCGACGTCACCGACTCGCTGATGGCCATCAAGACCCTGGTGTACGACACCAAGGAGGTGTCCTTTCCCGACCTGAAGCGGGCGGTGGCGGAGAACTTCGCCAACGACCCGGTGTTGCACGCCACCATCCTGAACAAGGTCCCCAAGTTCGGCTCGGGCAACGCCGAGGCGCTGGAGCTGGCGCAGCGGGTCACCCGCTTCTCCCACGACTGCTACTGGGAGCAGCCCCACTACCGAGGCGGGCACTACACCGCCGGCTTCTGGTCGATGTCCAACCACGTGGCCTTCGGCTGCCTGACCGGCGCCCTACCCTCGGGCCGGCTGTCCCAGAAACCGTTCACCCCCGGGCTGACACCGGAGCCCCTGGCCTCCAAGCACCTGCTCGATCCGATCCGGGACGTGGCCGCCCTCGACCCCCGCACCATGAACAACAACATGGCCTTCAACGTGAAGGTGGTGCCCGGCCCGCACGACAGCCACGAGCAGGCGGTGGACCACCTGACCTCCTACGCCCGGACCTACTTCGAGCTGGGGGGCATGCAGATGCAGTTCAACGTGGTGACCTCTGCCATCCTGCGCGACGCCATGGCGCACCCGGAGAGCTACCCCAACCTGCTGGTCCGCATCTCCGGCTACAACGCCTACTTCGTGACCCTGAACCGGGAGCTGCAGCAGGAGCTGATCGAGCGGGCCGAGTACGGGATCGGGTGATTCGTGGCCAGTCTGTCTTCTTCGACGCGCTACCTCCGGTGGCTCGATCGCTCCCCGCCCCTCCAGGGGCGCCGCTTGGGACGTGATTGTCAACCTGGTCAGGGCCAGGGTCCGCCAGATCCTCGTCGGCTTCGCGCGGGCTCGGACTGGCTGAACCCCGTCCCTGACCGAAGAAAAGACCATACCCGTCGTTTGGAGGCGATCCGCTCTGTTTCGCCAGGTTCCCCCTATTCGAACGGGTGGCCGCGGGCGGCGCACACAAGTGCCGCTCCACGTGCCTGGCAAGCGGTGGAGCATGGTCCCAGACAGGTCGTTGGCTGCACCCGATGAACTGAAAAGCGTCGAGCAGGCTCGACAGCTACATTTTTGTCGAGTACAATCGACAGCGTGGACCATCTCCTGGACATCGCGCGAACCTGGAGCTTCTGGGACCGCCCCATCCCGCCCTCTGTTCCGAGAGACATCGACTTGCCTGCCAGGCTGCACGACCAGCTGTGCCTGGTGATCCAGGGGGTCAGGCGCTGTGGCAAGTCAACGCTGCTCCAACAGCTCATCGGCCGATACCGGCTGGATCCGGTTCACTGCGTTTTTCTGAACTTCGAGGACCCCCGGCTTTCGCGAGAGCTGTCCTACCAGATCCTCGACGAGCTGGTTCAACGGTTTCGCGCCATGCACCAGGGGGTTGAGCGGCTCGCCTTCTTCCTGGACGAGATCCAGGAGGTGGAGGGCTGGCAGCGTTGGCTGCGCACCCAGCTTGAGCGACCGTCTGGCAACCTGTTTGTGGTCACCGGATCGAACGCCAAGATGCTCTCGGGCGACATGTCGTCCGTATTGACCGGGCGACACCTGACTGTCGAGCTCTACCCCTTTGACATAAGGGAGGTCCGCCAACTGGATCCGACAGCCGGCCTCCTGGAATACCTTGATCGGGGAGGTTTCCCGGGCCCTCTGGTGATACCCGATGGTGACCGGCTTCTTCGCCAGTACTTCCATGACATCGTGGAGCGGGATATCCGGGAGCGGCTCATGGCCAGGTCGAGCCAGCCGATCAGGCAGGTAGTGCAGATGGTATACGAGTCCGCCGGCTCGGAGATGAGCCTCCGCCGGATCGCGGCTGCGTCGGGTATCGCCGTGGACACTGCCGCCGGCTACCTGAGCGCCTGTGAAGCGGCGTACCTCGTGCTGAGCTGCCCGTTCTTCGCGTTCTCTGAACGGCGTCGAGCGAGCAGGAACCGGAAATACTACCCTGTGGATACGGGGCTGCGTCGGGTCGTGGTGACCCGAACGGGGCCAGACCGCGGGAAGGCTCTGGAGTGCGCGGTGCATCTCGCGCTGCGGAAGAGGTTCGGTCAGGTGTTCTACTGGCGCGAGCGGGGAGAGGTGGACTTCGTGTTGCACGACCAGGGGCGGATCATCCCGGTGCAGGTTACCTGGGAGGGTGCCGGTGATCGCCATCATCGGGCGATGGAGATGTTCTACGAGCGTTTCCCGCAGGCCGAGGAAACGGTCTGGGTCACTGCCGAGGGATTCGAGTCTGCCTTGGAGGACCTCTGCGAATCGGCAGGCTAGCGCCTGTCGATCGGGCCCCTGTGGAGCTACTGTTCTTGGTGGGTAGTCTGGGGGTGGTCGTATTCACGTCGTTGACGCAGCGCGCTTTGTACATGGGTGATTCGTGGCCAATCCGCCCCAGATATTGGACCTGAAGCGAAACAGCCTGGACGATGGGCCGGGGATCCGCACCACTATATTCTTCAAGGGCTGCCCGCTTTCCTGCGCCTGGTGCCACAACCCCGAGAGCAAGCGCGCCATCCCGGAGCTGGCGTTTCGTGCCTCCGACTGCATCCGGTGCGACCGCTGCCTCGATGTCTGCCCTCACGGCGCAATCCGAGCACGCGAGCCGGCAACGGGGGCCGAACCACCCCAGAGGGCCCGCCGTCTCTCTGTTCGCCGACTCCTGGACCTGGTGCGCAGAAAAGAGGTCGAGCGCCAGGATACGCGGTCCTCGTCACCCAGGACCGCCGGCCCTGCGGCGTTCGACCGGATCGACCGCACGCTCTGCCAGCGCTGCTTCACCTGTACGACGGTTTGCCCTTCCGGCGCCCTGTCTCGTCTGGGGCAACCCATGGAGGTGGCTTCGGTGGTGGAGGTCATCCGGAAGGACCTGGCCTTCTTCCGGAACTCGGGGGGCGGGGTCACCCTATCGGGCGGGGAGCCGACTCTGTACACGGAGTACTGCGCCGACCTGCTCGAGCGGTGCAAGGCGCTGGGCGTGCACACGCTCGTCGAGACCTGCGGTAACTTCGAGATGGAGGTTTTCGAGCGCCAGTTGTTCCCCTGGCTCGACGCCATCTACTTCGACCTCAAGCTCATCGATCCCGAGCAGCACCGCCGGTTCTGCGGCCGATCCAACGAGACCATCCTGGCCAACGCAAAGCATCTGGCCAAGCGAACGCGCGCTGACAGGAAGGTCTTTCTGCCGAGGGTTCCGCTAGTACCCGGGATCACCGACGGCGACGAGAACCTCGAGGGCATTGCTCGTTTTCTGAGCCGCATCGGCCTCAACCAGGTCGTCCTCCTCCCCTACAATCCGACCTGGGCCAGCAAGGCGCACATGATCGGCGTGCAACCGATCGAGATCGGTGACCAGTGGACGAACGACGCCGAGCTGGCTCGATGCCGGGCCTGCTTCGAGGGGTTCGAGGTGGGGTGACCTCACCGTCCGATCCGCTCCAGGTTCCGCAGGATCGTCGGATCCGTCTCGACGGCGGCGAGCTTCCGCAAGGCTTCGACCGCCTCGGCCGTTCGAGGCAGATCTCTGATGGCTTGCACCGCGTACAGCCGCACACCGCTGTCCTCGTCCTGCAACGCGGGGACGAGGTAGGTGAGCGCCGGCTCGTCGCCCAACAGACCCAGAGCGTATGCCGCGGTCTTCCGAAAGCTCGGGTCGGGGTGGTGCGCAAGCACGGCTTCGAACACAGCCGCCTGGGCTCCATCGAGCGCGGAATACGCCAGGCTGAGCTGGAAGTAGACCTCATCGTGGGACTCGGCAGCCAGCGCTGCCTCCAGGGCTGGCAGGGAGTCTGTTCCGGCGCAGCTCCGCAGGGTGTGCGCCGACACCTGGCGGACGGATGGGCTCGGGTCCAAGAGCAGCTTGATCGCGAGCTGCGCCAGGTCGGGAGCGTGGTGAGCAGACAGGGCGCCTATCGCGGCCTCGCGGACAACCGGCGCCTCGTCCTCGATCGCGGCCTTGAGAGCGAGCGAGGCGGCCTCGTCGAGCTCTGGATGTCGGCCCAGGTCGACCGCCGCTTCGGCGCGTTCCGCTGCTTTGCCGGCGGCACCGAGACGACAGGTGAGCTCTGGCAGGCTTCCGCCGCGCGTGTAGCCGAATCGACGAACGTCCATCCCGCAGAGAAGCTCATCGAGCCAGCGTTCGTACCACTGGGCGAACCCCGCGTCGGGTGCGAACCGCGGGGGCTGATCGTCCAGGTCGATGTTGACGACTCTGCCGTAAAACGGGCCAGCAACGACGAGGAGTGAGTAGCAGGTGCATCCCTGGTGGCAGATGGCGATCGCGCCGCGGTACCGTTCTTGTGCATCGACACCCACGCGATCGAGCCATGCAGGGTCATCGGTCATGGTGGGGCTCAGCACCGAGGGCTTGCGTACCAGCTCGGCGTTGGGCGCCAGCAAGGAAGCGAAGTCGGACATCGGCAGGATCCCGTAGTAGGGGCCGGGACCGCCATGCCCGAGCTCGCCCAGGAAGCGGCGGAAGGAGGTGGGCAGCGACACGCCGTGCTCCTGCTCGAACCGCTGAATACGCTGGTCGGAGTACGGTCGGCTGAACCCGGGTCGCTGCGGCCGTACGGCCGCGCGCTCTGAGGCATAGTGCGGGCTCGCCATTACGCGCTGGAGCTTCTGCCGGATGCTGCTAATGCTCATCTACGCCTCGGGGTGACATGTCCTGCCGTCGGCGGCATCGTGACGGTTCGAGTTGTACGACGGCTTGCGCTACAGCCGCAGCACTGGAGCGAGCGAAGCGGCGTCGGCTGGATCCCAGCATCATGCCGATGACCCCTCGCTGAGAAAAGGAACAACCGCCTCGGCGAGCTCATCGGGCGCCTCTTCCTGTACATAGTGGCCCGTCGAGATCAAGCGCACCGTCCGCGCCTCGGGGAACGTGCGCTCCCACCGCTTCAGCTCCTTTTCTCTGAAGGCGATGTCCTTCATCCCCCAGACGATCAGCTTGGGTGTGTCGTTCAGCCTGGAGATGTCGGTCCAGAGCTGGTCCAGCCAGGGAGTGGACGCGATGATCTGCTTGGGAAAGACGAGGCAGCCCTTGCGATCGGCAGGTGTAGCCAGGGGGCGCAGGTAGTGCTCATGTGCGGCAGCGCTCAACTTGCGCTTGTCGCCGAAGGCCCGAGGCATGATCGACTTGGCGAAGAAGTTGTACCGCCGGATCAGCATCCGGCCGATCGGGCCGCCCACGAAACCGCTGAAGGCGACATAGTACAGGTCGCGTTTGACCGGCCAGGCCCAGGTATTCATGATGATGAGTCGGGCGACGTTGTCGGGGTGAGAAACCGAATAGGACAGGCCGATGGGGCCGCCCCAGTCTTGCACGACCAGCGTGATGTTCTTCAATCCCAGCCCCTCGATCAAGGCGGCAAGATTGGCGGCGTGCTCGTTGGGCAGATAGCTGAAATCCGGTGGCTTTTCGGAGAGACCGAACCCCAGGTGATCCGGGGCGATACAGCGGTACTCGGACCGCAGCCGTTTGATGAGGTTGCGATACAGAAAGGACCAGGTGGGATTCCCATGAATCATGACGACAGGCTCTCCCCTGCCTTCATCGACGTAGTGCAGGTTGCCCGCCGGCACCTGGAAATAGTGCGACTCGAAAGGATACTCCTCCCGGTCGATCCAGTCGGTACTGTTCATGGTTCTATCTTCTCCTGCTGCGCCAGCGCCTGGCGATCAGAACTCCAGCAGCTCGGGATGCTTCCGACCTTCTGCTACGATCGGCCCTCTCACCGCAAAGCCGATCGCCAATCCACTGCCCCTTATCACCAGGAGCTTGTCGCCAATCCCCACGCCATACCGACCCAGCGTTCCCAACGGCAACGTGATGCCTCCACCCCGCAACTGCACCCAGCAGTAGGGCTTGCCCCCGTACTCGACCACCTCGCCTTCCCCCAGCCGCAGCTCTGAGAGCTCTGGATGGCGTTCGAGCACCGCCCCCTGGCGGGACTGCCGAAGAGCTTCGTAGGCTCCCAGGCCAAAGCCACCCGACGTCCGGCTGCCGGGCACCAAGACCAAGGTCTCCGACTCTCTCAGGCCGTACTCCTCCAGCGCAGCCGGCGGGACCGTGATGCGTCCCGCTTGTCTTACACGGGACCAACCGAACACGTGCTTGCCGCCTTTGACCAGCTGGGGCATCAAGTCCCTCCTCTCGGTAGGCCTCAATGTGACCTCATCCAAGCCTATCTTGGACGGCTTCCTGTTGCGAAGCAGCTTGCTACCTCACTTTCCCTTCGCCAAGGAGATTCGCGTGCAACGGCCGCAGAACATGCGCCCGATAGAAGCCAAGCCCTGCCGAATTGCCGACCGCCGTGTAGACTGTGAAATGCTGCACGCCATTGGCCGCGAAGTAGCTCTCTGCCGCCTCGAGCGACCGACTCCTCAGCCCGCCTCGCCCAGCCCTCTTTGCCGCCATCAGCCCCGAGATCTGCCCAACCCGCTTTATCCACCACCTTCTCGATCAGCAGTCCATGCTGCTGAGTGGTGATGAACGGTAGAAAAGGTAAGTTCCGGTTCACGGTTCCTTCTCCAGGCCCATCCTTTCGAGCAGAGCTCTGTAGAGGCCTGCTGAGCGGACGTCATCGAACAAGGGATGCACTTTGGCATATCGCAGCCACATGTCGCCCGACTCGAGTGCCTGCTCCAGGAGTTGAAATCCTTGATCCTGTTGACCCAAAGCAACGCACAGAAGTCCTAACCAAAAAGGCTCGGGCGCTTTTTCATCACTCGATGGCATCAGGTCGGACAAGACCTTCCTCGCTTGCTCTGTTTCGCCCATTCGGGCGAAGGTGATCCCTCGAAGACTTGTGGCAACAACAGCGAGATCGGTTTCGGCGGTATAGGTACCAGAGGATCCCGGTGTTTTCCGAAACTCATCGAGAGCCTGCTGGTACATCCCCCTCTGAAGATAGCACTGTCCCAGGATGAGCCGACCCATCGGGTTTGACGTTGTGGTCTCGCCCAGGGCTTGCGTCAAGATATCGACCGCTCGATTATACTCTCTGCTGTAATAGAGAACAGATCCATAGACGCCCTTCACAAAGGATGATCTCGGAGCGATCAGCAACGCCTTTTCTGCTTGATCCATGCTTTTCTCTTTCTGGCCCATCTGAGTCAGCAGAAGTGCGTAGTTGATCCGGATCATCTCGTTCTGTGGATCAATGCTGATCGCCTTCTCGAAAGCTGAGACGGCTTCATCCCAATGGCCGAGTTTGGCCTGTAGAAATGCTGCTCCGGTTTGCAGGGCGGTCGATTCAGGATCAGTGCGTAAGGCCTGCTGGACCTCTTTCAAGGCTTCGTCGAATTGTCCCCTGCTGCTGAGCAGAGCTGAATACCAGTGATGGGCCGTGGCATAATCAGGGTCGATGGATATGGCTCTCCGATATGCTTTCTCAGCTTCGCTCAGATCACCGTCGAAAACCTTTCTGATATGACCAACAGATGTATGCACCTCGGCGAGGGAATCATCGAGTTTCCAGGCCTGCTGAACCGCGGTTTTCGCTTTCTCCAGACTCTCCTCGAGGGGCAAGAGATGATAGATGTACATCAAGGTATAGGTATCGGCCAGGCCCGAGTATGCCAAGGCAAAGTCGGGATCCGACTCCAGAGCGGACTGAAAGTGCTCCAGAGCCCTGTTCAGATCGGCCTCCGACCGATTCCTTAACGCTCTGCGACCTTTTGAGTAGAAATAACCAGCCTGGGAATTGGCGATCTGATCGGGCATGACTGACTCCTTTTTTCGGAGAACGCAGTTGTGTGGATGACGACCAAGCTCAACGGCGGCGCTTGTCGGGTCCGGTGCCGCGCCTTGATGTCGCTATTTTTCGCGTGTTCGTTCAATCTCCGCACATGCGAATTCGAGAAACGCTCCGACGTCTATTCTCGTCGTCCGCGAGCGGGGCTGTCAATATGACGTGGAAGTCGATGTCTCCCGTGTGCACATCGTCAGGGAATGCTGCAGCGCCATAGAGGTACAAGCCATGCAGCTTGTCTCCGAGGATTTGCCTGAGACCATGCGCGAAGGTCTCCCCTATGTCTCTGATCTGTTCCTTGGTCGTCATCTCCGTTCCCCGCGGCGACGCCCGGCGATGAGCTGCCGGCCGTTGACTTTAGCAACCAATGCCCGACAAGGGGCGTGACAGGACGAACAGCTCCTTTGTGTTGTCAACCGGCGACCTCGCGCTGGAGACACCTCACCTCGTCTCGACTCAGGGCAACCGTGGCTTTCAAAAAGTTCGGCAGCAGGTTGACCTTGTAGAGAAAGCCCGGACATCTCGCCGGGTGTGGCGTCGCCAGGACCACCAATCGGTGCGACGTGAAGACCTGCGCCTTTCGCCTGGACCCGACAAAGATGGCGGCCTCGTAGAGTTCCGGGAACAGGTCGAGTAGCGTCTGCCTCGGGTGGACTCCCTGGGTCACGACAAGATGGGGCTGCAGAAGGTCGAGCTCGGCTCGGAGATGCGATGCGCAGTTTCGCATCATCTCCGGTGTCGACGTCGAGCTCATGTTCCCGGTGTACCACACGCATTTCACCGCATTGGTCAGCGCGTACTGGTGCACGTGGATCTCGGGCGCCTTGTCGTCCACGAGGTTCGACAGTATGGTCGCCACGCCACCCATGTGAGCGTTTGAACGCTCGATCAGGGCGTTCGAGGACGCCGACACCGCCAATCGGATCATGATGGGCGGACAGGAGACGATGACCTACACGTACCAGGTAACGGGGGCCGACACCGCCACGCTCGTGCTCGACCGGGAGACGCTCGAGCGTCTATTCGACAGCACTTGTCTAACCAGCAGCATGGAAGGCTAGAGCTGGCGCGCCCCTGACGCCCATCTTGAGGCGGCAGATCGA
>JAFGEP010000149.1 GCA_016931535.1 Bradymonadales bacterium
GACGACCGATTTCTCATATCTGGCGATCAAGAACAACCTATTAGAAACGTTAATAAAACACCCGATCCGCATCACGTGGGTACCAGCTGACGAAGGGCGATCGAAAAGCGAATTGGGACGGAGCACGTGAACCGGGGCACTAGTATTGGGTGTCGCCCCTTACGGGGCTTGGTCTGCATTAGTGCCGTATACCCCGGGCTTACGCCCGGGGCTACAACAGTTGCGCCCCTGGCGGGGCGCTCGAGCCTCTGTTCACTGGGCGAGATTGGAGGCGAAAGACTTGGCCGGAATCTGGATGCTCTGGATTAGCGCTCGAGCCTCTGTTCACTGGGCGAGATTGGAAGGGACTTCCCTTGGTGGCGTCGATACCAAATGGACGCCCAGAGCCGAAGCGGATTTGATCCAGGCTGGAGGGTGTGGTTGACGGATTGGCCGCCCCGGCCGGGGCGGCAAGAAGGTAGCCCCGGGCTTTAGCCCGGGGTACGAGAGGAGAACCAAAAGGCAAGCCCCGTAGGGGCGACAGAAGGCCATCACATTGCACTTCTGGCCAAGGTCTTCTGAATCCTCTCCTGACCGGGAAATGGCTTGGAAGATCCTGAAGCCGACCCGTTCGATGTTCGGCTCTGGTCCTGTCCGGATTTCAAGCAACAACGGCGGCTGATCGTTGCATTTACGGCCATACTACAGAGAATCGGCAGATGTGAACTATAGTCAGCACCCCGGGGGGTCGGCGCCGAACGCCCGGGGCGCCGGCGTAGGGTGACAGAGTGACGAGCAGCAGCTACGGCATGGGCGCGGTGCCCGGCGCCGGGAGGGGTTCCTGGGGGATCCCGGTTCCTTCGGGCTGGCTGGGCAGCGGTTGGAGGAGGGGAGAGGGGGGCAGCGCTGGCGGTATCCCGCTTCCCTCGCTCGGGATCGGCACCGTGGGCCGCTCCGGTCGGCGGGGATCCCGGCGTTGTTCCGGTTCGTCCACGGGGGCCGAGTCGGAGTCGGACAGAAGGCTCTGATTCACCCGGACGCAGGAGATGCCGATGCCGTCGGTGATGAGCCCCACGTTCCCCTTGAAGCCTCCGGCCGCGCTGCCGGTGGGGCACACGAACTCGTAAGGGCCCCCGCCCGGGCCGCCCACCTGCTCGGATCGGATCGGGTTTTCGGTCGACAGGCTCCACCCCCCTTCGGCCTCGGTCGCCTCCTGGATGACCGGGGTGGCGCAGACGATCCCGGTGCTGTCGGGCAGGATCCCCGATGCGCCGAACATCCCGATCATCACCTGGTCGGGGCTGCACTCCAGGCGGTGGACGACCCGGTTCTCGCAGGAGCCGAAGGTCGGTCCGAGATACAGGTCCCGCTCGGGCCGTGGTTGACCGGGCAGGACGAGCTGCCTGCAGATCGGGCGCATCTCCCCGATGAAGGTGGTCCAGGTGGTGACGACCGAGGCGTCGAACCCGGCCAGGAGATACCCTTTGGGGCAGTACCACTCCATCGGCTCGCCGCCGTGGCCTCCGAACTCCGCCTCGCCCGTGATCTCGATGTCGGTGGCGAACAGGGCGCGGACCTGCTCGGTGTCGGGGTCTGGCACCCAGCGCGTCGGCGGACGGACGGGGTTGACCAGCCAACGCCAGAGCCAGGAAGCAGGCTGGTCCTCGTGGACGAAGGCGGCGAACGAGCCATCCGGCGATGAGCCGTCCACCACGACGAAGCGGCGATCGTACACCGCTGTGCGGTAGTCCTGGACCAGCCTGGCGAGCTGACGCGGGTTTTGGGCTCGGTCCAGGTCGAACAGGAAGACGGTGCGGCGGTCGCCGCGGTTGTCCCTCGGGGTGACGCGGGCTCTCGCGCTGATCTGGTTCGGGGCGTCCAGGTAGAAGAGCCACTCGATGCGAAACTGGAGGCTGGGGTGCAGGATGAACAGGGTATCGGTGCGGTCGAACTGGCGCCTCACCTCTTGCACCCAGCGGATCTGGTAGTACTGGTCATCGTAGGGCTCGGCATAGGAGGCGGTTCCCGTGCGAAATCCCCACTGGAACTGCTGGTAGGCGAAGGCGGTCTGGTATCCCAGCGGGATCAGGACGATCAGGGCGGAAAAAGCCATCAGGATCGGCCTCATGCCGGCCAGAAGCAGGGAACGCAGCCGCCTGCCGAAAAGCCGGAACAGCAAGCCCAAAAGCTCCCGCAGTACCGCAGGCACTAGCCGGGACAGCCCCAGCACCACGTAGGCCGCCATGATGGCCAGCCCCGGATTGAGATGGTAGGTCCAGTAAGCGTGAATGTGGCCGGCCTGCTTGAACACCAGGGAGTGGACCGCCTGGGCCAGAAGCAGAAACAGGGGAACCAGGTCGCCCAGGTGAAGCGTCGAGCGCGCCAGGCGGATGAAGAAGGAGATGATCCAGAGGGCCAGCACCCCCACGAACAGGATGCCCTGGAGATCCAGCGTCCGCTCCCATAGCAGATCGAAGTACCCACCCGGCGCAGAGGAGCGCAGATCGAAGGCGGCCTTCATCTCGTGGAAGCCTCCACGCAGATCGATGATGAAGGAGTAGAACAGGTAGAAGTTGCCCAGCACCACGACCGAGAAGACCAGGACGAAGGTGTACTCCGGCCGCCAGTGCAAGACCCCCCGGTGGTGCCTGAACCCGGTGAATACGGCATGGATCACCACGAACAACGCCAGGTAGTAGCCGGGCCAGTCGAACTGGATGGCCATGGAGACCCCCAGCATGACCAGGACGAAACGCACCCAGCTCTTGGTCTCCAGCCAGCGCAGGTACATGTACAGGAAGAACAGGCACCAGAAGATGGAGCCCTGCTCGTGGTTGATCATGTTGGCGAAGATGAGGTTCAGCGGGATCAGGGCGTAGGCGATGATGCTCGCGAGGGCCATGGCCTTGCCGAAGTACCGCCGGACGATGAGAAACAGGACCACCAGGCTGGCACAGCTATAGGTGGCCGGAACCAGGCGCCCCACCAGCTCCGACACCCCGAACAGCTTGAACAGGGCGATCAGGTGCAGGTGCAGCATCATGGGGTGGTGGGTGTAGAATAGCTCGGGTGGGGGCGGGTCCAACCCCACGTAGTACTGCGCTTGCCCCAGCATGCCGAAGCGCAGGGAGTTGCGTGCCGCCTGGCTGAAGGCCGCCCCGTTGTAGCCGTTGTGCCCCCATTGCCAGATGTTGGCCACCCCCTGGAAACAGGCGGCGAAGTAGAGCAGGGCGATGAGGGCCACGGCGCTCCAGTAGGCCACCTCCAGGATGGTGGCTCGATGAGCCGCAATCCAGGCCGCCACGGGGCAGGCGCGCCCCGGGCAGGCGGTGGGTCGACCGCCCGTTCCGTCAGCCCCGCTCTCCATCCGATTGTCCATTGATTTCCTTGTGCTTTCCGCCGAAGGCACGGCGCGCGATAACTTGCCCAAGGGCGATGCCCGTGTCAAGCGGGTCTGGAAGGTCCGCCAACCGGGCCTGCCTGTGCCGCACCCCTGGCCGAACAAACGGCGGATCCGGATTGACATTGAAAAAGGGTATCTGTATACCTTCCTGGCCTTCGCGGTGACCGCCAGCCCACGGGGCGTTAGCTCAGCTGGTAGAGCATCGGGCTTTTAACCCGCAGGTCGTAGGTTCGAGTCCTACACGCCTCACTGATGGAGGATCGCGCGGTTCTCCAGCCACGATGGCAACAGATGTCCCCGTCGTCTAGTCAGGCCTAGGACACCGGCCTTTCACGCCGGCAACATGGGTTCGAATCCCGTCGGGGACGTCGAGACCTTCCCAGCCGAAAGCGGGATCCGGGTGGACCGGTTTTCGGTCCCTGGGGAAGGTTTCTGTGCGACAGGTGGCGGTGCAAGGCAGGCGGCGAGGTCAGGCAAAGCCCAAGGCCGCGCCAGGCGCCATCTTGGGGACAGGAGGTCCCGTCGGCCCCGTAGCTCAGCAGGATAGAGCACCGGATTCCTAATCCGTTGGTCGCAGGTTCGAATCCTGCCGGGGTCGTCAACAATTACGAAAAGATACAGAACGCAATCACCGGTGCTTGCGCTACTGAGTCACCATAGAGTCACCAGCGCAGACCGATCGACATCTTCGGCACGACCCCGACTTCACTTCTTTACTACTTATATCGACAAGTCGCCCTTGGGAACGGTGTGTTCCGGCTGGATTCCTGCCGTGTTGCCGATGATGGCCCCTCCATACCTGGTCGTCTGGGTGCTACCTTCTTTGGCGTCAAGCATGTAGCGCTCGCTGTGGAAGACGGGTTCCTGAGATCCGAGAACGTCGACGGGCTGACTTGAATCGACTACAGTTACAGCCTGTACCCACATCAGACAGGC
>JAFGEP010000017.1 GCA_016931535.1 Bradymonadales bacterium
GATCGAGCTGATCGATCTTCCGACGCCTGAGGATCTCCCTCCAGAGGTACCGGTGGTTTCGGTGAGGCCGAGTGGAGAGATCGAGCTTGCCGAACACTGGACACCGGGGTTGAGAGGTGAGAAGTCAGCGGTTCCGGTTGAGCTGCCCGACCGGGAGGAGGAGGCGCTTTCTGACCGGAAAGTGGAGAACGTCGAATCCCAGCGGGTCGTTCGCACCAAGTCGACAAGGTGGGGAGCCCAGCAGCTCTTCAGCGCTGAGGTGGCGGGGACCCCTTCGGCTCCCCGGACATCGGCGCCATCGATCGAAAGCGCTCCAGAAGGCGGACCGTTGGCGAGGAAAGGGGTGCCCATCCCTCGGACGGCTGCTCGGTCTTCTGTTGGCAAGCCACCACTCGAGCCCGATGCCCCGGCCTCTCTCGACCTTGCCGCTCCCGACGCGGCAGAGCCAACCCTCCCTTCAGCACCACCCGAACAGGCGGGTCCGAGCGGCTCAAATGGCGATCCGTTTTCTTCCCTGCTTCCTGAGGACAAAATGCTGCTGGAGGAGCTGTTCAGTTCGGCAACCCTCTCTCCTGGTTCTTGCCAGGTGGAGCAACTGGAGGAGCGGCCTTCTGGGGGAGATGTCTCCCCTGTCCTGGCGCCGCTTGACTCCGCCATGGGGTTCTGGGCTCCAGAGCAAACGGGGGCTCCGGCCGCCGAACCACCCGAAATCCAGGCGACCGACGCGATAGAAGAGGAGCATTTCGAGCTGTCGCCAACCGGAGACGAGGAGGAGCGTCTCTCGGTGGAACCTGCCTTGTCGGAACCGAGGAGTTCTGCGGGGGAGGCTGAAACAGAAGGAGGGGGGTCTACCCCCTGGATGACGGTCCTGCGCGGTGAAGAGGGATCGGCCGAGGGTGTTCGAGGCGAGAGGCGCCACATCACCGCGGCTCGGGTAATCGTGACTTCGCAAAAGGGGGGGAGAGGAGAACTTTCCCGGCGTTCCAAGTTCCTGTTTTTCGGTGGACTGTTGTTGGTGGCGGTGTTGGTAATCGTGCCGTTGATGTTCGGGAGAGGGATGAGCGAGGATCTGCAAGAGGCTCTTGCCCGAACGCAGCAAAGCCAGCTGCCCGGCTTCGAGCCGCTCTCCAGCCAGAGGGGTGAGATCCAGCCGCAGCAGCGAAAAAGCCTGGACCTGCAGACCAGACCAGGATTCTGCTACGGCTGGATCGCGACGACCAGCCGGGGCGCGTTCTGCGACCTGAACCTGCGGTTGTACGGACCCGGTATCCTGTTTTCTCAGAGCACCGGTCCCGACAGTACTCCTGTGGTGTTTCACTGTGCCACGGAGGGGATCAGGTTGCAGGCCGAGCTGGAGAATGTCGGTCCAGGACGCTGTGCCTACGGCATGAAGAGTTACCAGCGGCGAGCCTCGGTGGCATGGCCGCTGGAACCCTACCTGGACCTCTACAGCCGCAGTTTGGGGTTGAGCAGATCGGGGACGCGGTGGATCGCGAGCAGCGAGATCAACCACATCCACATGGCCTCCGGTGAGAGGATCAACCGTGCGGTGATCCTCCCGGCTCAAGACTGCAGTTACTTTGTAGCCGCTTCCCAGCAAGGGACCAATCTGAACCTCTACCTGCGGATCGACGGCGCCGTGGTGTCCAGGAGTACCGCCAACAACCATGTCGCGGTCGTATCGGCCTGCGCCCTGGATCGCGACCTGCTCGGTGAGCTGGAGTTGGCGTTGGTGCGCGGCGAGAGCGATCTCGTCTGGCAAAGCTACCTGGGCGATCCCCCGCAGCGGCGGTGACCAACTCCACGCGGAGCCTGGGGGGAGGAGAACTCGGCCAGAGGCTAGGGTCGTCCCCTCCGTCGGCTGCGCGGGCCCCCTTCGCCGCCTACGGCGGCACTTCCCCCGCGCCGTCTCGGCGCGGGGGAAGATAGCTCGGCCAGAGGCCAGGATCGCCCCCTCCGTCGGCTACGCGGTATTGCTTGTCCATAGGCTAGGATCGCCCCCTCCGTCGCTCCGCGACACCTCCCCCGAACTCCGTCTCGGGGGAGGAGAAAGGCCCAGGCGACGCCTCGGAAGGGCGATCAGCTCACGTCGGACAGGTCCACCAGGCGCGCCATGCGGATGCCGGGAAGGTGGGAGAACTCTTCCAGCTCTTGGCGGTTCAGGCGGCGACCCACCTGGACCACACCCATGGCGCCACCCTGGCCGTCGGAACGCAAGGCGAAGTTGGCGATGTTGATCCCTTTTTCACCGGCGAAGGTGCCCACGCGGCCGATGACGCCTGGGACATCGTCGTTGCGGAAGAAGAGGGTGGGGCCTTTCAGGGGGGCATCGATCTCGAGACCGTTGACCGAGATCAGGCGGGGCGGGTGTGGCTGGCCGATCGCCGCGCCCTCCACCGTCACGGTACCCTCCGGTGTGGTCAGCGCGATCTGGATCCCACCAGGATAGCCGTTCCCGTTGGTGGAGGTGGACTCGATGACCTTCAAGCCGCGTTGCCTGGCGATCGAGCGGGCGTTGACGGGGTTGATCTCCTCCAGGAAGGGGGCGAGCGCGGCACACAGGGCTCGATCGGTGAGCAGGCCATGGCGGGCCTCGACCAGCTCTCCCGAGTAGAGGATGGAGAGGGTGTGCATCCGCCCCACCGCCACCTGAGCGGCAAAGGCGCCGAGGCGGGCGGCCAGGGTGAGGTAGGGCCTGATGAACCGGATCTCTTCGGTGCTGACCGAGGGGTAGTTCACCGCGCTTTGCAGGACACCGCGTACCAGGTAGTCGGCCACGTAGCCGGCCACGTGGTAGCCGACCTGCTCCTGGGCCTCCAAGGTGGAGGCTCCGATGTGGGGCGTTGCCACCACATTTTCGTGAGAGACCAGATCGCGGGCGGGGTTGGGCTCCCCTTCAAAGACATCCAACCCGGCTGCACCCACCTTGCCGGATTGCAACCCTTCCAGCAGAGCGGCCTCATCCACCAGCCCTCCCCGAGCGGTGTTGATCAGGATCACGCCTTCCCGCATGGCCCGAATCTCCGGGGCTCCGATCAGGTGCTGTGTCTGGTCGGTCATGGGTACATGCAGGGTGATGGCGTGGCTTTCCGCCAGCAGCGTGGGGAGGTCCACCAGCCGGATGCCACGCTCGGTGAAATCCACGTCAGCCACGAACGGATCATGGCCCAACACGGCCAGCCCGAAGGGGATGGCCCGGGCAGCCACCTCTCGCCCGATGCGTCCCAGCCCGACGATCCCCAGGGTCTTGCCGGCCAGCTCCCGGCCTTTCAGCCCTTTCTTGGCCCAGACACCCTCCTTGAGCTTGTGGTCGGCGCGGGCGATCTGGCGAACACAACCCAGTAGGAGCCCCATGGTCAGCTCGGCCACGCTCACCGCGTTGCCTTGCGGGGTGTTGACCACCACCACGCCCTGTCGGGTAGCCGTGTCCAGGTCGATGTTGTCCACGCCGGTTCCGGCACGCCCCACGATCCGCAGCCGCGTGGCGGCCTCAAGCACTTCGGCCGTGACCTTGGTGCTGCTGCGGACGATGAGCGCTTCGTACTCCGGGATCCGCTGGACCAGCTCTTGAGGCGACAGCCCGAGCAGCACGTCGACCGTGAGCTCCTGCTCGGCGCGAAGTCTGGTCAGACCTTCTTCTGCCAGAGGTTCTGTGACGAGTACCTTCATATACTAACTCCCGAATGCCTCGATGCCGGTGATCTCCTGGCCGAGGATCAAGGTGTGGATATCATGGGTGCCTTCGTAGGTATAGACCGACTCCAGGTTATTCATGTGTCGGATGGGTACGTAATCGGTGGTGATGCCGTTGGCGCCCAGGATATCTCTGGCCATCCTGGCGATCTCGCGGGCCCAGTAGGCGTTGTTGCGCTTGGCCATGGAGATATGGGTATGTCTGGCGGTCTGCTGGTCCATCATGCGGCCGAGCTGCAGGCAGAGGAGCAGGCCCTTGGTGATCTCGGTGAGCATGGTCACCAGCTTCTCCTGGACGAGCTGGTGGCTGGCGATCGGCTTGCCGCCGAACTGGATCCGCTCCTTGGCGTACTGGAGGGCGGCGTGGTAGCAGGCCATGGCCGCCCCCAGCGCTCCCCAGGCGATGCTGTAGCGGGCCTGGTTGAGGCACATCAGTGCGCTCTTGATGCCGGTGGTTCCTGGCAGCAGGCTATCGGCAGGCAGCCTGCAGTCGTCGAAGACCAGCTCGCTGGTGACCGAAGCCCTGAGCGACATCTTGTTCTTGATCTCGGGGGCCGAAAAACCCGGGGTGCCCCGTTCGACCAAAAACCCGCGGATCCCTTCGTTGGTACGAGCCCATACGACGGCCAGGTCGGCGATGCTGCCGTTGGTGATCCACATCTTGGTGCCGTTCAGGATGTAGCCGTCTTTATCCCTGGTCGCGCGGGTCCGCATCCCGGCAGGGTTGGAGCCGAAGTCGGGCTCGGTCAAGCCAAAGCAGCCGATCAGCTCTCCGCTGGCCAGGCGGGGAAGGTAGCGGCGGCACTGCTGCTCGCTGCCGAAGGTGAAGATGGGATACATCACCAGGCTCCCCTGCACCGAGGAGCAGGAGCGGATTCCCGAATCACCCCGTTCCAGCTCCAGCATGGCCAGTCCGTACTGCATGTAGGACAGGCCGGGGCATCCATAGGCCTCCGGAAGAGTGCAGCCAAACAGCCCCAGCCGTCCCATCTCCGGGATGAGGTAGGTCGGGAAGGTGTGATCCTGGAAATGGCCGGCGATCACCGGCATGACCCGTTGATCGACCCAGGTGCGCACACTTTCGGCCGTCATGCGCTCCTCGGGGTCGAGGAGGGAGGAAAGGCCGAAGCTGTCAACGAAGCGGTAGGGTTCCATTCCACCTCCAAACAACGAGCCCTGGGGTGCAGCATAGCAGGCTGTGGCACGGCGGAAAATCGATTGCGATCCGCCGTCGTTGCTGGCGCAGCTGCAAAGCTCTTCCCATCGGGCGGCAGCGCTGGTAGCCATATCCCTTCTGGTTCCAGATGTCAGCGGAGGATGCCATGGGAAAGCCAGTGACGATCCAGATCAAGGCGATACTGAACGCGCCGTGGGAGCGGGTGGGCGAGGTCCTCAACTCTGCCGAGTTCAACGTGGAGGGAGCGCAGCTCCGGGATGGGGTGGTGTCGGCCGAGCACCATCTCATCGACGAGACCGCCGCACGCAAACGGTTCGAGATCCGGACCAGGGAGCACGCCCGGACGATGAAAGGGGATCTGGACCGGAGCAAGATCGAGGACGCCAAGACCGCCTACGACTGGGATGCCCGGGCACGGACCCAGTCCTGGACCTATCACTCGCCTCCCTCTACCAAGATGGTCCGCACCTGGGGCGTGTATACACTGAAGCCGATGACTGATGGGACCGAGGTGGTCCATGATGTCTCGGTGGAGGTCAACGTCCCGATCATCGGCGGACAGATCGCCAAGGTGGTTGCCAAGGAGTTCGAGAAGGCGTTTGGGGGGACGGTCGACCGGCTGAAGCGGGCGCTGTCGCACTAGCGCTGTACTCACGCCCGATCTGCCCTTCTTCGGTGGTCCTTGTTCGCCGCCTCTGAGCAGGTTTCGGTGCGAGGCGCTCAACTGGTGGGCCGCTCGTCGTGCAGGTGCTGTATTTTCGGCGGATATTCCGCGGCGCTGGTGCTATGAGACGGCGCCGCTGGTCCTGAGGGAGTTTACAGAAGGTACCCAACTGGCCGCTAATCCACCGGATTTCATAGCCGTCTTGATCTTCATCTTTCCTCTCTAGTGCAGATAAGGGTGTAGGTGGGGTGTTGTGGGTTATTCGTCGGCGGCGCCGGTCCGAATCGAGTTCACAGAAGGCACCCAACTGGCCGCCAGCCCTCCGGATTTCACCGCCGTCTTGGTCTTCATTTTTCCACTACTCGTGCAGGTTCGAGCTCGGTCATCAATCGAAGGTACCGGATCTTACGGAGTGCACGGAAGGCACCCAGCTGGCCGCCAGCCCACCGGATTTCACCGCTGTCTTGGTCTTCATTATTCCACTCCTCGTGCAGATTCGAGCTCGGTCATCAATTGAAGGTACCGGATCTTACGGAGGACACACTAGGTACCCTCCAAGCCGACAACCCTTCGGATTTCACCGCTGTCTTGACTTTCATCCGGAGGCGCTGGTCTTCATGGAGTTCACGGAAGGTACCCAAGTGGCCGACAAAGCTCCAGATTTCAACGCTGTCCTGGTCTTCATTTTCTTCCTCTAGCCAGGTTTTTGATCCCAACACCAATAAATGGGAAAAACAACTATCCCCAATGTGGGTCGGCTACCCCAACCTGTCAACCTCTTTTCACAAGCCGAAGCGTCTGGCGGCCATTTCGGCGATGGTCTCGCCGATAGAAAGGGAGGCGGTGGCCGCTGGCGACGGGGCGTTGAGCACGTGGATCTGACGCTCGGCCTGGACGACATGGAAGTCGTCCACCAGCGTGCCGTCCGGCGCCAGAGCCTGAGCCCGCACACCGGCATCCGCACGGACGAGGTGGGTGCGGGCGATCTCCGGAACTAGCAGCTGCAACCCTTTGACGAAGGCGCTCTTGCTCACCGACCGCCACATCTCACCCAGCCCCATGCGCCAGTACCGGGCGGCCATACGCCAGAAGCCACGGTACCACAGCCAGGACAGCACGTCCCGCAAGGAGAGCTGGTACTTCTTGTAGCCCTCGCGTTTGAAGGCCAGCACCGCGTTGGGACCGGCCAGCACGCCCCCCTGGATCATGCGGGTGAAGTGCACGCCGAGAAAGGGGAAGCGGGGATCGGGTACCGGGTAGATGAGGTTTCGCACCAGGTGATGGGCTGGTGCTTTCAGGGCGAAGTACTCCCCTCGAAAAGGCACGATGCGGATGCCCGGGTCCACGCCGCAGAGACGGGCGATCCGGTCGGACTGCAGTCCGGCGCAGTTGATGAGATACTTGGTATGCACCTCCCGGCAGCCGGCAGTCAGGACCAACCGATCCGGTTCCCTGGCGAATCCGCTAACCCTGGCGCCTGTCCGGATCTCCCCTCCCATCTCGGAGACGATGCGTCCATAAGCTCGGGTCACCGCGACAAAGTCCACGATCCCGGTCTGGGGGACGAAGAGGGCCTCGACCCCGGAAATGTAGGGCTCGATCTCCCGCATCTCCTCCGGACCGAGCCGCTTCAAACCGAGCAGACCGTTGGCGCTACCCCGCCGTGCCAGCTCGTCGAGGGCAGGAACCTGTTCGGGTCGGGTGGCCACCACCAGCTTCCCGCAGCGTTGGTGAGGGATGTCGTGCTCCTCGCAGAAACGGTAGAGGGCCTGGCGACCTGCGATGCAGTTGGTGGCCTTGAGGGAACCGGGTCGGTAGTACAGACCCGAGTGAATCACCCCACTGTTGCGTCCGGTCTGGTGAGCGGCCAGCTCCGCTTCCGCCTCGAGCACGACGACAGAGGATTTGTACCGTTCGACCAGGGCTTTGGCCGTGGCCATTCCCACGATCCCTCCGCCCACCACCGTCACATCGACCGGCTTGCCTCTCATGAGCACCGACCCCGGTTCGCTCCCCGCATCGTGGAAACCTGTCCGATGTTACCATTATTCGCCAGGTGGCCGACCAACGACGCGAACTTACCCCGTTTCTTTCTGTGGACCAAGGTCCAGCTCAGGTTTCTGGATCGGTGGGCTGGTCGCTCCGGCTGGACATGGGGATCGGCCCTGCGGGTCTGATCAGCTCGACATCCTCTCCGAAGCTGCGGATCCAGGGCCAGACCTCGACCATGGTGGAGACCGTGAAGGTCATGCGCAGGCGGCCGTCGGGCAGATCCTCGAACTGCTGGGTGGGATGCCAGCGCCGCTCCTTCAGGTAGATCTTGAGCCAGCGGATGTCCTGGAAGATGAGCTCCACCACAATGGGCTCGGTCGAGTCGTCATGGTAGATGCCGAAGCAGCCTTCGATGTACTGGCGGGGGTCGAAGCTGGCAGGTCCGGGATACTCGAACCGCTCCGATCGTTGCTGTGCCCGTTCGATCCGATCGACCGCATAGATGCGGACATCGGTGTACTGGGGGCAATGGCCCAACAGGTACAGGGCGCTCCGGTGGGAGACCAGGGCCAGCGGTTCCAGGTCCAGTGTTCGCAAGCCTCCGGTGGCGGAGTGGTAGGTGATGTCGATCCGCTGGGTGAACAGGAGGGCCTTGATGAGGGTGCCGACCACCTTTTTTTTACCGGAGTAGTCCTTGGGCGCGTCGGGGACGACGTAGAACAGCCGGTCCACGTTTCTCAGGAGATGTCCGAGGACGAAGGGGCGATCCCTCAGGCTATGGCGGAACTCCTCGACCAGGGAGGCCATCGCCTGTCCCAGCTCGGTATCGCGGACGAAGGAGAACATCTGCTGGGCGAAGTTGAGGGCCGCCACTCGCCCCGCGAAGTCCTTGCTGGCCACCGTGCGTTCTTCGACCTCGGCCAGGCGCAGCCAGCGGCTTTCGCCCTGGCCGACCTCCCGGACCATGCTGGTCCCGTCGGAGCGCCGGAAGGGTAAGAACTGCTCCTGGAGGAGCTGCCGGTACTTGCGGTAGGTCCGATCGGCGACGTCCAGCTGCTGCATCAGGTCCTGTACGCGCCAGCCGCGTTGACAGGTCAACAGGCGGTGAACGATCTGGGCCAGGTTGAGGCTGATGGGGCTGTCTGGCATGGGGCCCTCCTGACGAGGGGCCGGGCAACGGTGACCGGGTTCCTCGCCAAACGTGCTGGCGTCTGGTTTGCTCCGCGCGGGTAGGGCCACGACCTCGACGGATGCGCTCCCTCCCGTTGTTACGATGTCATGCGCCCTGAGGCAAATTCTGGCTGCCCCCTCGACCTGCCGGTCTGCTCCACGCGGTTGCTCGAGTCACGGCGAGGTGACGGTCACCTGGGTGGACACCTGCTGGTGGTCCAGGGTGGCCGAGACCGTGGCGATGCCCGCCGTATCGCCCACCGACAGGGTGGCCTGTGCCACTCCGCTCTCCGGTTTGACCTGGGTGGTGGAGCTGGAGCCGAACAGGCCGAGGTCGGTGGCCAGCTGGACCGCGATGTCGCAGGAAACACAGCCCAGAGCGCTGGTGTCATGCCCCTGGCAATCCAGGCGAAGGTCCACCTCCACCGTGGCGGTTTCGCCGACCGTCACCGTGGAGGGGCTGGCTTCCAGGGCCAGGACCAGGTGGTTGCCGGACTCGATCTCCCCCAGGATGAGGTCGCACTCCTCGACGCCATCGACCGGGCCGGCATTGCATCCCCACCAGTTGTTTCGCTGGTACACGCCGCGGGCGATGTTGCTATGCAACCCCTGTTGCTCCTGGTTGTCGACGAACGCGTTGTGGTGGAAGACGATGTTGAAGGAGCTGTTACCCACCTCCTCGTCGTCGTAGAGCTCCACGGCGGCTCCCAGACCGTTTCCGGTGATGATGTCGCCCGCCAGGGTGGCGTCTATCTCTCCGTCACCCAGGGTGAAGAAGAAGTACCCCACCCCCTGGTTATCCTGGACCAGGTTGCCGCAGGACGACAGCTGGACCGAGGAGCCCAGCTGGCGGTCCTCGTCGCACACGTTGACGCCGCCCCCCCAGTTGTCGTGGATGTGGTTGTGCAGCAGCTCGATCTGGATGTCGATGTCGCCTCCCAGGCCGTCCCAGGAGTTCCCGATCAGGACGCCGTACTGGTTGTCGAACAGGTCGTTCTCCTCGATGGTGACCGGCTTGGTGACGGAAACCTCCTGGGGGCCGAAGCAGTTCTCCACCAGGATGCCCCCGGCTGCGCTGTCGTCCGAGGCGGCCGGGGTGTCGAAGCCGTGGATGGTGTTGCGGGAGATCCGGCCGGTCGCCATGGAGCCGATCTCGATGGCGTAGCCGAAGTCGTCCTCGGTCTTGGTGAACTCGTTGTCCTCGATGAGGACCTCGACGAAGTCATGGGCGATCACGCCCACTCTGCCGGTATCCTCGAAGCGGTTATTGGAGACGACCAGCTGGGCTCGCTGCTGGTCGGTATAGTCGGGAGCGCGCAGGTAGGCGGCGATCTCGTGGTAACCTCCGGTGGCGTCATCCACGTTGAGGTCGCGCAGGGTGTTGTTGTCGATGGTGCCGGTGCTGTTCCAGTAGAGGATCCCGAACACCTCGTTGGCCTTGATCTGGCCGAAGTCGAAGGCGATGTGGCGGATGACGAGCTCGGTCGAGTCCACCACCCGCACGGCGGTTCGCCGGTTGTCGTACTCGGGATGCCCGGGTATCGCCCAGGAGACGGTGTCGATCGGTTCGATCAGCACCTGCTCCACGCCGGTCCCTTCGATCGTGAGACCGGAGCGGTCTTCGATGTCGAGGGTCTCGGTGTAGGTGCCCGCCCCCACCCGGATGATGGAGTCATTGGGAGCCGCATCGATGGCCGCCTGGATCGAGCTACAGTACCGATCCTGGGCGGTGCAGTCGCCGGTGGTGTCGGGTCTGACCACCCAGATAGGTCCTGGCACACACTGGCCATCTTCGCACAGCTCCACCTCCTCGCAGGTTCCACAGCTGCCCCCGCAGCCGTCGTCGCCGCACTGGCGTCCCTGGCAAGCGGTGAAGCTGCAATGGGAGTCGATGCACTCTTGGCCGCACTGGCATCCACCGCAATCGCAGCCGCCGGTCTCTACAGGCCCACACTGATCGCCGCAAACACAGTTGCAGTCCCAGTGAGTGACGCAGTGCCCCGGTTCTCCCTCGCAGGCGACGGAAGCGCAGGCGGGTGGATCGGGGCAATCCGCAGCGATGCGGCATTCGGGTTGTTCTGGTGGCTTCTGCGCATCGTCACCGCAGCCGAAGGTGACCAGGCAGATCCCCAACAAGAAAACGCTGCCAGCTCGAACCGGGCCTTTTGCACATTTTTCCATCGCTCTCTCCGCGGTTGACACCTGCGGCATCCTGCGGCTCGACTGGCGCCACCTCTCGTTTGACCCGGAAGGTGCGCGCGAGGGGCTCGCCGAGACTGGCCAGTCGAATCACAGGACCGCCGCGTTTTTTCTCTTTTTGCAGAGACCAAGATACGCGACGGGAAGGTACGAAACGTGCCAGCGCTTCATTTTTCTTGTCTGCAATCACCTTTCATTGACGCCCCCGCCGGCGCCGAGTACCGTGAGACGGATCGGAGGCCACCGGAAATCCTGGAGCGGGTCATGGACGTCGAGTACCCCCAGTTCACTCCCGACAGCCTGCTGGAGCGGATCAGAGCCTTTCAGGCCCAAGGCCAGCACCTGTTCACCTGGTCATGCAACGTCTTCTCGCCCCGCCTCCTGCGGGTCGCCATCTTCAAGCTGGATGGCCTGGAGCTTCCCGTCCTGCTCGACCAGGGGATCATCCCGGTCCCCGATTTCCACCAGGTCAAGGGCTCCATACTCCAGGCGGGGATGCTCGGAGGCCGCTGGGATCCGGTCTGGGTCGGCCGGTGGGATCATGTCTGGACCGAGGGGAGCGACCCCTTTCGCCTGTGGGATCGCGAGCGGCTGATGGCCCTGATCGACGAGCACCAGAGCCTGGTGTTGGGCGATCGAGTCATCCCGAGGGAGGCGATCCAGTCGGTGGAGCTGTTCGCCAGCGAGAACTGGGTCACGCGCGGCTTGCGGCTGGTGCTGGTCGAAGGCGATCCGGTGGTGATCGCTTCCCAGCAGAGCCAGCTACCGCTGACGTTGTCAGACTACGACGCCCTCGACCTGGAACGGGAGACCATGTGGGCCGGCTCGCTGGCCGCCGAGATCGCCCGGCGCCTGGGCAGACCGTACGTGGAGTCGATCTAGTCGGTGGGTCAGGAGGTCGGCCGGCGGTTGTCGGCCGATGGCCAAAGGGAAGACAACGGGTCGCTGTAAAGGCTACTGCCCGCCCTCGGCGGTCTTGTCGATCTGGGGGTTGGTCTTGCCAGCCTTGCTGATTTCCTTGTCCAGAATGGCATCATCGGGCAGATCGGGCGGCTTGAGCTTGATCTCGTCGCAGAGCTGCTGGAAGGTGGGGCCGATCTTGTTGTTGTAGTGGTCGATCCGCGGTCAACCGGGATGAACCGGTTCCCACTCGACACAGCCGCAACGCTCCACCACCTGGCGATCGGCCCGCCGGCAGCGGCCCGACGCATCCTCGCATTGCAGGTCCAGTCCATCGTCTTCGGGATGACGTCCCGAGATGACGCAGATTCTCAGGGACAAGTCGCAGATCCGATCGCGCAGGTGACAGACATCGGCGCCACAGACCGCCTGTTCTTCCGGCTCGGGCGGTTCCGGCTCTTCGGACGGAGAGGTTTCGGGTTCTTCCTCGAGATCCGCAGGGAGCGGAAGCGGTTCGGGCAGCGTGGTCTGGGCAGCGGTCCGATCCTCCGGCTCGGTGGAGGCGACCTGTGGGCAAACGAGAGAGAGCTCTTGCTCCAGCTCTTCGATCTGGGCGCTGTACTCCGCCACCAGCAGGAGATCCTCCTGGTCTGCCATGGGCCGCTCCTCGGTCTGGAATGGCTCGCGGCTGGAGGGTGTCGCCGCGCGGAAACCGCAGGAAGCCAGGCTGGTGGCCAGCAAGATCAGGCCTGTCAGGAAACGCAGGGCGCTCACGGCTCCTCCTGTCGTCCAAGGCTCTGCTGCAGCAGGATCTCGTTGATCAGCAACGCCTGGTAGTAGGCCTGGGCCGCCTCCTGGTCGCGTCCCAGCATCTCCAGAGCCCGACCGTTCACCAGGTGGAGGTTGGCTGTGAACAGGTCGTCCGCCACCCCTTCTTCCAGACCGACCTGGACCCAGCGCAGCGCCTCATCGGGGTTTTCGCGATCGATCTCCAGCTCGGCCAGCCGGCAAGCCATATCCTGGCGCACGATGCGCCGATCCTCGAGCGCCAGCCTTTCGGGAACAGGAGCCTCGATGATCGAGACCAGGGCGGCCCGAGCGGTCTCGATCTCACCGGCGGCCAGAGCCTGGTCGGCCAGGCGGTTGGCCTGGGCGGCAGCCTCGATCCATTCGGACGGGGTGGGGCCGCCGCTGCAACCTCCGGCGATCACCGATCCCACCACAAGGAGCGCCAGGGCCAGCGATTCCCGCCGGTTTGGCCAGCGACGGTGTGGTTCGGTTCTCCTCTTCATGCTCGAGCCCTTATCAGCCGGTCTTGGCGCCCCTTGCGGCCAGGGTGTGGCCCACACGCTGAAACCAAGGGGACCGCCCGGGCGAGCGGTTTCCCCCGTTTTGGCCGGTGACGGCGTTCATCCCGACTCTTTCTGCATACGCCGATCTCATGGGGTCTCCGCGTATCGTTCGGCCAGGGAATGGTACACCCGCTGCCGGTAGCCGTGCATCTGCTGCGCAAGATCGGCATTGGCCAGGGCATCGCCACTGGCGGCTGCCGTCTGGGCCTGCAAGAGACGTATCGGGGGCATGGGAAGATCGGTGGCCACAAGCGGTCTCGGCGCCCCGGTCAAGAGCAGGATGAGGGCCAGAGAGAGACCGGCGCCAATCAGCGCTCCTGCGGGGGCCAGCCATCTTCGGATGTTGCCGACCGGCTTCCGATCGGCGCGTCTCCGCACCAGCTCGCCGAGCTCCTCGGCCAGAGCGGCCATGCGGTCGGGGGGCAAGGCGCCGACATTGTGACAGTATTTCAGCAGCGCGGCCGTCGCCATGTCGTCTTCGGGAAGCTCGGGGTGAAGCTCCTCTCCCTCCAACGCCTGTGCAAGCGCCTCGGCTTCACGAAGCTCTCTCGCAGTGGGCTGCCGCTCCTCTTGCGGGCCAGGGGGGGAGGACCGCAAGCGGTCCAAGTCATCCCCTACAGCCCGGTTGGCCGGTGGAAACCGCTGCTCGTTCTGGTCGTTGGTGGCCATGTTTCCGTCAGATCTCCTCGGGTCGAATCTTGAACATCCGCTCCCACTCTTGGCGGAAGGCCCGGAGTGCACGCAGCAGGATGACATCGAAGTTGCCGACCTGGACCTCCAGCGCTTGGGCGCAAGAGAGGCGGCTTTGCTCCTCGAAGAAGCGCAGCTCGATGGCGCGCCGGTACCGGGGGTTGATCCGCTCCAAGACCTTGCGGGTCGCCGTTTTCAGGCGTTCCGCATCCTCCTCTCCCTGTGAGGCCAGATCCGCTCCTTTGGGGTTGCTCCACAAGGGCGCCACCAGGCTCTCGAAGTTACAGAGGGCGCGCGAGGTCCGCGACCTTGCGCGATGCATGTCGGTGGCCTTGTTCCCGGCGATGCGTGCCAGCCAGTACCAGATGCTGATCCCCTTTTGCTGGTAACTGTCCAGCCGCTCGATGGCGGTCCGGAAGGTCTCCGCCAGGGCATCCTGGGCCGCGTCGGGATCGCCCAGCCTGGGCAACAGCACGCGAGCAAAGAGAAGGGGAGCGAAGGCCCGATATAGCTCACCCAACGCCTCGACGTCGCCACCGCAGGCCCGCTTGATACACCGCTTCTCCCAGCGCAGCCAGGTCCTGGTTTTGAACCGATCCTCCACCCCCCCTCGCTCGGCGGACCACTCGCACCGCCCGACACCCCGTTCGGCCACGTTCCATGAAAGCCGCAAACATGCGGATTGTACCAGCCAGTTGCCGAGAGGTGCCAGCATTCGACGATCGGTGAGCACGGCGGCATGGTGTCCGGTATCCGGGCGACCGCCATCGAGGTTGGAGAGGTGATAGGCGTACATGGCCAGTTCTCCCTGTGAGAACGCAGATGGGAGGGGAGAGCTTACAGATCACTTGGGGAATGCAAAGAAGGTCCGGCCAGTCGATGTAGAGATCTCGCGGCAGGGGAGTGACAAGATGGCCAGCCACCGCCTGGCCTTGGTTACTCCTCCAGCTCGTACCAGGGGCAGAGCCGTTGCGGGATCTCGAAGGTGTTGCCCAGGCCGGTGGGGATCTGGGTGCCGACCAGCGTGGGCTCGAAGAAGGTCCCGTCTCCTTGCCCCCGGTACAGCTCGATGATCGAAGGGCCATCATCGTAGGGGGAGGCGCCCACGTTGTGGGAGACCATGATGTCCATGGCGCCGTCGAAGTCGAAGTCGAAGGTGCGGGCGGTGGTGGTGACTCCGATGTTGTCGTGGCCACTTTCGATGAGGGGTTCCAGGTCGAGCGCCGGGATCGGCGTGGAGTTGAAGCCGCCCGACCCGTTGCCGGTGTACAGCCAGGCCTGCCCCGCATCGCCGTCGTCGTCCATCCCCATGATCACGTCTCCCACCTGGTCCAAGGTGAAGTCGGCGAAGACCAGCGAGTTGACCGCCGACAGGGAGTGGACCAACACCTGCCTGGGGGTCGAATCGAAGGTGCCATCACCGACCCCCTCCAGGACATAGATGGTGGTGCTGCACGTTCCCCCGTGAGGATAGATGCCGATGACGACATCCTTGTGGCCGTCCTGGGTGATGTCCACCGCCTGCTTGGCCATCATGAAGCCCCACTGGTCCACTACCGGGCTGCCGGCCCCCAGGTAGAAGGAGGAGCGGCGGGTAAAGGCGCAGCTGGTATCGGGGTAATCCGACACCGCGCAGGGGGCGGTCAGGATCGTGCCGTTGTTGAGGAAGGTGTAGCCGGTCACGCTGGCGATGTACTCCGGCTTGTCGACCACGGGGACCACGACGTCGAACAGGTGGTCGCCGTTGACATCGGCCACGATGCCGCCGCCTGCCCGCAGTGCGGTGTTTCCCACCAGCACCTGGACGAACTCGTCCTCCTTGTAGGTCCGGTAGAAGAAGTACATCTGGTACTGGCTGTTCCCATCGGTCGTGGCGCTGTGGGCGAGGAAGTCCATCTTGCCGTCGTCGTCGAAGTCGGCGATGGCAAATACCCGATAGTCTGTGCCGATATCCGCACCCCACTCCAGGCGGGGACCGAAGGTCCCATCCCGGTTGGATAGATAGAAGTAGATGCTCCCCTCGTCGTTGGCGTTGAGGACGAACTCCGGGAAGGGGTCTAGAGGGTAGGGGTCCTCGCTGTCCAAGATGCCGTCTCCATCTCCGTCCTCGTGGAAGGGGTCGGAGATCATACAGTCCTCGCCGTAGGTCGTCTCCTCCTCGTCCGGGATGCC
>JAFGEP010000150.1 GCA_016931535.1 Bradymonadales bacterium
CAGCTCCTCACGTAGCCGTTCCAGCTCCTCGTCCTTGGCGGCCAGCGCCTGCTGGACCTCCTCGGTGGCACCGCCGGCTGCTGCCTCGATGGAAAGCAGTCGATCCTGAGTCCCAGCCAGCTCACTCTGCAGACTCTCCAGCTGGGCTTGCATGTCTGTGAGCTGGTGGACCTTCTCGTCGAGCTCCTGGCGTGCCATCTGGAGGTCTTCCTCTCGTGACGCCAGGGTCTGCTGAACATCGGTTGTTTGTTGGGCAGCCTGCTCCTGGGCGGAAACCAGCTCCTGTTGGATCTGCTCCAGTTGAGTCTGTAGCGATTCCACCTGTCCGGTGAGATCACTGACCAGGGCATCGCGGTGAGCGAGATCTTGCTGCAGATTGGAGAGCTCCTCTCCGCCGGCCTGAGTCGATTCCAGGGTTTCGCGGGTTTGTCGCAGGTCTTCATGTACCTGTGCGAGCTCACCCCGGGTCTGATCCAGCTCCGCATAGGCGCGTTCCAGCTGGTTTCGGGCTGTTTCCTGCTCGTCCTGGGACTGCTGCGCCTCGTTGCGCAGCAGCTCGATCTCCTGGCGCAATGCGCTCAATTCCTGATCCTTGGCAACCAGGGCTTGTTCGATCTCTTCGGCCTCACCACTGGCTGTCGCTCTCACGGACAGTAGCTCGTCCTGAGCTTGGTTGACCTCTTGTCGCAGCGCATCCAGCTGGTCTTGGGCCGCGCTCAGCTCTTCCCGCAGCAGATCCAGTTCATTGTGGGATTGGTCCAGCTCCTCGCGGGATCGATCCCGCTCCAGGTGGAGCTGTTCGGCATCGGACTGCAGCTGCCCCACCTGCAACCGGAGTTCGTCCAGCTCGTTATCTCGGGCGGTGAGTTGGTCTCGGAGGATCTGTGCCTCGTCGCCGGTGCTGCGGAGTTCATCGAGCTCCTGCTGGAGTGTGGTGAGCTCGTCAGTGAGCGTCCCAATCTCCTGTTGGGCGGAGTTCAGCTCCTCTTCTGCCGCCGTGAGCGAGGAGGTGAGGTCTTCTGCTTCCATGGCGGAGACCTCGAGCATGGCCAGCCGCTCCCTCAACGACTGGTGCTCGTCGCGCAGCTCTTGCAGCTCGGCATCCTTGTGCGCCAGCTCCTCCTCTGCTGCACCAGCTTCTTTCAGGAGACTGCGAGCATCTTCGAGCTCTGCTCTCTGTTGCTCCAGCTCCTCTTCCAGCTGGTCGGCCCTGCTGGTGGCGGCTTCCGCTTGTTCGCTGTGTTCGGTCACCATCGTGCGGAGCTGGTCCAGCTCCTCGGTGGCCTCGGCTTTTTCCCGGAGTTGTTCGTTCTCCTCGATCAGGTTCTTGATGTCCTCTTCGAGGGACTGGAATATCTCTTTGTGTTCGGCCAGCTTCTCTCTCAGTCTCTCGACCTCGACCTCACTCTCTTGGGCACGTCGAACCTCTTCCCGCAGGACGGTCAGCTCGTTCTGGGCCTCGTCCTGGAGGGACCTCAAGTTGTCGATCTCCGTGTTGGCGTGTGCCAGGTCGCCTTCCAGCGTGCTGACCGCCTCTTCCGCCTCGTCCAGCCGCTGCTGATAAGCGGACAGCTGATCCGAGGAGGGGGTCGCATCGACGAGGTCCTGCAACGTCCTGTTCTCGTGAGTCAGCGAGCCGAGTTGCTCCTGAAGCGAGGTCAGCTCTGACTCCAGCTCGGCGGTTTTCTGCTTGGCCTGATCCCGCTCCGTCCGGGATTGCTCAGATTGTTTGCGGATATGGGAAACCTCCATCTCGAGGTCTTCGATCCGCGCATCCCGCAGGTTGACATTGCGGCGCAGATCTTCCAGAGCTTCGGAGCTGACGGCGGTCTGGGCCTTTTCTTCCAGGGATTTCTTGAGCTCGTCTCTCTCCCGGGCAACGGCGTTCAGTCGTGCTTCCAGATCGAACTGGGCGGCTTCGAGCTCCTGAACACGGGAGCGCAACCGCATGGACACCTCACCACCAGGGGCTGCCTCGAAATCGCGGATCTGCTCCCCGATCTGCTCCAGGTCCACCCCCACCGCACCGGCCGCTTCCTCGGCCATCCGAGCGGGCCCCGCAGCGGGTGAAGGGCCGAACGGGCTGGGGCCCCCAGGCGGTGGACCAAAGGGGCTCGGACCCCCGGGTGGGGGGCCAAACGGCGCCGGGCCTGCAGGCGCCGGGCCTGCAGGCGGCGGGCCGAAGGGGCTGAACCCACCGGGAGGGGAGGCTGCCTCCATCCTCCCCGAGGGAGGACCGGAGGGCAGAGGCGATGGCGGCGGACTGAACTCACCGGAAAGAGGCCGACCCATCGGGCCGGGACCGGGAGGTGGAGGACCGAACGGGCTCGGACCCGCAGGGGGAGGACCAAAGGGGCTGATCCCACCGGGAGGGGAGGCTGCCTCCATCTTCCCTGAGGGAGGACCGGAGGGCAGAGGCGATGGCGGCGGACTGAACTCGCCGGAAAGGGACCGACCCATCGGACCGGGACCCGCAGGGGGCGGGCCGAACGGGCTCGGACCCGCAGGGGGCGGGCCAAAGGGGCTGGGACCCCCAGGCGGCGGGCCCATCGGGCCGGGACCGGGAGGTGGCAAACCAAAGGGGCTGGGACCGGCTGGGGGGGGGCCGAAGGGGCTGGGCGGTGGCGGCCCGAATCCTGCACCGGGTCCACCCGGAGGGGGGCCCAGAGGGGAGATGGTCGGGGGTGGCCCGAGCGGTTCCATCTCGGTGTCGAAGGCGACTTCCACGCCGGCGGCCGGAGGGGGGGCTGCGGCGCCGATGGCGGGTTGGGCGTAGAAGATCAGCTTGAACTCCCCGCAGAGCACCTCGTCTCCATCCTTCAGTTCCTGTGATTCGATCCGCTTACCGTTGACAAAGGTCCCGTTCGAGCTATGCAGGTCGAAGACGGTGCATTTGCCGCTCTGGTAGTCAAAGCGGACCTCGGCATGGCGCCGCGACATGGACGGGTTGTTTACCCGGACCTCGTTTTTTGGGTTCCGGCCGATGGTGATGGTGTCGGTGCTGCCATCGATGATGTAGGCGCACTCCTCATTGGTCATATCGAGATAGACGAGCTTTGGCACCGTTCTTCTCCCCAGTGGTTGCTCACTTCAACCCGAGGCAATCTTGGTTCTTTCTGGAATCACAACTGTTTCACAGTGTATCGGTTACCATAACATAGGCCAGACCGGCAAGGTAACCGGATCCAGCGGGCTGCCGCCCGCCTGGCTCCTATTCCGGTGGTTTGCGCCGCGGTGCCACTAGTTTGGCCAAGAACGACAGACTCAGCTTCCGTGAGCCCGCACCCACCGCGTGCCATGCCAATCCGACCACGCTCAGGAAGACCGCCAGCAGCATCGCCAGCAAGGTGGCCATCGGTATCCCCAGTATCTTCCAGGGATCGTCCCTGATCAGGATCGCCGAGGCCACAAACAGACCGGCAGCCAGAACTGCCATCAGGATTCGCGTGGTCATCACGTTCAACTGGCTTCCCAGATCTTCCAACGGCCGGTTGCGCGTCTCGAAGGTCAAGGTGCCCGAGTTGAGATCCATGAACACCTGGTCCAGGTGCTGCGGCATCTCCCGCAAAAAGGAGGCCAATCCCACCACCGTGGACAGCCCCGAGGCCAAAAGCCGCTTCCCCGAGTACCGCCGCTGGATCAGCCGCTTCACGAACGGCCGGGCGGTCTGGATGATGTCCAGATCGGGATCGGCGGCCCGCAACACCCCCTCCACCGTGACCGCCGCTTTGGCCAGAATGGCAAATTCCGAGGTGACCCGAATACGAAGGTTCTGACCCGCCTCGATCAGCTCCTGGATGAAGCGCGAGGCATCGACTTCGGCCAGCGTCTTCTTCAGGTATCGCCCGCGCAGATCTCCGGCAAGCTCCCGCAGCTGGTTGAGATCCACCCGCCCCAGCGGCCTCCCCATGCGCAGCACCACCCGGGCGATCCCGTCGTCATCTCCGGTGATGACCGATACCATCAGGTTGATCAGCGTCTGCTGCTGGCCGGCTGTCAGTCGTCCAGCCATTCCGAAGTCGATCAACCCGAGACGGCCATCCTCCAGCGCCAACAGGTTGCCGGGGTGGGGATCGGCGTGAAACAGACCGTGTTCGAAGATCTGGGAGAAGGTGGCCTCCAGCCCGATGGCAACCAGCTTCTTGGCCTCTTGGGAACCCTTCTCCACCTGGTTGATTTTCTTGCCTTTCAGGTACTCCATGGTGAGCACCTGCCGGCTGCACAGCTCCCGATACACCCGGGGGATCGCCAGGCCTTCGATGCCGGCCATGTTGGCGGCGAACTCTTCGATGGTGTCGGCCTCCCCCTCCAGGTTCAGCTCCCCATTCAAGGCCCGATCGAAGGTCTTGACCAGCTCGCCCGGCGAGTACAGCTCCATCTCCTGGATACTGGACTCCAGCAAGAAGGCGAGCAGGTGCAAAAGGTCCATGTCCGCCTGGATGAGATCCCCCACCCTGGGTCGGATGATCTTGACCACCACCTCGTGGCCTTCATGAGTGCGCGCGCGATGGACCTGGGCAATACTGGCCGACGCCAGGGGGGTCTCATCGAACCAGGCGTAGCACTCCTCCAGCCTCTGCCCCAGGCTGGTCTCCACCACCTTTTTCATCTCCTCGAAGGCGACCGGCGGGGCGTCATCCTGTAGATGGGACAGCTCGGCCACGAAAGAGGCGGGCAAGACATCAGGGCGAGTGGACAGCACCTGGCCCAGCTTGATGAAGGTACTCCCCAGCTCCTCCAGGACCTTCCGAAAACGCTTGGCTGCGACATCGGGCTGGTCCAGCGCCGCCAGCTCTTCGTCATCCGGGCGGACCAGTCGCTTTCCCAGGAAATGGACCAGCCCCTTCTTGGGGACGAACTGGTGGAATCCGTGGCGGGTCAGCACCCGCACGATCTTGCGAAACCGACTGAAATCGGCCGCCACCGCTGTAACCACTCGGGCTTCGGCATCTTGGGCGCCCGTCATCACACCCTTCCTTGTTACCCTCTCCCTCTCCCGATCTTCAGCGCCATTCTCCTCCACCCCGGAGGATCTCTTCGGCTCGCCGGAAGTCATCGGGAACCTCCCCCTCGAACTGGAGTGTCTCGCCCGTCACGGGATGGACAAAACCCAAGAGATGCGCGTGTAGCGCCTGTCTGTCAATCAGTCGGTTGGACTGCATCGCCCGACCGCCATAAACCGTGTCCCCGATGACCGGACACCCCCGATCGGCCAGGTGAACCCGGATCTGGTGCGTTCGTCCCGTCACCGGTCGGCATTCTACCCGCATCGCCCCCTGTGAAAACCGATCCGTGATGCGGTAGCGGGTCACCGCACGTCGCCCTTGATCGACCATCGAGCTGAACCGCTTCCGGTCGCGGGGATCCCGGCCATAGGCCGTGTCAATGATCCCCTCCCTCTCGAAGAGCCCTGGTCCCCTCAGCTGTGCCACCAACGCCACGTAGAGCTTGGAGATCGTGCCCTGCGCAAACTGCTCGGCCAACCCCTGGTGTGCGGCATCGTGCTTGGCCACCACCATCAACCCGCTGGTGTCGCGGTCCAGCCGGTGCACGATCCCTGGCCGCAGCTTGCCGCCAATCCCTGACAGATCGGTGATGCGGTGTACCAGCACATTCACCAGGGTGTCCTGACTATG
Organism: Bradymonadales bacterium; assembly: GCA_016931535.1. Lineage (GTDB taxonomy): Bacteria > Myxococcota_A > Bradymonadia > JAFGEP01 > JAFGEP01 > JAFGEP01. Next base: position 5,637 of record JAFGEP010000150.1, read on the forward strand.
CCCCGGGCTGGGGTGTACGACCATCCCCGCCACCTTGTTCAGAACCAGGATGTGATCGTCTTCAAACACCACCTCGAGCGGTAACGGCGATGGAATCAACGTGGTCGGCCGAGGCTCCCCGATTTCCACCCCAACCCGCTGGCCGACCCGCAGCCGCGGGGAGCAGCGGGTCTCGACCGAACCGTCGAGCTGCGCCGCTCCCTCCCGGATGAGCCGCTGGACCTGGCAGCGGCTGAGACCGGTCATCTGTGCCAGAAAAGAGTCGAAGCGCTGTCGGGAAGAGTCCTCATCGACGACCAGGGTGTAGTTCATCTCTTTTGCAGGGAAGCTTGGGGCTAGAAAATCTTGGTGCGAATGTGACCGCGCCCGCCGATGATGATGTCAATGATGGCCCGTTCGTATATGTTGGTATTGTTGACGATCTCCTGGGAAACCTTCTGCTGGTAAAGACTGATCCCCTCCTGGAGCTCGTCCTTGATCTCTTCAAATAGGGTGTCGTTCTCCAACCCCCGCTGGATCTTCTCGCCATAGTAGATCGAAATATCGCTGGCAATCGCTCTGGCCAGGCGGTTGGCTGCTTTCTGCTCGTCCGACTTTTCCATGGTTCCCCCGCTTGACGACCCCTCAGACCGGATTGGTGCTGTCCGCCTGACGGCGGAGGGCCAGCTCGGAGAGGTATCGATCCAGCAACGAATCTACCGGTAGATCCAGCACCCGCGCAATTTCTCTGAGATATCCCCGCAAGTAGACCGGCAGCGGCAGCCGATCCATCGCCTGTTGCTCGATCGCTTCCAGGTGGTGGATCGCAATCCGGGTCCGCAACGAAAGCTCCCGAAGAGAGAGGTGGTGGCTCTTCCTGACCTTCTGGAGAACCTCGCCGCAATGGCCGCCAAACGAGGGATCCTCCAACGTCGCCCGCGTGGCCGACCTCCCTGCTTCTCGAGGACCGGCCTTCTTCGGGGTGGCCCCCTGCACGCTCGCCAGCGACCCGCCGGCCCCCCGCTTTGCCACCTCGATCCCGACCTCCGCCGTCGAACCGGAAACCGATGTCCCGGCTACAACCAATGGCCTTCCGGATTCCCTGGGGCTGACCGCCGAGACCGCCTTCTCCGCCTCGACGGCACCCGCTCTGTCCGGCTGGGATCGGATCTCGTCCTGGAGCATCTGCAACGCACGATAGGTCCGTTCCAGCTCGGTGATGATCTCCTCCCGCTCCGGTCCGGTGAACAGGACCTGTGAGATGGAGGACTCCCTGCGGTAACCTTCCCATAGCCGCCGATATTGACCGCGCATCTCCGCCGGAGAGACGGCGTCACTCAAGCCTAAAAGCTCGGCCGAAGGGCGGGTGATGGCGGGAGCCTCCGAAGAGCGTGGCCGAACCTGGTCAAACTCCTCCAGATCGAGAATCCGCCTGGCAAGCTCTTCGGTCTGCACACCCAACCCGAAGCAGCTCGACAGGGGGGTGCTGCCATCCCCGTGCCGCAGATGAAACCAGCGCCGATCATCGAAATCCACCGGCCCCAGGTACCGAGGATAATGCCCCAACTTCCGCCAGAGCGCGTGGCACAGCACCTCCCCCAGGTCCCTCTCGCTCGAATCCCGACAGCCGTTCAGCACCAGGTAGGACCTCATCCGACCCGCAGGCACCAGCTCTTTGGCCCGCTCCCCCATCAGCCGGAGAAACGACCACAGGGTCGTCACAGACCAGGCCTCTGGAGTGGCCACCACCAGCGGAAGATCGGACAAGATCAGCAGGTCGAGCCAGAACGGCTGCCCACCGGCGGGCAGATCCAGCAGCACGACCTGCTCCTCCAAGCGACGCAGCTTCTCCATCAGCCGCATCGGTGAAGCGCCCGACCCCTTTCTCGAACCCTCATGCGCCTCGGTCAGGGTAATGACCGCCGGCTCACCCGGGCTGGAACGAAATGCGGCCTCCGCAAGCTGGGATGCCGTCGCAGAAAGACCGATCGGACGGCTTGGCCGCCTCTCCGTGCGACAGAGAACCTCGGCGACAATCGGCAGACCCGTGGCGCAATCCACCACGAGCGTGGAAACCTGTCGCCGACAGAAGGCGCGCGCCAGCTCCAGTGCCAGAGTCGTTCGCCCACAGCCGCCGGCACCGCTGCCGATCCCGACGAGAAGCGGTCCTTCCCGACCGCCTCTGGCGCTGCTCAAATGACTCACTGGCCTGCTCGCTTCCATGCGGCATGCGACATCACTGCACCCGCGATGTCACACCGTCCGCACGCCCGCTTACCCCTCCGGTTCCACCCCTTGATTATCGGGATGGAATCCGGCGAGTCAACCGCTACCACACCGACCCTGTGTTGTGGCGGGCAGGAAGCCCAAACCGATCCGCTGGCCGCCTCTCCTCCACTCCGAGAAAAAGCGGCCGCCCATCCCCTGCAAGCGTCCGAGCTGCCCGGCGACAGGCCTGCAACAGGCCCATGCCGCCCATCCTTTAACGGTTTACGGCCAACTGGTAACTTCCGGCATGCGTCCCGAAACCATCCACGAAAAGGTAGTAGCTGCCCGCCGGCAGGTTCACGATCTCGATCCGGGAGTGCAACCCTCCCGTGGATCGATCGTCGTCGTTGCAGGCCAACTCCGTGGCCTCACCGTCGCATCCGTCCCGCAGATAGAGCACGGTGTCATATTGCGAGCTCTCGGTGGTGATGACCACACTGGACGCCGAGGAGAGGCGAAGCAGCCATACCTCGTCCGGAGCCTCGCCTCCACCGCACGTCCCCTGGTATCGGTTGGAGCTCCCCTGGGTCGAGCCGGTCACCACTTCGCCCAGGACCACCTCCCCCACCAGACCAGGACATTCCGGCAAACCGGCGTCATCGGCCAGATCGACGGAGACGTCGGCGGTTGAGGCCGGCCCCAGGCGGGTGCAGCGGCTGTTGATGCACAACAGGCCCAGCTGGCAGTGGCCATCCTGGCGGCACTCCTCCCCCTCTGCACCATCGGCCAGACCAAGCCCCACAACGGAGCTGCGACCAAAACACCCGCTGGACAAGACGGCCAGCGTCAGGGCAAACAACGCAAGGAAGCTGGTGGATCGGAAAGCGCTCATGATTGCGCTACTTTGGCATACTTCTCGGCAAGAACACAACGCCTACCGCATCCGACCGCGCCGTCCACCGGTTTCAGTGGCCGGCTCGACCGTTTGGCACGGGATCGAAGCTCTCCTCTTCTCCGGGAAAGGTCCCTTCTCTCACCTCGTTGCCATACACCGTCAACGCCCGAACAATCTCCTCGCCCAGCTGGGCGAACCGCCGAACGAACCTCGGCTGAAACTCCGGGTTCATCCCCAATACGTCCTGAAGCACCAGGATCTGCCCGTCGCAGTGCCCCCCAGCCCCTATGCCGATGGTGGGTACCGCCAGCGCTTCGGTCACCTGCCTGGCCAACCCTGCCGGGACACACTCCAAGACCAGGGAAAAGATACCGGCTTCCTCCAGTGACCGAGCATCCTCCAGGATACGTTGTGCCGCCTGCTCTGTCCGCCCCTGCACGCGGTAGCCACCGATCTGGTGGATGGACTGGGGGGTCAACCCCAGGTGCCCCATCACCGGAATACCGCATTGCACCAGGCGACGGACCGTCTCCAGATGCTCTCTGCCCCCCTCCAGCTTGACCGCCTGGGCCCCTCCTTCCTTCATCAACCGGCCGGCATTGCGCAGGGCCTCCTCACCGCTGACCTGGTAGGACATGAAGGGCATGTCCGCCACCAGCAGAGGGCGAGTCAGACCCCGGCGCACCGCGCGCGTGTGGTAGATGACCTCCTCCACCGTCACCGGCAGCGTCGTATCCAGGCCCTGCACCACATTGGCCAGGCTGTCGCCCACCAGGACCAGGTCGATGCCGGCCTGCTCCACCAGCCGGGCTGTGGTGAAGCAGTAGGCGGTGATGGCACTGATCTTGCGGCCTTTTTTCTTCCAGCAGAGGAGTTGGGGAACGGTCACCGGCTTGAGAGGGCCGGACTCGTTGTGTGAGCTCACGAGATTTCCTCCATAGGGTAGGAATCCCAAGTGGTTTCGGTGATCACCGCGTTAGACCCTCAACACCATCGGGTTGCTGGGGTCAACGGCCCTGTCACCAAAATCAGCATATCTGGCCATGGAAATAGGTCAATGGGGATTGGCCAACTTTTTGATATCAATGCCGAGAAGCTTCCAAGCTTTGGGGTGAAAACCGTAGGCCTCCTGGGCCTGGAGTATGGCCTGTTCCGCTTCGGGCGTCAGCTGGGTCCGCTCCAGCTTGATCCCCTGAGCCTTCAAGGAGGACAGCGTTTCCCCCAGGCGGATCAGCTCGTCGGCGTGAGCCACCTTCTCCATCGGTTTCAGGGCCACACCGCCGCGGCCCCCCTTGATCTCCTCGATGAGCCGCCGGCGGCGTTTTTCGGTCCGACCATCCAGCTTCTTCTTGCCCCCCGGTTGGCTCGTCAGCAGGGTATTGACCTGGCGCGCAATGCGCCTCTTCTTGGCCGCTTCGGCCCCTGCCTCCCTCGGTTTCTCAGCCATCGATCACTCCGGACCCGCGTCTGGCTCCGTCCGCCCGACTCCACGACTCGCCACTCCACCGCGGAGTGTGCTTGCCTTTCCTCGACCGCCTGCCGCAACGATCGCCAGGTGCGCTCGTGAGCCCGCCTGTCGAGGCCGGTCTGACCTGCCTTCCCCTGGACCCCCCTCCGACCAGCCGGGTCTGAACCAACGATCTTCACTATACTCGTTCGGCACGGGTTTGGTTAAGTAGGAGCATTCGGGCTCCTTACCCCGCACCGGACCGGCCCTCCTGGCGGATGTGTTCCAGTATCAGCCGGTTGGCCTGGGGAAAGGCATACTCCTCCGTCCGCTCGGGCTTCACCCAGCACCAACCTTGGGCAGCCCTGGGGCTCGGTGTTCCGGACAGCCAGTGGCAGTGGAATGCATGCAGGGTGACCTTGAAATGGCTATAGGCATGGCGAACCACCACTGCCGGCGCGGTGACCTCGATCTCGATACCGAGCTCCTCCCGGATCTCTCGCCGTACCGTGTCGGGTATCTCTTCCCCCGGCTCGCGCTTGCCTCCGGGAAACTCCCAGAGCCCCCCCAACAACCCCTTCTCCGGACGCAACTGGATCAGGACATGCCCCTCATGCCAGATGATCCCGACCCCGATGTCGTAGTGTGGCAACGGCTTGGCCCGCTTCACCAACGGCAACCCGGACGGGTCGCCGCAAGCCCACGCCTGACAATGGCCGCTCACCGGACAGGCGGAGCAGCGAGGAGCCCGCGCCGTACAGATCAACGCGCCCAACTCCATCATCGACTGGTTGAAGACGCCCGGCGAGTGCGACCGGTCCACCATCTCCTGAGCCAACCGCCACAGCCGGGCCCGCACCGCCGCCCGGCCTGGGTCTTGCTCGATCCGATGCAGCCGGATCAATACCCGCTGGACGTTCCCATCCAGCACCGGCAGCCTCTGCTCGTGGACAAAGGAGAGGATGGCGCCCGCCGTGCTGCGGCCGATGCCGGGCAAGGCCACCACCTCCTCGAAGCTCCAGGGGAATCTCCCGGAGTGCCGCTCCATGACGAGCCGCGCCGCCTTGTGCAGGTTCCGACAGCGGGCGTAGTAACCCATCCCCTCCCAGAGCTTGAGCGCCTCGCTCAAGGGAGCCTGGGCCAACGCCTCCAGTGTGGGAAACCGGCTCAAAAAACGGGGATAGTAGGCCAGCACGGTCTCGACCCGGGTCTGCTGCAGCATCACCTCCGACAGCCAGACCGGATAGGGCTCCCGGGTCTCCCGCCAGGGAAGCCGGCGGCGGTTCTGCTCGTACCACCTGGCCAGGCTGTGGTTGAACGAATCGATCCGGTCCCTGTCTATCGGTTCCTCCTCCTGGCTACCAGGCACTCGGTCCGCCCCCGAAACAAAGGCCAATCCCCCCGGCATGCTACTCAGTGTACAGCATGCCGGCCACGTTACCGGTCATCATGGCGGCCAGCGTCCCCCCGATCATCGCGCGAAAACCGACCTTGGCCAGGTCTCCCCGCCGCTCGGGGGCGATCCCGCCGATCCCCCCGATCTGGATGCCGATGCTGGCGAAGTTGGCGAAACCACACAGGGCGTAGGAGGCGATCACGGCGCTCCGGGGGCTGAGTGGCGCCAAGGAGCTCTGGATCTCGCTCAAGTGCAAGAACGCGATCAGCTCCGTCAGGATCATCTTCTCTCCCAGCAACATCCCGACCGTGGTGGCCTCCTCCCAGGGAATACCCATCAGCAGGGCGAAAGGAGCGAACGCCCACCCCAAGATCCGCTCCAGCGATAGATCCAACCCCACCAGGCTCCCCAGCCCCCCGATCACCGCGTTGACCATCGCGATCATGGCCACGAATACCAGCAGCATCGCCGCGATGTTCAACGCCAGCCTCAACCCGTCCAGCGCCCCCCGCGACAGCGCGTCCAGCCCGTTGACATCGGGTCGCTCGATCTTGAGCTTCACCTGTCCCAGCGTCTCCGACGGCTCGGTCTCTGGCACCATGATCTTGGCGATGGCCAGCGCAGCAGGTGCACTCATGATGCTGGCCATCACCAGGTGGCCGGCGATCCCGGGGATGCTCCCCAGAACCCCCACGTAGATGGCCATCACCCCCCCGGCGATGGTGGCGAACCCCCCAACCATCACGGCGTTCAGCTCGCTCACCGTCATCTTCTGGACGAAGGGGCGAACGACCAGTGGCGCCTCGGTCTGCCCCACAAAGATGTTGGCCGCCGCCGAAAGGCTCTCTGCACCGCTGGTCCCCATGGTGTGCTGCATGATGCGGGCGAAGAAGGAGACCACCCGTTGCATGATCCCGTAGTGATACAGGACGGTCATCAGGGCGGAGAAGAAGATCACCGTGGGCAGCGTCCAGAACGCAAAGGACTTCAGTGGGGGCGAGATCCTCCCGATGAACGTCTCCAGGTGACTCTCCCCGGCATGGTCGATCACCGAGATCTGGTGGGCCTGGACCGTCTGGAACAAGAAGTCGCTGCCCGCCTCGCTGAACGACAGCAGCTTGCGAATCCCGACATCCACCCACTCGAACAGGACCTCGCCTGCCGCCGGCAGCAGGATGACCACCCCGAACAGCAGCTGCAGTCCAACCCCCCACAACACCACCCGCCAGGGAAAGGCCCTCCGCTTCACCGACATCAACCAGGCCACCCCGACCAGAGCCACCAGCCCGATGCATGAAAATACCCTTTCCATGACCACCCACCTTACCACTTGCCCCAGATGTTTCGCCAGGCGGTTGCACCTGCGGCGGCGCTGGGATCCCACCTCTTTTGGATCTTCCTCATCCTGGGCTTTGTGCTTCAGTCCTCGGGGTTACTGTGCTCGGGTCTCTTCGCCTTTTCGTTGGCAGTTGCCTTCACCCTGCCGACCCTGCCTATCGAGCTCGATGCCTCGGCGCGAGCCAAGAGGGTACTGGAGGAGATGGGGTTGGTCTCGGTCAGTCAAGGGGGTGGTGTCGAGACTGATGGGGTGAACGGGTTTCAGACGGCATTCTCAGGCGCCATGTCCGCCTCCAGCGGTGGGCCGTCGAGGGCTGGCACCCAGAGGTTGCTGTAGACCGGCACCGGTTCGCCTGCCAACTCTTGAAGCGGCAGCCGGCGGGAGAGGCTGCGATAGTCGGGGTGCCCGGAGGAGTACAGCACGATCACCGGATGATCGGGAGGGTACCAACCCAAAAGGGTATCGCGCAGCTTGACCAGCATGTCCACACTCTGGCTTTCCTCGATGGCCTCGCCACCTCGGCTGAACTCGCCGATCTGGCACAGCAGAAGCGGGACGCTCTGGGCCGGTACGATCCCATCGAACACCACATTCCAGGCGGAGTAGAGCTGGAGACCGTTGTGTCCGGTCCAGAAGACCCGGTCCAGCACCAGGTCGACAAACGACATCCCGTGCACCATCCGCAAGGGATGCCCTTTCGTGGCGCAGGCGCGTCGGATCAGCAGCACCGCGTCGTTGTAAAACAACGGGCTGCCGGCCACCAGGTAGAGTACGTCCCGCTCTTCCTCGAACGCCTTGCGCAGGAGCATCTGGGCCAGATCCCGGTAGCCGGTGGGGCGGTCCACGCCGGGTGTATGATAGACATAGTCCACCGCCCGGATCTCCAGGTTGGGCTCCAAGGCCCTGGCGATATCCCGGGTATGTGGCAAGCCATAAGCCCGAGCACCGCGCATGGCCGCCGAGCGAAGCTCCTGTCGGGCCTGCACACTGGCCAGGCTCGCCTGGGCCGGTCCCAGTCCTACGATGGTCAAGCACCCGCTCATGTCTCTCCCCGTTCCGCTCGAGGTAGATCGAACCAGATGGCGGTCCCCCGTCCCGGCTCACTCTGTACGAACGGTTCCGATCCATGAGCTTGAAGGATGGCCCGCACGATGGCCAACCCGAGCCCCATCCCGTTGTTGAATCGGCCGGTGGTGACAAACGGCTCGAAAGCCGACTGGCATTGTTCGGGCGTCATCCCCGAGCCATCGTCGCTGACCGACACCCGGATCTTCCCCTCCGGCACCTCTACAACCCGCAAGGTCAGGTTGGCCCGCTCCCCGGCATGCTTCTCGGCATTGCTGATGAGATTGGAGATCACCCGTCGGATCATCTCTTCATCTCCCAAAACGACCGGGTCGGTCGCCACCAGGTCCACCTGGATCTGGTTTTCGGACCGACCGGTGCGGTCCAGGAACTCATCGGCACATTCCTTGAACATGGCGGCCAGATTGACCGCGCCCAGATGAGGCTGGTAACGGATCTCTTTGTGGGACATGCGGTGGAAGCTCATGATGTCGTCGATCAGCTGAGAGAGCCGATTCAGGTTCCTCAAAGCCACCGACATCTTCTCGTGGGCCAGATCGGACAGGTAACCCAATCGGCCGGATAGCAGCATCTCCAGGTACCCTTTGCCCGTGACCAGCGGGGATCGGAACTCGTGGCTGATCATGGCGATGAACTCATCCTTGACCCGGTGAAGCCTCTCCGCCTCCTCGTTGGCACGCAACAGCTCGACATTCCGCTTGGCCAGCTCCACTTCCACCCGTTTCAGCTCGGTGATGTCCTCGTAGGTCCCCAGTACCCCCACCACGTTGCCGTCAGCATCGTGCAGCGGGATCTTGTTGGTATCGACCCAGGCCTCGCTACCATCTTTGCGCAGCTGAGGCTCGATGATGTGAAACTCGGGGGTATCCGATTCCATCACGCGTCGGTCGTATTCTCTGTAAAACTCGCTCTCTTCTCTCTTCCACAGCAGGTCGAAATCGGTCAACCCCACGACCTCTTCGGGTGAGCTCAGATTGGCGTCCTGGGCGAAGGCCTTGTTGCAGCCCAGGTATACCAAGTCGCAGTCCTTCCAGAAGACCCGGACCGGGATGGTATCCAGAACCGCCTGCAACATCTGCTGGGATTCCCGCAGATCCCGGTCGGCCCTGCGACGCTCGGTCACATCCCGATCCACTCCCCGGTGTCCGGCCAGCCTTCCCTCCTCGTCGAAGTATGGCATCCCCTGGGTCTCCAGCACGATCTCCCGGCCATCCCGGTGCAACATCATGTGCTCGAAGACCACCGGCTCGGCAGCCATGGCCATCCCGTTCATGATCGGTGCCACCCGCTCCGCCTCTTGGGGGCTCATGAACTTCAGCGGCGATTTCCCCAGCACCTCCTCGGGCTGGTATCCCAACAGGTCCATGACCCGGGGGCTGGAGTAGGAGAAATTGCCCTTGGCGTCGGTCTCCCAGGCCCAGTCGCTGATGGTCTCCACCAAAGTCCGGTACCGGATTTCGCTCTCGCGCAAGGCGATCTCCGCCCGTTTGCGCTCGCTGATGTCCTCCAGTGTTCCTTCCAGGAACAACGGCACCCCCTGGTCGTTCCGGATCACCCGGGCCTGCAGTTGAATCGTGATGGTCTCACCGTTCGCCCGCCGCATGCGGGTCTCGATCGCGACGTTGCTGTCGGTCCGGGCCATCTCCACCAGCCGCTCCCGATCCCGATAGTCCACGTACAGGTTGTGCATTCCCACCCGGTTGAGGGCTTCAAGGCTATCGTACCCCGATCGCTCCAGGACGACCCGGTTGACCTCGATCAACTTGCCATCCAGTGTTGACCTGAAGATCCCGATCGGCACCCGATCGAAGAGCTGGCGGTACATCGCCTCCGACTGCTCCAACCGCTGTGTGAGCCATCGGTGCTCCGGCTCGTCACAGGCCGGCAACCCTTTCCTGACCGCCGTGATCTCCCCCGTGGAGGCTCCCCCGGCACAAAGAAAGGGGATACTGGGGGCCAGTTCGGCCAGGATCTTCAACGCCTCCGCCGGCTTCAATCGACGGGACTGTTGATGGGACAAAACGACATCCCACGGCCTCACCTCCAGCTGGGCGATCAGCGCCTCCCGACTGTCGGCACGATGGCGGATGACATTCTCGTCTTCGCCATACAGGCGATGGACCAGTGCATCCGTCTGCTCGTCCGAGTCAGCGATGACCAGTACCTGCAACGGTGCCTTCATCTCCATCTGCCTCCTGGCCACCTGGAACGCTGGCCAACTGCCTTCACTGCGGGTCTGGTCGCCTGTTCAGTCAACGTTCATGCCCTTCCCAGAAAATCGGTCACAGACCACCTCGCAAGGAATCAAGGTTCATCTTCCGCACGGTCGCCCAAACCTGGCTGGACCGTTCCGTTGGCAGGTCCGACCTCCGACGGCTGGCCAAAGGTCATGGAGCCCTCCCGCAAGATCCGATCCGGATCCCCCAGAAACTCGAAGTGCATCGTATCCTGTAGCTGATCCCAACCCAGCCAGTAGAACCCGTAGCGTTCGAAAGCGTGTACCCAGCACTCGGGCATCGCCATGCGCTCGAAGATGGAGTCCACCTCGATCTGACAAAGGGGGTGATCCCTCCAGCGGGCGACGCAACGGCAGCAGGTGTTGCGATGGGAGTCGATGTCGATGGCGATGCCGTAGACGTGGTTGGAGACCTCCCCCGTATGGTAGGTATTGCGCGTTCGCAGACCGGTGACCCGCTCGGGTTGATAGGGCACGTGAGCACAGGAACGCTCGATCTCGGCTTCTACGCATCGCAGCGCCGGGATGATCTGGCGGTTGACACGCACGCGATGGCCCATGAACGTGGTCGTCTCGGCATTCTGAGCGGGGGTGGTCTCGTTCATCGAAGGGTGGCCAAACCCCTCGAAGTACCCGTAGTGCTCGGTCCGGTAGCGAATCGACTCCTGGTGCCTTCGCCGGCGGATCTCCCGCTCTTCGTCGGTCATGTTGGGGATCGGCACGAAGTTGGACCGGATCAGAAAATCCTGGGGCTCCTGCTCGTTGCACTCCGAGAGGTACTCCTCGGGCTGCGTGTCGATCTCCGGGTCGGCGGCAACCTCGCCATCCTCCGGTACCTCTACCCTTTCACCTGCCTGCTGGGAATAGGAGGAAGCACTCACCACCAGAATCGACCACACCGCAATCGATGGCAGAAACCTCGGCCAAAAGGAACCACCTGGCATACATCGGGATTTCATGGACCCTTGATAGCAAACCGCACCAGGACACGTCAAATGCCAAGCCCTTAGCACTTCAAACAAGGGTGCCACACGGAAAGGCCAACTCTGGATTCCCCCTCGCCAATGAAAGGTCGGGAAGAGCCGCTCACCTGGCCTCATTGAAAAACAGGCACCGAAAGACCGCAATGCAGAGGGATCGAAGGGTGACTCCCCAGGCCGATACCCCTGGCGTTCCGATTCCGCTATCATCCCTACGGGGTTGCCCCATGGCGCGCGATCTGGGTGATTTTCAGACACCGCCCGACCTGGTCCGGGCGGTCCTTGACCGCATCCTGTCAAGAGGACATTGGTTTGCCCGCGTCCTGGAGCCTACCTGCGGAACGGGGAACTTCATCGCCGATCTGCTGGGGCGACCGCACCCCCCCCGCGAAATGGTGGGGATCGAGATCCAATCCGACCACCTGTCTCAAGCTCGTGGCCTGTTGGCGCATGGTGGACCTACCCAGCTCTCCCTCCTGGGCAGAAACCTGTTCGACCTCGACCTGCGCCGGGAGATCGCCTGGACTACCGGTGGAGAGCTCCTGGTGGTAGGCAACCCCCCCTGGGTCACCAACTCCGAGCTCGGCGCCTTGGGAAGCGAGAACCGACCGACACGGAGCAACCGGCGCGGCATCCGGGGTATCGAAGCCATGACCGGCGAATCCAACTTCGATCTGGCCGAGGCGATCTGGATCAAGCTGCTGGAAGAGCTGGCCGGACAGCGACCGACATTGGCCATGCTCTGCAAGAGTACGGTTGCCCGGAGGGTCCTGAAGCACGCCCAGCAACACCGGATCGGACTTGCACAGGTCGCCCTGTACGAGATCGACAGCCGCCGCTGGTTTGGTGCCAGCACGGCAGCCTGCCTCTTTACCTGCCGGTTGACCGGCGACAGCCCGAACGGCCATCGGGCCGAACTCCCACCCGACCTGCCCCTGGCCAGAGGACAACGGCCACCACCAACGGCAGCGAGCCAGCACTGGAAGGCCGACATCTATCCCGATCTCGAGGCAGAGGCACCCAAGACCCTGGTGGGACTGATCGAGGGCCGATGGGTGGCCGACCTGGAGGCCTACGAGGAAACCCGATTTCTGGACGGAGACTGCCCGATCACCTGGCGCCAGGGGATCAAGCATGACGCCGCGGAGGTCATGGAGCTGATCGAGGACGAGCGGGGGATGCTGTCAAACGGGCTGGGAGAGCGGATCGAGGTGGAAAACGGTTGGCTGTATCCCTTGCTCAAAGGTTCGGACCTGTTTCACAACCGGTTGCACGGCCAGCGCCGGCGGGTGATCGTCACCCAGACCCGCCTCGGCCAGGAGACCATCTCCCTGCAGCACGAGGCTCCCAGACTCTGGGAGTATCTATGTCGACATCGGAGCCGATTCGACCGGCGCCGTTCCTCGATCTACCGGGGTCAACCCCCCTTTGCGTTGTTCGGAATCGGCCAGTACGCCTTCGCCGGACACAAGGTGGCCGTCTCCGGCCTTCACGCCCAGCCTCGCTTCCGCTGGATCCCTCCCGCAAACGAACGCCCGGTGATGCTGGATGACACCTGCTACTACCTCCCCTGTCGGTCGCAGGCTCAGGCCGCCCTGGTCACCGGCCTGCTGAACCACCCCACCTGCCTCGGGTTCCTCGACTCCTTGTTGTTTCGGGATGCCAAACGCCCGGTCACCAAGCGCCTCCTGCAGCGGATCGATCTGAAGGCGCTGATCCGACACCTGGGCCCCGATCAAACGATCGGGCTCGCTCTTGCCCAGATCCACCAGGTTGTCCCGGATCCAGAAAACCTGGACCTGGGTGAGGCGTTGTGGCAGGCCATCCTGGATCTCGAGTAGGAAAAAACCGGTGCACAACCGCTCTGACCGACCGAGTGGACCGGGGCTGCCCTTCCCTCCCGCCTCACCTGGCCGGATCCAACACCGAACGCCCAGGAGCGCATCAATCCGGTTCCAAGGGCGTCCTGGCCACGGCCAGCACCCAGATGCGTTCCGCCCCCGCTGCCCACAGCGCCGAGCTGCAGGCGCTGATGGTCGCACCGGTCGTGATGACGTCGTCGAGCAGCACCACCAGCCGACCGGGTCGCCTCGCGACAAAGGCACCCGACACCTGCTCCAGGCGATGTTGCCGGTTCAGCGCGGCCTGCCGTGGCCCCTCCCCAACCCGACGAAGGGCACGATGCCGTAATACGACACCCCTCTGACCGGCGAACCACCGGGCGAGCATCAACGGGAGGTCGAACCCCCGCTGGCGAAGTCGGCTCCGGCTCGGGGGTATCGGGACCACCTCCACCCTGTCGGGCAGCGATGCCCTCCGGCATGCCAACCACTCCACGATCTGGCTTCGGACCGCCAGGATGCGCCACAGCTCCCCTCTGTACTTGGTGTACTCGATCAGGTCGGCAACCGCCCCCTCGTACTGCCAGAGCGTGTGAACCTGCTGGACACCGCTCGGCAGGCAGGCGCAGAAGCACTCGGCGGGCCACCGGGCGCCGCAGCGGCAGCAGCCGCCCCCTGTCCAGGGATGAACCTGCTGTTGGCAGTCCTGGCAGAACCCTCGAGCGGGAAGGTCACAGGCGGGGCAAAGGCTGGCGAACAGCAGGTGGTCGAGGATCATGCCTCGGTTATCGGGGGTCGACCGCTCCCGTTGCAGGCCCCAACGCCTCGACCGCCAGATCCCGCCCGTTTCGCGCCAGCCAGGGAGCCACAACCAGGTCGTAGGCGTTGCGGTAGTAGACCCGGTCCAGCACAGAAGCCGGCAGACGGATGGCATCCACCGTCCAGTCCCCCTGGATCGGGGTGGGATGTGCCATTGACCGGTGGTCGGTCTCCAGGTACTCGTAGTGACGGGCGTAGAACTCGCCGATCTGGTTGGGGGTCGCCGGCTCCCTGCCGGAAGACCCCAGCACCAGCACCTCTCTCCTGGCCGTTCGACCGATGGCGATGTCGGTTCCGAACAGGATCCGATCGGGGTAGCGAACAAACAGCTCGCGCACCCGAGCCGGGTCATGCCGGCCGATCTCGGGGACCCGCGCCGAAATATCCAGGTAGACGTTGGGATGACGGGCCAGCAGCCGATCCAGGTAATCGACGTCCTCGGCAGCGCTGGCAAAGTGAACCAGGATGAAGGTGGTCTCAGCAAACAGCTCCACCAGGTGATCCCGCTGGGCCAGCAGTTGACTGTAGTGCGGGTATTCGGGACTGGCAAAGGACCAGCTCGGATGAGCCGACAGCTCCGCGTAGCGTTCGTTCTCCGGGGTGACCGGCTCCCAGAACGCCCAGGGATCGGCGGTGTGGATGTACACCGGAACGCCCAGCTCGCCCGCCTTCTGCCACAGAGGGAACAGCCGGGGATCGTCCACGGCGATCAGCGCCCCGCTCTCATCCGTCACCCCCAGGCCCAGCGCCTTGTACACCTTCAATCCACCATATCCGTAGCGCCGCACCGCCAGCTCCAGCTCCGCCGCTACCGTCTCCGCCCAGGCCACCTCGCCGAACCCTTGCCAGTCGATGTTCATGAAATTGATGACTCGACCGCCCGAATCCCTGGCCAGCGCCAGCGCCTCGGTCATCCCCCGCCGAGGGGAGCCGCCCGACAGGTTGACGATGTACTCGATGCCTTGCGCCTCCATCACCGGTGCTACTCTCTCCCAGATCCCGGGACCGAACAGGTGGGAATGGGCGTCGATCAATCGGCGTCCCTGCTCACTCGCACCGCTCCCCTCGCCGGTGGCCTGCTGTTCCACGGTCGCCTCCGATGGTCCCGGTCGTTGCTCACGGGGCGGTTCGACCGTTCCCCCCTGGGGGCCGGTTGCGTCCGGTGTGAGCCCCCCGCCGCTGGAGGGCTGGTCAATCGCAGAGCTGGCTGGGACTGGAGCCGTGTGGCCCGCCCCCACCTCGCCCTCTGCAGATCGATGGCAACCCCACAGCAACGAGATCGCAACGAGCGGTACCAACCAGATCGACCTGAGCAGAGGCTTCCTCATATCATGCCTCCCAACTCGAAGGAGAACAGATGGGCCATGGCATCAGTGGGCACCTCAGGCAAGCGCGCTCATCATGGTTCCCCGCAGCGGGGTTGCGCATCCCGCGGTTCGCGGGGCGTTGGGAGCCGACCGTGGTCCCCTGTGAACCTACCTGACAAACGGCTGCAGTCTATCTCAGAATGCCGATCCACCCCAAAAATTGACTTTCCCCCCGACCTCTTCTAGCTCAACAGGAGGTATGAGACCCCACACCCTCCAGCTCGGTTGGCTTCTTTTCGCCTGGTTCCTCGGCTGCGCAGGACCATCGGTGGTCCCGGACGCCTCTCCAGGCGAGTCCGCTGGATTGCACCCTGTGGAAACCCGCCGGTTGTCGCGCCTCCCCCTTCCCCCCGAGGATTCGTCGCTACCGCCCGCTGCCCGGCAGATGAAGGAAGGGTACTGGTTGGGTGCCATGATCGGCCCTGACGATGTGGCCCTCCTGCAGCGGATCGGGATCCGCCTGGTTTTGAGTGCGGTGCCCCCCGACAACCAGACCCTGGAGAACCTCCGCGTGGCTCAGATTCAGCAGGTCAGCCTGCCCATGGGGGACACCTTTTTACACGCCCCTCGGATCCTGGAAATGGTCGATCGCTATCCCCCTCAGGAGATCCTCATCCATTGCCGCCATGGCGCCGACCGCACGGGAGCCATCGCAGCGTTCCTGCTGGTCACCCGTCACGGCTGGCCCATCGCCGACGCCTTCTACGCCGTCCTGTACCCGTCCGACCAGGACACCGTCGGCCTGGCCGAAATCCTACGCAACTACGGGATGGTAGACCATCGCCTGCCGTCCGATCCCTCCGTGGGGTTCTACTCCGTCTCCGCCACCGGCACCTCGGGAGGGCTCAAGGCGCGCAACCCACGGTACGCCCGTCTGGTGACCAGCACCATCGAGGCGGTTCTCACCTGGTCGGCAGCACACCCGTCCGGATCCGTCATCTCGGATGGCTTGATTGCGCCTTCGCTCCTGGAGGTGAGCCGCGTTGGTTCACAGGACTCCGGTTTACCACAGGGCCCGACACCGAGTGGTCCTGGTCGGGCGTCGCAGCCCATTGCCGCACCCTTTTCCGGGCAGGCGGTGGATTCAGAATGTGCTCAGTGAGTTGCTACTCGATGGCGGGAAATAGTATCTTGATCTCAGACGAACCGATTCGCGCACTGGGTTGAGTGCGATGTTCGGTCACACCCGCTGGCCGGCCAGGTTGTCTATGGGCAAGGGGGATTGCGATGAAGTTCGACGGGGTGAAGATTTTTTCGACCACCAAGGTGAAGGACCGACAGCTGTTGGGTGAGACCATCACGCAGTGGCTGCAGGAGCACCCGGATTGCGAGATTGTCGACAAGGTGGTGACCCAGTCTTCGGACAAGGAGTTCCACTGTCTGTCCATCTCACTCTTCTACCGGGTCATTCCGCAGGACTGATCGGCCCCGATTGCTGCACACCGATTCCGCGTGGGGCTTGATCGGATCGCGGCACCCAAGGTGTCTCTGGAACTGATCGTGGCCCGACAGCTCCAGCTCCGATCAGGCAAGAGCGGCTGCCGGCCCTGTCAGGGTGCAGCGGGCGCAGCGGGTTCCAGGGTGAGGTCCATCAGGGCGGTGCTGATCCGAGCCCGCAGCTCGCTCTCTTCCTCTTCGAGGCTCACGATCTGGACGGTCATCTCGGTGACCTGGCGTTCCAGGTCTCCCAGGCGTTCTTCCAGCTCTCGGCGCAGCTGGCGGCTCTGGCGGGCCTCTCCCAGCGCCTCGATGTTCTGGCGAACCTCGGACATTCGCCGATAGATGTCTTCCCGCCGGCTCCTCTGGCGGCCGAGCTCCTGCTGGATCTCGCCGATCCGGAACCGCTGTTCGAGGACCTGCTGGAGCTGCTCGGCGATCTCCGGGTTGGCATCGGGATCGGAGATGTACAGGCCCAATGTCTGAGCCGCCAGGTCGGTCCAGAGGCTGACTTGCCGGGTGGTCGTCGTGACCTCCTCGATGGTGAACTCCCGGGAGGGATCGGCGGAGAGATCCACGGGGATGAACCAGATCGAGCCCTGGTCGATCAGCCCTTCGGTGGTGGGAGGGGGGGTCCTGAGCGACCAGTTGGTCTGCTTGGGCAGGCGGATATAGAGGCGGGCCTCTTCCCCGGTGTTGTTGGTGATCTGGTAGGTCCGCTGGCGGACGTTCTGGACCTCGGAGTAGATGATGCCGTTGGTGATGCGGACCAGCCGGACACCCTGCTCGCCCGTGCTCTGCCGCATGTCGAGGCGGACTCGACCGTCCAGGGAGTAGGGCAGGAAGATCCGCTCGCCGACCGCGATCTGGGGAGAGATGGCCTGCCCCACGAAGGTACCGCCCTTGTAGATCGACAGCGGACCCCGCTCCACCGTGAACTCCGTGCTGTTGGTCAGGTGGACGGCGCGGTAGGGGTGGTTGGCCGCCTGGGGAGATCCGCTCGAGGGGTCGAAATAGAGCACATCCTCCCCCTCGATCCGGCTGTTCAACAGGGTGACCAGCGCGCTCCCCCGGTCGTTGACCGAGATGGGGTAGCCGACGTCGTAGCGGAACAGGCTCCCCAGCTGCTCGGTGGTCACGGTGGCCGACAGGCTGTTGACCATCATCTGCCCGTCGATGGCCGGTGGCGGAGCCGCCCAGACCTCTTCGGGGGGCATCGCCTCCTCCATCTCGGAGTAGCCCATCAACCCGGAACGAGACGCTGCACGCTCCCTGTCCGCCCGGCTGCTGCCGGTCGGCCCCGCGGCCGGTCGAGGTGCGGCAGTCGCGCTGGTGCGCACGCCGGCATCGACCTGCGGCGCCAGCATGGCCAGCTCATCGGTGAACCCTCGTGAGGTCAGATCGGGCCGCGAGACGAAGCGGGGCGAGTGCAGATCGTAGGTGAAGCTGATGGGGGTGCCGGTCACCAGGCTCAGGGTCACGTCGTTCCACTCCTCACCCGAGACGTTGTCGATCACCGCCCAACCCTGCAGGTAGAGATCCTCCTCTTCGACCAGGATGCGGTAGGTCGGTTTCCAGGTGGGCATGGCCACCACGTAGCTGATGGCCACCTCGTGGGGCGGCTCCCCGGATAGCCGGATCGTCAGCTCGACCGGCTTCCAGTCCCCCTCGCCCAGGCTGACGTCCAGGCTCTTGGCCAGCCCCACCTCCAGCGCCTCGTTCTGGATGCGCACCTCCTGGATCTGGTCCACCCGGAGTTGCCGCAGCTCCCCCGCATCGGTCATCAGGGTGACCCGCCGGATCTGGTTGCCTTCGTCGTTGGGTAGCGCCTCCGTCCCCACGATCCGGCCGCTCACCCGATCGGTGTTGGTCCGGATGGTCGCCATGGCCCCCCGAAATGCGGTCAACAGGGCCAGGATCCCCCCCTGCTCGCGAACCTGGGGTGGCAGCAGGTCCAGACTGCTGGCCACCGTGCGCTCGATCGGAAGCCCGATGCTGCTGGCCACGTTCTCCCCCCCGTCCACGATGACGGTCAGCGTGGTCAGGATATCGTTGATCTGGTCGGGGCGGATCTGGAGCTGCAAGGTGTCGGAGTCGATCTCGCCGTGGCGCTCGACGTAGGCGATCCCGCTGCGGTACAGGACCACGCGGCCGATGGGCAGGTCCGAGGCGCTCAAGACCTGGCCGGCGTGGCTCTCCTGGCGGTTGGCCTGTCGGCTGGTCGGCTGACAGGCAGACAGCGCCACGAGCAAGCAGATGGTGATCGTGACCGGGATTCTGGTGGACATGGTGAACTCCTGAAAGTACCTGGCTTCCAGCCGTTGGCTGTCGGTCTCCAGGTGGACGCGATCGACCAGGTTGGGCAGGCCGCCTCCGAACTGGCGGCTTGTTTTCTGTTTCCTTGCTGCCAACTGCGTTCCTGTTTCCAATGCCCGTTGGCGGGGGTTGGCAACCCTTTGAGGGGCCGCTACTCTCCCTCTTCCTCTTCCTCCGATTCATCCGGAACCAGGCTGAGGTCCATCAGGGCGGTGCTGATCTGCGCCCGAAGCTGGCTCTCCTCCTCCTCCAGGGTGATGATCTGGATGGTCAGCTCGGTCGCCTGCTCCTCCATCTCACCCAGCCGGCCTTCGAGATCCCGCCGGAGATCCTGACTCTGGCGGGCATCGCCCAGCGCTTCCAGGTTCTGGCGGATCTCGGACATGCGCCGGTAGACGTCATCCCGGCGGCCTCTCATCCGCTGCAGATCGGCCTGGATCTCCGCGATCCGGGCCCGCTGCACCAGGACCTCGTTCAGTTGCACGGCGATGGCCGGATCGGCATCGGGGTCGGAGATGTACAAGCCGATGGTCTCGACCGCCAGCGGGTCGAAGATGCCGATCTGTCGGGTCACGGTGGAGACCTCCTGGATGACGAACTCACGGGAGAGGTCCTCGGTCAGCTCCACCGGCACGTAGTAGACCCCTCCCTGGTCGATGACGCCGGCCTGGTCGGGATCGGGGGTCCGAAGCGACCAGTTGGTGACCTTGGGGAGGCGAATGAACAGACGGCCGGCCTCGCCGGTGTTGTTGGTGATCTGGTAGGTGCGTCGCCGGATGTTCTGGACCTCGGAGAAGATGATGCTGTTGACGATGCGCACCAGCTGGACCGCCTCCTGTCCGGTGGATTGCCGCTCATCCAGGCGGACACGGCCCTCCAGCGAGTAGGGCAAGAAGATCAGCTCCCCCTCGTTGACACGCGGGATGATCGCCTGTCCCACGAAGGTCCCTTCCTTGTAGATGGACAGGGGTCCCCGCTCCACCGCAAAGGGGGTGTTGTTGACCATCCGGATGGTGCGGTAGGGGTGGTTGGCGGCCTGGGGTGAAGGGCTCGACGGATCGAAGTACAGGACGTCCTCCCCCTCGACCGGCGTGTTGAGAATAGTCACCAGGGCGCTGCCCCGGTCGGCCACCGAGACCGGGTATCCCACGTCGTATCGGAACAGGCTGCCCAGCGCCTCGGTGGAGACGTTGGCGGAAAGGCTGCCCACCATCATCTCACCGGTGATCGCCGGGGCGCGGTCCTCCGGCATGGCCGTCTGCTCGTACAGGTCATAATAGCCCGCCTCGGCCATCGGCTCGGCCGGAGCGGCCGACCTCGACAGCTCCTCTCTTCCCCCACCCCCGTAGCCGGCCGCTCCCTGCGGGGACGCACGGCGTGGCCTGGCCCTCACGCCGCTGTCCACGGTCGGGGCCAGCAGGGCCAGCTCGTCCTGGAAGCCGCGGGAGGTGAGGTCGGGGCGGGAAACGAAGTGGGGCGAGTGCAGGTCGTAGGTGAAGCTGATGGGCGTACCGCTGACCAGGCTGAGGGAGATGTCGTTCCAGCTCTCCCCCGAGACGTTGTCCACCACCGACCATCCCTGCAGGTGCAGCGCATCGGACTGGACCAGGATGCGATAGGTGGGTTTCCAGGTGGGCATGGCCACCACGTAGCTGATGGCGACCTCGTGGGGCGGTTCGCCAGATAGCCGGACGGTCAGCTCGACCGGCTTCCAGTCGCCCTCGCCCAGGCTGAAATCGAGGCTCTTTCCGAGGCCGACCTCGATCGCCTCGTTCTGCAGGCTCACCTCGTCGATCTCGTCCACCCGGAACTGCACCAGGGCGCCCTCGTCGGTCATCAGCGCCACTCGCCGGATCTGGTTGCCCTGGTCGTTGACCAGAGACTCGGTGCCCACGATCCGGCCCGTGGCCCGATCGCCCCCTGCGCGGATGGTCGCTGTGGCGCCCCGGAAGGCGCTCAAAAGCGAGAGCATCCCCCCCTGCTCCCGGACCTGCGGTGGAAGCTGAGTCAAGAGCTGGGCCACCGAGCGCTCGATGGGCAGGGCGATGCTGGTGGCCACGTTTTCCCCGCGATCGACGATGACGGTCAGGGTGGTCAGGATGTCGTTGATCTGATCGGGGCGGATCTGCAGCTTCAGCTCGTCACCCTCCACCTGGCCCTGGCGCTCCACGTAGGCGATGCCACTGCGGTAGAGGACCACTCGGGTAACCGGCACATCGGAGGCGGCCTGCGCTTCCGCCTCCGGCTCGGCGCGCCGAGATGCCGGTCTGTTCACCGGTTGGTTGCAGGCAGCCAGGGGAATCAACAACGCGAGCATGGCCGCTGTGTACCGATTGCACATGAGCGATCTCCTTTCCCTCTCGAATAGCGGGGGCTGTCCGGACCTCTATGGAAACGCCAGCTCCTCGCCGCCCGATCTCAATTTTTCTCACCACCGACAGGAACGGCTCCACTTCAACGTCGCAGTTCCCGAAGGATGGACCGATAACGTTCCCGGCTCACCCAGGGCGGAGCAGCCTCTAAGAAGGCCTCCAGGTGGCGGATGGCCCGGGCCCGCATCCCTTGATCGACCTCCAACATCCCCAGGTTTCTCAGCGTCTGCCAGTGCAGGGGAGCCACATCGAGCGTTCGCTGGTAGGTGGTCATCGCCCGCTCCACCTCGCCCTGCTCCTCCTGCACGATCCCCAGGTTGGCCAGCGCCTGCAGATGATCGGGATCCTCCTGGAGCACCCCGACCAGCAGATCTTCCGCTTGCTGCAGCTCCCCTATCCGGGTGTAGGCCACCGCGAGATTGATCCGGGCGTCACGGTCCCGTCTGTCCAGCTCGACCACCCGCTCCAGCGCCTGGGCCGCCTGTGGGTAGTATCCTCGGATGAGGTGGGTCGTTCCCAGGTTATACAAGAACAACAACCGATCGGGCGGTTGGGTTGCCGTGGCCACGGCCCGCTCCAGATCGCTCACCGCATGGTCCCCCCGATCGGTCAGGCAATAGGCCACGGCCCGGTTGTTGTAGGCCTCCACCCGGTTGGGATCCCGGGAGATCGCCTCGCTGTACTCTGTGATGGCTGCCTGGTACTCTCTGGCGCGCAACCGCTCGTTGCCGCGCTCATAGGCCTCCTGTGCCCGGGTCGCATCGACCGGTTGGACCTGGGGAACGCTGCTCAGGTTGGCACTGCAAGCCTGCACCAGCAGGATCAAGAGCGGCCACCCTCGGCATGGGAATCGACACGTCAGGCCCATGGTTCAACCTTGCTGCGAGTTGGATAGACAGGCGACCCCTGTTCGCCTTCTGGCCAATGGGGAGTAGTCTAGTGGATGCAGGACGCCATCACAATCATGTATCTTGCCGGCGCTGTCCCCTCCGGCCGCTGCCTGCTGCGAGCCACCGGTCGCCCCTCCCCAACCCTCCTGGCCGACCGATGGCCAGCCGATTGACCACCGTTCTCATCGCGCTGCTCGCGATCAGCCTGCTATCCTGCTCCTGTCTGGGCACGGCCGACATCCGCAGGGAACAGCAGCAGACGGCCAGCGCGATGGACGACGAAGCGGACGGTCTGTACCTGGCGTTGGAGCGGGTGGCCGCCGATCGCGGGATCCCGCTGACGAGACGAGACCCGATCGCTCGTCGTCTGACCAGCGACTGGATTGACGAGGCCGACCAGGTCCAGCGGCGCTACTACCTCTCCGTCATCAACCAGGCCGGACTCCTGGCCCTGCGGGTCCACATCGACCGCCGCCGGAGCTTCGTCGAACAGGGGGTCGAGCACTTCGAGGACCTCCCCAGGTCTGCGGAGACGATCGAGGAAGAGAACGCCATGCTCCAGGAAGCCTATCGCCTCTGGCAAACCGGTGCCGCCGACCATGACCCTTGATCATCCGCTCCGCAACAGCTAATCAAGAAGAGTACCTGGCAGTTTCTGATTTCTGGCCGAAGGTGGCCATGTCCAAGCGCATCCAACTCCTCATCGCCCTGGTTGGCCTCCTGCTGGCGGCATCCCTGCTGGCCATCCTGTTCATCGTGATCCTGTCCGGCCGGGACTACCCCACCATGAACATCCCCCAGGCCTCGGCAACCTTGCGGATCGCACCCCGGACCTCGGCGAGCCGTCCGATGGACCGCTACGCCGGGCGGGAAGATGACGCTCTCCGGCGCATCTGGCGCCGTCGAGCCTTTGTCCCGGGGGAACAGGACGCCAGCCGGCCGACCATCCGACAGGTGGTGGAAACCGATCTGTTCCAGCCGACCCTGCAGAGCCTGTTCTGCTGCGATCGCCTCCAACGGGTGGGATGGAGAGCCTTCCGCCTGGAGGAATCGGTCTACGAGGTTCAGTTCAACTACCAGGACCTGGCCGTCGAGTTCGGTCCGGCCTGGATCGTCCAGATGGACCCGGATGGGCTGCAGCCACCCGATTCTGGTGGCGTGGTGCCAGCCAACGTCTTTGCTGATATCGTGCAAAGCGGCGTCTCCGACGAGGTGGAGCGGTTCTTGAACCGGGAAAACGAGGTGATCCTGGCCTTGACCAACCACCGCTTCGCTCTGGGAGCTCGGCTGGGTTCCGCTCTACTCCTCTACTTCCAGCAGCGCAAACGTGCCAATGCCGGCGAGGCCGCCCTCGTCGGCTGGACGGTCGTTCCCGAACGGATCCAACCGGGCGAGGCCACCTTCTACCGCGCCTTCTTCCAGTGGATCGAGCGGGGACGACCCCGCTTTGCCCAGTGGGAGGTCAACCTCGACACCCACGAGTTCCGGGGGCTCAACCTGCTGGCCTCCGACATCATGGCCACCGGTGACCGCATCGATACCTACCAGCTCACTCCCATCAAACCCCAGAACCTGGAGCAGGCCGAACGGGACAATCCACGCTCCGCCAGACCGATCCAGGCCGCGCGCCGCATCGTCGACGATGAGCGGATCATCGAGGCCATCGCGGCCTACCTCTGGGACCAGACCCAGTCCCAGGTATCCATCGAGTACCCGGCCCCCCCCACTGTATGGGAATCCACGCCGGTGCCCGACCTCACCCGCGTGTACGACGTGAAATACCTGTTCACCGAAAACGGCGAGAACCGCTGCTTCTCCTTCCGGGTCGACCTGAACACCAACAGGGTGCAACCCGTGGACGACCTCGCCTGGCAGCTGTTCACCATCCTCAATCCGGTCCGATGGTCGCCCCAGGAGATCCCGGGCTACGTCCACCCACGGCCAGCCCCCATCAGCCCGGCGGAAGAGCCGCCCCAGGCGGTCGACAGCCAGCAACCCCCAATTCCACCCGAGGTTCCCTCCGAGGAACCCCCATCCGCTGTACCCTCCCCCGCGGCCGAAGGCACCGGCCTCTTGCAGGACGAGGGCCAGCCGGAAGGCTCGACCGATGAGATCGACCATACCGTGCAGCCGGAAGAGCCCCTCCCTCCCGATCTCCCGGAACCGCCGGCTCCTCCCACCACCGCACCGGATGTCACCGTGCCCCAACCGGGCGGCGAGCTTGGCCCGGAGCCATGAGCCACAACCAGGACCAGCCACCCTCATCCGCTTCCTGGCTACCGATCCCCAAGCAACCCTTCCTCCCGGACGATCGATTCCGCATCCGGCGCATTGGCCAACCGGATGGCTCTGGTTTCACCGTCTACCTTTTCTATGACGTCGCGGAGGAGATCCTCTACGCCTCGGAGTATCGGATGGCGCTCAACAGCGCCGGTGTGCTGACAGGGGGCTACTACCGCGGTGCCGCAGGCCCTTTCGTCGAGGTGCGCGGGTTCCAGAACAGCGCGGTCGTGGAGAACTCCCTCGAGTTCGCCCATCACCTGCAAAACCAGTTCCGACCCATCCACCAGGATCCTGACTTGATCGAAACGGGCCAGCGGCCGGTGGGCTGGTTCTACTCTCACCCGGGCAGCGGCGCCATTTTGGGGCCTTACGAGCTGATGGTCCAGCTCTCCTACTTCAACCTACCCTATCACCTCTGCCTGGTGCTGGACCCCCAGCAACGCCGGGCGGGGTTGTACTGCAATGTCGGCGAAGCTCGCCTCCGCAACATCGGCTTCAACCTGATCGAGCCGGCCGTCAGAAATGGATGTTGTCCCGATAGTGCGGATCCACCTGTTGACCCACAAACACCGAGCCCTCCCCCAGGTAGATCTGGCGATACAACGCCAG
Source organism: Bradymonadales bacterium (assembly GCA_016931535.1). GTDB lineage: Bacteria > Myxococcota_A > Bradymonadia > JAFGEP01 > JAFGEP01 > JAFGEP01. Next base: position 31,137 of record JAFGEP010000150.1, read on the forward strand.
ATGCCTGAGTACCTTCTTGGTGTACTCTCGGGGCTGCTGGCGAGGGATCATCTCGATAAACGCATCCATCGGCAGATCGCCCCATCCCTCCAGCCAGCGCGCCACGTTGTGCGGTCCGCCGTTGTAACCGGCAAATGCCAGCAGCTCCTGCCCGGAGAACTTGGTCATCAGCTCGCCAAAGTAGTAGCAGCCGAACTCGATGGCGACCTCGGGGTCAAACAGGTCGTCTGGACCGAAGTCCACCCGACCCATCCGTTGGGCGATCAGCTCGCCGGTCTTGGGGATCACCTGGAGCAGCCCCCTGGCATCGCTCCGAGAGACCGCATCCGGGTTGAAGGAGGACTCCACCACCATCAAGGACCAGATGATGTAGGGATTGACCCCGTATCGCTCGGAGTGCTCGACGACCAGCTCGGGATATGCCCTCGGGTAGGAGACCGACCAGCTCTCCCGCTGGTCCGGCTCCGGTGGGCTGGTGTCCCACCCCAGCCGTGTGGTGGTAAAGCGGCGAACCATGTGGTGGTCCTGCAGCACCATCAGGCCATCTACCAACCCCTCCTGGAGATCGAACCGTTGGTCGTAGATCGCCTGCTGCCGCGCCAGCATCTCCTGTTGGGCAGCCCTTCTCTGGCCGATGTCGTATCGCAGTCGATCCAGCGCGATCCCCCAGAGTCCCGCTGATACCGATCGGCGGTCCACCAGGTGCTCGAAGCGATGGTAGTCCAGCTGGACCGGGGAACGGGAGGGACGGCGCTGGCGAAAGGAACGGTTGAGCGCATAGAACTCGATCGAGGCCTCCCTCGATTCCAGCTGCGCCTCATGGCTCTCTCCGACCAGGTACAGGAACCGAGCCCTCGCCAGTGCGGGGAACAGGCCCGCGGCTCGCTCCGACAAGGCGTCCAGCGCCTCCTCGCCTCGCCAGGAGAGGTAGGCGCCCTCGATGGCGTGGCCGCCGGCCTGGTAGGTCAGATAGGAGTCGGCAACCCCTAGCGGTCCGTCCCAATGGATGCGAGCTGGAAAGTCGGGCGCCCGACTTTCCTCGTCGTTGGTGACCTCCCCTGCCGGCCCCGGAAACTCCCGCCGCACGAACCCCGTCAGTCTCAGGTTGAGGTGCCGTACCAGGGACGTGGCCAGCTCTTCCAGGGTTGCATGGGGAAGCCCGCCGGTCCTCTCGCCGTCCGGCGAATCCCCGTTCTCCTCCCGCCACACGACCGAAGGCTCCTGGTGGAAGGTCAGCTCATAAAGGCGGTTATCGGCCTGCAAACCGTAGTAGTCGAGAGGCCAGCGGGTCCGGATCTCATCGAACAGCTCGCCCGCCCTGGTCGGTTCACCCGACCCCATCAGGGCTCGCGCCTGCCAGTACCTCAAGCGCGGCTGGGAAACGCTTCCGGCGCGTTCGGCCAGCAGCCTGAACCCCTCGGCCGCCTGGTCGGTCTGGCCGGCCAAAAACAAGAGCAGGGTGTGGTCCCAGTCCGGCCGTTGACGAGCGCCCCGGAGCTGTTCGGCATGCTCCAGCGCCTGCCGGTAGAAACCGTTCTCCCGGTAGTAGCGGGACAGCTCGGAGTGAAGATGGCTCCTGCTGCGGCCCTGGTTGCGTGCGCGCAGCGCCTCCACCCCCTCCTCGAACCGCCCCAGCCGGGCATAGGTATCGGCCAAAGCCGAGTACACGGTGTCCGGTCGCATGCCCTCCATCTGCCGGTCGAGGACCTCCTCCAGGTCGATCAGCGCCCGGGTGAAATCGCCGGCACCGTAGGAATTGCGCCACATCTCCATCCGGACCTGGTTGGCAAAGCTGCCCTCTCCCTCCAGCGACAGGACGTCCGCAAGCAGATCCTGAAGAGCTGCTCCGGCGATCTCCCAGTGCTTGTTGATCCGAAGCGCCAGAGCGCGGTCCATCCGATCGCTGAGCGAATGGGCAGGCATCCGTACACCTGCGCCCCGCAGCACCTGCATCGCCCACCAGGCCTGGTGGGCTGCAGGCCGATAGGGGTAGTTCCAGACCACCTGGTCAAGATGGTCCGCCGCTTCCTCCCACCGCCCCAGGTTCAGCTCGGCGAGACCCAACCAGAGGCGGAGCCGGTCTGGACGCCGGTAGTCGGGGTAGCGCTCCAGGAAATCCAGCCCCTCACGGACCAGTGCCCTCCAGCGCCCCGCAGTGAACAGCGCCGTAAGGTACAACTCTCGTGCCGAGTGAACCGCCGGACTGGAGGAATCCCTCAGGCTGTCCACCAGCTCATGGGCCCTGCGAACCGCCTCTGCCCGCTCCCCCAGTGCCAGCAGCACCTCGATGATCCGCAGCTCCAGGTAGTCCGGTACCGCCGTTTCTCCCACCTGCAAAAAGGCCTGCAACGACCCCTCGTACTCCTCCAGCGCCATCAGCGCCGAACCCAAGATCCAGTAGGCCTGGCTTGAGCTCTCCGGGCTCTGTCCGACCTCCAACACCCGTTGCACCAGGCTCACCGCGGCCTGCGGATCGGATCGCAGCCGCAGCCTGGCTTCGGTCAGGGTGCGCCGACCCCTGTCCAGGTGGGCATACGAGCGGGCCTCCCGGACGGCGTGGTGCAGCAGCATGCCCGCGCGCTCGGCACAGGTGGGCAGTTGCTCTCCTTCCGGCTCGGCTTGTGCCACCTCCGGCACCGAGGTCGGCTCGGTGGGCAAGGAAGCCGAAAAAGAGTCGGCAGGCGCGATGGCCAAAGAGACAGGCCAGGGCGGCTCCTGGCCGCCCCGCATGGTGCGGCCTACCCAGGCGGCCAGGACACAAAACGCCAGGAACAGGCAGAGACACGACAGAATCAGCACCAGCCGGCGCTGGCGCCGGCTTGACGGATGGCCGCTTCGCACACCGGGTTCCGCTTCGCCCGTCGATGCGCTGTCCGGTTCGCCCAGCGTCATCGCCCAAGCCAGACAGGGTTGGACCTTTGGTAATAGAACTCGCACCTCCCCCCGAGACGGCTGATCCGACCCTTGGGGATCGGATGGCGGCACACCACCGATGGGGCACACCGGCCTCAGTGTACCAGAGGAAGAGGGGTGAAGGAAAAAGAGGCTGGTCAGCTCGTCAGCTTGCGCTGAAGCGCCTGCATGAGGTCCTTTTTCTGGAGCTTGGTCTTCTGGATCCGCTTCCGCTCCAGCTGCTCATCGGGCGTCAGGTAGACCAGGGTGTCCAGCTCTTCCAGCCGGCGCTCCAACGCCTGGTGCTCAGCCCGCAGACGGTTGATCTGGTCCAGCGGATCTTCAGAAAGAACTTCCTGGCTCCGTTCTCGATTCATGCCTTCCTCCCCGACGGCTTGGCGTCCGTAATAACTGTGCGGCACCCTTGAGCTTAGGCACCAGGACGGGGCGCGTCAACACGACGCTATCCGATCTCGGCCACTACCCTTTCCAGGTCGGCCACCTGCGCCCGCACCACCAGGTCGCCCCGCGATCCAGACGACTGGCTGACCCGGACCAGACCTCGGCGAACCAGCTCCAGTACCGCCAGAAATGCGGCAACCAGGTTGGCCAGGTCCCGTTCTGCTTGCCCCTCCAGCTCGACCAGTTGCCAGAAGGTCCGGCGCTTGAAGCGGGATAAGAGCCCCGCGATCCGGCGCATCTCCTCCAGCACGCTGCGCCGCTCTACCCTCACCCGCAGCTCGCTCCCCAGCTTCGCCCGCTTCTTGACCGCCTCGAAGGCGTCCAGCAGGTGAAACAAACCGGGCGCCTCGATGGCCGCAGCACCGGTCGGGCGCTCGAGCGGCGGGTTTGAGGGCCGGGAAAACACGTCCCGCCCCAGCATCGGACGCTCCTCCAGCTGGCTGGCCAGCTCCTTGTACCGCTGGTACTCGATGAGCTGGCGCACCAGGTCCTCCCGGGGATCGAACGGTTCTTCCTCCCCTGCCGGCTCCGGGCGAGGCAGCAGCATCCGGCTCTTGATCTGGGCCAGCGTGGCGGCCATCACCAGGTATTCGCCGCCTACATCCAGATCCAGCTGCTGCATGTCGGCCACGGCCTCCAAAAACCGCCGGGTGATGAAGTGGATCGGGATGTCGAAGATATCGATCTGGTGCTTGGTGATCAGGTGCAACAGCAGGTCCAGCGGACCCTCGAACGCATCCAGCCTGACCGTCAAGTCCATGGCGGGTTCACAGGTAGTCGAGAAATGGGCCTAACTCCTGGTAGGATAACCCGAATGCTCGGAAGATCAACCGCGCCAGGCTACCTATCGGTCCTGATAGCAGCCGCATCCCGATGAAGAACACCAGCAGCATGAACAGCATGCCCTGCTGGTGCATCACCTCCAGCCACCGGTGATGCCGCCGAGGCAGCAGCCCTTCCAGGATTCGAGAGCCATCCAGGGGATAGATCGGCAGCAGGTTGAACAGGCAGAGCACGATGTTCAACCAAACCCCGACGAACAACAGCGCGCCTAGCATGTGGGCCAGCTCGTTGCTCCCGTAGATCTCCGCCCCCCCCACCAGCGCCCCGACCTTGAGCAATCCCGCACAGCAAAACGCCATGACCAGGTTGGACAGCGGCCCCGCCAGCGCCACCAGCAACATCCCTGTGCCCATGTTGAACCGCCGGGTAAAACGGACCGGCGTCACCGGCACCGGCCGGGCATATCCGAACAGAAACCCCACCATGGCACCCACCGCCGGCATGATCAGGGTTCCCACCGGATCGATGTGGGACATCGGGTTCAAGGTCAGCCTGCCTTGCCGAGCTGCCGTGTCGTCCCCCAGCTTGAAGGCCACCATCGCATGGGCCCACTCGTGCACGGCACTGCTGAGCACCATGGCCACGACGGTCAAGAGGATCAGGCGGATGGTATTGGGGCCAAACTGCATCATGACTTGCCGATCGACGCATCTACCCGGTTTGGCGGCACAACACAAACAAAAACGCCGGTTCGGCTGGAAACCGAACCGGCGTCTCGAGTAGCGGGGGGTGGATTTGAACCACCGACCTTCGGGTTATGAGCCCGACGAGCTACCAGACTGCTCCACCCCGCAACGGGTGGCGTGTGTGTAATGCGGTCCGCGATCTTTGTCAAGGACTTCGTTGAGACCGCCGACCTCCCCGCCGCTGATCATTCCCGCCAGACCTCCTGCCAGCCCTTGGGACGCTTGTACCCGACCACCTCCAGGATCTCGATGGCCGCCTCGTAGCGGGAAAATGGGGTCATCAGGTACACCCCGCTCACCTTGTCCACCACCGCCGCCAGGATCTCCTGGGCGATCTTCACCCCTTCCGCCCTGGCCTTGGGGCCTTTCCCCACCAGCCGCATCCGCTCTCGGATCGGCTCGGGGACGGTCATTCCCGGCACCTCGTTGTGGAGAAACTCGGCGTTGGCATAGCTGGCCAGAGGCAACAGGCCGACCAGGATCGGAAGGCCGAGATAGGCCGTATCGGCCAGAAACCGCTCGATCACCTGGAGATCATAGACCGGCTGGGTCATCACGAAATCCGCCCCCGCCATCTTCTTGGCCTCCAGCCGTCTCAGCTCGCGGTCGTAGTCCACCGCCGCCGGCTCTACCCCCGCCCCCAACAGAAAGCAGGTGACCCCCTTCAGGCTTCGCCCCGACGGATCGATCCCCCGGTTGAAGCCGCTGGCCACCCGCAAAAGACCGATCGAATCCAGGTCATAGACCGCCGTGGCATCGGGGTAATCCCCCACCTTGGGGGGGTCCCCGGTGATGATCACCAGGTTGCGCACCCCCAACAGGTGGTAGCCCAGCAGGTCCGACTGCATGGCCAACAGGTTCCGATCGCGGCAGGTGACATGGAGGATGACATCCATGCCCACCTCCTGCTTGATGCGCAGCCCCAGGCTCAGGTTGGACAGCCGCACCGAGGCCCTGGCGTTGTCGGGGATGTTGACCACGTCCACCCCGGCCGCCTTCAACATCCGGACCCCCTCCAACATCCGGCTGTCATCCAGGTCGGCCGGCGGGTTCACCTCCACGCTGACCGCCAGCTCCTTCTGCTGCGACAGCTTTCGCCCCAGCGGCGACTTCTCCTCCATGGGCCAGGGGATGACCCCCGGTTCCGGAGCCTCTGGCCGAACCACCTCGGTGGCCTCGACATGCAGCCGCCCCCCCCCTGCCATGCGCACCGAACCGGCCATCTTGGCCACGTGCTCGGGGGTCGTGCCGCAGCAGCCCCCCACGATGGTGACCCCCATCTTGAGAAGCCGCATGGCGTACACCGAGAAGTAGTCGGGAGTGGCCATGTACAGGAAGCGCTCCCCGACCCGGCGGGGATACCCCGCATTGGGCTGGATGCTGACCGGCACCCCTCGCCCCACCATCCGGCGAGCAACCTCGTGCAGGGTCGCCGGACCCTGAGCGCAGTTGGCTCCCACTACCTGGGCGCCCCAACCGACCAACCGCTCCACCATCTGTTCCGGGGTGGTCCCGTCGATCAGCCGCCCATCCTCGGCAAACGCCATCTGGGCCATCACCGGGACCCCACCGGCCACCTGCCGACAGGCCTCCAGCGCCAGGTGGATCTCCTCCAGGTAGGAGAAGGTCTCCAGGCAGATCACATCCACCCCGGCGCTCGCCAGGAACCCGATCTGCTCGGCAAACACCTCCTGGATGACGGCGGGATCCGCTGGCAGGGTGACCCCCACCACCAGCCCCGTCGGTCCCACCGCTCCGGCCACGTAGACCTGGTCACCCGCCGCCTGCCGAGCCAGCTCCACCCCCGCCCGGTTGATGGCCTCGATCCGGTCCGCCAGACCTGCCTGACCCAGTTTGACCCGATTGGCCCCGAAGGTGTTGGTCTCGATCGCCTGGGCACCCGCCTGGACGTACTGGCGGTGGATATCCAGCACCAGCTCCGGGTCGCTCAGGTTGGTGGCGTCGAAGTTGCGATTGATGAACACACCGCGCTTGTACAGCTCGGTTCCCATGCCGCCGTCGAACAGCAACGGTCCCTGGTGGAGGCGGTCTAGAAAAGGGGAGAGCGCAGCCATTGCAGGGCCTCCTGTCCGCTTCTGGTTGTTCGCGGTGGGGTTGCGGTTGCTCGCAGAGGGAGGTCAGCCGACAGCTGCCGTCCCCCTGTTTTTCATTGGATAGTACTTATAGCGAAAAAGGAGAGCTGAGAAGGGAACAATGGAAACCGAACCCCCCGGGCCCAAGAGGGTCGTTCTCGGGCCCGGGGACCATCGGCTCAATAGAAGCTGGCACCGAAGACGTCGTAGATCCCGCGCACAAAGTTCATGTCCTCGATGATGTACTGGATCTGCCAGGCGATATCCTGTTGCTCATCCCGGATCTGCGATCGGCGGGTCGGGGTGATCGGGCCGGAAGCTTCCAGCTCGAGGGCATCCCACTGGTCCTGCAGCTCGATGCAGTTGAGCACCATCTGGGCTGCCAGGCCCGGATTCTCGCTGCCCTCCGGCATGAGAGCGCCGTAGCACTCGCCGCCCAGCGAGAAGTGGTCGCAGTACTCCACCGTCTCGAAACCTTCGCCGGGCGTCGTGTGCTCCCCGCTACCCACGCGGAAGATGTTGGCCTGGTCGACGAAGTGCAGGCTGTTGGTCTCCGTGGTGAAGGCCATGCCGTACAGGATGGGGTAGACCCGCTGGGAGTAGCCGTACACCGTCTCCAGGGTGGGTTCGGTGGCGGGCGTTCCGATGACCTGGTCGGCCTCGACGAACTCGCCGGTCACCGGATCCATGATGCTGCCGTCGGTGAAGTACAGCGGGGCGAACACCGGGGGAACCAGCCTCACCTTGTGGTCCTCCTGGACGATCCGGGCTCCGATCATCGAGTAGTCGCGAGTGTACAACCCGTTGAACATGTTGGTCATCTCCTCTTCGAAGAGCATGTAGATCGGGATCAGGTAGCTCTGGAAGTCGGCGGATACGTCGGCACCGCGCACCTGCACCGAGTTGAAGGCGGTCATGACGATGGTGGCACCGTACTGGGCCCAGAAGTGGCCGGCCTCGGTCGGGTAGACCCAGTAGTTGTACCCCATGTTCGGGTCATAAGCGGTATCGTACCGTCGGCCCTGGCCCATGGGAATGTAGAGATCGGCGTCCTCCAGCTGGCTATAGGAGTCCAGGATGTAGGCGTTCTCCGCCTCGTCCAGGTAGTAGGAGCCGTAGCTGGGGGTCATCAGCACCTGGCCGATGGTGTTGACCGAGGCGTATCCGGAGAAGAAGTTCGCGTTCTCCTGGATGACGTCGTCCACGCCGTACAGGGCGATGTTGTAGACGAACCGCTGGTAGTTATCGACCCAGTCGATGAAGAAGTAGTTGGCCAAGAGGTAGAAGACGTTGTAGGCGCCCCAGTCCAACCGATCTCGGCGGAAGTAGTAGAAGGGGTAGTAGGCCTCGTACTGGTCGATGGAGTTGAGCACCTGCTCGAAGGGATCCGCACCCAGGTCCCAGGCCCGGCAGCTCTGTCGGGCACCGACCCAGTAGTCGGACAGGAACATGTAGGGGACCTCGATCGAACGGCCAGCCACCTGGTTCTCTCTCTGAGACATCACCTCGTCGTACTTCATGAGGTGGCGGTTGCGGATCCGATCGCGCATGGTCTGGGCGGCCACGGCCGAATCGCTGGGAAGGTCCCCGCCGTCGGTGGCCATGGCCTCGACCACCGTGGCGTAGTGGTACTGCTCCAGCAGGCGCTGGTAGCCCGGGCTTTCCAGCCCATCGAACGACTCGAAGATGCTGCGGGCATCGCCCACGTTGTCGAACACCTCGACGTAGCCCCGCTCGCTGGTGTTGAAGTCGGGATCGCTCTCGGCCAGCGCGGTGGTCTGATCGCGACCCACGGTGTAGCCGTAGAGGATGGCGGCCTCGTCGTACTTGCCGATGCCGTGGATGTCGCTGTTGAAGTAGGTGTGGTAGTCCATGATGCTGGTGGTCTGGTACTCGCGCATCCGGCCCGTGATCTGGGCGGGGGTCATCTTGGCCATGCCGTAGATGTCGGCGATGTATACCGGACGATGGAAGGGGACCACCTCGATCTCGCCGCTGGAGGGATTGACCCCCAGCACGCCCTCGGTCTTCAGCTCCCAGTAGCGGTCCTGGTAGTTCAGCGAGTCCCAGGACCCCTGGAAGTTGTGGCGCAGACCGATGGTGTGGCCGACCTCGTGGGTGATGAGCGCCTGCAGGATCAGGAGGCGCAGCTCCTGCCGGATCTGGTCGTAGTCGGTCCGACCGGCGTAGGTCTGGGCCAACCCCAGGATGGCGTCATCCGTCTCCAGCATGGGGGTCATGTTGTGCTCCATCATCCGGTACAGGTTCTCCCGGCGGGCCAGCAGGGCATCCGGCATGAAGGCGCCGTTCTGGAAGTAGCGATCCCGGACCTCGGCCGGCAGGTTGTTGAGGGTGTTCACCCCGAAGGCGTTGACCATCTCCTGGTCGACCAGCATGGCGCCCAGCCCGGAGTTGGCGATGGTGTCCCAGCGCAGCCGGTGGTTTTCGGGACGGAACTCGAGGTCTCTCATCTGCGTTCTTTCCAGGCGGGTCAGGGCGATCTGGGCCCGTTCGCTCATCGCATCCCTGATATTGAAGTCCTCCAGCCGGATGTTGGCCAGCTCGGGGTTGATCATGTCGCGGGGGTCGATGTTGGGATCGGTCCGGGCCAGGATGTTCTCGCGTACGTAGTCGGAGTTGTACAGGTCGTCGCTATCCAGGTCGCCGTTGAAGAAGCGGACCTGCTGGGTGGCGTACTCGCTGTAGGTGTCCACGCCGGCGCCGTAGATGTAGGCGGTGCCGGTGATGACCTCCCCGGTCTCCGGATCGTGGGTCGAGGGGCCGTAGCCCAGCGGACCCGCTTGCTGGGGCGTATCTACCCAGTACATGAAGTTGAAGCGCAGGTCGCCGATCTCGGCAACAAGCCCCACCTCGCCACAGGGGATGTCATCCTCGGCGATGACCGGGTTGTGGCACACGTAGAACATCTGCGGCACATCCTGCCAGTTGGCGATACCCTGGGCCGCTGCCACCGCCCGGCGGAAGGACCGATCCCACTCGTTGCCGGCTGCCTCGAAGGCCGGGAACAGCTCCTCGGGTGAATCGAAGCTCATGTGGTAGGCGATCGGCCGAGGGGTCCGCTCGGCGAACGGGCGGGGCACCAGCCGGCCGTCCGAGTCGCGGCGCAGGCTGCCGTCCTCGTTTCGCTGCCAGGTATCCCGCCAGATGTTGAAGCGGTTGACCAGATGGACCAGGCCGCTGATCCGCTCCCCGTACCAGCGGTCGTACACCAGTCGCTCGGTCCGGAAGAAGCCGAACTTCTGCTGGTCGATGTCGTCGTACACCACCGGCTCGTAGTCCGAAAAGGCCGGAACCCGCAAAAAGCTGGTCCGAAGCTCGACCTCCGAGGGGGCGCAGTCGTCCAGGGTGAACGGGTACCAGTGATCCCAGCAGTAGCTGTAGTCGGGGTCCACGATCATCCGGTTGGTGAAGTCGAGGTAGTACAGCTCCCCGGCGGGGTAGTCGTCGGCCGCGATGTCGGGGTAATCGATCTTGTTGGGATCGAAGTACTCCATGCGCAGGGAGTCCCGGCTCTCCTCCGAGGGCTGCACGTACCAGCTCACGTTGCCGGTGAAGTAGCTGTCCCACAGGATGTTGCTGGCCAGCACGTTGGTCCAGTCGACCCGGAAGTACTCCGTCTCCCACCACAGCCGGTCGGAGGGGTTCTCCACGATGACGTTGGTCTGTTCGCCGGTGGAAGGGTTGTACTGACGCTGGATATCGAAGTGGCCCAGGATCCGGTAGGCGGCGACCGGGCTCTCCTTGTACTCGTCCGAGTACCCTTCCTGCTCGTCCGGCAGGTAGTGGTAGTTGCCCTCCGTGTCGACGAAGACGTCGGAGCGCGCCCCCGGGTTGTGCTCGTAGGATCGGTAGGCGATGAGGTAGTCCTCGGTGATCTCCCAGCGGATCTTCTCCAGGCTACTGCCAAGTCCGACGAATCCGGCATAGGAGGCCGGCGGTACCTCGGCGAACGTCTGGGCGATGTACCATTCCGCCGAGGAGTCGAAGTCCGCCTTCTTCAGGGCGTTGGCGGATACCCGGTTGATGTCGCCCAGCTGCTGCGCACAGCCGGCAGTCCAGACGAGCATGAAGCCCAGCAACAGAAGCCAAACAGCTTTTCCAACTCTCGACGCACTTCCCATGACGGCTCTCCTTGAAGACATTGCGAAGCCAGGAGCTTCAAGATCATTCGTTCCATCGCGGCAGCCGGCTGATACCGGACCGATCGTGGGTACGGCTGCAATCTCCGTACCAGTGGCAGGAATTTACCGGTAGCCAACCGGGCGCTTACACATACCAGGTTTCATCGATTCGTCAAGCCGAAAGGCCCTACACCTTTCCTAACGCGGCTACTTACCGGGGTGTTAATTCGCTGACACCTCTTGCCTCGATCGATTGGCCCCGCCAGTACTCCTCACCTGACCTCTGCACCGGATTTGGTAAAAAACGGATCGGCCACCAGGTAGTCCGCGATCGGTCCCGCTGGCTGCCTTGCAAGCCGGTGCCTCGACGAGCAAAATGCTCCGGGAGACCAGGTGCTCGAATCCCTCCCCCGACACACCATGGGTCAACGCGTGGGGTGCTTACGGGACGGTCAGGTACACCCGAAATGGTGGTGCACGTGGCAAACCGGTCACGAGTCGGACATGTGGCGGTGCCGAAGCGGACCTACCTGGTCCTGCTCGGGCTATCTGCGGTGGTCTTTCGGATCTCGGCGTTGTTGGGAGCCGGACTCGATCCGCTGTTCGGTGTGCCTCTGTTCGACGAGACGCTCTACCTCGAGTGGGCTGACGGTTTCAGCGAACGAGGTCTACTGGGACCTTGTGAACCGTTCCACCTGAGTCCACTGTGGACCTATCTCCTGGCCGCCTGGCGATGGCTGTTCGGTACTCACCCGGTGGCCATCGCCATACTCCAGTCTCTCCTCGGAGTCGCCACTGTCCTGATGACCTTTCTGCTGGCGCGGCGCTTCGCGCCCGCAGGGTTGGCATTTACAGCTGCGCTGGTGCTGGCGGCCATGGGGCCCTGCCTGTTCTACGAAACGACCCTACTGGCCGACCCGCTTGTCGCCTGTTGCTCGGTGTTGTGCGCCTTGATGTGTCTTAGAGCCAGCGAGTCACCTGGCAGAACACGCTGGCTACTGAGCTACGCGACCTTGGGATTGGCCATCATCTCCCGTCCAACGGCCATGATGGGAGTGCCGGTGGTCATCCTGGCGACGCTCTTGCTCCCAGGAGCACCACTACGAAGTCGATTGTCCTTCACCGTGCTCGGCCTGGTCGGGTGCCTGGCCCTGGTCGGTCCGGTCACGCTTCGAAACTGGCTCGCCTCCGGTGATCTGGTGGCAGTCACCGATTCAGCCGCCATCAACTTCTACATCGGAAATGGACCGGAAGCCAACGGCACCTACAAGACACCCGCACAGTGGCGACCCTCCGAGCGCATCGACAGCCTGTTCCAGGAGGCGACCCGAATTGCCCAACAGGAATTGGGCCACAGCCTGTCACCCAGGGAAGTGCGGAAGTTCTGGTTTCGACAGACGCTACAGCACATCCGGCAGCAGCCGAAGAAAGCGGTCTCGCTCCTGTTGCGAAAGATCCGATTGACATTGAGCAACACCGAATTATCCAGCGTGCACAGCTACCACTACCAGCGCCAGTTCCGCGGCTTCTTGGGCGAGCCGTGGCTTCCCTCGGCCGGATGGTTGACCATGGCCGGCATCCTTGGCCTTTTCCTCCTATTTCGACGCCTCGGGCGTAGCTGGCCCCTGATCTTGTTTGGATTGCTTGTTCCCCTCGCCACCGCTGTGGGCTTCTTCATTGTCGGCCGATTCCGGCTACCCTGGCTTCCTTTCTTTGCGATAGGCTCGGCGGTGACAGCGGCAGAGCTCTGGAGAACTTTCCGGAACGGCCGGGTCTTGCATGGTGTCGGCTTGTTGGTACTGCTGGCTCTGTCCGGATCCCTCGTATTCTGGCCAGTGGCCATGGCACCCAACTGCCGTCCAGATCTGATCCGAGCCATTGAGCTTCACCGCCTGCAGGACCCTCAGCAGGCTATACCGTTCTACCTCCAAGCTGCCAGCGGGACAGCTTGCAGGGATGTGGCACTGCAGAACATGGGCCTGGCCTATCGCCAGATGGGAGACCAGGTCCGGGCGGCGGACTGGTACCGTGAGCTGGCAGTGCATCGGGGTGATCAAGGGGATGCTGTCGGCGCCGTGGACGCCGCCTGGCTCTCAGCCCGCTCTCGGGCAGCAGCGGCCGGACATGGTCAACTCCTCCAGCCGCCACCGCTTCAGGGGCCGCAAGAGTGAACACCGGCCGGTTCCGAAAGGCTACTGATACCCACCAAGCTCTTGCCCCCCCCGACCGCTCGGCTACAATGAGACACACAGGCTCTCTCGTTCCACCACGCCTGGTCCCGGTGTCGTGATGAAACCCATCCACAGCAGCAGAAACCTCACTATCGAATACGATCCCGACACCGAGCGCTTCCAGGTCACGGTCCGCTTCAACGAGGAGACCATTGTCGGCTATGCCCCCGCCCCCTGCCCCCGGTGCGGCTCCAAGAGCCACGTCTCCTTGTGGGAGCTGGAAGGCCCGGGCGGAGACTCCAACCTCATCTGGCTCACCTGTGCGGCCGATCCCCCCTGCCTCATCGACGACGAGGTCCTCCGCTGGTCCAGAGAGGTGATCTTCGAGCGCGACTGGGAGGATGTCTGATCCTCCCCCGAGGCGAAGCCCGGGGGAGGTGGCGGCGTAGCCGCCGGAGGGGGCGATCTATCCTTTCTCTAGAACCCCAGATCCTGCTGGCCCGAGTCGTCGCGACCCCCTCTCGCCCTGCCAGCGGCTACCGCCCGACCATCCACGGGGCGGACCTCGGCGATGCGGGAGATCCGAAATACCCGGTCGCCCCGCCGGGTGTGGCAGTAGGCGTGCAGGTAGGTCTCGGCCTCGATCTGCTTGGGGGTGATCCGTCGCTTGTTGAGCTGGCCGCGACTCTTGGTGTAGTAGACGATCTCCACGTCGAACTCCTCGGCGATGGCTCGGCGGAGCAGCTCGATGGGAGGGGTGGTGGGGTCGTAGCGGATCGAGTCGCCTGCCCTGGTGGCCTGTCGGGGCTCGGTGTGATCGCCCCGCCTGCCCTTCTCCGGTTTCAGGCTGGCAACCCAGCCCAGGGCGTTGTAGGCCTCCACCTCCATTTGCATCACCCCCTTGGGGTCGAACGGCTGGGTGGCCCGTTCCCTGAGGGGACGGATGACCCGAAGCGGTACGCGGGACCCGCTGTGGACGGCCACTCTTTCCAGCATGAGCAAGGCGACCGCCACCGCCTCCAGGTCTTCTGCCTCATCCAGGACGAGGGTTCGGTTGGGAGCAGGGATCTCCAACAAGATGGCCACATCCGGACGCGGATCGAGCTGAGCCAGGTACTGGGCCAGCCCCATGGAAAGTCCCGGCTGCTGCGTGGGATCGTCATCACTCATGGCATACCCTGTTTCTCGCGGCTCCCTGGCGTTCGATGCTTTGCTGGAAACCGCCCCCCCCCAAAAACCGTCTCTCGCTTTGTCTCTACCCGCTGTCCAGGGGGCCGCTGGCTGCTCCATGACCGCCCGTCTCGCGGTTGCACCGGTTCTTCAGGTTGCCTGGAAGCACTCGTTCAGAGCCCTTCAGCCTCCTGGTATCGGATATGGCGCTGGGCGTACTGGACGGCGTTATCGATGGAAGAGAGCAGCTCCTGGTCGTTGCTCCCGCGGGCGATGTCGCGGGCCATCTCCAGGTACTCCAGCGCCTCTTCCCACTGGCCCAACCCACACAGATCCTCTCCCAGTGCCAGCAGGAAGCAGGCGTCGTCTGCATACCGCTCGGCCAGCTGATTGAGCAGCTCCAACCCCTCGGTGATCCTACCCTGCTGGATGGTCAGCACCCCCCGGAATCGCTCCACCAGCTCTGGACTCTCGGGCGCCACCTCACCCAGGCGGGTCAAGAGATCGAAGGCCGCCTGGAAATCACTCCGCGAGGCCATGCGGCAGATCAGGGCCAGGGTGATGTCGGCATAGTCAAGTGCCGGCGATCGATCGGTGCTGTTGACCAGTGTCAAGGCGATCTTCTCGAAGGACGACTCATCGCCATGCTCGAGGTAGGTCCGGGCCGCTCCCCACCGGCAGTAATCGGTCAGCGTATCCAGGTCCAGGTCGTCTAGCTCCGAGGGGGACAGGCCCCGGATCTGGGCCTGCAGGTCAACCTCCGCTTTCGGAAGGTTGTCCGGGTTGATGTCGGCGTATCCCATCTCCTCGTCGATGTAGCTCCAGTAGTCGTCCGGCAGACCATCCCCCAGATCCTCGATCTCCGGCTCCAGGTCCAGGTATTCTTCGCCTTCCGCATCGAGCCCTTCGTAGTCGTCGCTGTCCTCGTCGTCGAAGTAATCCTCCAGCTCGATCTCGTCGGCCGCCTGGGTCTCCTCGCGATCGGTTCGGGATCGCTTGGGGGTCGGTTCTTCTGGGGTTGGGGGTTCGTCCTCCTCCAGCTCCTCTTCCAGCTCTTCACTGTCGTCTGGATCGAGGTCGGTGGATTTGCCCCATTCATCGTGCTCTTTCGATCCCGCCATCTGTTGTCCCCGTGGAAGAAAAAACTCACCGGTGCTGGCCATTAGCACAGTCACTTCGGCGACTTCAAGTCTACAGGAGTGGTCTTCAGTTCAGATTGTAGCGCGCCAGTTTCTTATGCAAACCCTCGCGGCTGATCTTGAGCACCTCGGCAGTGGCCGTCTTGTTGCCCCCCTGGTCCCGCAGGGTGTCCAGGATGAGCCACTTCTCGACCTCTTCCAGCATCTCCTTGAGTCCGCCGCGAGGTGGCTTGACCTGCTCCAACAGGTCCTCCGGTCTGCGGAGTCGTTCGCTGAGGTGCGCAGGTAGAACGAAGTCACCACCCACGCCCACGATCACCAGGCGCTGTATCTCATTTTGCAGTTCGCGCACGTTGCCGGGCCAACGATAGGCCATCAGCAGCGCCAGCGCCTCGGGGGTGAAGGTGGGCACCTTTCTGAGCGCCTCTTTGCAGTACATCTCCAAGAGATGGCGTGCCAAGAGGGGGAGGTCTTCGCGCCGCTCTCGCAGCGGGGGCATGAAGATCGGGAAGACCTTCAGACGGTAGTACAGGTCCTCCCGGAACCGACCCTGGTCGACCTCCTCCTCCAGGTTCTTGTTGGTGGCGGAGATCACCCGCACCTCGACATTTCTGGAGCGCACGCCCCCCACCGGCCGGATCTCCCCCTCCTGCAAGACGCGCAGCAGCTTGGCCTGCATCGCGGGGGTCGTCTCGGCGATCTCGTCGAGGAAGATGGTGCCCTCCTCCGCCATCTCGAACAGCCCCTTCTTGTCACGGTCGGCGCTGGTGAAGGCTCCCTTGACATGGCCGAACAGCTCCGACTCCAGGATCGACTCGGGGATGGCCGCGCAGTTCTGCGAAACGAACAGCTTGTGCCGCCGGCTGGAGCGATAGTGGATGGCCCGGGCCACGAGCTCCTTGCCGGTGCCGGTTTCCCCCTCGATGCAGACGGGGACGCGGGCCTCCTTCACCTTGTCGATCAGGCTCAGCACCTCCTTGATGGCCGCGCTCATCCCGATGATCTCGGTTTTTCGCTCCTGATCCTTCTTGAGAAAGATGTTCTCTTCCGCCAGACGCGCTTCGGCTGCCTGCAACCTTGAAAAAAGCCGCGCATTCTCCACCGCCAGCGAGACCTGTCCTGCCAACACCGTCAGCGTCTGCAGATCGTACTCGGTGAAGACCCCCCCACTGGCCCGGTTGTCCGCCTCGATCACCCCCGTGACACGCTCGCCCACCCACAGGGGAGCCGCGATGGTGGTCTGGATACCAAGCCGAACGATGGAGTGGGCGGGGGGGTCAGCGGCAGCCGCATCCGCCACCAGGACGCCGGCCCGCTTGTCTCGCACCTCTCGGATGACCGACTTGCTGACGTGCTTCTCTCCCAGGGATTCTCCCTGCCGATCTAGGCCGATGAAGTGGATGAACTCCCCTTCCGGCCGCTCCTCCAGGCTGATCACCACATGGGTCGCGGTCGGAAGAAGATCGAACACCGCTTCGCAGGCGACTTGGCCAACCTGAGCCGGTTGGCCGGGCGCATTGGACAACCGCTTGGTGATCTCGTACAGGGTCGCAATCCGCTTGGGATCTTGTCGTATCCGGTCCTCGAACTGCGGTAGCCCGGCCAGGTGGGCCACCGCCAGGATCTCCTGGGTGGTAGAGAGCGGTTTGGTCTTTCGACCCACGAAGCGGAAGTGAACCGGACGGGCGGGATCCCCAAGAAACAACAGGTCGCCGTGCTCCAGGCGCACGGTGAACTGGTTGAGCGGCCCCAAGACGATCTCCTCTTGGCCTCTCACCACGACGGTGCCGTTGGTGCTTTTCAGATCCCGCGCCAGCCAACCCTGGTCATCGGCCATCAGCTCCAGATGAGAGGTGGAGATATGCTCTTCCTCCACGGAGAGATCCGCGGTCTCATCCCGTCCAATCCGCAATCTGCGGCCCGGCTCCACCTTGTCCAAGGCAAGCTGGCGTCCCGACCCAGGGCCCGTCAGCTGGCAGAGGTACTTCATCCCCTCGCCTTCACCACCTGCAGCACCCGCAGCTCGTAGCGCAGGTCGGTGTTGTCAGCGGAGGAGAACCGTTCGATCAGGGAGTCGATGCGCTCGCTGCCATTGGGAGGCAACGGGAGGCGGCGAAGGGCGCGCAGGTAGTTGTAGCGCGTATCCACGCTTTCATGGTCCATGCGGGACAGGAGGGCCTCTGCCGCTCCCACTCGGTTCTCGGTGAAGTGGGCCAGGTCAAATGCGGCCTTCTCGCGGACCCACATGCTCTCATGGGTCAGGTAGCTGGACAGGCAGTTGAGATCGTGGTTGCACTCTTCGGCCACGTCGACCATGGGGCGATAGACCTCGAGCTCCTCGCGCAGCGTGGCGTCGTCGGTCGCGTTCAAGAGCTCCTGGTAGCGCTGCAGATCGCCCTGCTGGGAGAGTAGAGCGAAGGCATGGGCCGCTTCCTTGCGGATCAGGGCATTGGGAGCCCGCCCCAGGGTGCCCGCCACCGCCATCTCCAGCATGACGTCCCGATCGGCGATGTCTCCAACATTGGTCAGGGCCTGGATGGCCGCTGCCCTCAACCCGATCTCGGCATCGTCGCTGGTGCCCATGAAATCGCGGAAGTTCTCCAGCACCCTCCCCTGACCGCGGGCGCTGAGGCCGATCAAGATGGCTCGTGCGGGATCCTCCGCACCCGGCCTTCCCAGGTTGCCCAGGTACTCGGTGGCGAACATGAACTGCTGGCCAAAGTTGGAAAACCAGTTCATCGCCTGCTCGGTGGTCATGGCGTTCAACTCCGCCATGTTGATCCGATGCTCGGTAGAGAACCACTGCACAACGGCATCCAGAGCCGAAGGGGTGGCCATCGCCGCCAGGACCTTGGCTGCCCGCAGGCTCCCCACCTCCACGGTATAGCCCATCTGCAACAGGTGGGCGTTGACCGTGGCGTTCTCGGCACGGAAGGTGTTGACCAGCGCCGGCACCGCCGGTTCGCCCACCTGGATCAACCCCAGCGAGCATTCGTACAGTGCGTCCTGGGGCGGCATGGGGATGAAGTTGACCAACCCGAAGATCAGCGCCTCGACGGTCGCCGGGTCGGTGGCCCTGCTCTCGCCCAAGATCTGGCAGCCGAACTTGACCGTGTTGATCCCGCCGATCCGACCTGCCGGTCTCATCAGGATGTCGGAGACCACCCCCGACACCTCCGGCCGGCCGGGCAGGCGTCTCAGCGCCTCGAAAAACGGCTCGTACTGAGCCGGATCCCGGATCTGAGCCAACCGCTCGGCGATGACGCCTACCCGCTCAAGGGCGCCGATGGCTCCCAGACCCCTGGCCGCCAGACCGGCCATCCGCGTGTTGTCGCTCCGCAGCGCATCGACGAAGACCGGTTCGGCGCTCGGATGTTGAATGTCCAGCAGACGGCTGACCACCTCGACCTGGTTCAACCCGGCGTTGTAGCAGTCCACCAGCGCCGGAATCATGGCGACCTTGTCCTCCGGGCTGGTGAGACGAGCCACCTCCCGCAGGGCGCGGGAATCACCGACCCGGATCCGTTCGGCCAGATAGTCCATGTTGGAGAAGTTCTTCTGCTTGCACGCCCCAAGAACCACCACCAGGATGGCCAACAGCCCCAGAGCAATTATCAACCTGTTCCTCATGACCCAGCTCCCCGATGAAATGCGCGCTCAACAGGTCGTTCAAGGGTTGACGACACCCTTGACGAACACCGTTCCTCGTCTCGTTTACCAGGCCGGCAATATAGAGGAAAAACAGCCGATGGGAAACACCAGAATTGCGGTATTCTTCGGTCATCCGCCCTGGCCGACAGAGATCCTGCGTCCCATCCAGTTTCCTGTGGCATTACCCGTTGCTTCCTGGTACACACCAGAGTTCAAAAAAGAGGCTACCTGGTGGTCAACCAAGTCGTTGCTCGTGCGGACACTCTTCGAGCCCCACCAGGTCGGGAAATCGAGATGGTGAACATGGTCAAGAAAATCGCCACAACTGCTCCCCTTCTTCTCCTCCTGCTCGCGGTCGCCGTTCCTGTACTGGCCCAGGGACGCACCGGTAGCCCGGTCGAGATCTCCGTGCAAGGGGGTGAGATCAGCGCCTATGGGCGAACCGCCGATCTCCGGGTAGAGCTGCGCAACAACACACCGGTCACCCTGAGAATCGTCGCCCTCTCCTTCACCTATGACACCATCTCCCGGAACGTCGTCCAGCTCGCCTCCACCGCCGAGTTCCAGCTCCTGTTGGAGCCCGCCCAGACCAGGACCGAGCAGATCTCCTTCCTCACCGACGTCCCCTCGGGCGAGATCATCGACTGGCCTCGACCACAGCGCATCGACGTGGCCGTGGGGGCCGACGTCCAGGCGCTGGCAGAAGCGGTCGCCGAGGTAGGCACCAACCCCGACGACATCGTCGCCCTCATGCAGGCCATCGACCGCATTACCCAGGCTGCCCGCGCCGCACGAACCCACCACGCCCAGGCCGTCAACCGCTTGCCCGAACCCGACCGCTGGTTCGACTGGGAGACGATCTCCGGTCTTCGACCCGAGCTGGAAGCCGCCCTCTGCTCCAGCTTTGGCCGTCGTATCGCCCAGCAGCGCAACGCGCGCAACCGTGTCGAGGCCTACCAAACCGCCGCCGCCACCCTGCTCGCCAATACCCTCTATCCCGATTGCCTGCCCGCGGACGTACGCCTACAGGTAGCCCGCGCTCTCATCGAAACCAACCATGCCCAGGATGCGCTGGTCCTGACCGTGCGGGATGAGAACGGCGAGGTATCCGAGCAGTGGAGAGAGATCTACATTCGAGGCCGCCTGGCGCTCGCATCCGACATCGCCCACCTGACCACACCCCGCCAGTTCTGGCCCCCCATGGAGTCGCTCAACGAGGTGAAACGTCTCGACCCCGAGAACTCCGACCTTCCCCCGGTGGCCGACAACCTCCTCAGAAAGGTCGCCGAACAGGTGGACTACCTGCTCCGCAATGAGAGCGAGGCCGAAGCCTCCCAGCTCGTGGGCCTGATGCGCCAACAATGGTCCGACCACCCCCAGGTGCAGCGAGCATCCCGAGCCCTGGCAGAAGGCCTTCTGCGCTATGCGAACCGCAGCCTGGCACGTGATAACCTGATCGGTGCCAACAATGCGTACGCGATCGGGGTCCAGCACCTCGAGGGGGTTCCCGAGTGGGAGGCGATCCTCCCCCAGATCCAGGATGCCCGACGAAACTACTTCGTCAACAAGGCCGAGTCGGCCATCGCTTCCGGAAACCTGAATACCGCCGAGGAGGCGCTGACCAGCGCTGGACGCATGGCCGCTCTCGATCCCGAGATCGCAAGCGACCTGAACAACCGGATCCTCCAGGCCCGCTGGAACGAGCTGAATCCGATGATCGAACAGGGCCGCTTCGAGGATGTCCTGCGGGTCGCCCAGCAACTGGAGGGCCGAGCAGAAAACCTGGAGGTCTTCGGGGAAGCGCGGGCCAGGACCTACCTCGACCTGGCGGAGGCCATCTGGAACAAGTACGGGATCTTCGCCGGTCTGGCCAATCGGACCCGGATCACCATGGCCGAGCAGGCGATCGAGCTGGGCCGCTCGACCGACCCCCAGCGGGCGAGCGCGCTGGCCACCCGGCTTCTCCTGGCCCGCTGGCTCATCCCCGGTATCCTGCTTTTCCTCGTGGTGCTCGGGGGGACGATCATGATCGTCCGCGCCAGTTGGAGGAAACGGTTGCAGGCGCGAGGCCTGTGGCACCGCGGAATCAAGCTGTGCGCCAGAGACCGCCTGTCCGCCGGAATCGCCCTCATGGAGAAGGCCTACAACCTCACCGCATTCGATGACCGCGCCCCCGCCTACCTGGGCGAGGAGTCCCGCGGCCACCTCATCCTCCAGATCGCAGCCGCCAACCGCCAGCGGGAACGAGACGACCAGGTGGCCATCTGGCAAGGGGAATGGCTGGCACTCCCCGAACTGGAGCGCCCTTTCTCCATCGAATTCGACCAGGCGCTCCAGCAGTTCACCAAGGGAGCGCCTGCCCCCCCACCTCAGCAGCCCCCCACCTCCCTTGCGCCGGCTCAATCGGCCCAACTCAAGGCAGCTCCCACGGCTGTCCCACCAACCTCCCCCGAAGCAGGTGCGGGCGAGCAGTCCGCCGAAGCCGACCCGGAGGATGACTAGACCCGCGCCGCCGTCCTCAGCGCGGAAATCCGGGAAACAGGGGGAAACCAGGCGCCCGGTTCCATCTGACCGGTGCCCCCCGGCTCTTCGAGGGATTCCCCCGCTTCTCTCTCGTGGCGGGGGCGTCGAACCGCTCCTCCTCGTCTTCCTCCAGACGGACCGGGTAAGGCCGCTCCCCCCGACGACCAGGACCGGCAGCCTCTCCATCCCCTGGTGGACCCTGGAAGAGCCGGCCTGGCGGCCAACCCCTGGTTCCGGCGGCCATCAGGTACCCCTCACCGTGCGGAGCTTGCGCAGAAAGGCCGGCTCCTCCATCACGTCGTCGGGAGGGAGATCCACGGACGACATCCCATTGGGAAGCACCTTGGCCAACCGTTTTCCGGGCCCTGGAACCGCCTCCTCGGTGATCGCCAGGAACTTGCCGGTGTTGTTGCGGTTGCCCATCTCGTCGCCAATGGCGCTGAACCTGCCGGTGTTGGTCCTCCAGGTGCCGACCTGGACGGTGGCAGGCTGGGCGGGAAACTCACCCGTCCGTCGCAGCGGCTCTTGATGGTCGCCCCCCTCCCGGCGGCGGGATAGCATCCGGGCCACGTCCTGCTCCCTGTGCTCCTCGTACTCGCTCACGTTGCCCACCGCCTGGTTGAATCCGGTGGCGATGACGGTGATCTTGACCTCATCTTGTAGCGACTCGTCGATCACCGTTCCGAAGATGATGTTGGCCTCTTCGTGAGCGGCCTCCTGGATCAGACTGCTGGCCTGGTTGATCTCGTGGAGGCCCAGATCCGGCGGGCCGGTGATGTTGATCAGGATCCCGGTCGCGCCATCGATGGTGCAGTCCTCCAAAAGCGGGCTGGAGATGGCCATCTGAGCCGCTTCTTCCGAACGGTTCGGGCCGGAGGCGTAGCCGGTACCCATGAGGGCTCGCCCGGTCTGGGACATCACGGTGCGAACATCGGCGAAATCCACGTTGATGTACCCGGTGACCGTGATCAAGTCGGAGATGCCCCGAACGGCGTTCATCAGCACCTCGTCGGCCAGCTTGAAGGCGTCCAGTGCCGACATGTCGCTGGGTGCGAGAGCCAGCAGGCGGTCGTTGGGGATGGTGATCAAGCTATCGACCGCCGCCGCCAGGTTCTGTAGCCCCTCCTCGGCCAGCCGCATCCTCCGCCGTCCCTCGAACAGGAACGGCTTGGTGACCACCCCCACGGTCAGCGCGCCCATCTCCCGCGCCAGCGCGGCCACGATCGGTGCGGCTCCGGTACCGGTACCGCCCCCCAGGCCGGCGGTGATGAATACCATGTCGGCGCCCGTCAGCGCCTGGGTGATGGCGGGGGAGTCTTCCAAGGCCGCATTCCTGCCGATGTTGGGATCGGCTCCCGCCCCCAGCCCCTTGGTGTGATGCTGCCCCAGCTGGAGCTTGAGGTCCGCCGAGCTGAGCTTGAGCGCCTGCACGTCGGTGTTGGCCACGATAAACTCGACCCCCGACAGCCCGCTGCGAATCATGTTCTGGACGGCGTTCCCTCCACCGCCGCCGATGCCCACGACCTTGATCAATGCCGCCTGCCTTGGTGTATCATCGAACTCGATCATGATCTGTTCTCCCCGGTCTCGTCCTGAAGACCTGTCCTTGGTGGTTGTCATGCGCGTCATCCTTCGCTACACGGCTGCCTGGAACCAGCGCCGAACCCGGCTCACGATGCGCGAGGTGAACCGCTCGGTACGGGCGGGTATGTAGGCCGCACTGGGCGCTCGACACCCGTGGAGCACCAGGCCCACACCGGTGGCGAAACGCGGGTTGCGAACCACATCGACCAGCCCCCCGACCCCTCGAGGAATGCCCCGGCGCACCGGCAAGCCCAGCACCTCCTGTGCCAGCTCCGGCATCCCCTCCATCACCGCCGCTCCTCCGGTCAGGACCACGCCACTCCCCAGCTCCTCCACGACCCCCGATTCGTGGAGCTGCTGGTTGATCAAGGCCAGCATCTCCTCGACTCGCGGCTCGATGATGGTGCACAAGACATCCCGGCTCAAAATGCGGGGTTGGCGGTCTCCCACCGTGGGAACCTCGATGGTCTCGTCCTCGTGCACCAGGTCGGTCAGGGCGCATCCGTACTTGATCTTGATCTTCTCGGCATCCGTCATCGGGGTGCGCAATCCCACCGCAATATCCTTGGTGATGTTGTTGCCTCCGATGGGGATGACCGCCGTGTGCACGATGCTCCGCCGAGCCCACACGGCGATGTCGGTGGTCCCTCCCCCGATGTCGATCAAGGCGACCCCCAGCTCCTTCTCCTCCGGCGTCAGAACGGCTGCGCTGCTGGCCAGCTGCTCCAGCACGACCTCTGCGATGGAGAGATCGCAGCGGCTGGCGCACTTGGCGATGTTTTGCAGCGAGGAGGAAGCCGCGGTGACGATATGCACGTCGGCTTCCAGGCGGACACCCGGCATCCCGATCGGCTCGTAGATCCCTTGCTGCTCGTCGACCATGTACTCCTGGGGCAGCACGTGGATGATCTGGCGATCCTTGGGCATGGGCACCGCCTTGGCCGCATCGATCACCCGGAAGATGTCCGACGGGCGCACCTCTCGGTCCTTGATCGCCACGATCCCGTTGCTGTTGAATCCCTGGACATGTCCTCCGGCCACCCCCGCGTAGACGGTGGAGATCTCGCAACCCGCCATCAGCTCGGCCTCCTGGATGGCCGAGATGATCGAGCCCACGGTGGCATCGATGTTGATGATCACCCCCTTGCGAAGCCCCCGCGATTCGGCGGTGCCGATGCCGATGATGTCCACTCCGTCTGCTGTCCGCTCTCCCACGATGCAGCAAACCTTCGTCGAGCCGATATCCAGGCCGGCAACCAGCTCTCCATTCTTTCTCATAGAACCCCCCTCCCACAGTCGGCGGGAGGTGCCGACCGCAACATCCAGTGGGGCACAGGTTCGAACAGGTCTGTGCCTATCGTTCGCCGTCCTCTCGGCTCGGCAGAACCGCCTCACCGGGCCCGTGTCCACCCCTCCCTGGACGGACCGGACCGACGGCGACCCTTCTCGTCGCATACTCTCCATCAAGCAGAACGTACCGCCCTATCAGCGGCTCACCATCCATGGTTACAAAGACATCCGCCAGGCGATTCAACCGTTGCTCAAATCGGTCCTCTCCAATCCGAATCTCCATCGCATTGTTTCGCGTCAACAGGGAAAACCCCAACAGCTCATCAAAATGCACCTCGACCAGCTCATCGAATCGATCCAGCTCCAGCTCCCGATACCTCTCCGCCAGACGCAACGCGGTCTGCACGCGGGTGGCATTGATCTGCCCTTGATCCCCTCTCAAGACCGGTTCAATGCCGGTGATGAGAGGACCGTCCACCTCGGCCGCCCGACCGGCCTCGATCACGACCCCCTCGCCATCGATCCGGAACAGCTCCCCGTAAAACAACCACCCCGCCGGTTGCCGTTCGGTCACATCGACATGGAGGGTCCGCGGCAGCTCACGCTCCACGCTGGCCGATACGATCCAGGGATTGGCGAGCAGCAAGTGCTCCACCCGCTCTCCGTCCACTGTCAAGAGATTGCGCGGCTGATCCAACCCCGCCAATGTCAGGATCTCCTCCCGATCGACCATCTCGTTACCGGTCAACTGGATGGAGGTGATGAGGAAGTAGGGCGAGACCATCAAGGCGTGGTAGGCGTAGTAGATCCCCACCGGCAGGCTGGCGATCAAGGCCACGGTGATCAACAGGCGGGTGGTGAGCATCAGCGTGGTCCACAGCATTCTCCCAAAGGCGGTGGCCCGCTGGCCCAGCGTCCTTTTCCGCCTGTTCTTGCGGCGCAACCAACCCATGGCCTAGCACACCTCCAACAAGTCCAGGATGTCCTTGGCGATCCGCCTGGCCGCCTCGGGTCGGCCCAGCCGTTGGGCGGCCTGGCCCATGGCCGCAAGCGACCGATCGTCTGTCAACAACCCGACCAGCCTCTCGACCGGTGGGGCTGTTTTCAGCTCGTGGTCCAGAGCCAAAATCCCTCCCTGTCGTTCCACCACGGCGCGGGCGTTCTTCTCCTGGTGGTTGTCGGCAGCCTCCGGGAACGGGATGTACATGGCCGGCTTCCCCAGCGCCGTGATCTCGGCAACCGTGCTGGCTCCCGAGCGGCAGATGATGAAGTCCGCCCAGGTATAGGCGTCGGCCATGTCGTCGATGTACTCGTTCACCTCGACGAACGGGACACCCCCGTAGCAGGCCTGGACCTCGGCGACACGGCCCTTCCCGGCGCTGTGGCGGATGGCCAGCTTGACACCGCGGCGTTCGACCTCCAGCAGCACCTCCGGCAAGAACAGGTTGAGAGAGGCCGCGCCTTGACTGCCGCCGATCACCAGCAGGTGGCGGGTTGGATCCGACCCCCTGGATACCAACGCCTCCCTCTTCAGTAGAGAGGACCGTACCGGGTTGCCGAAAAACCGCACTCGATCGGGGGAGAACCAGCGGCTGCTCTCCTCGAAGGAGACATAGATCCGATCCGCCAGCGGTCCCAGGATCCGGTTGGTCAGCCCTGGACGAGCGTTCTGCTCCAGGATGACGGTGGGGATCCCTCGCAGTGCGGCCGCCAGGGTCACCGGTCCTGAGGCGTAGCCTCCCACGCCGATCACCACTTTCGGGTCGTGGCGCAGAGTGATCCGCACCGCCTGCAGCAGGCCGATGGGCAACCGCGCCAGGGTGGAGAGCTTGCCGGCCAACCCCTTCCCCTTGAGAAAGGCCACATCGATGAACTCGATGGGGATGCCCGCCTGGGGGACCAGCCGAGCTTCGAGGCGATCGCGGGTTCCGACCCAGACGAAGCGGGCCTGGGGGAGCAGCCGCTCGAGCTCCGCGACCACCGCCAGCCCCGGGTTGATATGGCCCCCGGTGCCCCCGCCGGTGACCAGGATGGTCATCCCGGTGCCGGAGGTAGATCCGCCGCCATGTCCCGGTTCAGCCTGCGTTTTTGGCGTTGGTTCTTGGCCGCTCAACGATCCGATCTCCCTCATGCGCCATGCTGGTAGCAGGCGCTCAATCCAATCCCATCAAAAGGCCTCCCGCCTCCTTTTCCACCCGACTGGCCCGCACCTGGTCCCGTTTTCTCTTGAGCTTGCGCCGGGCTTTGGCCTCGGCCCGAAGGGCGCTGGTCTGCGCCCAGGTATCTTCGTTGTTCTGTGCGATGTTCTGCAGCACACCGACGACGAACAGGCAAACCACGATGCTGCTCCTTCCATAGCTGACGAAGGGCAATGTCAGCCCCTTGGTGGGTAGAAGCCCGGTGACCACCCCCAGGTTGGTGCCCGCCTGCAGGGTCAGCAGGCTGGCCAGACCGAAGGCCAGGTACCCGCCAAACGGGTCGTTGGCTCGGTAGGCGATCCGCACCGCACGCCACAAGAAGACCAAAAACAGGACGATGACCAGGCCCATCCCCAAAAGCCCCAGCTCGTGGCCGATGATGGTACCGATGAAGTCGTTCCACAGCTCCGGGACGTATCCCAACTTGAGGGGACCCTCGCCCAGGCCGGTGCCGGTGATCCCGCCCGAACCGAGGGCGATCCGGCTCTCGGTGATCTGCCAACCCGTTCCCTGCCGGTGGCTCTCCGGGTTGAGAAAGACCTGGATGCGCTGGAGCCGGTAGGGCGAGGAGACGACGGCATCATAGACCACAAAGCCAGCCGCCCCCGCCAAGGCCACCAGGTAGCTGATGCGCGCACCTCCGATGAACAGCATGATCCCCAGTATGGCCATCAAGATGGCGACCGTTCCGAAGTCCGGCTGCGGAAGCAGAAAGAGGACCAATCCCCCGATCACCGCCACGTGGGGGATGAACGCCAGGCTGAAAAACCGCATCCGTTTCTCTTTCTTGCTGATGGAATAGGCCAGGTAGATGATCGCCGTCACCTTCACCAGCTCCGCCGGCTGGATTCTCAATCCCGCCAGCGCCAGCCAGCGCCGAGCTCCGCCCGCAGCCACCCCCAGACCGGGCAGGAGCACCAGCCCCAAGACCAGGAAGGAACCCGCGAGGATGGGGTACACCAGCCGCCGGTACCAGCGGTAGTCCAACCTCATCCCTACGACCAACGCCACAATCCCGACCGCCACCCCACCCAGCTGTCGATGCAGGAAGTAGGTCGGATCGCCGTATCGATGGAGAGCCACCACCGAGCTGGCGCTGTAGATCATCACCACACCCAGCAAGGTCAGCCCCAAGGTCACCACCAGCAGAGGCACGTCGATGGGGCCTCTCTTGACGATCTGCACCGGTGTGGGATCCACCTCCGTTTCGGCTACCGCCACCTGGTCCGCATCCAATGACAACACCTGGCCGATCTCCTCCTCCCCTGCTCCATTTTTCTTGACATCCGCCAGCAGTGCCGGCGGACGGTCTTCACTCACCTCAGCTTCAGACTGGCCAACGCAAACAAGGAAAGCAGGATGGCGATGATCCAGAAGCGCACCACCACCTGGGACTCGCTCCATTGCTTCTTCTCGAAATGGTGGTGGATCGGGGCCATCAGGAAGATTCGCCGCCTAGTCGCCTTGTAGTAGTAGCGCTGGAGGATGACGCTGACCGCCTCCAGCACGAAAATGCCGCAAATGATGAGGGACAGCAGCTCGTTCTTGGTGGCCACCGCCAGCACGCCGATCGCCCCGCCGATGCTCAGACTGCCCACATCCCCCATGAAGATCTGGGCCGGAAAGGTGTTGAACCAGAGAAACCCCACCCCCGCGCCCATGATAGCCCCGGCAAAGATGGCCAGCTCCTGGACCCCCTGCACCTTGGCCAGGCCGAGATAGTCCGCCAGGTCGAAAAAGTAGGTCTGGATCTCGCCATCCGGTGCCGTCACCCGGATACCCAGCGCCGTGGCTGCTGCGTAAGCCAGGATCAAAAATGTGCCCGAGGCCACGATGGAGGGCCCGATGGCCAGACCGTCCAGCCCGTCGGTCAGGTTCACCGCGTTCGACATCCCGACGATGGCCACCGAGGCGAAGGCCACGTAGACCCAGAACGGCAGATCCAGGTGGAAGGCGTCCGGCTTGACAAAGGGGAAGTACAGGATGGTGCCGTAATCGGTCAGACCCAACAGCAGCGCCATGGCCCCGATGGCGATGGCGAACTGGAACAGCAGCTTGTACTTGCCCGGTAGACCCCGCGAGTCGTGGCTTCTGACCTTCTTGATATCATCCACCAGCCCGATGGCGGCGTAGCCCGTAGTCACTCCCAGTGCCAGCCAGACGTATCCGTTGGCCAGATCGGCCCACAGCAGGGTGGGGACCACGATGGCAAACAGCATCAGGCTTCCACCCATGGTGGGGGTGTCCCGCTTCTTCTGGTGGGACTCATCCATCTCCTGGCGAATCACCTGGCCAACCCCGATCCGCTTGAGCTGGCGGATGAACCAGGGGTACAAGAAAAAGCTGATGAGCATGGCGGTGACGGTGGCCGCGATGATCCGGAAGGAGGTGTAGCGGAATACCCGAAACGGGCCAAATACCAGGCGCAGCTCGAACAGCAGTCGGAATAACATCAGATCGCTCCCTCAGACTCGCCGTCGATGGCCATCTTCTCCTCCGCTCCACCCGTCTCCACTGGATGAAGCAGCGCAGCCACCACCTGCTCCAGGTGGATGGAGCGCGACCCCTTGACCAGGATCACGTCCCCTTCCCGTGCCGATTCACGGGCGGCCTCGGCACACGGTCCCGCCTCCGAAAACCACGCCAGATCGGCCACCCCCTCGGATCGGGCCCCCGACAACAGCTCGGTTGCCATCTGGCCCACACCCCAGATCCGCACACAGCCCGATCGGGCAGCATCCCGGCCAAGCAAACGATGATGCATCCCCGCCTGCTCTCCCAGCTCCAGCATGTCCCCGAAAATGGCCCACCGCCTGCCCGGCCGCTGCCGGTGAACCTCCAGCGCGGCACGCATCGAGCCGGGATTGGCGTTGTAACTGTCGTCCAGCACCCAGTAACCGCGAGGTGATTGGACCCACTGGGTCCGGCCTGCCACCGGTTGGATCTGGCTGGCAACCCGGGCCACGACCTCCGACCGCCGATCGGCGGGCAGCAGATCCCAGACCACTCCGACACAGGCCGCCAGGTTCAGGGCGTTGTGCTCACCCGGCAGGTTCAGCGCCACCTTCAATCGGCTGCTCTCCTGGTCGGCTCCCATCCGAACCGCGTAGTGGGCCACCGTGGGAGTGTCCCCCTGGAAATCGACCAGCTGGATGCAAGAGCCTGGGGAGGTGCCGAAGGTCCTGACCTCCCCCTCATAGCCGGGGGGCAACAGACCCTGCTCGCACCACCGTTGAGGAAGAACAGCCACCCCGGCAGCCGGCTTGCCACAGAAGATCCGCCCCTTCTCCCGCGCCACCCCGTCGATATCGGTGAACCCTTGCAGGTGCGCCGGCGAGATGGTCGTCACCAGGGCGCGGTCGGCGGGTGCCATAGCGATCAGCTGATCGATGTCCCCCGGACGGCTGGCCCCCATCTCCAGCACGGTGAACCGGTGATCCGGAGCGAGCTCGGCAAGCATCATCGGGAGGCCGATGTGGTTGTTCAGGTTACCCCGGGTGGCCAGAATCGGCCCCCCGGTCGCCTCCTGGAGCAGTCGCTCGATGAGGTTCTTGCTGGTGGTCTTGCCGTTGCTCCCCGTCAAGGCGATGGCGATGCGATCGGGCCTCAACCGCCCATGCTCCCTCCACAGAGCCGATCCCAGGCGGATCAGGGCCTGGTAGGTGTCCGCCACCACGATCGCCGCCTCGTCGGCGAGCACCTCCGGCTCCCGGCCACGCTCGACCAGAAAACAGCGGGATCCTCGGTTGCGTGCCTGATCGATGAACTCGTGCCCATCCCGTTGGCCCCTTAGAGCCACGAAGAGATTGGCGGGGGCAGTCGTTCGGCTGTCGTTCGAGATCCCGGCCACTCGACACCAGGCACAGCCCCGGACCTCCCCCCCGCACTCCTCGGCGATCCGTTGGACCGACCAGGTCTGGAAGATCGCCTCGCTCATCGGGCGCCCTCCCCACCGTCTCTGCGCCATCCTTCCAGCACTTCCCTGGCTACTTGCCGATCGTCGAAGGGGATCAAGCGCCCCTTGATCTCCTGGGTGGTCTCGTGGCCCTTGCCTGCCAGCAGCAGGACCGCATCGGCAGGGGCGGCGGCGATGGCCCGGCTGATCGCGGCCCGCCGGTCGGGCTCCACCAGGTACCCCTCGGCCCCACCCGAAAGGGCGGACAGCTCCTTTTTACCGCTCTGCTCGACCCCTTGGCGGATGGCCTCGAGGATCCGGTCGGGCTCTTCGCTGCGGGGGTTGTCGCTGGTCAAGACGATCACATCGGCCAGCTCTCCGGCCACCTGTCCCATCTGGCTGCGCTTGGCGCGGTCCCGGTCTCCTCCACAGCCGAAGACCACCCAGAGCGCCCCCGGGCATCCCTCTCGCAGGGCTGCCAGGGAGCTACCCAAGGCCAGGGGGGTGTGGGCGAAATCGACGAACACCGCCGGACCCTGTCCCTCGTCGCGGGCTACCCGTTCCAATCGACCGGGAATCCCCTCCAACCGAGCGCAGCCTTCGGCGATGTGGACCGGTGCGATACCGCAGGCATGGGCTACCGCAGCAGCCGCCAGAGCGTTGTAGATGTTGTGCCGACCCGGCAGCGGGAGGGCGACCTCGAGGCTCTCTCGACCCTCGAGGTGGAGGAGGAAACGGCTGGTCCCGACGGGGCTTTCCATCGGCTCCGCCCAGATCTGGGCCTGCCGATCAAGCCCAAAGCTCATCTTGGGAGCGTCCACCTCCTCAAACAGGCGGCGTCCATAGGCATCGTCCAGGTTGACCAGGGCCACACCCGGCTTGCCGACCTCTCGCGAGGCGACCAGCCGCTCCGTGAACAGCCGCCGCTTGGCGAGGTAGTACCGTTCCATGTCACCATGGAAGTCCAGGTGCTCTGGTGAGAGGTTGGTGAAGACGGCGGCATCGAAGACCGCCTCCTCCAGCCGGTTCATCATCAGCCCGTGGGAGGAGGCCTCCAGCACGACCGAGTCGGCACCCCGCTCGATGTAGTCATTCAACAGCGCCAGGAGGTCCAACGACTCCGGAGTGGTATTCTGCCCGTGGATCTCCCACTCGCCCAGGCGAAAAAAAATGGTGCCCATTAGAGCACACCGCCGGCCCGCCTGTGCCAGGATCGACTCCACCAGAAAAGCGGTGGTGGTCTTCCCGTTGGTGCCGGTGATCGCGATGGCGGTCAGACGCTCGAACGGCCTGGCATAGAAGCGGTTGGCCAACCTGGCCAGCGCCTCCCGCGAGTTGGGCACCACCAGGATGGGGACCGCCGGGTCTTTGACCAGGTCCTCCAGGGCGACCTCGCTGCGAGCATCGGTGACCAGGGCTACGGCGCCTTGCTCCAGTGCCCGGGGGATGAACCGATGACCGTCCACCCGCGATCCGACCAGGGGGACAAAAAGGGTCGAGCCCGTGACCTTGCGGCTATCGAAGGCGATGTGGGCGATCTCCGGGTTGCCGGCAGTCCGCCATCTGTTGCCGTTCAACCCTTCGATGAGCGCCTCGAACCTCATGGCATCCTCGTCGTCAGGTCCCAAGACAGTTCGTACTGCCCGCGCAGGTAGAGATCGACCCCGGAACCCCTTCGAACTCGGGCGCCCACCGCCGGCCATTGATGTCTGACCAGCCCCCAACCATGAATGGTCAGCTGGATCCCTTCCGATTCGGCCAGCTCCAGCGCCTCCGACAGAGTCAACAGCGTGAAGTCCGGCACCGTCACCCGTTCGCTGTCGTCGGTCGGAGGGGAAAACACCGGTGGTTCCTCCGGATCCGCCTGAGGCACGGTCTCTTGCGGCACCGGATCGGCAGCGGTGGCAGGTGCAGACTCCTGGGCCTCCCCCGCCTGGTCGGTGAACACGGCCCGGGTTGCCAAGGCCTGCTCGGCGACCCGAGCGAAAACCGGTGCCGCCACCACGCCGCCATAGTGGTCGACCTGCGGCTCATCGATCATCACGACGATGGTGAACTGCGGATCGTCGGCGGGAACGAACCCCGCAAAGCTGGCCATCCATAGATCCCCGTACAGACCGGTCTCGGGATCCACCTTCTGGGCGGTTCCGGTCTTTCCCGCCACCCGAATCCCAGAAAGCGCCGCCCGGGTGCCGGTACCCGGGGAGACGACTACCGATTCCAGCGCCTCGGTGACCTGAACGGCCGTCTGCCGGCTGATCACCCGGTGGCGGACCCGCGGCTCCCGGGTTTCCAGGATCCTGCCATCCAGGCTGCGGACCTCGCGCACCAGCTGGGGCTCCATGAGCTCCCCCCCGTTGGCGATGACCGAGTAGGCAAGGGCCAACTGGATGGGGGTGGTGGCGATCCCCTGACCGAAGGCGCGGTTGGCCAGCTCGATCTCGGCCCAGGGGGGAGTGGCCACCAGGCCCCGCTGCTCGCCGGCCAGACCGATCCCGCTGGGCTCACCGAAACCGAACTGCCGGATGGCCTGGTGAAACCGTTCTTGTCCCAACCGCTGGGAGATGCGGTAGATGCCCACATTGGAGGAAACCTGGATCACCTGCCAGGCGGATATGGTGCCGATCCCACGGCGAGAGTCCGAAATCCGGTACTGCCCCACCTGGGCTCTTCCCTGGCCGCATTCGATGCGGGTCTCCGGCTCGATGACATCCGCTTCCAGGGCAGCCGCGTAGGTAAAGGTCTTGAAGGTGGAGCCCGGTTCCCAGCAGTCGGTGATGGCTCGGTTGCGCCAGTCGGCTGCGTGACTGGAACGGAATCGGTTGGGATCGAAGAGGGGCCAGGAGGCCATGGCCAACACCTCGCCGGACTGGGGATCCATCACCAGGATCACGCCGGTGCGGGCGCTCTGCTCCAGGATGACCCTCTCCAGTTCCCGCTCGGCGATCCGTTGCAGGGTGGCATCGATGGTCAGGACGATGGAGGACCCTTCCAGCTGTTGAAGATCGGGCGCTTCGCGAGAGATGAGGGGACGGCCATAGGCGTCACGCAAGCCCCTCACCTCCATCACGCCACCCGACAGGGTAGCATCCAGGCTTCGCTCGATCCCCTCCAACCCGTAGCCATCATCACCCACGAACCCCAGCAGGTGCCCGGCACGGACCCTCATGGGGTAGAACCGCTGCCATTCGGTGGTGCTGTGGATGCCCGGGATCGCGAGCTGGCGGATCTGGGAAGCGGTATGAGGGGCCACCCGGCGCGCCAACCAGCGAAAACGCTGGGGACCAGCCATCTCCTGGATCAGGCTGGCCTCGCTCGCTCCCAGCAAGGGAGCCAGGGAAGCTGCCGCCTGGGTGACCGAGACCAGCTCGTGCGGACGTGCGAAGATCGATTCGGCCCGCACACTCACCGCCAGCTCCCCGCCGTTCCGATCGTAGATGGCCCCTCGTCGGGCCCGGATCTCGATCCCGCCGACCAGCTGAGCCTCCGCTTCTCGGGTGAGATCATCGAACCGCTCCACCTGGAGCTCCAACGTGCGCCCCATGACCGCGCCAAACAGCAGACACAACACGAGGACAACCAGAGCCCCTCGCCATTGGCTGAGGATCGGCTTGTCGGGGAGGTCGTCCGACCGCCGTTCCTCCACCGCCCGTTGTCCACCCTCGTTCATGTCCGCGCCATCCCTTCCCACCAGTCCACCCGACCTGTTGCAGGATCTACCGCTCCTGCCCGATCCGGATCTGGCGCGGTCCGGTCGGTCGCAACCCCAACCATTCCAGCGCCTCGATCTCCAGCCGCTCCGCATTGCTCTGCAGGGCGGTTTCCACCAGCAGCCTGCGATTCTCTTCCAACAGGCGGCTATGCTCCTGGGTCTGGGCCGCCAGGTCGTATCCCAGCCGGTACACCTCGTGGCGCCCGTCCAGGTAGCGCAACAGGACGGCACCAAAGGCGACACACACCATCAGACAAGCTGCAAGCCAGAGCAGATCGGCGGAACCCTTGAGCTTCTTGCGCACTGCCGTCTTCGATCCTTGGGGAACTGCTCTGGCCGTCTCCACTCGACTGCCTCCCTCACCCCGCTCGCCTGCGCGCGGCACGCAGGCGAGCGCTGCGCGCACGGGGATTGGCCTCGATCTCCGATGCCTCCGGCCGCACCGCGGCCCGTGTCAAGATCTCCAGGGTACCCCCTTCGAGCTGGTCGGCCCGCAAAGGAACGCCGGGGGGGGCTGTCTTCCCCTGGGCCTGACGGATGAGACTCCGCTTGACGATCCGGTCTTCCAGGCTGTGAAAGGAGAGGAACACCCCGACCCCGCCGACCCGCAGCAGATCGGTGAGGCCGTCGCACAGCGTCTGAAGGTCCTCCAGCTCCCGGTTGACCGCGATCCGCAAGGCCTGGAAGACCAGGGTAGCCGGATGGATCCGCCGATGTTGCCGAGCCCCTGCCAACCTCTCCACCAGGCGGGCCAGATCCAGGGTGCTTTCCAGCCGCCCCTCCCTCCGCTCTCGCTTGATGGCTCGCGCCAGACGGGCGGCTTGCGGAACCTCTCCGAAACGACGAAGGATGGTCCGAAGACCATCCTCGTCGAGGGAGTCGATCAGCTCGGCGCAGCACTGTCCTTCCTTGGACATCCGCATATCCAGCGGTCCCTCCGTGAGAAAACTGAACCCTCGCCCCGGGGTGTCGAGCTGGGGGGACGACACGCCCAGATCGGCGACGATCCCATCTACGCGCCGACTGCTACCCTCCCTTTCTCCAAAACCCACCTCCTCCAATAGCTCGGCCAGCCGTCCGTAGCGGGCCCTCACGAGGACAGTGCGGTGTTGGTATCTCTCGAGCCGAATCCGGGCAGCCTCGATCGCCTCGGGGTCGACATCCACCCCCAGCAACCGCCCGGTAGGAGCGCTGGCCTGAAGGATCGCTTCCCCGTGGGCTCCCGAACCGATGGTGGCATCCACATAGTGACAACCTGGCCTGCAAGCCAGATACCGAATCACCTGGTCGGTCAGTACCGCTTCATGCACGAAGGCCATGAGCATCCCATCCTGGGGAAGCCGGTCCCGGTGTCATCGATGCTGTGCTGTCCAGGTCACCTCAAACCGAACGATCACCCCGTGCCACTCCCGCTCCGCCGAACCAGGGTCCCCAAGGTCTGGCGCAGGACGCCCCTGTCCTGCAGGGCAGACTGGATCCGGGTTCGCCACCGAACAGGTTCCCAAAGCTCCAGGTATCGCCCCTGACCTACCCACACCACCGCATCTTTGATCCCGGCATGCTCGCGCAGGGCCGGACGGATCAGGATCCGGTTGTGGCCATCGAGGTCGACCTCCGTCGCCAGGGAGAAGAGGACCCGTCGGATATCGGCCGCCGTCTCGTCCAGATCCAACAGGTCGTCCAAGCTGGACTCGAACCGCTCCTCCTCGGCCTCCCAGTCCTCCAGGAGGTAGAGGCGAAGGCAGTCGTCCAGCCAGCGCAACAGGATCAGGGGAGCGGGCTTCCCGCCGCCTCTGGCCTGGATGATCTCCCGAAAGGAGGAGGGCATGGCCGTCCGTCCCTTCTCGTCCAGACTGTGCTCGTATTCACCGCGGAACTTCATCCTTGACCAAGAAGCCCACTTGCTCCCACTTTGATCCACTTCCATTCACTTATAAGACCGGCGAAGGACCGAGGTCAAGAGAAATCTGCCCCGAACAAGATATTTTTGCAAAGAATATTGGGAACTTGGAGCATGTCCACACACCTGAACACAACTTCAGCGGTTTCCCGGTCACCGGCCGACGAGTCGCCGGCTCCGACGGAAGAGACTCCAAATTCTAACCGATTTCTAACAGGATACCCACTGGTGGATCAAAGTGGATCACCCGGGGAACCTCCCCCTCGCTTCCCGCTCGGCTTGCCCTCCCACCCACCCCCCTGTTTCCCGCCCTCTAGCCGCCTCACCACCACATCGACCTCGACCAGCCGCTGTGTCCCGCTCCCTTTCCCCTCTTCAAGCGACCGTTGACCCGCAATCACCTTGATGGTAGGTACTCCCTTCGTTTCGACCGACTGAACCGGGCGGCCCAACCGCGGCTTGCCCCCACGGGATGAAGACCATGGCTGATGAACCTGTAAACACCAACACCCCTGCCCCCCCACCCGATCCCAAGGTGATGTGCTACGTCTCCAAGGAGATGGTTCCCCTCAGTCAGACCGTCGAGGTGACGTATGGCGACAAGGCCTTTCGAGTCCTCGCCAAGTACGTCAGGTTTCCTCTCCCGGCGGATGACACCCACCGGTCGTGAACGCCGCCCCCCCGGGAGACGTTCCCACCTGGAACCACCGGACTGGACCGGCACCATCCGTTTCGGCCGAATTGCCCTACGAGCAAGAGGAGGAGGCTCAGGATCTGCCCGAGATCAGGGCGCTTTGGGCCCAGGCCGAAGCCGCTTTCGAGCTCGGACACAATCGACGGGCGTCCCGGCTCCTGGCGACCCTCCTGCGGTATTCCCTCTCCGATGACCTCAAGAGGAAAGCGCTCTCGCTCAGGCGTCGCATCCGTCCCGACCCTTACGCTCTGGCACTCGCCATCCTCTTGGCCGCTCTCCTGCTTGTCGTCTGGATTCTGGCACTTCGGGCGGGAAGCTAGCCAATTCGATTCACTCCGCTCAAAGCCTCGGGGGAGGAGAGCTCGGCCAGAGGCTAGGATCGCCCCCTCCGTCGCTCCGCGACACCTCCCCCGGACTCCGTCTCGGGGGAGGAGATATGCCCAGGCGGCGCGCTTGTGGCATCGCTCAAGGCCGGCTACCACACGCCGTCCGTTTCAGTCATTCCACGGTGACGAGCGGGAGGATGTTGGCGAGGGTCGACGGGCCGATACCCGGTACGTTGTCGAGCTGCTCGGTGGCGGTAAACGGTCCGTTGGTGTTGCGGTACTCCACGATCGCCTCGGCCTTGGTTCGGCCGATGCCGGGCAAGGTCTGCAGCTCCTGCACCGTGGCGGTGTTGATGTTCAGCAGGTCGGAGCCGCCCGCCGAACTCCCCGTCGGTTGCTGGCGGGGGGCGGCAGGAGCGGGTTCTCCCACGCTGCTGTCGGGGTCTTCCCTGAGGTCGATGGTCGGCTCCTCGTCCACCTGGACCGGCTGGGCCAATGGGACCGGTCCAGCCTGGTCGCCCGATCCCACGGTGATCAGGGGACGGAT
This sequence comes from Bradymonadales bacterium, assembly GCA_016931535.1. Classification (GTDB taxonomy): domain Bacteria; phylum Myxococcota_A; class Bradymonadia; order JAFGEP01; family JAFGEP01; genus JAFGEP01. Next base: position 69,055 of record JAFGEP010000150.1, read on the forward strand.
GTTGGCCATGGTTGCTGGGCCGATGCCGGGGACATTGTCGATCTCCTCGATGCTCTGAAAGGGACCGTTGGTATTGCGGTACTCCAAGATCGCCTGAGCCTTGGCGGGACCGATGCCAGGCAAGGTCTGCAGCTCTTGCGCTGTGGCGGTATTGATGTCGACGAACGGTTGGGCGGCTGCAGCCACCGATATTCCCAGCATCCCAACCAGAGCCAGGACTGCGGGGAGACAGCGACGTACAAGCGTGTTCATGGTAGCTCCTTTGGGGTTCCTTGACGGGTCAACCGGATCTATCATATCGAAATCGCGTGGAAAGCAAAACGGATTGAGCTTTCTGGCACAACCGCTTCCATCATTTTCGATCTCCTGGGGCGCATACGTGAAGGACGCTTCCCCTCAGAACCTGCCCGTCGGTTCCTTCGACTCCCTGGTCGGTCACGAGCAGGTCCTGTACCGGCTGCAGGAGGCCTTTTCCCAGGGCCGAGCTCATCACGCCTACCTGTTGACCGGCCCTCCCGGCATCGGCAAGGCGACCGCTGCGCGACTGCTATGCCACTCCCTGCTTTGTCAGGAAGGAACGATAGGTCATCCCTGCCACCGCTGCCCGGACTGCATCCAGGTCAGGGCCGGCTCGCACCCCGACTATGTCGAGGTGGACGCCGGCCTGGCTGCCATCAAGATCGAATCGATCCGGAGGTTGAGTCGCGAGTGGAGCTTCGGCTCCTTCCAGGGTGGTGCGCGCTGCGCCTTGCTGGACGATGCCGAGCGTATGACACCCGAGGCCGCCAACGCGTTGCTCAAGCTGTTGGAGGAGCCTCCGGCCCGTTCCTGGTTCTTCCTGGTGGCGGCCAATCGGTCGCAGCTGCTCCCCACGGTCGTTTCTCGATGCCAGCATGTGCCGTTTCGGCCCCTGTCCAAGGAGGAGGTCCGCCGCGTGCTCGAACGGTTGCGACCGATCTCCTCCGACCTGGAGGTGGCCGCCACCTTCAGTGGGGGAAGTCCCGGAAAGGCGTTGGCGCTCATGGAGGATCCGGCCTTCCAGAATCACCGGGAGTTCTTCCGGGATTTCTTTGCCCTGGCCGAATCCCCAGCCTCTGCCGTCCTATCATTCGGGCTCTGGTCTCAGGCGGTGGAGGGTGGCGCCCGTTCGGGAGGTGGCAGTCTGACGGTTCAGCGGGAGCACACCCGGAATTTGCTGGAGATGTTGAAATTTCTTCTCCGAGACCTGTGTTGCCGCAAGGGGGGAGCCTCGACCCGGTGGTTGTTGGCTCCCCACATGGCCTCTCTGCTCGGCGAGTTGCCCCGGGAATTGACCTGGACCCGGTTATGGGCCATGCTGAAAGCGGTACGGGATGCCGAGCTGGCGCTGGTTGGCAATGTCACGCCGCGTCTCGTCCTGGAGAACCTCGCCATCACGGTGGCCATACCAAACCCCCTACAGGGGTCTCAAGGTTGATGGCGTCACTCGAGATGGCGGCGCCATGAAGGGCAACCCCTTGACGCAGGGCAACACCAACGATCCTTCCGACACCGCGCGCATCCTGGCACCCGACTCGGCTGACAGGAAGCAACGGCGCCCATTTGGGGGACGACAGTGTCTGACCAACACGGTCCAGGTGAGACTGGGGGACACCCCTTTCCACGAGCCCTTTGACGCGGGAGAGCTGCTCCTGGTACCCGGAGACCAGGTGATCGCCGACACCTCCAAGGGACCGATGCTGGGGGTGGTCAACGGGTTCGTCCAGCGCCAGCTGCTCGATCGGGGGCGCATCCGGCGCATCATCCGGCGGGCCAGCCAGGCCGACATCGAGCAACATCGGCGCAACCGGGAGAAGGCCAAGGAGGCGTTTTTCCACTGCGTGAAGCGGATCCAGGCCCGCAACCTCAACATGAAGCTCTGCCTGGCGGAGTACCTGCTCGATCGGAGCCGGATCCTCTTCTATTTCTCCGCCGAGCACCGCATCGATTTTCGCCAGCTGGTGCGGGACCTCGCCCGCCAGTTCGGTGCACGGATCGAGATGAGGCAGATCGGGGTCCGAGATGGCGCCGGTCTCATCGGGGGGATCGGCCACTGCGGCAAGCAGCTTTGCTGTTGCTCCTTTTTGAAGAACCACTCCTCCATCTCCATCCGCCATGCCAAGGACCAGGGGATTACCCTCAACCCCAAGAAGGTCTCGGGAATGTGCGGGCGGCTCATGTGTTGCCTGGTCTATGAGCACGAGGTGTACCTCAAGGCCCGTCAGAGCGCCCCTCACATTCATCGCGCTGTAGAGACCGAGAAAGGCGCCGGCGTGGTGAGCGAGGTCGATCTCCTCCAGGGCACCGTCCGTGTGGTCCTGGCAAATGGCGCCAGCGAGACCTTCGCCTTCCACGAGGTCCGAGTGGACAACGACACCATTCTTCGACCTCAAGACATCAAGCAGCTCCACGCCGCTCGGCCCAAACGACCGGCCGCCGTCGCCCCCACGGTCTCACAGCCGGAGGAGGAGTACCTGTGGGAAGGAAACGAACCCGATACCTCGTTTTCCGAGCTGCAGGTCACTTCCGAACCGACCACCAGCCCCTCATCCCCCAGGATCCGGGAGGGCGCAGATCGGGAAACCGCCGCACCGAGACCACACCCGCGGTCCCGTAGCGGCATGGCCCGCGGACAGACTCCCACAGAGCCTTCCTCGAGGTCTCGATCCGGCAGGGAGAGAACGGGATCGACGGAATCACCCCCCCGCCCCGCGCAGGCCGGGGCGCCCGACAGCCAGCGCAGCAGCCGCCGAAGGCGAAGAGGACGCCGAGGCGCATCGACATCCCAGGGATCACAGCCTGTCAATCCGCCGGAAGCCTCTTCCGACCGCCCTTCCCCTTCGCCCAGGCCACAAGGGAACCGGGATGGCCCCTCGCCCCAGGAACGCGGCGGTCAGCCCTCCTCCACACCACAGCCCCAGCAAACTCCACCGCAAGCCGGCGAGGAGACCTCGCCCCCCCGCCGACACTACCGGCCCGGACGCGACCGCAGGCGCAAGCCAAATCGCGAGAAATGACCCGTCCGGATGGACAGGTTGCGGCGCTCAGCTCAAGGCGGCAGCTCGATGGGTCCCTGGTAGATGACCTCGATCCGACTGGAACCCTCGGGAAGACTGACGATCGCCAGTACGCCGTCTCCGCTTCGTTCCAGCTGGGAAAAGGCGATGTCCTGCCCGTCCAGGGTGATCCGCTCCAACGATCGACCCTCGTAGCGAGCCTCGAATGCCAGGGAAGGTCGTATGGTTGCTCCCAGGGGGTCGGTAGCGGCGGGAACATTGACCCAGATGGACAACCGTCGTTCTGCCGTGAGGAAGCTGGAGTGTAGTTGGACCTGGCTGCGCAACCTCCAGAACTCCACGAAGCCGGTCAGGTCGGTGATCCAGAGTCCCAGACTGGTGGCCTGTTGGAAGAGGGAGCGCCAGATGGACACCACGGAAGCGCGGGGGACGTTGCTCATGGTGCCGGTCCGCCAGTCGGCCAGGACCAGCTCGTTGTGTTGCCTCCCCGCTTTCTGGAGAATGCCCTCCACCCAGCTCTCGTTCAAGGTGGTTCCATCGTGGAGAACGACAGGCACCTCCATCACATCGAGCAGCAACCCGTTGCGGTCCACCGGAAAAAAAGGAAGGCCGGTCCCGAAGCAGTAGCCGTCGGTCGCCTCCAGGTCGGTCGCATGAAAAGCGGGACCATAGCTGGAGTCCACGTCCACCCCCAGGGCGGACAGGATACGGAAACTCTGGCCATACTCGGAACGCCACAATCCTTCGCTCAACCGCGACATGAGGGGGAGGGAGGTCTCCTGTCTCATCCATTCCACCTGCTGCTGCAGGTTCAATCTCTCCCCCAAGGGGGTGAATCTCCACAGGCCGATGGGGGCGACCGGAACGTAGGGCGCCTCTTCGGGGATCAACAGCAACCCCTCTCTGCTCCGAAGGGGCGCGGTCTGCCTGGCCGTCTCCATGGAACGAAATACGGTAGAGGGTCGGCGGTTCTCCTCCTCCCACCGGGTCAGGTACTCCCCGATGGCCAGGGTGGGTATGGCCGAATGGGTCATCACCAGCGCTCCAGGCGCACTGTTGGGAAACAACCAGACCCTTCCCATGGGATGGCGTGCCGTGATCACCTGCAGGATGCTGCGTTCCAGCAGATCCGCATAGGGCGCACCAGCCCTGCGAATACGCGGGTCCACCAGCAGCGAGGCGGTTCTCGTGTAGCCCGCGGGCAACACCACCGAAGGCCTTGCGATCTCCCAGTCAACGGCCGGCACCCCTTGCTGGATGGCTGCCACCGCTCTGGCCAGATCGAAAAACAACGCATAGACCTCGCCATCCCCCAAGGTTCGCCTCAGGTAGGCCGGCAGGCCGTCCACCTCCAGGATCACCTCGAACTCCTGGCGTCCGGAGATCTGCGCCACCTCCAGGGGCGCCAGGATAGTCCTCAGCGGCACCTGGATGACGTCGTCCCGCAACTCTCCCCTCACCACCGCCCCGTCAAACGCGGTGATTCTGCGGGATGACCGGTAGCTTGCAGGGTCGACCGTCACCCCCACCAAGGTCTCGAAAACCCCGGTCGGCAGCTCGACCAGCAGCCGTCCGCCGGACAGGACGAACGGCTCCAGGGTGGCGACCTCACCCGCACTCATGTTCCGACTGACGCTGGCGGGAATGACCACCAGGTTGGCCTCGCCGATCTCGTCCCGGGTGATCCGCCCTCGATCGAGGGCACGGAACACGCCGAACTCCTGGGTCAGAATGTTGTACCAGTTGGAAGACCAGTCGATCGCCTCGAAGCTGGAGGCCTCCCGCGCCGATTCCGAGGAAGGAAGCAGCAACAGCACGTCGCCTTCTCCCGGTGGGGGCATGGGTTGTCCTGAAGCCTCCTGGCCATCCGGGCCTCCAAAATGGATCGGATGCCGGTTGACATAAAACAGCAAGCCCGCCAGCAGGAAGGCCACGATGGCCAGCAGGTGCAGCTTGAGTCCACCCAGCCTGGACTCCCGGGACGCCACCCGCAAGGGAATGTACTTCCGCCGTCTCATCGATAGACCGCCTCGACCGGCTGGCCGCTGGGCGGCCGTTCAAACAGGGCGAACTCTTGCCCGAACACCTCGCCGTTGCGTGTCTCGATCTCTCGGTAGGCCATCGGTTCGGCCTGGGCATGATCCCGCATTCGAACCAGACGCAGCCGACGCTCCCCGACTCGTCGGGGGATGCGGATCCACAACCCCTCACCGTCCCCCTGCGTCTGTAGGGTCATGACCAACTCCTGGACGTCGCGTTCCTCCGTAGCCGGCCTCGTCTCGATCCGGCTCTGAAGCGATGTGGCACTCTTCGCTTTTAGAAAACCGATCAGGGCGCCACTGGCCATGACCCGGTGGGATCGTTCTCCTGCCAGTGCAATGAGCTGCTGCCAGTTGTCGAAGCTCTGCAACGCGCCCTGGCGCTGGAGGAAGTCGGCATCGATGTTCACGGCGATGGCCTGGTGGCTGCGCCGTTGGCTGTCCTGGAGCAACACCCGCAGGTCGTCGATCCGTTCGGGCTCGGCGATGCCGCATGCCACCAGCGGTACCTCGTACAACCCCAGGGGAAGCCCGTTGGTATCGTAGATGGGGTATGGGCGACCGGTCCCCTGTCGATAGGCCAGAACCGGGAGCGGCTGGGCGGGGGTCGCTCCCAACGAGCTGTCGTAGTGCAGACCGGCAGCGGCCATCCTCCGGAAGTTCTGACTGTAGTGGCCAGACCAACGCCCATCTCGAATGCGGGCACCCCAGATCGCCTCGTGGGTTGCCTGCTGCTGGCTCAGCGCGATCCGATGGTCAACCAGGTTGATCTGGCGATAGAACGGATGGAGTCCTCCCAGCCCCACCGGCTGACGGTTCTGATATTCCTTTTCATTGCCCAGCTCCCAGAGGACGGCCGCCTCACCCGATCGGGAGAGCAGCTCGGACATCGCCTCCGGGCCGGGCAAGGCGTGAAAGGTGAAGTAGAAGGTGCTGGAGGCTCCCTGCTCCGCCTCGTAATCCGCCAGCCAGATGGCGCGATCGCCATGCTGGTACACGTTGTGTGACAGAAGCAGCACACCAGGCGCTCCATCGGGATAGTACCAGAACCCTGGCAACGCGGTCTGACCGGCCAGAACCACCTGGATCATGAAGTGGACCAGCAGATCCACGTAGGGCAGTTGGGCCTCCAGCACCTGCGGATCCGCCACCAGATCGGTCACCCGCACCGCCCCCGAGGGGTCGGCGGCTTGTACCGTCAACTCGGTGTCCGTCGGACGACCCTGCCGAAGGCTGACCACGGCAAGAGGCAGATTGAAGTCCACCGTCATCACCCACCCTTCGGCACGGGCGTTGCGGTACACCACCGGTGCGCCATCCATGGACAGCAGGGTTTCGGCATCCTGCAGCGGACCGGTCGAACCGACAAAGCGGGTGAACAGGGGCATCTGCTGGAGGGCCTCGGCCAGGTCGTCCGAGACCCCCGATACCTGGGTGATCGCGGTAGGTGTCCGGGTACCGCCCCGACCATCGGCCGAAAAAACAGTGCGCAGAGAGCCCTCTGGCCTTTCTAGCAGCAATACCCCCCCCTGGTTCACGAACCGCTCCAGCAAGTGGGTTGCATTCATCACCTCGGGGTGCACCGCGGCGCTGCGGGTCACCACGATGAAACGGGCGCCATCGATGGTCTGTGCTGTCAGTTCCTCCGCCTCGATGACCTGGACCGGCCCCACTTCCGACTGCAGGAGATCCACCCAGATCCAGCTCCAGTCCACCTCGTCGAAACGCCCCGCCTCCGCACTGCGCGTGATCTCATCGCTCCAGACCACCACCCGGACGTCCGATCCGGATTCCAGTCGCTTCGGCATTCCCGCGCTCTCGGGAGCCTGGTTGGCGAGGCGTATAGGATGGCGATCGAGATAGCCCAGCACCAGGATGACCAGCAAGGCACCCCAGAGCACCAGGCGAACAGAACGGTGGCGATGGTCCAGTCGTCTCACGGGCTGCAAATACCTGGATCTGGAGCAGGCTTGTCAAGTCTCCTGGACAAGCTGGGCGATCTCGCCGACATGCTGGAATCGATCCTCGGGCTTCTTCTGGATGGCGCGGTGAATGACCTCGTCGATGTCGTCGGCCACCTGGGGATTGAGCTTCTTTGCGCGGGGTGGCGCGGTGTGGAGGTGGTGATAGCTGAGGTCGCCCTTGGCAAAAGGGACCTTGCCGGTCGCACACTCGAACAGGGTGATGCCCAGGCTGTAGATATCGCTGCGGCCGTCCAGGTTTTTCCCCAGGATCTGTTCAGGAGACATGTAGTAGGGGGTCCCGATGGCTCGGGTGTGGTCCTCGCTGGCCTCCTCGACGAACTTGGCCAACCCGAAGTCCATGATCTTGAGCGCATTGTCCTTGGTGATCATCAGGTTGCCGCTTTTGATGTCGCGGTGGACCAGCCCCTTGTCGTGGGCGTAGGCCAGGCCTCGGCAGGCGTTGGTGATGATGAAGCGCAGCATGGCATCATCCAGGGGGCCGGACCTCCTGATCACGCTTTTCAGGGTCTCGCCCTCTACGTACTCCATGGCCATGTAGTACTCGTCATCCTGCTCACCGGCGTCGAACACCATCACGATGTTGGGGTGGGTCATGGCAGCCGCCGCTCTTGCCTCGCGCAGGAAGTACTCCACGGCGGTCCGATTGTGCTTGAGGTTCTCTCCCAGGATCTTGTAAGCCACCATCCGGTTCAACACCGTATCCCGGGCGCGATACACGATACCCATGCCGCCTCTCGCGATCTCCTCGATGATCTCGTAGCGCGCCTTGAGCAGGCGGTTGGCTGCGATGCCGAGGTTACCGCTGGCGGCGGCCTGGCCCTGACCTCGGCCGTTTCGCTTCGCCGAGGAGAGAGCCGAAAGCTTGCCTTGGGCCCCGCTCATTTGCTTGCGCAGGACATCGGCGCGGGATTTGGCATTTTGGTGGCTGTTGTTGACCGACAGGATCGAGTCGTACAGCTTGATCGCTTCGGCGAACTCGCCCGACAGCTCGGCGCAACGTCCCAGGTTGTACACGATGTCCAGGTTATGGTGATCGGGCGATTCGCCGCCCAGTGCCTCCTGGAACTTGATCTTGGCCTCCTCTACCCGACCCAGCTGGAACAGGATACTCCCCTCCAGCCAGCGAGCCTGGCTGGCGTGTTGGCCGAACTCCCCCATCCTGGCCAGCACCTGGAGCGCCTCCTCTTTCTTGCCGTTCTGGAAGAGCAGCACCCCCGCCTTGAGGTAGTTGCCCGACTCCTCCCATCCGGCCACCGCCAGCTGGAACTCGCCAACCAGCTCGTAAAGCCGCGCCGATTCCTCACTCTGACCGCCCTTGGCGTATAGCTCGGCAGCCTTGCGGGTTTCTCCCCGATCGGCCAGGATCTCGGCGGCGGAGATGAAGTCTCCTCCTTCCTCGTACAACCTGGCTGCTCCGGCCAGCTCCCCCACCTGGTAGTATAGCTCGGCGGCACGCAGAGGCTCCTCAGCGGCTGCGAACAGGGCGGCAGCACCCCGTTGGTCCCCCGCCTTGAGCGCCAGCTCCGCACGACAGGCGTTGGCCCTCTTCCGATCACCCATCTGATCGAAGAGCTCGGCAGCCCTTCGCATCTCGCCGGTGTCGAAGCAGACATCGGCAGCCTCCCTCAACCTGCCTTGCTCCAGCAGGAGCTCGGCGGCTTCCTTGGAGAAACCCGCTCGCCTGAACAGATCGACCGCCTCCTTGATGCGCCCCAGCTCCTTGTAGTAGGTCGCCGCCCGGTGACCCACCTTGCACCCATCTTCGATGGCCGAGAGATCACCGCGAGCGAAGCGATACTGCTGTTCGAAGTACTGGGCGAAGTTGTCGGCCGCTGGTTCGTACTCCCGCAGCCGGGCGAAGAGCTTTCCCGCGTCGCGATGTCGGCCGAGCTGCTCGTACAACTCGGCTGCGCGCTTCAGGTTGTCGGTCTTCAGGTAGCACTCGGCTGCGCGATCCATCTGGCCCAGCTGGGCGTACTCCTCAGCGGCGATCGAGTACAAGCCGTGGCTGGCGGCCACCTGGGCAGCTCTGTCCCTCAAGCCGGCCCGTCGCAGGACATGGACCGCCTTGGAGACCTTGCCCGCCCGCTCGTATGCTTCGGCCGCGCGGGTCTGGTAGTTCAGTCGATCGTACAGCTCGGCCGCTTTCTCGTACCGTTCCAGGTTGAAAAGGGCATCGGCCAGGGAGAGATCGTCACCAGACTGCTTTTTGGCCCGTAGTAATCGCAGCGATTCCCGGTCCAGCCCCTGACCGAACTCTTCCTTCTCTGTCCGCTTCCAGAACAGCTTGCGCACCACCAGGAGCAGCAGCAGCAAGACCACCGCCACGACAAGGATCGCGTCTCTGTTGGCCTCCAAAAAGCCCACCTACCGTTGCCTCATCCCGGGTTTGTCAACCTTCTTATATTAGGATAACCATCGAAGAAAAGAGAGTCTGTCTTCCGAGGTGTACCCCGGTCATGCGGCCAACCGGACGTCGCAGCAGTGCGAACCGGTTTTCTGGCACCCCTAAGGCAGGCGTTGGGGGATTGCCTCCCCCCGCTCCAACCGTTCGAGAACCTCCGCGTAACCGAGGGGTACAGGCTGGTCCTCGGGCCAGCTCCTCAGGATCTGGAGGGCGGACTCCCGCTGTCCCGACCACCCGTATACCAGCGTTAGCGGCCACAGGGTCGCGGCTTCTGGCCGGTCACGGCACAGATCGAGATAGATGTTCGCCGCCTCTTCCAGGCGGTCCTGTTGGACCAGGCAGAAGGCCACCGCCTCCATCCAGGATCGAGAGAACTCGAAGCCATTGGTCCCCATCTCCACCAGGGGCGGCGATCCATGCAGGTAGCGCGTCAGCACCTCCCGCAGTTCGACCGCGGGAACCCCTTGCCTGGATTCCGGATGGAACCGCTCGGTTACCTCCCCCCGGATGGAGTCCATCAGCTCCAGGGAAAGCTGGAGCATCAGCGGGCAGTCCCCTTGTTGGTATGCTTGAAGGACCGGTGCCAGCGGGCCGTCAACGACCGGCGTCATCCCTGCGGCCGTGAGATCCGGAGCCTCCAGAAGCGGGCGCTCGACTGCAACGGGCCTGGGACAGGCCCAGCCCGACAGGGCTGCCAACACACACCAGGATGGCAGCCAGATTCCCCAGGTTCTGCTGCTCCTCATGTCCATGCCACCCCTCTTCCCGCCATCGATCGGCGGCTTTGGTATCGGCCCGTCTCACACAGGGTTTTTTCTCCCTTGCGGGTAGCGGAATCGATATTGCTGGAGCGATCGTCGACCAGCGGCAACCAGACCGGGTGTCGGGTGATGGCCCGAGGGTCCTCAGCCAGGAGCGCTCCCTTGTCTGGTCAGGTGTTGGATGCCTCCTGGTGCCCCGTCTCTTCCCGGGTGGCAGCAGATCGGCTGCTCAGGTCGCGAGGTAGACACGTAGAGGCTGCTGACCGATCAGAAACAGGTCGCCATCCGAGGCGTTGTATCGGCCCCGGATCTTGAGAAATGTTCCGTTGGAGCTACGCAGATCCTCCACGATGAACCCGCCCGAGCTGCAGGTGATCCGCGCATGGCGGCTGCTGACGAACCCGTCGTCGCGAAACAGGATGCTACCCCTCTCCCGGCCGATGACCTCCTCGGTATGCGTCAACAGGAAAGCTTGGACGCTGCTTGATGGGCTGGAAGTCCGCACCAGTCTGCCCCAGGCATCTCCCAGGGGTGCGCCCAGTGCTCTTGGTTCCTGCTCCTCGGCTGAGAGATCTTCCGGCTCGGCCGGGATCACCTGGAACTCCAACAACTGCCTGCCGATCCGCAGTCGATCGAGATGGACGAGCGGCGTGGGTTCCACGATGCGCACGAAGATCCCATTCAGGCTGTCGAGATCGGTCACCACCAGGCTATCCTCCTCCAGGTCGAAGGCCACGTGTTCGGGGCTGAGGAACGGATCCTCTCGAAACGCGCCGGGACCATGCAGGCGACCGAACACGTTTCGGCCGTTCGCCAGCCCGAGGCTCTCTCCCAGGCTCCCATCGGGCTGGATGAGCACCAGTTTTGACCTGGTGGAGAGGGGGGAGACCACAGGTTCGGCAGGCGTGAGATCCTCGTCCGGGGTCACCGTCTGCGGGGAGACGGGAGCTGGCTTCCCCCCGAGTCGAGCCCCACACTGCCCGCAAAACGCATGGCTGAGGGGCACTGGGGAGTGGCATTGGGGGCAGGTCCGTTCCTCCTCTTCTCCTGCTGCCACCCGCTGCAGCCGGAGGTTGGCGCCACAGCTCAGGCAGAAGTTGAAGTGGTCCTCGTTTTCCCGGCCGCACTTCTTGCACGTGATCACGGTAGACACCTGCGCGCTCTGCAGTCCCGGGTCACCTCCCACACCGATCGCCCCTGGTCAGATGATGGGGCTGGCAACAGGCGACCGGCACCGGTGGATCACCGCGATCCGACCGCCCAAGTGCGACCGCAGGCAACCTCGATCCTAGTAGGTCGGCACGCCGGCTTGAGACAGCTGCTGGCTGAACCAGCCGCCGGTCAGGGCATCGATCCCCGCGGTGAGCTGCTGGATCTCCAGCTCCCGGCGCAACCGCTCCATGGCGTTGGAGGGCGGATCCAGGATGCTCTGGATCTGGGAGCGCCTTCTCTCGAAGTACAGGCTGGTCACCGTGGTGAGGATCTCCTCCCGCAGCTCCACCAGGTTGCTTCGCTCCCTGCTGATCCGCAGCAGATCGGGGTTGAACACCAGATCCCTGAGGTCCCAATCCCCCTGGAGTCGCACTCGGATCTCGTTGTCATCCTCGATGCGCACGTCGCGGTCCACTCGGGTTAAAAGCAGGCCATCGGCTGTGGCAGAGAAGACCTGTGCATCATCCTTTTGTTCGTCGTCCTGGTAGTCCATCCAGTACTGGACCCGAAGGCGAGGCAGTAGCGCCGAAAGATCGGCGCGGGTGGTCCAGCGCCCGATCTGGTCGTCATCGATATGGGCGTAGGCGGCGGCAGCCTCCTGTACCTCCAGGATGGTCGGTTCGGCGGCGAACTGGTCGAGGATCTCCTGGGGAGACTGTGCCAGAGCCGTTCCGGACAGCAGCAACAAGAGGGCAAGCCCGAATGGGACAATCGACTGCTTCATTGGTAACCTCCGCGGCAGGGCGGTCGATCCGCCCTGGTAACTCTGTCTCGGTTCTGACCGTCGGCCTCGACGGCAACCGCACGTTGCGCTAACGCCCGGCGATGCGGCTGTAGGCCGAGAAGAACCCTCCGCTCATGGCGTCCAGACGCGCCGTCAGCTCCGCCAACACCATCTGGTCCATCAAGACTCTCGCGATGGTGGTATTTCGCCCCTCGGCGATCCGCATCACCAGGTTCTGTCTGGTGGTATACAACCGCAACAGGCGCCGCACCAGCCGGCTTCGCCGCTTGACCAGCTGCTCCCCTTCCTGCCGTACCGACATCTCCCGCGGCTCCATCACCAGGTCGTAGAGATCGACGAGCCCCATGACTCGCAACTCCCCATCATCCTGCCGCCTGAGGTCCAGCCCATCCAGGTTGGACAGTCCGGCCGAATCATAGACGTAATCGGCGGTTTCGCGCCGTTGCTGATCGACCCGGTACTCCACCCGTACCGTCGGCAGAAACCGGCTCCACCACAGTCGGGTCGCCCAGGAATCCACCGGCAGGTCATGGTACCCGTAGTAGGTCAAGACGGCCGCCAGTGTCCGGCCGAGGTCCGGCTCGGCAGCAAACATCTCACTGGCCCGTCGTGCCTGCTCCTGACCCGAGATCATCTCCCAGGGATGCATCAGCTGGTATATGCCCTGGCCGGAGGCGATCCAGATGTGGTCATCCGGTCCCACCGCCACCTGGTAGATGGTCGCAGCCGGCAAGCCCTGGTCGAGGTCCAGCCAGACGCCTGCCTCGCCACTCATGCTGTAGATCCCATCTTCCGTTCCCACCACCAGAGCCGAGCGGTAGAGGGCAAGCCACCGCACGTTCCGATCGCGCAGGCCGGTGGAGGCGATCAGCCGAAAGGCATCTCCTCCATCGTTTGTCTCCTGAACCCCGGAAGCGGTCGCGACCAGCAGCCGGTTCGAGTTGTCGGGGTCGATCACCAGGTTGTTGATCTCGCCGGGCCGGACAGCCGGCAGAACGGTCCGGGGAAGCCAGGATCTCCCCCCGTCACGGCTCCGATAGAGCCGGCCATCGCCCACCAGGTAGAGGTACTGCGGGTAGGTGGGAGAGGATGCCACGAAGGCGATGGAGGCGGAGGATGGGGGACCGGGGATCCGCTCCCAGCTCGCGCCGTTGTCCAGACTGACCAGCGCCCCGCTGGTCGTTCCCACCACCAAGGTGCCCTCTCCCAGCGCCAGCGAGGTGAACCGCTCCTCCGTTCTGCCCACGCCCAGGCTGATCAGCTCCCAGCTCGCGCCGTAGTCTTGTGAGCGGTAGATACCCTGGCCTGCCACGGCGTAGACCTGGTTGGTCTCGCGAGGGTCCACGAGGATCTGGGTGAACACGTTGTCCCGAAGGGGATCAGCGGCTTCCGGAGCGATCTCTCGCGGTCCCGCCGTGGCCGCCTCCTGTGACAGGATCTCCTCCAGAGCCTGCTCCAAAAGGTCGTCCTGCAACTCGTCGAGGATCAGGGTCGCCAGGTACTCGCCGTACTCCTCCTCCAGCTTGATATACTGGTCCTGCTCCAACTCCTCGAACAGATCGTTCACTTCCTGGAGTTGATCGTCGGTCAGATCCTCGATAGTGCCGACATCGTAGGTGCGTCGCTCGACCTCACCGACGGAACGCTGGCCGGAGGCCCGCAGGTTGTATACGATCTCCCAGCTCATCCCGCCGTTCAACGAGCGATACAGAATGCCTCTGGCGCCGGCGTACAGTCGGCTGGCGTGCCCTGGATCCACGGCGATGGATCGGATGTTCAGGTTCCTCAGGCCGCTGTTGTAGTCCAGCCAGACGCCGTACTCCAGCAGATCTTGCTGCGGCTGCTCTGGCTGGGCAGCTGCCAGCGGAGCAAGAGCGAAGAAGACGGCAATGAACGTGAGATGTCTCAGTATGATCATCTGGTGTTATGTAGCCCAACAACAGGTCCGCGGGCAAGAACCTTGGCTGGACCTCGTTGATGGCACGGGTTGGCGAAGGCCACCGAGCCAACCAAGTCACCGGTAGCAGAGCGGGCACTCAGATTCGAGGGGTTCAGTCCATCCGCTGGCGGATCACCGGTCGAAAAACCTGCAGCTCCGAGTCGTACTGGAAGATCCTCCCCCGTCTTACCAGTCCAGCCCCCCCAGCAGTCCCTTGCGCCACAACGATAGCAGGTCCATGCCCATGGCTACCGAAAAGTGCAAGGCCACTCCCAGCCAGAAGGACCGGTGCTTGAGCGCCAGGTATCCCAGGATGCAGGCGGTTACCAGTGCACCCATCGCCTCCGGCATCGGTTTGCCGTGGTGGATCATCACGTAGGGGATCGCCATGATGGCGATGGAGTAGTACCCGAAGGTCTTCTCCAGACCGAACACCAGGTAGCCCCGCCAGAAGCTCTCCCCCGACAGGAAGACGAAGAAGTAGCTCGCCTCGTAGATCAAAAGGTGCCCCAGGCTCTGACCTGCACCGGAGTACAGTGGATACCGCCGGGAAAAAGACTCCATGCCCGACGCCAGAAACAGCACCGGCACCATGAAAACCAGCAGCACCAGGTAGATCCGACCCAAGCCTCCCGAGCCTTTGAGTCGAAAGCCGTAGTTTGAGGGCCGCTCCTTCAATACCAGCACGATACAGAGCAGCGGCAGGATGGTTCGGGTCAAGACGCTACAGCCAGCCAGGTAGATATGGCCAATCAGGTCGACATCCGGCCGCCCCGCCAGGTGGGGAGCGATCTTGGCGTGAAAGAAACCGAGTCGTCCGAATCCGAACAACAACGAGACAAAGAGCAAGCTGGACAGCAGGACGAACGCCGGCTTGAACTCCAGCTTGAGCCCGCCCGCATTCTCCCCGTTGCAGGTCGAGGGTTCCGATGCCCTCACCGGCTGGCCCTCAACCGGCTCAAGAGCTTGGCGTGAAAGCCGCCGAAGTCGCTGCCGCTCAGGCCGACCACCACATCCCCCGGACGAACCTGCCCAGCCAACGCCTCTATGATCTCCTCCACGGTCGCGATCAGCTTGACCGGTTTCCCTCTGCGCTCGATGTCTTCCACCAGCTTCGGAAGGGAGAGCTTCTCGGACTCCGGCAGGTCATCCTTTTTCCAGGGTTGACTGAAGATCACCCGGTCCGCCGCATCGAAGGCGGCCGCATACTCCTGCTGGAACACCGCGCGGCGGCTTGTGTTGCTTTTTGCCTCGAACACCGCCCACAGGCGCCGATCGGCAAACCGCTGCCGGATCGCCTTGAGTGTCTCTCGTACCGCCGTGGGGTGGTGGGCGAAATCATCGATCACCAGCACCCCTCCTTGTTCGCCCTTGATCTGTTGCCGCTTGGCGAGCCCGAGAAACCCGGGAAGAGCCGCTTCGATCTGTCCCAGGTCGAGACCCGCATCCAGCGCAATCCCGATGCTGCCCAGTGCGTTTCTCAGGTTGTGGTCGCCAAACAGCGGGCTGTGGAGAGGTCCCAGCCGGCGGCCCTCCAGCACCAGGTCGAAGCGGGTGTTGTTTCCCTCCAGGCACACCGCCCTCGCGGTGAGATCACAACCATCGGTCAGCCCGAAGCTTCGCACGCGGGCGGTGGCCTTCTGGGCGGCAGCCCGGCTTCTGGGACAATCTCCGTTGATCCAGAGGATCCCGTTCGAGTTCACCCGGGCGGCAAACGTTTGAAAAACCCGCTCGATGGATTCGATATCGGGGTAGATATCGGCGTGGTCGTACTCGATATTGTTGATGGTCGCCAACTCGGCGGGGTAGTGCCAGAACTTGGGCACCTTGTCGAAGTAGGCGGTGTCGTACTCATCTCCTTCCACCACGAAGTGCGGCCCTTGGCCCAGTCGGTAGTTGGAACCGAAGTTGAGCGGAACCGCACCGATCAGATAGCCGGGATCGAAACCGGCATGGGCCAGCAACCAGGCCACCAGGGCACTGGTAGTGCTTTTCCCGTGCGTTCCGGTGATCACGACAGGTCGCTTGCCCGCCAAAAAAAGGAGACGCAGCGCCTCCGGCAGGCTGAAGGTGGCGATGCCCAACTCCAGGCTCTGTAGTACCTCCGGATTGTCTTTGCGGCAGATGTTGCCCACCACGACCAGGTCCGGCCTCGGTTCCAGGTGTTGGGCGGAGAACCCCGCTTGGATCGGGATCCCCCAGCCGGCCAGGAGATCGCTCACCGGCGGATAGGCCATGGTGTCCGACCCGCTGACCAGGTAACCCCGCTCTTTGAGCATGCCAGCCAGAGCCGCCATCGCCGTCCCGCAAATCCCGATCAGGTGTACCCGGTGAAACCTGGTCGGCAAGGCCGGTGTGGGACGCGGGTTCACTGCCGTCATGCCGGTACCTCCCACCTGTGCGCAATAGGTGACCAGGGTGCCTCGGCAGAAAGATCGGCAGGTTCCAGTCCGAAGGGAGCACTCCCCGATACCATCTCCCTGATGGGGTATGTCGGGTGACAGCCCTGGGTGGATCTACAGGACGTTGAAGCCATAAATGACGAACTTCTCCAGCCCCTCCCTGTGCAACGCCGTCAAGCCCTCAAAACGGATGGAGAGACCGCCCGGCTGTAAACCAGAACCAGCAAGAACTCGCACCACCACCCCTTCGATCGGGAAGGCCTCCTCTGTCTCGGGATGGAACAGCGCCAGGTGAACCGGACTACCCACCTCCAGCCGGTCGGGGGTGGACAGGAAGGTACCGCCGGCCGGGATATCTCGCTCGATGAAGTTCCGAAGCGAATCCATGTCCGTTGGCCGGATCTCGTACTCCCCCGGGCTCCCCTCGGCAGGCCAGGCGGCCGCTTGCAGATCGGGAAGCGGAGTATCGCCCTCCAGCAGCTCGGCCAGCCCGGACTGATCCAGGAGCAAGGGATCCTCCGCCAGCGGCTCACCCACCACCTCTCCCTCCGCCTCGGTCACCAGCTCGTACAGCGGTTCGCCCCCTTCGCCTTCCAGGAGATCCGCCAGGTTCTCCTGGATCTCGACTCCCTCGAGATCGGGTTGCCCTCCCTGGGGTGGCCCCGACGCTTCGGGCTGCTCCAAGAAGTCTAGATCCGCCGCCTGCTCACCCTCCAAGAGATCGGCCAACCCCTCTCCATTCCAAGGTGTCGATTCGACCTCGATCCTCTCCGCCGATTCAACGGAGGGCAGTTCCGGCTCCAACTCCAGCTGTTCGTCCCATGGTATCTCCTCGGCCTCGAGCCTCTCCGCCGATTCGACGGAGGGCGGCTCCGGCTCCAACTCGAGCTGTTCGTCCCATGGTATCTCCTCGGCCTCGAGCCTCTCCGCCGATTCGGCGGAGGGCGGCTCCGGCTCGGAGTCGGTCGTGCCGGTCGCTTCGGTTGGCTGGCCTTCTCCGCCTGGTATGACCCCCTGTAGCTGGGTGGCCTTGCTGGCCGATTCCTCCTCGGCCGCTGTCAGACGGGCGACCAGGGCCTCCCAGCGTGCCTGGTCGGAGGCGCTCATCCCGTAGAACTGGATCCCCATTCCGGGGATCCGGTTGAGTTCTCTGGCCCTGGCCTTGTTGATGGCATGTTTGACCACCCCCAGCGCCGACAAGGGCTGCTGCCCCTTTCCCATGTCGATGCGCAGATTGACCAGCTCCAGCCGCGCCTTGGGCTCATCGGTCTGCAGGAAGAGCCCCCCTGGATCGATGTTTCGGGTGATCAGGGGGACAAAGGTATCGGCATCCTTGAGAATGACGCGGATCTTGGCGGAGATACGCTTCCACCTTCGCCGTTCCTTCCCCTTGCGAGCCACAAAGGCAGCCTTTGGTACTTTCTTGTCTGTCACCGGGCTCGCCCCTTCCTCAAGCTGGCCATTCCCAGAGCGCTCTGCAGAGCCGATGGTTCGAACTGATCTTTCCCCAAGCTCGCATGGTATACCTGATCGGACCCGTCAGGAAAGAGAGCCATACCCATTGTACTTGCACCACCTACCAAGCACCAACTTCTCCGGATCCGCTGGCAGCGCTTTCTGGTAATTGCCGCCGGGAACCGTTCAGGCGGTGACCGGTGGATGAATCTCATCACCACCTGGCTGTCTACCCGTTGCACCGGCGACCGGGATTCGCTATATAGGGGCCGCTGGGTGCGTGTAGCTCAGTTGGATAGAGCGTTGGCCTCCGGAGCCAAAGGTCGCAGGTTCGAATCCTGCCACGCATACTTGGAAATGCTCACCAGACCTCGATTTGCTGACCGGCCAGGAGGACGGGAGCCATTCTGGCAGGCAGGAGGTCCCATCGAGTACCCGACGGGTCGGTGAACGCCGGCTCGCCGACTCTCCTCCCGAACCCTCCATCACCCGCCGTACTGCTGGATGAGCTGCCTGGCCACCGTCAACAGCTGCATGTTGCTGGTGCCCTCGTAGATCTGCCCGATCTTGGCGTCTCGATAGTACTTCTCGGCGGGATACTCCCGGCTGTACCCCACGCCACCGAACAGGTCGATGCAACGGCTGGCGACCTTTTCCGCCACTCGGGAGCTGAACAGCTTGGCCATGGCGGCCTGGGTCAAGAAGGGGACCCCGGCCTCCCGCAAACGCGCCGCGTTGTAGACCAGCAGCCGGGCGGCTTCGATCTCGGTCGCCAGCTCGGCAAGCTGGAACTGGACCCCCTGGAAGTCGCAGATGCGGGTATCGAACTGCTTCCGCTCGCGGAGGTAACCCATGGCGTGATCGAAGGCTCCCTGGGCGATCCCGACCATCTGGGCGCCGATGCCGATCCGGCCTTCGTTCAGGGTCTCGATGGCGACCTTGTACCCCTTTCCCACCGGTCCCAGCACGTTCTGGTCGGGAACCACGCACCCGTCGAAGATCAGCTCGCAGGTACTGCTGGCCCGGATGCCGAGCTTGTTCTCCTTCTTGCCGACCGCGAACCCCTCGAATCCGCGCTCGACGACAAAGGCGGTGATGCCGCGATAGCCCGCAGAAGGATTGGCGTTGGCCAGCACGATGAAGATCCCCGCCTCCTTCCCATTGGTGATCCAGAGCTTGGAGCCGTCGAGGATCCAGTGGTCCTGTCGCCGCTCGGCCCTGCATTTCAGCGCGAAGGCATCCGATCCGCTGGTGGCTTCGCTCAGTGCGTAGGCACCGACGGTATCGGCGGCCAGCCTGGGCAGGTAGGACTCCCGCTGCTCGGGTGTGCCCCAGCGCAGGATCGCGTTGATCACCAGCGTGTTGTGGACATCGACCAGCACGGCCAGGCTGGCGTCCACCGAGGCCAGCGCCTCGATGGCCAGACAGGCGTTGAAGAAAGAGCTCCCGGCCCCCCCCAGGTTCTCCGGGATCTCGATGGCCATCAGCCCCAGGTCGAAGCACATCTTGAGCAGGTCAGGGCGCAGGGCCATCGCCTCGTCCATCTCCTGCACCCAGGGAGCCACCCGTTGCTGAGCGAAGCTCAGCACCTGGTCGCGAAAGATCTTCTCCTCTTCCGAAAGAATGGTCAGCGGTCCGATAGTCATGGCCAGCGATCTCCTACAGGTTTCGCCGTGCTCTTGTAAAATGCCAGGGCCAAGCGTGCAAGAGCTTCCCAACACCCGCGTTGCCAGGGGATGGCAAGAGGGCAATCCTGTCGGGTGGGGTTGGCCGACCGGAGGGATCATGCGCCTCAACAGTCAACCCCAGGTCGTCGCGCGGGGTGTGGGCCGATTCGTACGCGACCCCCCTTGGAGGGTTGTGGCCGACCGAGGGGATCATGCGCCACGCCACGGTGCAACTCCAACAACCGGACTGGTGACAGTGCTTGACAGATCGGGGAGAACCCCCTACATTTCGCCCTCGCTTCCGCAGCGAAAAAAGGGCGTATAGCTCAGCGGAAGAGCATCGGCCTTACAAGCCGGGGGTCACAGGTTCAAATCCTGTTGCGCCCATCGTCCCTTTGGACAGGCACCGGGCCGCAACGAGGGGTGGTAGTTAAGTTGGTGATAACGCCGGCCTGTCACGCCGGAGGCCGCGGGTTCGAGTCCCGTCCACCCCGCTCGAGAAAGGCGATCCATTCGGGTCGCCTTTTCTCGTTTCCATCAATCCCCGAGAACGACTAACGGTGAATGTTGCAGGCTGATCGGAACCAGGCGTTCGGCTCAGACCGGCATCGCAAGAAAACGGGTACAGGTCAGGAGCAACCCCATGGTGGGGTGGGAGCGGTTCGACTGGGTAGAGCGAAAGAGACCAAAGGCGGGTGAACCGAGGGAGCTGGCCCGGGTCAGCTGATGGGAACCATCTTCCTGACGGCCGTCTCACTGCCGTCGAACTCCTCCAGGATCACCCAGTGCATTCCGCTCGGCCCGTTGGCCCGCACCACCTTGACGGCGGTCATCGGTTTGCCGGTGATCGGGTCGATCTTGCCTGCTTTGGCCACTTTTCGGCCGGCGGCCGTCTTCGCTACTTTCTGCTTTGGTGCCGACATGCTCGCGTTCTCCAATCCTGTGGGGACAGGCGACTGTCGCCGGCCGGAACCGATCCGGAACGGCACTTCCAGGGTGGCGATTTCTAAGGCGTTCGAGGCGCCACGTCAAGTGCTATCTTTACAGGCTGGCGACCTTTGAAGACACCTGGAGCCAGCGAGTGATTTGAGTGCGGCGGCCCCCTTTTCCTTTGCCTCCCGATCGGTTAGCGTTCCCGCCCGGAACGGCCGCCGACCATTTTGGCAGCCCAAGCGAGTACGGAGTGCAACCATGCGCTCGAACGTGTTCGACACCCTCCAAGAGCGAGGGTTCATCAACCAGGTCAGCGATCCTCAGCTGGCGGAGATCCTGGGAAAGCAACGCATCACCACCTACTGCGGCTTCGATCCCACCGCCCCCAGCCTCCATCTGGGCCACATGGTCCCGGTGATGGCGCTGGTCCACATGCGCCAGGCGGGGCACCGCGTCATCGCCGTGGTGGGTGGCGCCACCGGACAGGTGGGGGACCCCTCGGGCAAGGACCGGGAGCGGGATCTCATGCCGGTCGAGGTATTGGAGACCAACATCCATGCCCTGCACGACCAGCTCACCCACCTGTTAGGGAATGTCGATGGGCCGGAGTTCGTGCTCTTGAACAACCACGACTGGATCTCCCCCTTCAGCTACCTCGGCTTTCTGCGCGATGTCGGCAAGCACTTCTCGGTCAACGCCATGGTGGCCAAGGAGTCGGTCCGGCGACGCCTGGAAGAACGGGAGCAGGGGATCAGCTACACCGAGTTCAGCTACCAGCTCATCCAGGCCTACGACTTCTACCACCTCCACCAGGAGTGGGATTGCACTCTGCAGATCGGCGGATCCGACCAGTGGGGCAACGTGACCGCCGGCATCGACCTGACTCGCCGTCTGACGGGCAACCAGGTCTATGGCATCACCTTCCCGCTCATCACCACCGCCAGCGGTCAGAAGTTCGGCAAGAGCGAAGGCAACGCCATCTGGGTCGATCCCCGACTCACCAGCCCCTACCACTTCTACCAGTACTGGATGCAGACCGCCGACGAGGATGTGGACCGGTTTTTGAAGCTCTATACCCTCCTCGATCTGGAGGAGATCGAGGAGATCGTCGCCGAGACGCGCGCCAATCCGGAAAGACGAATCGGGCAGAAGCAGCTGGCCACTCATGCCACCCGCCTGGCCATGGGGCAGCACGCCCTACAAGCCGCCGAAAAAGCGACCCAGATCCTGTTTGGAGAGGAGCCGATCGAAGCCTGCGACGAGTCGATCCTGCTCAGCATCTTCGGAGACGCCCCGTCCCATGAGATCCCCCGGTCTCGCCTACACGACGGTCTTCCCCTGCTGGGAGCGCTGTGCGAGACCGGCTCCCTGCCCTCTCGCAGCGAAGCGCGCCGCCGTATCGAGGCAGGCGGCGTCTACCTGAACAACCGCCGGGTGTGCGATCCCAACACCGTCCTCACTGCCGACTCCCTCGCCTCGCCGTCGGTGCTGGTCCTGCGCCTCGGCAAGAAGCAGTATCACCTCATCCGGTTCACAGAAGGTTGACCGGAATGGACGTCACCGCCGCTCATGGACCAGATCCCTCGATATCGCCATAGCTACCCCGGCTGGCCCGCTTTTCTGGACGACTACGAATCCAACTTGAAGTTCGGCGGTTGTCAGCTCCATACGACCCCTCCCCCGCCGATGTTCTCCCAAGTCGAGATCCTGCTGGAACCGCCCGAGGGGCAGCCCGTGCTCCTTCGGGGGCAGGTGGTCATGGAAGCTGTTGGACAGGGGTTCATGGTCCAGATCGAGGGGGGTTCCCTGGCGACCCAGCAGGCGCTCGAGGGCCTGGTGGAAACGGCCCGACAACGCCAGTCGACCCTTTCGCCTTCACCGAAAACCTCGGCCGGCGACCAGGCCGATTCTTCCGACCGCTCCAGACCCACCACCGAGCTCATGGAGGAGGCCCCGGATCGAGCCGAAGCCCCGGCCGGTCGCTTGCCCGACTCCCTGGTGCGGATGCCGACAGAAGACCTCACTGCCCCGGAGGGTACCCTGTTCGAGCGGATCCGATCGCTGGGGGTGGGCGAGAAGAAGCGGCTGGCGCTCTCAGGAGACCGGGAGCAACGCATGATCCTGGCCCGGGAGCCGTTGGCGGTCATTCACCCGTTTTTGCTCAAGAATCCCCGCATCACTTTGGACGAGGTCCTCTTCCTTGCCCGCAACGGACAGACCAACCCCGAAGCGCTGGAGCTGATCGCCGAGAACAAGCGCTGGATCTCCGACTCCCGCATCGTGCAGGCCATGGTGCTCAACCCCAAGTCGCCGCTCCAGCTCACCGTCCGCCTGCTCGACCGTTTGCCGCCCCAGGAGCTCCGGCGTATCGCCAAGCGCACCGATCTGAAACAGGCCCTCCTCCAGGCTGCCCGCAGGCGGGTGTTGGAGACCAAGTGAACCTGCACGCTGACCGTTGGTCCTCCCCCATCTGCCACCTCTGGCAGCTCTATTCTCCTCAAACCTCGCGGGTAACTCGCTCGCGTCCGATCTACCCCGGGTTTCGAGATCGACCACCTTCGGGAAAAAACCGAGAGCAACGCGTACGAGTGTCGCGTCGCTCGCCGGAAAATCGGTGAATTGGAAAGGTCCCCCGATTGACAGATCCGATGCACCTTTGCTAGAAGCAGGGGTGTTTTGGGAAGCTGACCTGTTTTGTAACTAGCAATAATCGTTAAGAAAACCAACGAGGCAAGGTGAACATGAAAGAAGCGGTCATTGTCGCAGCGGTCCGGACACCCATCGGCTCATTGAACGGTACTCTCGCTGAGGTCACCGCCCCCAGGCTGGGCGCCACGGTCATCAAGGAGGTCTTGCGACGAGCCAACCTCGCTCCCGAGCAGGTGGAGGAGGTCATCATGGGCAACGTGCTCATGGGGGGTCAGGGACAGGCTCCCGCCCGGCAGGCCGCCATCTATGCCGGTCTGCCCAAGAGCGTGGAGTGCATGACCATCAACAAGGTGTGCGGCTCCGGAGCCAAGGCCATCGCCCTGGCCGACCAGGCCATCCGCTGCGGCGACGCCGAGATCATCGTGGCCGGCGGCATGGAGAGCATGTCCAATGGCCCTTATGCCCTCCCCAAGGCGCGCCGCGGGTACCGGATGGGCAATGGCGAGCTGGTGGACCTGATGATCCACGACGGCCTGTGGGATCCCTACAAGAACCAGCACATGGGGAGCTTCGGTGACCTGTGCGCCCGGGAGAAAGGGTTCAGCCGAGAGGACCAGGACCGGTTCGCCGCCGAGTCCTATCGGCGGGCGCTCAAGGCCCAGGAGGAGGGCTGGTTCAAGGAGGAGATCGTCCCGGTCGAGATCCCGAGCCGCAAGGGGGACACCATCCTGGTCCAGGAAGACGAGGGACCACGGCAGGTCAAGTTCGACAAGATCCCCAGCCTCCGGCCTGCATTCGGCAAGGAAGGAACGGTCACCGCCGCCAACGCCAGCTCGATCAACGATGGCGCCGCGGCCACCGTGGTGATGAGCCACGACAAGGCCAAACAGCTCGGGCTGAAGCCGCTGGCCCGCATCCTGTCTCATGCCTCTCACGCGGAGCCGCCCGAATGGTTCACCATCGCCCCCGTGGGCGCCACCCACAAGGCGCTGAAAAGGGCCGATCTGACCGCCGGCGACATCGAGCTGTGGGAGATCAACGAGGCCTTCAGCGTGGTGACCCTCTACGCCCTCCGGGAGCTCAACCTCTCTCCGGAGATCGTCAACATCCACGGCGGCGCCGTGGCCCTGGGCCACCCGATCGGCTGCACCGGGGCCCGGTTGATGACCACCCTGCTGTACGGCATGGCCCATCGGGAAAAACGGATTGGAGCCATCTCGATGTGCATCGGCGGAGGCGAGGCCTTGACCATGATCGTCGAAAGGCTGTGATGCACGCCGGCTCCACGCGACCAAGTCGCCTGGAAGCAGGGACCAGTTGACTGGAAACGACACCCAGATCCGAAAAGCATGAGGCGAGGACACCTGCGGGTGGGACTCGCCGGGCGACGGAACCAACCGTCCGAGGAGAACCGATGGCCTACGATAACATCCTGTTCGAGGTGACCTATCCTCTGGCCCTGTTGACTCTCAACCGGCCGCCGATGAACCCCCTCAACCTCGCCATTCTCGAGGAGATGCAGCAGGTCGTCGAGCAGGTGGCCGGCGATCCCCGCGTCCGGGTCCTCATCATCACCGGAGCCGGAGACAAGGCCTTCGTGGCCGGCGCCGACATCAAGGCCATGACCGACATGACCTCCGAACAGATCGCCCGCTTCGCCCACGCCGGCCAGAACCTGATGCGAAGCCTGGAAAACCTCCCTATCCCGGTCATCGCCGCTGTCAACGGCTTCGCCCTGGGCGGTGGGACCGAGCTGGCCATCTCCTGCGACATCATCGTGGCCTCCGAGAAGGCCAAATTTGGACAGCCGGAGGTCAAGCTGGGCATCATCCCGGGCTTCGGCGGCACCCAGCGACTGCCCCGCCTCATCGGGCGAAACATGGCCAAGGAGCTGATCTACCGCGGCAACATCATCGACGCCCAGGAGGCGCTGCGCATCGGCCTGGCCAACCATGTCGTCCCCGCCGACAAGCTGATGGAGACGGTCACCGACATGGCCAACGAGATCGTCGGCGTCGGCCCCAAGGCGGTCTCTTTCGCCAAGCAGGCCATCAACCAGGGCTACCACAAGGAGCTGGACGAGGGGAACCGGATCGAGTTCGAGGCCTTCCTGGCCTCCTTCCAGACCGAGGACCGGCAGATCGGCATGGCGGCCTTCTTGGAAAAGCGAAAGGCGGAGTTCGTCAACCGGTAGGCAGACGCGATCCGCTGTCAGTCGAGCCAGCCCTCCCGCTTGAACCAGTCGAGGGTTTCGCGCAGCCCCACACGGCCCTCCGGATAGTGGAAGCGATACCCGCTGCCTTTCAGCTTGCTGTTGTCATACTCGAAGCTCGCGGTGAGATACTCGATGGTGGGCCGCTCGATGGGAGACTCGAAGGCCGGAACCAGCGCGTGGACCAGCTCGAAGAATCCGGCCGCCAGGTTGGCCGTCCGCGTGAGCATCCCGGGGGTCAGGTAGGGGATCTTGACGCAGCGGTGGCCGCCCCACTCGGCGAACAGCTCCATCAACTCCACGGTCGTGATCACCGTGTCGTCGTTGACGTTGAAGATCCCCTCCCCCCCTTTGGTGGTGGCCAGGTGGAGCGCCGCACCGGCCACATCCTTGGCGTGGATCAAGGGAACGCGGCCGGTCAGACAGGCTGGCACCACCACCGGGTTGGCGATGGCATTCTGCATCATGACCTTGCCAAAACCGTATACCTGGCGCGGGCCGTACACCGTCGTGGGCCTCAGGATGCTGTAGGAGATGTGGTTCTGGCCGCAGAAGCGCATGGTGAGGTGCTCCTGGAACCACTTGGAGCGCAGGTAATCGTTTCCTGGCGCTGCCGGCATCTCCTCGTGGAAGGGTCCATCCTGGTATCTGGGTAGCCCGTATGTCCCTCCGGCACCCCACAGCACGAACCGCTTGAGCCCACTGGCGCGCTCCTGGACCAGCTCCAGCAGGTTTCTGGTGCCTTCGATGTTGACCGACCGGTACAGTTCCCAGGGGGCGTGGTAGTTGAACACGGAGGCGATGTGAAACACGTAGTCTACCGGCTCCACGACTTCCGCCAGCTCGGCCTTGTTGCGGATGTCAGCCGGGCGGAGCGTCACACCCAGCTCCCTCAACACGCCGGGAAACTTCCCCGCCTTGCGATCGTCGGCCTCGCAGGCCGCGGGTACATCGGTAGCGATGACAGTGTGGCCAGCCGAGACCAGGTCCTCCACCACGTGGGTCCCGATGAAGCCACAGGCGCCGGTTACCAGACTCTTGGGTGCACTCACGGTTCTCTCTCCCTTGTCTATCGTTTCTACCAGCCCGATCGCCTCGACAGTGAAAGGTCGATCGAGCCCGATCCACTGTTCTCAGATGACCAGCGTCGCCACCGAATCCATCAGCTCCCGGTCGCTGGCGGCAAGGTGGGCCAGCAAGGCCTCCCGGGCTCCCTCGCCATCGGAGTCGGCGATACGCTCCACTACCCTTTTTATCCCCTGCAGGTAGGTGTCCGAGGCGAGCCAAAGTCCGGCGATCTGCGAGATCCCGTCCCGAAACAAGGAGTCGAAGGTGTTGAAGGCCCAGGTGATGGTCAGGCTGCCGGAAGCGCTGGCGATCTCCCGGTACAGCGAGAGATCGGCCGCCATCACCCGCTCCGAGTCTCCGGTCGCCGCTGCCTCCTCCAGCGTCCGGTAGAGACGCTTCAGCTTGGGCCCTACCGCCGCTCCGCTGCGGGCCGTCGCCAACGCCACCGCCTCGGCCAGAAAGGCCCGCCGAATGTGCAAGACGTCCTCCAACGCTCGGATCCGCTCCGCCAGATCCTGGCCATCTCTCAGGAAAAACGGCAGCAGCGTGAGCTGCCCCTCCTCCCGAAAGGAGCGAACCGTCACACCCCGGCCCTGCCTGACCTCTACCAGGCCGAAGGACTCCAGGATGCGGATCGCCTCCCGCAGGGTGTTCCGATTGGTCCCCAGCGTGTGGGCCAGCTCCCGCTCCGGGGGAAGCCGATCGCCCGCCTGGAGATCCCCCCGCAGGATGCGCCGCCTGAGGTCCGTTACGATCTGCTCTTGAAGACTGGGCTTCATCCCTTCCACCAACACCCCAACCCGGTGGTTATACCAAACACTGAAATTGGTTTAACCATCTTGCGGGGTCGGGGTCAAGGGAAATGTCGCCCGACCTGATAAAAAAAAGGGCGGACAGCGGTCAGAGTGGATGTCGGCTGGAAAATGACGCGTTGCTGTCCGTCTGTTCTATCGTCCGAAGATGGCCACCGAGCAGACGCTCATGGAGGGGAAGCCGCCCAGGTTGTGGGTCAGCCCCAGCCGAGGGTCGGTGAGCTGCCGTTCCTGTGCCTTGCCCTGGAACTGCTTGTAGATCTCGTAGATCATGCGCAGGCCGGAGGCGCCGATGGGATGGCCGAAGCACTTGAGCCCCCCATCGGTCTGGCAGGGGATGGTACCGTCCAGGTCGTAGAAGCCGTCGAGGATATCACGGGGCGCTCCACCCCTGGGCGAGATCTGGAGGTCTTCGTAGGTGACCAGCTCGGTGATGGAGAAGCAGTCGTGCAGGTTGAGCAGGCTCAGCTCGGCACGAGGGTTCTCCACCCCTGCCTCCTGGTAGGCGCGGGCGGCAGCGCGCGAGGTGGTCTCGATATGTGCGCCGTCCCAGCCGGTGGCCATGAGCTCTTCGCCCGAGGTGACCGCAATCTGGAGCGCCTTGACCAGCACCGGATCCGGTCGTATCTCCCGGGCCAGATCCGGCCGGGTCAGGATGGCCACGGCGGCGCCGTCGCTGACGCCGCAGCAGTCGAACAACCCCAGGGGCCATGCCACGGTGGGCGCCGCCATGATGGCCTCGATGGTGACCTCGCGGCGCAGGTGGGCCTTGGGGTTCTTGGCGCCATTCTTGTGGCTCTTGGCCGAGACGTGTGCCATGGCCCGCTTGACCTCCTCGGGGGCGAGGCCGTAGCGGGCCGCGTAGCGGGTGGCCAGCTGGGCGAAGGCGCCGGGAGCGGTCAAGTTGGGGAAGGTCAGGCGGTTTCGGGTCCCCAAAGAGATGCCGAAGTCGGGCAATCCCCCATAACCGGTATCCTTGAGCTTCTCCACGCCCACGGCGACGGCGAAGTCGCAAGCTCCGGCCGCCACGGCGTAGGCCGCTCCCCGAAAGGCCTCGGTGCCGCTGGCGCAGAAGTTCTCCACCCGGGTGACCGGTAAAAAGGGGAGCTTGAGGCACTGGGACAGACCGATGGCGCTCTTGCCCAGGTTGATCTCGTCGAAGCAGGTGGCCAGCCAGTACGCCTCCAGCCGGGACTCGTCGATCCCGGCGTCCGCCAGCGCCTCCAGGTACGCTTCCACGACCAGGTCCTCGGCGCTATCCCCCCAACGTTCCCCGAAACGGGTACAGCCCATCCCGACGATGGCTACCTTGTCCTTGATTCCTGTGGCCATGTTCCCTCCTCCCGTCACTGAACCCGCAGGGGGGTCGCTTTCCAGAAGTAGCCGGTCAACCCTCGCTCGCGATCGACATACTTACGGCGGAAGGTCAGGGCCACCTCCATCCCCACCTTCAGCTCGTCCAGGGTGCAATCGGTGAAATCCAGGTTGAGCCGTCCTCCACCCGCCATGTCAACCAGCCCGTAGGCCGCAGGGGGGTCGAAGCTGAAGGCCAGCATGTCCCCGGTATAGGAGAAGACCGTCCCGGTCCGGGAGGAAAAGGGGTAGGGCTCGCTCGTGTCCATGGCCCTGCACTCCGGGTTGACGCAGCGGTGCTGGGGTGGAAACTGGGGGGTCCCGCAGGCGGTGCATCGCATACCCACCAGGCCGAGCACCGCCCTTCGCTCCCGGGACAGGGCGGACAGGGCGGTAGGAGCCTGGATCTCACCCCGGATTCCCAGCTCCACTGGCAGGATCTCCCGGAAGGTCAGGTACTTCTCGTAGGGTACCAGGGCCACTCGGCGAGCCAGAGCGGGTTTCACACCGGCCGGACCGCCAAAGGTCGCCAGCGCTTCGGTGGCCTGGAAGAGCAGGGCGTCGGCCCCGCTGCCATAGCCGGCGACCAGGATCAGATCGCCCGGCTTGCTCTCGGCCAGGGCCGAAGCCAGCAGCAGCAGGGCATGGGCGCAGCCGGTATCGCCCACACTGCCCAGCAATGGATCGACGAGCTGCTCGGGGGTCAGTCGGAGCTTCTTGCCGATGGCGGCGATGGTTCGGGGATCGGGACAGGCGATGCAGACCTTGGCCAGATCGGTCAGGCTCTTTTCTGTCTTGGCCAGCAGCCCCTGGATGGCTCCCTGCAACAGCGGCTGGTAGCCTTCCTCCCTTATCCACCGCTCCTCCCACGACCGTCCGAAAAGACGGCCGGGTTGGCGCACCTGATCGGGAAAGTCCTGCCGAATGGAATGGGAACCGAGGTAGGTGGCGATGACATCGTCCCGGCCGACCAGCATGGAGGCCGCCCCGTCACCGAAAACATGCTCCTGCCCGCTTCCTGGCTTGCCCAGGCGGCAATCGCTGGCGGTGACCAGCGCCTGCTCCACCTCCCCAGCCGTCACGCAGCTCAATGCCGATAACAGAGAAGTGGTCCCGGCCGTGGCCGCGCCGCCGCTGTCCTGCGCCGCCAGCTCGGGCTGCAGATCCAGGGCGGAAGCAATGAGGGCGGCGTTCATCCGTTCCAGGTAGGGGAAGGTTGTGCTGGCCGCAAACAGCGCTCCGATCCGGCCTTTGCTGCCGCAGGCCAGGCAGTCTCGGGCCGCCTCCACCGCCAGGGTGACGCTGTCCTCGTCGTGGTTGGCGACCGCCTTCTCCCCGCGCGCCGCGCCGAAGGTGACCGGGTTGAACCAGCCCATCGCCGCGAAAATCGCCTTTCGATCCAGTCTCAGCCGGGGCAAATACGCCCCGAACGATACAATCCCCGTCATGCCTGGTACCTCATATGGATGCTTACCTGTTTCATTCCCTCAGCTATCAAAAAACGTGAACCTGATCGTGAACCTGATCGTGAACCTGATCGTGAACCTGATCGTGAACCTGAACGTGATCGTGACCGTGACCGAAAACCGCCACCTTTGGTCCCCTCCCCTTCCCGGTCACGCCCCCCTCCTCGCCGACAGCAACAGGATCGGGAGCGGAGGCACCCCGCCTGCCATCAGCATTCCCGACCTCGGCGCCGCCTCACCAGCCACAGACCGCCCATCGCGCCCAACAAAAGGGGCAGCATCGACCGACCGCCGCCCTGGCGCCGGTCGATGACCATGCCGCAGCCACAGCCCTCGTTGCGGGTCACCATCTCGCCCTCCTGGCCGTCTGGGGAGGGGATGTCGGGAGTTTGCTGATCGGGCTGGACCACCGTATCGGGTAACAGGTCGGGATCGGGCAGGAGGTCCGGGTCTCCGGACAGATCGGGGATCGGTTCGGGATCGGAGCCGGCGTCCGGGGCGTCGTCACCCTCCACAGCCGGGTCCGGTTCTGGATCGACAGAGGTCGAGCAAAACTCCTCGATGAGGCAGTAGTTGGACTCGTAGCCGATGTCCAGGCAACAGCCGCCGGGCATGGCGCCGATGCAGTCGGCATCGGTCTCACACTCCACCGAGCACCAGGATTGGTCGGTGGCCGTGTCGCCGGTGGCCAGGCATACGGTCGTGCCGAGGTTGGGGTTGCAGAAAGGCAGCGTCTCATCCCCTTCGAAGGCGCAAGGGGTACCGAGCCGGCCGAGGTAGTCGGGGCGGGGGGCGCCGCAGGGGGTGCCGGTATCGGGGGTGAAGCTGACGGTGAGGGTGTAGGCCCCTGGGTACTCCGTGCCGCTGTCGTTCACCCAGGTGTCGGCCACGATGAAATACTCGCCGCAATCCACCGGCTGGACCAGGTCCTCGTGCTCTCGCCCGATGCAGTCCACCTCGTTCAACCGCTCGTACACGTGGACATCGATGTCGACCCCGCTGCCGTCCCTGACGGCCAGCACCAGGTCTCCGGGGGTGTCGATCTCTACCCGGTAGATCACCTCCGGCCCCGTCTCTCTCTTGGTCCAATCGTCAGCGCAGTAATCGAACATGTCGCTCAAGGAGGTGCTGGTGTCGCCGTTGTGGGTGTAAGGAAAGGAGGTGATCTCGATGGGGTTGGCCGCCGTTCCCAGCAGGTCGCCGACGGTGGTGCCGGTGATGTTGTTATAGCGCCTGGGGGTGAACTCGTCCACGTAGGCCCAGCCCTCGTTGTAGGTGGCGTGGACGTTGTAGCCGGCGGACTCGTAGAGGAAAGGCAGGCCGTTCTCCTGCTCATGGGAGTAGAGGATGACATGGTAGCCGGCGATGTTGAGGACATCACCGGCCAGCAGGTCGGTGCGCGTGATGGTCTGGCTGATGGTGGGGATGCTGCTGGTCGTGTAGTGCCCGGTGTTCCAGGACGAGCTCACGAAGCCGGAGCAGTCCAGCCCGACGGTGCAGGCTAAAATCCCGTCCGAGGAGTAGGAGCCCGCCCCGTAGCCGTCGCGGATCCCCTTGTCGTAGGTGTCGATAGACATGTACCCGCCCCAGTCGTAGGGCGGCCCCAGGTGATCCCCGACCAGGTACACCGACCTGTAGCCGGAAGGGCAGGAGGTGCCGGTCAGGTTCTGCGCCGAGCAATGCCAGGGATGGTAGGTATAGGTCTGGGCCCGGGTCATGACCGTCGACCGGGAGACGGTCTGCGCCTGTAGCGGCAGGGCGACGACTGTGAAGAGCAAGGCGACGGTGAGCCGAGTGGTTCGCTGGTTCATCTCACCCTCCCCAGGTCGTAGGATCGGATGGTCAGGCCATCGGCCTGGGGGAAAAGCTGCAGGATGACCCCCGGCGCTGCCACGGCGAACTCGCGGAAGGGAAAGGCGATCGGCGGCGGTCCGAGAACGACCTCGGCCAGCGGCTGCCCTACCTCGTCAACCCGGCGCAGGGTGCGGACCACCCGCTCCCCCTGGAAAAACTCCAGGAGCAGCACCACCTCTCCCGTCGGCTCCGAGTCGAGCACCACGATCGAGGCGACTGAATCGGTGTCCTCCAGCACCACTCGGTCGGCCGGCGGGTCCGGTTTGGCCTCCCGGTCGCCCCCGGGCTCGGGATAGAGCAGCTCGGCGACCCCCTGGCTCAGGACCGCCTTGACCCGAGGACCTCCCGAGGCGGTGACGATCCCCTCCCGGCGGGTGCGCAGATGGGAGGGCCACCCCATCCGGATGGAGGGTCCCCCCAGGTCGTAGGTCTGCTGGTAGGCGTCGATCAACAGGACGTGGTGCCGCTCGTTGACGACCAGCCCGCTGATGTGGACCAGCTCCAGCGGGATGTGCAGGGTGTCAACTACTCCGCCGCCATCCAGCACCGTCACCCGGTGATTGGCCAGGCTGAGCAGGTACAGGCGTCCGTCCGAACCCAACGCCAGGTCGGCCCCACCCGGCGGACAGTCCACGGTGCCAAGCCAGCCGCCGGCGGGATCCAGGTGAACCAGGCGCGAATTGACCTGGTCCACGATCCACAGGCTTCCGTCGCGATCGACGGCCAGGCTTGCCGGAGCCATGGCCGCCCGCTCCTGGGCGGGAGGTAGCCAGCCGATCTCGCCGTGGCCGTCCCCCCAGGGCAGGAAGATCTCGACCGGGTAGACCACCTGGAGGTGATCTTCTGGTTCAACTGTTGTTGCTGGACCCCCAGCGGGCACCGGAGCGACCAGTGGCAAGGCCGCGGTCTGCAGGCCACCCTGGTGGGAGAGCCCACCGGTTGTGTCCAGGCTGTCGCAGCCGGCCAGCAGGACTGCAGGTGCAACACAGCAAAAAAACAGGGCGTGTAACAAGCGGATAGGGTGCATGGTCAACTATTCCGTGGTGCTCCGAACTGAAGCCACCATTATCGGTACGTCCGACCGGTGTCAAACACATTCGGTTCACCGGCGTTCCAGTGTTGGTGAGATCAGAGGGGCTGTGATATGAAATGAAGGTTCGATGGGTTCACCCCGGAGGTGTGCATGATCGTATTTGATGAGGATCAGAGCGTCGCCGATCAACAGATGTACGCCATCATCTTCTACCTGGTGACCTTTGGCTACATAGACGGCGAGTTCGATGCGACCGAAAGGGCCTACTCCAAGGAGTACATCAGGAGGCTGGTGGAGTGGAGGGCCGATGGCCTGGGGCTCGAAGACCAGAAGAACCGCCGGTACTATGTCGAGAAATCCTACCAGCACTTTCTCGAGGTGTTTGCCGGAATCGACCAGTGGGTCAGCGATCTCTTCCTGGAGGCGGTCAGCAAGGACGAGGACATCAACCAGTTCGTGCTCTCCAAGCTGAAGCTCAAGTGCTTCGAGCACTTCGTCGGTTTCAACGAGAACACTCAGCGGCAGCTCATGAAGGATGCGGACGAGCTGATCGCCGCCGATGGGATCGTTCATCCTTCCGAGGTCCAGTTCCGCGAGGAGCTGCTGGCCCTCCTGAAAGCGGAAAACCCCCTTCCGGAGCAGGAGTTCCTCCCCGTCAGCGAACAACGGTTCAACCTGCAGAAACCGGTCAAGGTCATCATCCGGATAGACAACCATCCCCTGTTCCCTCCCTTGGAGACCCACTACTCTCGAGATACCGCTCTTCTGATGCAGCAGGCCACGGAGGATGTCCGGCTCATCCGGCGGGCCATCGGCCAGTGGGCGCAACAGGGAGTCCAGGCCAAGGGGCGATTGGCGGGCCGGAAGAAGCTCGCCGACCTCGACGGGGAGCAGCCCTTTCTCGACCAGCACGTCTATTGCCTGCCCATCAAGCCCGGTGAGCGCTACGAGCTCATCGTCCTGGGCGACCTGCACGGCTGCTACAGCTGCCTCAAGGGCGCCCTGATGCAGTCCGAGTTTGTCAAGAAGGTGGAGGCCTACAACGCCGATCCCATCCGCAACCACCCGGTCAAGCTGGTGTTCTTGGGCGATTACATCGACCGGGGTATCTACAGCTACAATGGGGTCCTGCGAGCCGTGCTCCAGATCTTCACCAAGTGGCCCAAGCATGTCTACGTGCTGAGGGGGAACCACGAATACTACCTGGAACGCCAGGGCAAGGTCATGAGCGGCGTCGCCCCCGCCGAGGCCATCGCCACCATGGCTCCCTACCTGCCGTCCGATCACTTCAAGGCGTACCGGGAGCTGTTCGAAGCCATGCCCAACCTGCTGCTCTTCGGGCGGACCGTCTTCGTCCACGCGGGTATCCCCCGCGATGACGTCATCGACAGCAAGTGGGTGGACTTGAGCTCTCTGAACGACCCACTCATCCGCTTCCAGATGCTGTGGAGCGACCCCAGCGAGGCCAAGTACGTCCCCGCCGACCTGCAGAAGGCCAACGCTCGCTTCCCCTTTGGAAGCCTCCAGTTCCGCCGTTTCATGGGGATGATCGGCGCCAACACCATGATTAGAGGGCACGAGAAGATCGACAGCGGCTTTACGGAGGTCTACGACGACGGCGCCGTGTCGCTGTACACCCTGTTCTCCGCTGGCGGAGCCACCAACAGCGACCTCCCGGAAAAGTCCAGCTATCGCAAGGTCACCCCCAAGGCGCTGACCATCCTCTACCAGGACGGGATCCAGAAGGCGACCCCCTGGACCATCGACTGGGAGCGGTACCAGTTCGGCGACCGCAACGGCTTCTACCGCTCGCCGCCCGAGATCGAGTTCCGACAAGGTTAGTGGCCCTCGACCCTCACGTCCCCGATCTCCGCGATCAGCGAACAGCCTCCACCAGGAACTGATCGACCATCTGGGCCTCGTACTCGACCGCATCCC
The DNA here is from genome assembly GCA_016931535.1 of Bradymonadales bacterium. GTDB lineage: Bacteria > Myxococcota_A > Bradymonadia > JAFGEP01 > JAFGEP01 > JAFGEP01. The sequence goes on from JAFGEP010000150.1 coordinate 104,020, forward strand.
CCTCGACCCGCCATACCGTGATCTCGATCGTCTGCCCCTCCACCGCGACCAAGAGCAGATGATAGAAGCAGCCGCGCGCCTGGGAGTACTCGTAGCTGAGCTCCTGGCGCAGGGGGAACGGATCGCATCCGTTGGTCAACGGCCCTCCCCCACCGCCGGTGACGATGTAGTGGATGTCCTGTCCCTCCATGAGGTAGCTGGCCGGTGGCTGATCGGTGCGGGTGGGGGTCTGGTCGTCGGGCACATGGAACCGGTCGTAGCTGTGGACGTGACCGGAGAAGACCATGGTGACGTCGTACTGCGCAAACAGCTCCTCGTACTCGATCCGCACCGGTTGGGTACACTCCCCGCTATCGAGCTCGGCCATGACGGTGGAGTACATCGGGTGGTGCATGAACACGAAGAGGTGATCGATCGCTGGATCGGAGCGGGCCGCGCTCAGATGGCGCTCCAGCCAGGGCTTGGGGGTCTGGGTCCACCAGCG
>JAFGEP010000151.1 GCA_016931535.1 Bradymonadales bacterium
CATCCACGTCCGCCGATCGACCGACCGCCGATCGACCGACCGCCGATCGACCGACCGCCGATCGACCGACCGCCGATCGACCGACCGTCGATCGACCGACCGCCGATCGACCGACCGCCGATTGCAGGATTATCATTTTGTATATGTCCCACCCCTCCGGGGCTCCTAGGAACCATATCTTAACCACCTGAGATAATTGGAGTATCTCTGGTGCAGGTACTTCAATTTCAGGATGTCGTCGAACAGGTTGCCATAGAGCTTGCGGCCCTTGCTCCAACTCGCCAGCACCCGTTCGATGGCGACCAGCCGTTTTCTCACCTCGGGTTCGTCAACCCCTTCCAGGCCCTGCTCGAACTGCCGTGTCAGGGTGGCCACCGGGTCATCGCGGTCCAGGTCCAGCCGGTCGTACTCGCGGCAGGAGTCGTCGAAGAGGTTCCTGATCCAGCTGATGCGGTCGATGCGAAGGCTGTTTTTGCCCGGCTGGTCGAAGTAGCGGCAGTCGGGGTTGATGACCAGCTTGTCGTGGAGCACGAAGGGGACGATCTGGCGGAAATCGGTGAGGGAAGCCTGATCGGATCCCCTGAAGTAGGCCATGGCCTTGACGAACACGAGGCAGGTCTGGAGGGCTCGGACCGACAGGCCGTTTCTGGTCTGGCTGCCCAGGTCGGCCAGGGCGTCCTTGCCGGCATCCTCCGAGGCCAAACTGCTCGGATCGACGCCGGCCAGCTTGACGGTGTCCTTGGTGAGGTACTCGAGCTGGCGTGCGGCCGGCTCGAAGAACTCGAACTGGCCGGCGAAGAACTCAAAGCGGCGCAACAGCTCGGGGGCGATCTGGACCTCGAGGATCTCGCGCCGTACCTGGGTCAGCTCCTCGGCGGAGAAGATGATCTGGGAGGGGACGATCTCCTCGGGCTTGATGCCGGCTTCGATGCGGAGCAAGAGCTCGGTGAGGAAGCGGGTGTTGAAGTGGAGGGCCTTGACCACCACGTCGATGCGGTCGCGCAGCGCCTCGATCACCTGGTAGGTTCCGCCCCCCGCCTCGTCGTTGGCGGTGAGGTACCAGGCCGCCTCGGGGCACTCGTAGATGGCGTCGTACATCTCGGCGTAGTTCTCGGCCATGACCGTCAGCAAGGCGGACTGAGTGCGGGTGGGGATGCGGTTGTACTCGTCGATGATCTTGACGCGCATGCCGAGCCAGCGGCGCCAGGCGATCTTGACGTCCTCCAACTGCTGGGCGTTGACCAGGCTGGAGGGAACCGGGGTTCCCAGCAGGTCGGCGATGGTCATCTGGGGTTGGCCGTGCTGGATGGCGCGCTTGACATCCCGCAGCGAGTACCCCCCCAGGACCCCCATGAGCATGGCGATGACCGTCTTGCCTCGTCCCGGTCCGCCTACGAGCAGGCAGCGCCGCTGGACCGCCAGGTTCAGCAGGGGGAGGAGCACATAGCTGGAGTAGCTCTGTTCGGAGGGGAGCACGACCTGGATCTTCTGGTCGCCGAAGGTGTACAGCTGGGGCGGCCCCTCGTTGTACTCCACGTCATAGAAGGGGCTGATGATGGCCTGGTTGACGATCCAGAAGTAGGCCTGGCGCAGCTTCTCGTCGAGCGGCAGCGGCCCGCCATCCTCCATTGCGGCCTCGTCGAGCGGCCCCTGGTACAGCTCGGCCACGTCGAACCGTCGCTCCGCTCCCCTGGGTCGGGGTCGGGTCGGCGCCTGAGATACTCTTTGGAATCGTTGAGTGGCGTCCATACCGGTCACCATACTCCAAGCAGAGGTCGGGGCTCAATCGGGTTCAGGGGTTGGCAGCCGGAGATCGACTTGGCGCTGTCCGCTGTCCACCATTCGAGGTAATCTGTCGACTGACCGCTGGCAGGCGATGGCTGCCCCTCTTTCATGGAGTTGCCAGTGGTCGCGCTGGATCGTGTTGAGGCCCGCCCTCTGGCAGGCGATGATTGATCCTCTTGCATGGAGTTGGCAATGGGCTGGTTTTCCCGCACCCCCTCGTGGCAGAAGGCGGCGGACAAGGCTTCCCGGGCTTTGGAGGGAGGGGATGATTCTTCGGCTTATCACCTCTTGACCGAGGCGCTCGCCTCCTGTCCGGATGACGAAAAGCCTCGTCTGGTCGCGCAGCGGGACCGCGCGTCGGACCGGCTTTTCGAGCGGAACCTCGATGCGGCTCAGGAGCACGTCAGACAAGGCCAGTTGGATCTCGGCCTGGAGCGGTACCAGCTGGCTCTCCAATTCGCGCGGTTGGATAAAGACCGGGAAAAGGTGGAGGGACGCCTCAAGGAGCTGGAGGAGAAGCGGCTCCAGCTGGAGGAGGCCTCCCAGGCGGCGCAAGCGCCGGGTGAGCTGGTGGATCTGGACGAGTTCGACCTGTTCAATAGCCTGACCGCCACCCTGCCGGAGGAGCTGGCGGACCAGTACTTCGAGCAGCCCGAGCCCTTTCGCAAGGCGGTGGTGGCCCTTCACACCGGCAGAGCGGCAGAGGCGCTGGAGCACCTGGAGCAGGTCGGTCGCTCCAGCGACAGGGCGGTCGTACGCTACGAGTACGGGACCTGCCTGGGGGTCCTGGGGCGCACCCAGGAGGCGATAGCGGCCCTGCTGGAGGCCGAGAAGCTGGCGCCGGAATGGCTCGCCATCAAGCTGGCTCTGGCTCAGCTCTGCTGGATCGCCCGGCGCTACGAGCTGGCCGAGGAGGTGCTTCAACGGGCGATCGACACCGACGACCAGGATCTGGATGTCTACTGGGCCATCTGCCGGACCGCCCTGTTGGTCGGCAATCCGGACTACGGCCTGGAGGCCGCCGATGTGGCCCTGGAGATCGCTCCACAGGATAACCGGCTGCTGGTCCTGAAGGGCCAGCTGCTGGAGCTGGCGGGCAAAACGGATGAGGCGCTGGACCTCTACGAGCAGGTACTGGAGGCGACCTGGCAGTACGATGCCATGACCGACTCCTTCGTCTTCGAGCAGGATGCCGCTCTCCTCGCGGCCCGGATCTACCGGCGCCGAGGCCAGAAGCTGGACCGCGCCGAGGACCTGTACCGCGGGCTGATCGCCGTGGCCCCCGCCCGCGACCGCTGGCGTTACGAGCTCAGCCTGGCCGATGTGCTGCTGCAGGCGGGCCAGGAGGAGGAGGGGAGAGAGCTTTTGACGCATGCCTCGCGCAAGATCCCGGAGGAGGACCGCCTGGGCCGGATGCGGGCCTACGAGCTGATGGGCGAGCAGGACAAGGTGGCGGCACTGCTGGCCACACTCGATGACGAGGGGCGTAGCGCCTGGGAGGCGGCCCACGCCCGGGTGGAGGAGGAGGAGCCGCTTCCACCGGAATGAAGCGCCTGTCGCACCAAGATCGAACGCTAGTTGCCTCGCTTTCTGCGCTCCCGGCCTGCCAGGCCCACCAGCTCATCGATCGTACAGGGGGTGGCCGGATCGTAGCAGGCCACGCCGACCTCCAGGGAGAGGTCGTAGGGTCTCTGGCGGATGGCGTTGTACCTGGCCAGGTTTCGGCGAAGCCGGTCGGTGAGGAGCTCGGCCGCTTCCTCGGAGGCTTCGAGGACCATGATGGCGAACTCGTCGCCTCCGATGCGTGCCAGGATATCGGTCTCGCGGAAGGTCTCCTTGAGGACACCTCCTGCGGCGACCAGCGCCTGGTCGCCTTCCGTCGGACCGAAGGTGGAGTTGATCCAGCCCAGGCCATCCAGGTCGGCGCTGATGGCGAGCAGCTTGCGTCGGGTACGGTTGGCCAGCTTCAGGTTCTGGTTGGCCAGGGTTTCGAATCCGCGGCGATTGTATAGCCCGGTGAGATCATCGACGAGGGTCAACCCCTTCAGGAGAGCGACCATCCTGTGTCTCTCGATGGCATAACGGAGGGCGCGGTCGACCAGCTGGCTGTCGCACTGCCCTTTGACCAGGTAGTCCTGGGCCCCCTCGCGAACCGCGTCGGTAGCCAGGGTTTCATTGTCGACTGCGATCCAGATGATCAGAGGGACAGCAGGCACCGCAGCGTGAATCCGGTAGAAGGTTTGCATCCCCTGGCTGTCGGGCAGGTCCAGGTCGAGCAGGATGATATCGAACGGTCGTTGGCCGATCGCCTCAAGGGCTTCTGCCAGGCTCTCTGCCTCGGCGAGGTCGATATCGAGGTGCTCGATGCCTTGCAGGATGGTACGAAGACCCGCCCGATCATTGGAACGGCCATCCACGATCAGGGCCTTGATGATGGTTTCATCCATGGGCATCACTCCCGGGCACCGCGCCCTTCCATGCCGAGTTCGAGCGTCCTTCGCCGCTGGCCGAGGCCAGATGGAGCCGGTTTCCGCCAGGTCGCCGGTTCGCGTTGCTGGGATGCTTGCTGCGGGCACCGAAATCAGCATACCGGAAGAGATCGGGAAAATCGATTTCTACGGGTTGGGCCGATCCGCCCCCTTGGACAGGAACAGGTTGAGTGGATGCGACAACTGGGCCGATCCGCCCCCTTGGACAGGAACAGGTTGAGTGGATGCGACAACGACGAAGAGTCGACCATCCGCCCCTGGGACAGGGAGAACACCCCAGGTGTCAGCCTACAGACGTCTCATCGGAAGGGAGCTGGCTGAAGGAGATCGAAAGCCGACAGCGGCAGACGGGCGGCTGTCTCCCGATGCCCGACATTCCATAGCGCCATCATCTTCGGCTTTCCCTTCGCAGAGATGTCGCCAGCTGCCAAGCCGTCTCTGACGGCAAGGGTGGTCAAGAGGGAAGGGGAGGGCTATAAAGAAGGGACAAGGGGGGTGGCCAAGAAGGCCATGAGGGACCATGAAAAAGATGTCACCGGCTGCTTCGGATAGGGTCCGAACGCTGTCTGGGGCGAGGCCGATCGCCGCGGCCCCCGGATCGCGCCCGTCCGGATCATTGCGGGTCAAATCCCCCATGGAGGATATCGCCAGCCAGAGCCGGTCCATTCTCGAGCACACCTTTTGCCACTTCCCCGGGATCGGACTGAAGACCGAGCGTCACCTGTGGGAGCGGGGTCTATCGACCTGGGAGGATCTGGTGGAATGGGCCGCCAAGGCGGCGGGACATGGTCAGCTGTCCCGGGCTGCTGCGCTGGTCGAGGAGTCCAGAGAGCAGCTCTGTGCCGGGAACGCCGAGTATTTCTTTGAGCGATTGCCTACGGGCCAGCAGTGGCGGGCCTTCTCCGATTTCAAGGAGCGGGTGGCCTACCTGGACATCGAGACCACCGGGCTGACACCCCAGTACGATTACATCACGACCATCGCCTTGTACGACGGCCGCGACATCCGAGTATACGTGCACGGGCGGAATCTGGAGCAGTTTGCCTCGGATATCCGCCGGTACGGGCTGTTGGTCACCTACAACGGAAAGTGCTTCGATCTGCCGGTGATCGAGCGCCAGTTCGACATTCGCCTGCCCAAAGCCCACATCGATCTGCGCTATGTGCTCGGATCTCTCGGTTTCAAGGGGGGGTTGAAGGGGTGTGAGAAGCGGTTCGGGCTGGGCCGCAACGAGCTGGAAGGGCTGGACGGGTATTTCGCCGTGCTGCTGTGGAGCGAGTTCCGCCGGACCCGCAGGGAAGAGGTGCTCGAGACGTTGCTGGCCTACAATGTCGCCGACGTCTTGAGCCTGGAGACCTTGATGGCACACGCCGTCAACCTGCACCTGGCTCAGATGCCGTTCGGAAACCTCCTGGCGGTGGACGTGCCCTCGGGTCGCGCCAATCCGCTCACCCCCGACGGTGCGGTGATCGAGAGCATCAGGAGACGCTACTTCTACCATCGATAGCCCGGCCAGTCCGGGCTGATCGCATAACGGGTCGAATGCCGTGGCGGGCAAGTACTACTACACCGTGGTTCTCATCGATGCCGACAGGGAACGGGCCAACGAGCTGCGGGAGATCCTGGGACGGATCATCCGGAGAGCCGGCAAGGCCCGCCTGACCAGTATCGTCAAGCGGGTGCTGGCGGGAGAGCAGGTTCCCATCTACCAGACCAACGATGCGCGCGACGCCGAGGACAAGGCGCACCTTGTCGGGATCGGCGGCGCGGCGGTCAAGATCATCGGGCTGTGAGGGTTTCAGAGAACAACACGCTACCAGGGAGAATCCGATGCCACCACTGACCTTTTTCGGCCTTCCGCCATCATTGACCCCCACCCGCGAGGTCGAGCTCGGGAAAGCCTTTGTCAAGCTGCTCGGAGAAACCATGCAGCTCCCCATCCAACCGGTAGTCGCGGCCAGCTACAGCGAGCTGAGCGATGAACTGGCCGAGGGACGGATCGATTTCGCCTGGCTCCCCCCCCTGGAAGCCTCCCGGCTGTCCGAGCACTGCGGCATCATCCTGCTGGCCCAGGCCGTCCGAGCCGGTCAAAGCCATTACTTCAGCGTTTTCTTCACCCGAGCCGACTCACCCATCCAGAAGCTCGAGGAGCTGGAGGGCAAGGAGATCGCCTTCGTCCACCGCCGTTCGGCCTCCGGCTACCTGGTTGCCGTGGCCACCCTCAAGCAGGCGGGGATCGCCTTCGCCGAACCACCCATCTTCGCCGGCTCCCACGCCGAAGTGGTCCGTGCGGTGCTGGAAAAACGGGCCGAGGCGGGCGCCACCTTCTGCACCTTCGAGGGCGAACCCTCCCGGGGCAAGATGGTAGAAGCGGGTTGGACCCAGGCGCTCGATACGGCCGAGGTTCCGATGCGGATCATCGCCATCGCCGGGCAGGTTCCCTCCGATGTCATCTGCGCCTGGCCGGGAACCAGCTTCCGACTCCGCCAGCGGCTGTTCGGCGTCTTGACGGAGCTGCACCGGACTCAGCAAAGCAAGAAGCTGGTTCGGGACCTGTTCGGCGCCGACCGGTTCGCCGAGGTCGACCCGAAGGTGTTCTCCCCCCTCACCGAGAAGATCGAGCGCTTCGCGCGATAACCGGCCAATCGAGTCCCAGCACGGTCGGCCCGTAGCGGTCCAGCTCCGGGCGTTGTCGCGGTAGGGGCGGTTCGATGCCCGCGCGAAGACCATCCGGTCACGGGCATGCTCGGGCGAGACCTCCAGCTCACTGACCTGGTGACCGTGGCCGGGTAGGTGCTTGGGCGTTGTGGATCCACCAGTCAAGGGGAGTTTGAGCATACGGCCTGACCCGGGGCGTCATGCCGGCAATATGCCGATGGAGGGGGGATGGGGCTTGCTACCGTCTCGGCAGGGAGTCCAGGGGGTTGGCCGGATCCAGGTAGCGCTTCATTTTCTGGTCGAGGTAGTCGTAGGCTGTCTTGCGGAGCAGAAATCCGGGGTCGGTGCCTTCCAGGAGGACCTTTCGGTCATCAACCACGAAGTCGTACTGGAAGTCGATCATCAGCTGCCTGACCTTGATCGAACCCTTCGCGCCGTCCCAGGCTACTATCGCTCCGTACTTGTTCTGGAAGTAGTCAGTGAGCGCCCTCATGCGGGCGAGGGCATCGTCCAGCGGAAGCGCGTGCGCGACTTCCATGTTCACTTTCTTGGCCATCCGGTTTCTCCCGTTCCTAGTCGGACCGGCGATCCCGAGCGGCACGTTCGGCATCGGGTATCGGGCCGGTCCTTCTGCTGTGGCTGGCGAGCCCGTGGCTGCTCCTTGCGCACCGAGCTATCGTCCGGCATTTCAAAACATGGATCGGTGTCCAGATCAAGGGTGCGCGTTACCGGCCTCCATCGGTCTACCCTGTTCGCGGCTACTCCAGGTAGAAGACCCCCCTCAGTAGCTCTGTCGCGGAGTGTGCGTTGGAGCCGGCGTAGGAGATAGCGCGAAACTGGTAGTACATACCGAGTTCCAGTGCCGGGCCGGCATAAGGAACGGTAACCGTGGATGACCCCGTCACCCGATCCACCTGGGGAGCATCCCAGACCAGCTCACCGAACGCGTTGTAGACCGCCAGCGTGTAATGGTCTTCCCCCGAGTCGTCCGCCCACACCAAGTCGGGTTCCGAATCGGACAGCGCCTCGGGGCCCTCGGCGCCCGGTGAGATCACGGCCAGCGCCTCGGTGATCTTGAACGCCTGGGGCAGGATCACATCCCGCTGGTTCTGTGCATCGGGCAGCTCGACAAACACGACCTCTGTGCCTCCGATGCCCTCGTCCGGGTCGCGCACCAGTTGGTCGTTCTCGATGGCTGCCAGCACGGCGTAACGACCGTTGGGGACACCGGTGATCTGGTAAGCCGTTTTCAAGCTTGGCGGTACACCTGGCGCCGGATCGCGCAGGCCGAAGGGTACCTCTCCCTGGACCAGACCGGCGTTGAAGGTGGCCTCGGGGACCAGCACCACGCTGGTGCGGGCAGCGCCTGGTGCATCCACGATGTTGATGGCTCCAGATACGCTGCCAGGTGGTGAGTTGCTCACCTCCAGATCGGCGTCCGTGACCGGAAGGTTGTCCGGCACCGTCAAGGCGAGAGGAACAAGCTGCAGTCCCTGGCGGTAGCCTTTCAGGGTGTACTCGCCGGGTGGGACGTTGAAGACCACGAACGCTCCGCCGCGGTCTGAATAGCCCACGGGACATGGCGGAGAAGCGCACTCGGCGACTACAAGCACCCCTTGTGGTTGTTCGGCAAGCACGCTCCCTTCGATCCGGGCAGCGCCTTGCTCTTCCTCCGGCAAGGGAATCAGCCCCACCTGGGTAGTCGGATTCTCGACCACCCAATGATCCTCCTGTTCTACTGCGGTGGAAGCGTCGATAGGCAAGGCGACCCGGATTCCATGGGGAAACGACAAGTAGTCGGCTGCTTCGGCGCGCAGGGTGAAGCCGGTTTCCGCGGGGACACCCAGCGGATCGCGCGCCACCGGCACCAGCACGTTGTACTGCCCCTCCTCGTCGGTCAGAGATACGTCGGTCACCACGGCACCAGTATCATTGCGAACCATCACACGCGCATCTTCGATCGGCTCCTGGGATGCGGTATCCATGACTCCGCCCTCGAAGAGGACCGGTTCGAAGCAGGTGTACCGCAGCTCGTAACGAGAGCCCTCCGGCAGTGCGCTGCAAGCGGGATCGGTCTCGTCGCAGGGGACACGGATCGGGTCGCAGGTGAGCCCCTCTTCGCAGTCATCGGTATCCGCTGGATCGCACTGGTTGATGCAGTAGGCCTGGCTCGACGGTTCTACGGGAGGGTGGCAAACCAGTTGACCGGGACAGGGCTCGCCTCCTGGATCGCACGGCTCTGCCTCTCGGCAGACACCGCGACTGTCATCGCCTTCGGCGGGAACGCAGACGAGATCTCCCGGGCAATCCGGATTCTCCAGATTGCAGGCGGGTGGACCGTCGTCATCATCGTCCCCGCAACCCACCAGAGCGAACATCCCGCAGCAGGCCAACCAGAAGAACCACCAACGGATCTGGCCGGCTCGGATGGGTGGTGGAAGGCGGCTTGACCTTGGAGAACCTCGTTGGGATTTGGCAAGATGGCTTCTCCAGCTCAACATGGGGGTACCTCCGGAAAAAGCAGGGGAATGTGCCTTTTGATAGTAACGGCTTGCGAGGAACTTGACTGAAACAAAAGCATGGAGACAGATGCAAGCCAGTGCCGATCCCGATCGGAACCACAAGCTCCCAGGGAAGCGAAGATCGATCATGAGTTACCAGTTTACCCTCATCCCGGGCGATGGAATCGGACCGGAGGTCACACAAGCCGCCGTCGAGGTGATGGCCGCCTGCGATCTGTCGATCGAGTGGGATGTGCAGCATGCCGGGGCGACGGTCGTCGCTGCCGAAGGCACACCGCTGCCGCCCCGCGTATTGGCCTCTATCCAGAGGAACCGGATCGCCCTGAAAGGGCCGGTCACCACGCCGGTAGGCGAGGGGTTCACCAGCGTCAATGTGGCTCTCCGCAAGGCCTTGAACCTATATGCCTCGCTCCGCCCCGTCCGATCGTTGGCCGGCATCGCCACCCCCTGGTCTCAGGTCGATCTGGTGGTGGTGCGCGAGAACACCGAGGGGTTGTACTGCGGCCTGGAGCACCTGGTGGCGCCGGGGGTGGCGGTGGCGATCCGGCTGCTCAGCCGGGAGGCGACGCTGCGCCTGGCCCGCTTCGCCTACGAATACGCCAGGACCGAGAGACGGAAAAAGGTGACGGTGGGTCACAAAGCGGATGTCGTCAGGCTGGCCGACGGGCTTTTCCTGGACACGGTGAAGGAGGTGAGCCAGGACTATCCTCTCATCCAGACCGAAGTGATGACCATCGACAACCTGGTCATGGAGCTGGCCCTCGATCCCACCCGCTTTGATGTGATCCTCCTGGACAACCTGTTCGGAGACATCGCCTCCGACATGGCCGCCGGCCTGGTCGGGGGACTGGGCCTGGTCCCGGGGGGCAATTTCGGGCCCGGCATGGCGGTCTTCGAGGCGGCCCACGGCTCGGCGCCGGACATCGCCGGCCAGGGTGTGGCCAACCCGATCGCCGTCATCCTGTCTGCGGCCTTGATGCTGAATCACATCGGGGAGCGTCGGCAGGGGAGGCGAATCGAAGATGCGGTGCGCACCGTACTGGAGGAAGGAAAAGTGCTGACCCGAGACCTGGGCGGATCGACTTCCACCGCCGAGATGACCCAAGCCATCGTCGAGGCGCTGAAGACCGAGAGATGAGCGCAGCCAGACAGGTCGACAGGTCGACTGGATGGGAGGTCGTTCGCTCGACAGGACGAGGTACGCCCTCCGGAGAACGGTCCCCCTAGCCCACCGTACGGGGGGAAGAGAGGAAAGGGATGAGGGTGCCTCAAATCGACAAGTCGACTGACCGTAGGATGACCGCCAACGGGTGAGGCGGAGAAGGAAGATGGCCCACAAGATCACGTTGCTACCGGGGGATGCCACCACCGCCGAGCTGGTGGATGGGGTGATCGGTATACTCGCAGCGGTCGGTGCCGAGCTGGAGTTCGAGCGGCAGGAAGCAGGCCGGGGCTGCTTCGAGCGCTGTGGATCGGCTTGGCTGCCCGAGACGCTGGCCTCCATCGAGCAAAACCGGCTGGCTCTGAAGGGCGGGCTGTTGAACCAGCCCGATCCTTGCTATCCCGACCCCAACCGGGAGCTGTGGAAAAGGCTGGGGCTGTTCGCTGTCGTCAGCCCCATCCGGAACCTGCCGGGGTTGCCTGCCAGGCACCGGGATGTGGACCTCGTGATCATCCGGGAAGCCACCGAGGACCTCCACGTCGGCCTGGAGGACCGGATCACCGAGACCATCACTACCAGCCTCAAGGTGGTGACCGCCGAGGCCAGCGAGCGGATCTCCCGCTTCGCCTTCGAGTATGCCCGGTGTCATGGCCGCGAGAAGATCACGCTGGTCCACAAGGCCAACATCATGAAGGTGACGGACGGCCTGTTTATCGAGGTGTTTCGGTCGGTGGCCAGTGGTTACCCGGACATCGGGACCGAGCAGCTGATCGTGGACAACGCCGCCATGCAGCTTGTCATGCGACCGCACCGGTTCGATGTCCTGCTGATGGGCAACTTGTACGGCGACATCCTTGCCGACCTGGCTTTGGGGATCGTGGGCGGGACATCGACCGCCATGAGCATGGCCACCAACGAGCAGCTGGCGGTTTTCGAGGCGCTCCATGGCGATGCCCCTCACTCGAGAGACACGAGCAGGGCCAATCCCCTGCCGATGCTTCTACCCGCCTGCTACCTGCTGGAGTACTTGGGACAGGAGGCGATCGCCCAGCGGATCGTCAAGGCCGTGGGAGAGGTGCTCCAGGCCGGGGTGGCAACCCCCGATCTTGGGGGATCCGCCTCAACCGCCGAGATGATCCGTGCCATCATGTCGGCGCTGTAAACCGGAGCATCTGGAGTGGATCGATCGGATCTGGGGGATTCTTCGGCCCCTTGGAACCGCGATGTCCTCAGGGAGAGTTGGCGGCAGATGTTGGCGAAAAGGATGGAGGTCAAACCATGACAACCTACTTGTCGGGTCAGCATCCGGTGATCCAGGCGCTGCTGGCGACCTTGTTCACCTGGGCGATGACCGCCCTGGGAGCGTTACCGGTCCTGTTCACCAGGCGCTTCAACCAGAAGGTGATGGATGGGCTGTTGGGGCTGGCGGCAGGGGTGATGATCGCCGCCAGCTTCTGGTCCTTGCTCAATCCCGCCATCGAGATGTCCGGGGGCGACTGGAAGCCTGCGGTTCTTGGATTTTTGCTGGGTGGGGCGTTTTTGTTCGGAGTAGACAAGAGCCTGCCCCACCTGCATGTAGGCCTCGCCATCGACCAGGCCGAGGGGATCAAGACCTCCTGGAGGCGAAGCGTGCTTTTGGTCATGGCCATCACGCTGCACAACATCCCCGAGGGGTTGGCCGTGGGGGTCGCCTTCGGAGCGGTGGTCCACGGCATGGATTCGGCCACTCTGGGAGGGGCGATGGCGCTGGCTTTGGGGATCGGCCTCCAGAACATGCCGGAGGGGTTGGCCGTGGCCATGCCGTTGCGCCGGGAGGGGATCGGCCGCTGGAAGGCGTTCCTGGCGGGACAAGCCTCAGGCGTCGTGGAGCCGATCGCGGGGGTGATCGGCGCCGCGCTGGTGCTCTTGATGAGACCGATACTGCCCTATGCGCTGGCCTTCGCGGCTGGCGCGATGATCTACGTCGTGGTGGAAGAGCTCATTCCCGAAGCACAGCTCCACGGTTCGGAGGACACCGCCACCTTGGGGGCTATGGTGGGCTTCGCCCTCATGATGGCACTGGATGTGGGGCTGGGTTGAAAAGGGGGAGACCGGCGATCGGACAGTGGACGATGCGAGCTGCTAGGGGGTATCCAACGGACAGGTAGGTCGAGGGGGCGGTCAGCCTAGCGGGAGGTGCGGTGTCCCCCAGGGTCAATCGGGCTCGCACCAACCGTTGCCGTGGTACATGTCCACCCCGTCGCCCATCATGCAGTTGTAGTCCTCCGGGCACTCCCGGGGAGGAATGGTCTGGTTGGCCGGTGGCTCATCGGCGGGGTACCCCCAGTGGCACTCCGAATCCACACACCCTTCGTCATCACACTCCTGGCCGAAGGGGCAGTCGCTGTTGTAGACGCAGTGGCACTCGCAGGCCATGTAGTCGAAGGTGCTGCCTCGGCCAAACTCGCACTCTTGCACCTCGTGCGCGCCGGGGCGGCAGCAGGTGCAGGTCTCGGGGTTGAACACCCCGTCCATCTCGTCGCATTCGATCTCGGCCAGACTGCAGGCATCCAGCTCGGCCCCAAAGTCGGAGGTGTAGTACGTCTCGGTGGAGTCGCAGTTGGCCCGGCTCATGGGCTGTCCCTCGGTGCAGCCGAAGGAGACACTGTACCTCAGCCGCCAGGTCCCTGCGTTGCCGATCGTGAACGGAGTCCGCAGCGAGGTGTCCTTCCGCAAGGGTTGGACGTACCCTTCCCACACGCAGTAGCGGTTGGGCCCCATGTCGCGCCAGGTTCCGGAAACCAGGTGCTCGTAGTTGAAGGTGGCGCAGCCCGGCAGGTAGGCGGTCACGTTGGTCTCGTTGAACAGGGTGGTGTACCCGGTCTGTCCGGTCTCATACTCGCCAGCATCGGTGACGGCCCGCATGTTCCCGCAGCGCTGCGCCCCCATGACAAGCGGCAAGGTGAGCGCTACAAGGGCGATCAGCGTCCAAGGGGTAGTCCTTCTCTTCTTCGCGTCAGAGGTCTGCATGGTCGGTATCCGGTTGTTGGTTTCTCTTTCCTGGGTTTCTTCCTTGCTCAAACCTATCGTCCAGTACAAGCGAGAATTCACAGACCGTGCCATATTCCTTTCTGATTGAATTACAAATGGTTAGCACGATCGATGGCTCCGGCGGACCGGAGAAAATGGCAACTGGAGTGGCCACCTTGTGGGGTCTTCAGACCACAGGAGGCAGGCGGTGGGGACCCCGTCCGGACGATCAGCCTTAGTCCCCAAAGCAACCGAGCCGCCAAAGCACCTGTGCCGCCCGATCTCTACGGGTTCCGGCAGATCTCCATCCAGAACCGAGGCAGGGAGCTATCCCGATGGACATGCCGAGGCCTGGGTAGGTGGTTGGCAGGTCCAGAAATTGCGGCCATTGCCAGACCGCCAGGGCAATCGATAGACTGAAGAGGTATCGAACCGAAAAATCGGGCTATTCGCCCTTGACCAACGAGGGGTCGTCCCCTTCCTGCTCGGCGGGCTGGGGTTCCGGTTCGTCGGCGGGCTGGGAGTCCACCGGTTCGTCGGCAGGCTGGGACTCCACCGGTTCGTCGGCGGGCTGGGACTCCACCGGTTCGTTAGCAGGCTGGGACTCCACCGGTTCGTCGGCAAGCTGTGCTTCCGGTTCGTCGGCGGGCTGGGACTCCACCGGTTCGTCGGCGGGCTGGGACTCCACCGGTTCGTCGGCGGGCTGGGACTTCGGCTTGGTCTTCTTCTTGGCCTCGGCCGGATTCGATTCGGCCCCCTTCTCCAACCGTCCACTGAGGACGTCGCCCAAGGAGGCGGTCGCCCCTGCCTCGTCGCGATACTCGCGCAGGCGCCCGTGCTCCATGCGGTGGATGAAGCTCTTGATGGAGAGGGCGATCTTGCGCTCCCGCGCATCCACCGAGATGACCTCGACCTTGTAGGTGTCGCCCACTTTGACCACGTCAGCCGGGTTCTCGACCCGATCGGTGCTCAGCTGGGAGATGTGGATGAGCCCTTCGACCCCATGGCCGATCTCGGCGAAGGCGCCAAAGTCGGTAATCTTGGTGACGGTGGCGTCGCAGATCCGCCCCGGAGGGAACTCCTCGGGGATGATCTCCCAGGGGTCCGGCGTCAGCTGCTTGATCCCCAGGCTGAACCGCTCGTTCTCGACGTCGATGTTGAGAACGACCGCCTCGACCTCGTCCCCTTTCTTGAAGACCTCGGCAGGGTGCTTGATCTTCTGGGTCCAGCTGATGTCGGAGATGTGGACCAGGCCATCGATCCCTTCTTCGATGCCGATGAAGACGCCAAAGTCGGTGATGTTGCGGACCGTGCCCACGATCCGGGTTCCAGCCGGGTACTTCTCCTCGAGGAGGGTCCAGGGGTTGGGGGCCATCTGCTTCATCCCCAGCGAGATCTTCTTCTCGTCGGGGTCGACCGACAGCACCACCACTTCGACCACATCGCCGCGGCCCACCACCTTGGAGGGATGCTTGATGCGGCGGGTCCAGGACATCTCACTGATGTGGATGAGCCCCTCGATCCCGTCCTCGAGCTCGACAAAGGCGCCGTAGTCGATGAGGCTGACCACTCGGCCGAGTTGTCGCGTTCCGGGAGGATAGCGTCGCCGGACGTTGCTCCAGGGGTCGGGTTGGAGCTGCTTGAGCCCCAGCGATACCCGCTCGCGCTTGAGGTCGAACTTCATGACCATCACCCGGAGGGATTCGCCGATCTTGACGATCTCCTCGGGGTGGTTGACCCGTCCCCAGCTCATGTCGGTGACGTGGAGCAGGCCGTCGATGCCGCCGAGGTCGATGAAGGCGCCGTAATCGGTGATATTCTTGACGATGCCTTCGACCACCATGCCGGGCTTGAGCCGTTCCAGCGTATCTTTCCGGAGGGACTCGCGTTCCTTCTCCAACAGAGCCCGCCGGGACAGGACGATGTTGCCTCGGCGCTTGTTGAACTTGATCACCTTGAACTTGAAGGTCTGCCCCAGGTACTTGTCGAGGTTGCGGGTGGGCCGCAGCTCGACCTGGCTGCCGGGCAGGAAGGCCTTGACGCCGATGTCCACCGAAAGGCCGCCCTTCACCCGGTTGGTGATGGTCCCTTCGACCAGCTCATCCCGCTCGGCGGCTTCGGCGATCAGCTCCCAGATCCGCAGTCGGTCGGCCTTGTCCTTGGAGAGGACGCACAGGCCGTCGTCGTTCTCGCGGGACTCCACCAGAACCTGGATCTTGTCGCCGACCTTGACCGTCGGCTTGCCCTCCTCGTCGAGAAACTCGTTCAGAGGGATCAGCCCCTCAGACTTGTAGCCGATATCGACCAGGACATGGTCCTTGGTGACAGACAGGACCGTACCGTCGATCAGGCCGTTCTCTTCCACGACACCCGCAGAATCTTCGTACTCCGCCAACAAGGCGCCGAAGTCCAGGGTTTCCTCCTTGTTCTGGTCATCAACCGTTTCTGTCATAGTCCTTCCATCGGGGAGATCCTGGACGTTCGAGATCTCCACACTTCTCGCCCTTCCCTCCGTCGGTCGGGAGGGAGCAGTGGCCCTCGATCAAAGGGCGGTCAACCTATTTTGCCCATGTGCAGTACCCCCATTTGGGGGGTGCGGACAAGTGGGCGCAAAATACCGATCCACCCGGATTTTGTCAAAGGAGTTTACAGGATTGTGGTAGAGAGGATGGCGGCTTTCAAGCGCCTGCAAGACGATCGTCTCCGGCCTTGCCGATTGGCTGTCGAAAAAGAAGGGGGCAGGGATGACGGGAAAAAGCCCACCCTGTGCGCTCAGCCTGGAGCGTGACGGCCTCAGCTACCCTGGCGCTGGTTGGCCATCTCTTGCTCCAGCTCCGCCAGCCGGTCCTGAAGGCGCTGAACCAGCGCATCCCATCCCTCTTCCGAGATGATCTTGTCGAAGGACTCGGCGTAGGTCTCCTCGATGCTGACATCGTCGGTGACGACATCGAACACGCTCCAGGTATCTTCCCGCTGCATCAGGTAGATCTCCACCGCCGTCTGCTCCCCCTCGTAGGTGACCGTTCCGCCCACGACCGCCCTGTCGTTGCGGATGGCCTCGGACTCGTATTCGACCTCGTAGCTCTGGTCCATGCGCCGGTGGCCCAGCTTGACGGTGTAGTTGGTCTCGATCAGGCGGGTCATCAGCTCCACGAAGCTGTCCTGTTCCTGCTCACTGCGGTCGTTCCAGTGGTTTCCCAGCGCCCGCTGGCAGAGCTCCCGGTAGTCGATGAAGAGGCGGACGGCCTGCTTGAGGTCTTCCTGCCGCTGAGCGAACTCCGGCGACTGGGGCGGGACATCCCGGTTGACGATGGCGATCAGCTCATCCGCTTTGAGGCGGACAAAATCGGTTGGAGAAACGGTCTGGGCCAGTAGTTGCCCCCCGCTCGATACCAGGAAGATCAGGGTAGTCAACAGAATCGGTACGGTTTTCATGGGACGCATCCTTGTGCTCAGCCTCTTGCCATCTCATCCCGACCAGGGCAGACGAGCCAGCTCGAGGTTCTATTCAGTCGGCCCCGGCCCGGTCGCCTGCCTGGGGGGAGCCGGCGCTCCCGGCAGGCGATGGGCCGCCTGTTCACCGGTCATCCGTCGGTTCCAGGGAGGCGTCGGTCTGCTGCGACGAATCCGTTTCGATCAAACCCTCTCCGACCAGGAGCCGCTCCAGGCCGATCTTGAGGGCCAGGTTGGCCCGGGCCAGCTGGCTGGCGAACAGGGCCTGGTAGTAGCCGGCCGATGTGGTGAAGTAGTCGATCAACGGCTCTCGCAGGTCGTCGTAGCTGGCCAGGCCGGAGTCGAACTGGATGGTCCGTTGCCTCAACCAGGCTCGAGAGGCCCGGTAGGCTTCCAGGTAGGCGTTGAGCCGCTGATCGGTTCCCTGGGCTTCGAGGTAGGCCTGCTCGATCTCCAGCTCGATCCCCCCCGCCATCTCCCGTTGCCGGGCGCGGGCGATCGTGACATCGGCCTCGGCACGCCTTGCCTGGGCGATCCTCCGGAAGTCGAAGCGCCAATCCAGGCCCACCAGGAACCCCAGTCCACTGGAGTTGTAAGGGTCATAGGCGAAGGGGGAGTCCTGGTCGTCCGCCAGCGGGTTGTAGTTGAAGGAAGCGCCCAGCGAGAAGAAGAGGTCGGGGGTCATGGCCCGCCAGGCGCTGGATGCCGACAGCTCTCTCGCCCGGACCTGTCGGTCCAAAAGCCCCAGGTCGGGGCGGTGCTGCCAGGCCAGCTCCAGCAGCTCCTCGAGAGGTGCCAGGTCGGTCTCGGGCAGGGACTCGTCCAGGGGGGTCACGGCAAAAGGGACCTCGAGGTGGCAGTAGTAGACCAACGCTCGCCGTGACAGGTGGTCGAGCATGCGGTTGTCGGATACCTGGCCGATCAGGTCCGCTTCGCGGATGGTGAGACGCCGAAGGTCGGTGCGCGCCGAGCGGTCCCCTTCGTCGGCGCGGCGTTCGAGATTGCGCCGGATGGAGGCCAGCCGGCCAAGTCCGTCGTCGATCAGCTCCTGGAGCTTGACGGATAGCTGTTGGCCCAGATAGGCCCGCTGCAGGTTGAAGGTCAGCTCGAGCTGGGCCTTGCGCCGTTGCAGGGCGGCCACTTCGTAGCCGACGGCAGCCAGATCTTCTGCCAGGTTGATCTTCCCAAAGGTATACAGGGGCAGCACCGCCCTGAAGCTGTTCATGGTCTGGAAGCTCTGGTCTTCGGCCAGGTCCTGCAGGGCCCCGATATCGGTTCCGGATTCGCTTTCGCAGGGTGTTCCCCGGATCGGGCCGGAGAGGGTCCAGGTGGAGCGGGCCTCCAAGGTGGGAAGGCGGGCCAGGAAAGCCTCCAGCTCCTGGGCCTTGGCACGGTCCACCGACCCCTGGGCGACCTCCAGCGACGGGGCGTTTTGGCGGGCCAGCTCCAGGGCCTCCTGAAGGGTGAGCACGGGCGGCTCAACGGCTGGATCCTGAGCCCCCAAGGGGGTGGAGGTCAGGATGGCCAAGACAAGAACCAGCGGAGGGAAGGTCGTTTTTCCATTCATGTGGGCTGACCCTACGGAATGAGCGACGAATCGACAAGTCAGGGCAGATGACGTCTGGCGTTTTGAAGCCGGCGGACCACCTGGCGTGGAAGCTCCCCGATCTCCTGGGCGCGCTCGTAGTAGCGCACCGCCGTGACCCAGTCCTCGGAGGCGGCCGCCGCGTCGGCTGCTGCCACCAGTGCGTTCCAGAGGGGAGCGCGGATCTCGCTGCCGAGATCGGGACGGCGATCCTCCGGCAGCAATTGAAGGGTCTGCAAGGCGGACTCGTAAGCCGCGACCGACTCGGCATAGCGGCCGCTCTGCGCGAAATCGGCCCCCAGCTGTCGCTGGATCCGGACCAGGGAGGGGTCGATCTGCAGGGTGATGCGATCGGTGGCCCGCGTGTGGTAGACACTGTCGGGCTGAACCTGCCCCAGCTGTTCCCGAGCCCGGCTCAGAAGGAGACTGGCCTCCAGGCGGTTGCCCTGGCGCTCCATGGCGTCGCCATTGCTGATGTTCTGGTCGGCCGCCTCGATGATGTGGAGCGCGTCCTTCTCGGAGCGGGCTCTGGCGAGCGCCTGGGTGGCTCGGGGATGTTCGGGCTGGTAACCCAAGGCCTGGGAATACCGCGCGATGGCCTCGTCCCACTGCTCGCTTCGGGTCAGGATATCCCCTTCGTCGCAGAGCGAGTCGGCCCGCTGCAAAGCGGTATCCGGGGTGATGGGCGGCGGTCCCTCGTCTTTCTCCAGGATGAGGAAGGCGGCGATGCTGCTGGTGATGAACACCAAGAGGAGGGCCAGGATGGTGACGGCGATGACCAGGCCCCGGTTGGAGCGGGTCAGCTGCTTGCGGTAGTCGTTGATGTCGATCGACTGGCCGGCCTGGGCGAAGATGAAACGGAGGTTCCCGAAGCTGACAATGTCGCCCGCGTTCAGGATGGCCGGTTGGTGGATCAGCTGGCCGTTGATGCGGGTGCCGTTGGAGCTGCCCAGGTCCACGGCCACCATGCGACCCCGGTCCTGGAAGAGCTGGGCGTGATGGCGTGAGACCGAGCTATCCTTGAAGACCAAAAAATTGTCGTCGGTCCGACCGATGGCGATTTCGATCTCCTGCAGCGGGTAGGTATCTCCCTCGCGTTCGTCGCCGACGCGGATCAGCCTGGGCAAGGTGGCTGCCTCGGGCTGGGCGGCGCGACCGGCGGTGAGGATGCTATCCTGGGGCCCTTTGCGGGTCTTGAAGAGGAGGAGGAAGTCGCCGACGCGGATCTGGCTTCCCGGCCCCAGCTCGGTGATGCCCATGATGCGCCGGCCATCGACCACCACTCCATTGGAGCTGTTGAGGTCCTCGATGTAGACGTGACCTGCCTCGGTGAACACCCGCGCATGGTGACGGCTCACGGAGCGGGAGGGGAGCAGGATGTCGTTGCCCTCGTTGCGTCCGATGGAGAAGGAGCCCTGCTCGAAGGTGAGCTCGTCGGTGATGATCCCGTTACGGTCCTCGATGATCAGCGTGTACTGCAATGCCGTTCTTAGGTTCGGAAAATCGACAGATCGGTCTCGACGCCGTTGCGCCGCAGCTCTTCATAAAACGAGGGGATGTGCCCCGTCGGGTGGAAGGCCCCTTCGGGGTCGTCCCGGCTGCCCAGAAAGTAGAACAGCTCCTGCATTCTCAGCGTGTCCAGCTCGAGGCCCTGGATCTCCACGATCTGAGTCACGCGAGTCGGCTGGCCGGTCATGGAGCTCAATACCACGACAAAGTGGACGGCTCGGCCGATCTGCTCGCGCACACCGCGGATAGAATGCCAGGGAGTGGCCGGAATGGCCAGGCTCTCCAGCCGAGCCAGCGCGTCCCTTGCCCCCGAGGCGGTGATGGTGGCGATGGAACCCATGGCCTTGAAGGCAACCCCCAAGATCCACTCGTAGGCCTGGTAAGGCCCCAGGCCATCGACCAGCAACCGGTCCGGTTCGAGACGGAGGGCGTACTTCATCACGTTGTTGAGGCCCCCGGACAGGTAGGCGTACTCCAGGCTGACCGCACATTGCTGGGGCAGTCGCAAGAAGCTGGTCTCCTCCACGCTCACGATGCGGGGCCCGTCCGGCAGGGTGGAGGCGATGGCATACAACAGCTCGCTTTTCCCGCATCCCTCCGGGCCGGCGATCAGCAGGGTGCGCCGGGCCAGGGTGGCATCCTTCAGGAAGGTCGCCATCGCCTGGGAAAGACAGCCATCCTGGACCAGCTGATCCAGTGTCCGATGCTGGCGAGGTGGCTTGCGGATCGTGACCAGCGGACCGGAGGCGGCCAGCGGGGGAAGCAGGATCTCGATGCGCGTCCCGTCGGCAAGACGCAGCAGGCAGAAGAACTCATCCAGGCGCTGTCCGCTGTTCAGGAGCCGTTCCACCGCCAGATCGAGGGTCTCCTGACCCCCAAAGGCCCGCCCCCCCTTCAGGATCTCGGCACCTCGCTGAATGAAGATGCGGTTGAAGCCGTTGACGAACACGTTCGAGATGCTGGGATCGTCCAGATACAGCTCCAATGGCCCCAAACCGACCAGCTCGTAGGTCAACAGCGCCATCAGCTCCTTGCGGTCCACCCCCCCCAGGACGTGGTCGGCGACCGATGTGGCCAATGTGCGGTCTACCAGCCGCTCGTACATCGCCAGATCCGCCTGAGTGGGCGGATAGGTCCGGGGTAGTGCGGCCAGCTCGATCCGCTCCAGCAGATGGTGAAGGACCTGGCCCTGCTCCTGCTCGAACCCCTCCTCGGTGCCGGTCGGCACCTCGTATCCTCCGGCCAGCGGAGGCCGCGCCATCACCACCGATGGGATCTGCCCCAGCTCCTCGACGAAGGGGGCCCCTGCCGGCTCGCCCGGCGACTCCAGCCCAACTGGAGGGGCAAAGGGCATCTCCACCAGCTTGGGGCCAGGGCCGAAACCAGCCAGGGTGGAACGGGGGGGCGCCGCCGCCGAAGGCGCCATCAGAGGCGGCTCCAGCAAAGGCGGCGGCTCACCCAGATCCAGCTCCATCGGTTCTTCCAGGTCGGGTGGTTGGGCCATCATGTCCGGCCCCTGGAAGGGGAGCGGGCTGGCGGCGGCCAGACCCACGGGCGGGGTGGGTGAAACCTCCCGCGGGGGGCGTGGCAACCCCTGCGGTTTACCGGGTTGGAACCCACGAGCCGGCGTCGCCTCGGCATCGAACGGCATCCCGGGCAACGGGCTGAGAGAGGCGGGCGACGCAGGAAGTGGGGGCACCCCGCCTGGCGGCGGAGGGACCAGCGGGACGGTCGGGGCCGTGACCGCAGGAGCGACCGGCGGCGGACCGAGGGGAGGTCCGGGGGCGATGGCGGCAGGGGCAGGCGGTGGTGGACCGGCTGTCGGGCCCCCGGGAGGAGGTGGCGGCGGCGGACCGGCCGCTGGAGCCGCCAGGCCTGGGCCCAGAGGGGGGGGTCCCAGTGGCGGTGGACCGGCTGGTCGCACAGGCGGTGGACCCGGCGAGGGTCCAGGAGCCACCGGTGGCCTGGATGCGGGGCGCGGAGGCGGCGGTACGGGTCGAGGTCCGGAATCGGGTTTGATCGGCTCCTCGGCGCTGGCCGACTGAGACATCCAGGGTGGGACTGCGGCTCCCGGGGCACCCGCTCTGGCAGGCGGAGCCTCCGCCGCCAACAGGCGATCCTTCTCTCCCTCGGTATGCTTGAGGGTCAGGATGAAATCGCCGATGCAGATGGTGTCGCCCTCGCGGACCACCTGTGGTGCGGTGATCTTGCGGGCGTTGACGATGGTGCCGTTGGTGCTCTTCTGGTCGATGATGATGAACTGACCATCCTTCACCACCACCTTGGCGTGGCGCTTGGACACGTTGTTCTTCTGGAGAACGACGTCGTTGCCGCGCACACGTCCCACGGTTATCTCTGCCTTGTCGAAATCCAGCTTGACTGGGGGTTTGCCACGCTCGGTTATCGTGACGGTGATCATGGAACCTCCCCAGCGTCCGACATCACCCCTGGTCGAGTCGAACGGGTCGCAGACCGTACTCTAATATGTTGATTTCTATATCTTTACCCGCGGACTGTCAAGTTGTGCCCCGTCCCAGACGGTGATCCTTCCATCGGAACCCCCGATCGGTACCCCACCGTCTCTTGCGGCAACCTGCCAAGCGACCGTTTTACCTGCAATCGAGACGCTGATACAACCCATTTGCCGCCCGATTGACCGCCTGCCTGGGCCCGTTTATATTCCTGCCCGTTTTGTCGCGGCAATGGTGGCGATACCACTCCAGAAGCTTCGCGGGGCCTGTTGATACAACCCATCGTCTTCGGAAATCTCTGCCTGCTGGAGCGGATCAATATCGGCGGAATGGCGGAGATCTATCGGGCCAAGCCCTTCAACACCCCCGCCTTTGACCGCTTTCTGGCGGTCAAACGGATGCTGCCCAACCTGTCGGAAGATGCGGAGTTCGCCTCGATGTTCGTGGACGAGGCCAAGATCGCCATCCGACTCAACCATCCCAACATCTGCCAAAACTACGAGCTGGGACGCCTGGGCGGAACCCCGTACATCGTGATGGAGTACATCGCCGGCCAGAGCCTTCTGGCCATCCACAAGCGGCTGCGTACCCAGAGAAAGATCATCCATTACATCCCCGCCGCCTACATCGCGCGTGAGGTGGCCAACGCCCTGGACTATGCCCATGCCTGCCAGGACGATAACGGGAACCCCCTGGGGTTGGTCCACCGCGATGTCAGCCCCCACAACATCCTGATCTCCTACGCCGGCGAGGTGAAGCTCATCGACTTTGGCATCGCCAAGGTGAGAAGCAGCAGCCACATCACGCAGGTAGGGGTGCTCAAGGGGAAGTTCGGGTACATGAGCCCCGAGCAGGTGGATGGCTTGCCCATCGACGGACGCAGCGACCTGTTCGCACTGGGGATCGTCCTGTACGAGATGCTGACCGGCAAGCGCTTGTTTCTGGGGAAAACCGATTTCGACACCCTGGAAAACGTCCGCCGAGCCCAGGTCAAAACCCCTTCCTTTGAAAACCCATGGATCCCCGAAGAGCTGGACGAGATCGTCATGCGGATTCTGGCCCGCAACCCGGCCCAGCGATTCCAGTGCGGGGCGGAGCTGGCCGAGCAGTTGACCCGCTTTCTGGAGAGCGGAGACAGGCCGTTCACCTCGACCCAGCTCTCCGACTGGATGCTCCATTACTTCGCCCAGGAGCTGGAGGCGGAGCGCGAGAGCCGTGAGCTGTTCCGCCAGTTCGTCACCGCCGAGGATGTGGACCGCCACAACGCTCGGTTGTTGGATGAGATCCGACAATCGATGGGAGCTCCCGCCGTGGACGTCGGGGAGCCGCTGCTGGACGAGGAGGAGATCACCCAGGTGGTGGCCGCGGAACAGGAGAGTCTCCTGCCAAGCCTGACGGGATGGTCACCCTCCAGAGACCAGGTCCAGGAGGTCATCGCCGAAAACCTGTACGAACCGCTTCCCAGCTTGATCGCGCGACATCGGGCCAGCGTGCTGGCCAACGTCGATTTGCCGGAACCGCATGTCCCCGAACCGATCTCCGAGCTGTTCGAGCCCGACCGGCCCCGATCCCGCCGATGGCTGCTCCTGTTGCCCCTCCTGCTTGTGGCTGGATTGGCCGCCGCCTTTGCCATCCGTCGCCTGACCGATGGCGAAAAGACCGATCCGGCACTGCAGCCCGGGTTGATCGCTCTGGAGGTCACCCCGTCGACCGGGCTGCAGGTCTTCTTGTCCGGACGGTTGGTCGGAGACCACAGCCCATTGTTCCTCAGAGGGCTGGAGGCCGGTGAATACCGGATCGAGATCAGGCATCCCGACTACCAGAGCCATCGGGAGGTGGTGCAAGTCGATGTCGGACGGATGGTCACCCGCGCCATCGTGCTGGCGGAACTGCCGGAGGGGCAAGGCAGCGTGGACCTGTCGTTGGATCCCTCTGACGCCGAAGTCTGGCTGGACGGAACGCTGGTCGACGGCACAGGGGGGGCGCGCCACCTTTCGATCTCCAGCGGGGAACGCCATCTGCTGGAGATCCGCGAACCGGGCTACTTTGTCGAAGAACGGTGGATCACCCTGCGACCGGGCGATCAACAGAGCCTGGAGGTCACCTTGAATCCGGTCAACGCCAGGCTGGTGGTGGTGAGCCAGCCCGGGGGGCGCGCCTTTCTGGACGGGATCGAGGTGGGATCCACCGCCTCCGGCCTGCGCCTCGAGTCGCTCGATCCCCATCGTCCCTACCACCTGCGGATCGAAACGGACTCCCCCGGCTTCCGCAGCTACGAGACGACCATCCTGTTCGAGACCGTGCTGGAGAAAAACCTGTTCGTTCCTCTCCGGTTGATCGGGGAGCCCTCCTACGAGACCACACCGGAGTACGGATTGTTGGCCATCGTTTCGACGCCCCGCTGGTATCGGGTGTTCCTGGAAGGCAGCGATACCGGGCTGACCACACCCATATCGGCTGATCAACCCCTCGCCCTGCGGACCGGAAGGCGGGAGATCGAGCTGGTCCGGGGACTGGATCGAGTTCCTCTGGTGGTGACGATAGAGCGGAATCAACTCACCCTGGTCGACTGCAGTCTGGACCAGTGGGCCTGTGGGGAGTAAAAGGGGCGAAACTTCAAAGGCAGGTGGACATGAGCCAGTACGATCAAGGTCTGACCGTGATGTTGACCGCCGAGCAGATCCATCGAAAGGTGGTCGAGCTGGGCCAGCAGATCACCCGGGACTATGCAGGCAAGGATCTGGTCTGCATCGGCGTGCTCAAGGGCTGTTTCCCCTTTCTGGCAGATCTGGTGCGGGAGATCGAGCTGCCGTTGCGCGTGGATTTCCTGGGAGTGTCGAGCTATGGCGATCGAACCAAGAGCAGCGGGGTGGTCCGGTTCACCAGCGACCTTTCCAAGCCGGTCGAGGGGTTGGATGTCCTGATCGTCGAGGACATCGTGGACACCGGCTTGACCATGCGCTACCTCCTCTCCAACCTGAAGACACGCGGCCCCAGAAGCCTCGCGATCTGCACCTTGCTGCACAAGCCCGATCGTACCATGATCGAGGTCGAGCTGGACTACATCGGCTTTACCATTCCCGACCGGTTCGTCATCGGCTATGGACTGGATTACGCCGAAATCTACCGCAACCTGCCGTTCATCGGAGTGCTCGGCAGCTGAGCGGGGCGCATGGGCCACAAGACAGCATTTACTTGACCAGACATCGCTGTCGCCCTAGGTTGACCAGAGAAGTGTCCCGAGGCACTCGGGCCGCCCCGGCAAGGGGCTCTCCCGTGCTCCGCTACCATGTGGGCTGCGATGGACACAGCGAAGAAAGTCCTGGTCATCGATGACAACATCCTCGATGTCATGGAGGTGGAGAAATACCTCCTTGCAGCCGGATACGAGGTCTCCAAGCTGGCAAGCGCCCATGGCTGCGTGGCCAAGCTGGATTACGAACGGCCGGATATCCTCCTGGTCGACATCGCCATGAAGCACCTCAACGCACAGGAGCTCTTCGATTCGATCCGGCACAGCCGCGAGCACGAAGAACTCATCGTGGTGCTTTTCAGCGACCTGGAAGCCGAAACACTCCAGTCGATCTGCGTCGAGCACGACTTTCACGGCTACTTCAGCAAGTCCATCGGGCTGGACCAGATCGGCGCTTTCCTGGATAACTTCTACCGAGAAGCATAGGAGCCTCGGGCGGGATGCCTCGTTGCCCTCCGTCGGTCTCCATGGGTTCGACCGGTGTCTCCCAGGCGGGAGTCCCCGACTGCCGTCCGACCTCCAGGTGGCCGGCAGAGAACCCCCTGAACCCCTGATCCCCATGGGAGATTGCCGATGAAAGCCTACGAGATTCGCGATCGATTCGGCCTGCAACAGCTCACCCTCACCGAGCGACCGGCCCCTCCCTGTGGACACGGCCAGGTCCGCATCCGGGTCAAGGCGGTCTCGCTCAACTACCGGGACTACCTGGTGGTCCAGGGCGAGTACAATCCGAGACAGCGCCTCCCCCTCATCCCCGTGTCGGACGGTGTGGGCGAGGTGGTCGAGACAGGCCCGGGGGTCGAAGGCATCCGGGTAGGCGAGCGGGTAGCCGGCAGCTTCGTCCAGGGTTGGCTTGCAGGCCCCATGCCCGCCCGGGCGGGCGCCACCACGCTGGGCAGCCCGTTGGACGGCATGCTGGCGGAGGAGGTGGTGCTGCCGGAGACCGGGGTGATCGCTCCGCCCGACCACTTGACCGATATCGAGGCGGCCACCTTGCCTTGTGCCGCGCTCACCGCCTGGAGCGCGCTCTTCGTCCATGGCCGATTGGGCCCCGGGCAGACCGTCCTGCTCGAGGGAACCGGCGGCGTTTCCCTTTTTGCCCTGCAGTTCGCACTGCTGGCGGGAGCACGGGTGATCATCACCTCCAAGAGCGACGAGAAGCTGGAAAAAGCAGCAGGCCTGGGTGCCCACCACACCATCAACTACCGCCAGACGCCCGATTGGGGGAAGGCGGTCCAAGCCCTGACCGGCGGATCCGCCGCCGGCGTTGACCTGGTGATCGAGGTAGGAGGAGCCGAAACCCTGCCTCAGGCGCTTCGCGCGGTACGGGTCGGCGGCACCATTTGCCTGATCGGGATCCTGTCCGGCAACCGGGTGGAGCTGCCCCTCACCTCCATCCTGATGCGGGGGGTGCGGGTCCAGGGCCTCCTGGTGGGCAGCCGGGAAGGGTTCGAAGCCATGAACCGGGCCATCGCATCCCACCAGATCCGGCCGGTCGTCGATCGGGTGTTCCCCTTCGAGCAGGCGGGCGAGGCCTTCTCCTACCTCGCCTCCGGCCGGCATTTCGGGAAGGTCTGCATCGCGGTCGGGGATTGATTCTGGCCGACAGCGGGCTGCGGAGAGCGGGATCGACCGACAGGAGGTCGACAACGCCCAAGAGGCCAGAAAGGCAGTTATTCCGGCGGCTGTTGGTCCGGAAGAAACGGTGGGATCGGGCAGTTCATCGTGTCGCCGATAGCGCGCAGCAGCTCCGCCTCGGCTACGGTCACCTGCCCGTCGTAAGCGACACAGGTGGCACAGGCCTCGATCACCCGCTGCTTCACTCCGGGGCTGGCCAGAGCCAGGTGATCCAGCGCATCGGAAAGCTGGTCGAGGCCACACTCGCCAGGGGCGCACAGCTTCGGGCTTTTTTTCAGCCGAAGCTTGGCGATGGACGCCTGAAAAGCCCGCTCGACCAGTTCGGCCTGGTCATGTCCCACTCTGGCCAGAGCGGAGAGCAGCACGACCAGGTGGGGGGCGAGCGGTTCGATCGCGAAGTACTGGGCTACCGGTCGAGTGGTGGGCGTAAACGACGGTTGCAGGTGATTGACCAGGATCTTCTGGAGGGTGAACTCGAAGAGGTCTACCCGTTCGTCGGCTTCGATGAGCACCTGGAGCACCTGGATGAACCGGTTGTACTGCTTGTGGGAGAGCCGGCGGAGGGCCGGCAGGCTGAGGTCCACCAGGGGGAGGCGGGCCGCGGGGCCGAGCTCGACGATCTGGGGGCCTAAAAGGAGGATCTCCTCCAGCACCTCGGGCTTGGCGTGGCGCTGCAGGTGGTCCATCTGTTTCTTGTAGATCTCTTCCCTGGCATCCAGAAGCAGGCAGAAAAGCACCGCCTGGGCGGCCAACGGCTCGTGTATGGCCTCCATCACCTCGTCGGGTAAGGTGTCGATCAACGCCTGGCTATAGGAAACATGGTCTGGCGACAAGGTTCCGACCGTTTCCACCACCTGCTCGGGGGTGGTCGGGAGCACCTCGTCGGCCTCGACGGGGGGGGCGGTGGTTTCCGTGCTCTCCTCGGTGGGTTGAAGGGCGGGCTCCTCCTGTTTCTGTGCCTCGTCCCTGTCGGCGGGGGCCGGTATTTCGGCGCGTTTTTGCCGGGCAGCCACCTCCCGGGCGAGGGGTCTTCTCCGGGCTGCGGAAGGCCTGGCGGCGGTTCTTTTGCCCGGTTTGGTGCGGGAGGATCGGCCGGCCGCGGCAGGGGCCAGTCCCGCCGCCGCGGGTCCCAGCAACGCCTCGGAGCGGTCCCATTTCGCCCGATAGCCGTCAGGTAATGCCTGAAACTCACCTTCGAAGGAAGGTTCGATGGCCTTGATGCGCTGTACCAGGGGTGGATGGGTGGCCAGTAGACCGGAGAAGGAACGTTTCACCGCGTTTCCGAAGAAGAGATGGCTGGCCTGCTTCTTGTTGGGGTGGTCGATGCGGGAGCCCTGGTCAAGCCCGCCGATCTTCTTCAGGGCGCCGGCGATCCCGGAGGGGTTGCGGGTGAACTGCACGGCCGAGGCGTCGGCCAGATATTCGCGCTGGCGGCAGACGCCGGCCTGGATGAGCTTGCCGAAGAACAGCCCGAGGTAGCCCACCACCAGCAGGACCAGCGCCATCACCAGGATACCGAGGATGACGGCGCCCCCTCCACCCCGGCCACCGCGCACGCGGCTGCGGCCGATCACCCGCAACAGCCAGTAGCCGGAAAGGCCGATGACCAGGATGCCGCCCAGTATCCCGATCAACCGCGAGTTGAGGCGCATGTCCCCGTTGAGGATGTGGCTGAACTCGTGGGCGATCACCCCCTGGAGCTGGTCGCGGCTCAGGGCCTCCATGGTCCCCCGGGTCACCCCGATGACGGCGTCGCCCGAGGTGAAACCGGCTGCGAAGGCGTTGATGCCCTGCTCCTGGTCCAGCAGGTAGACGTCGGGAACCGGGAGGCCGGAGGCCAGGGCCATCTCCTCCACCACGTTGAGGAGCCGCCGTTCGAGGGGGTCGGTGGTGTTGGAGGGCACCAGGGTGCCGCCCATCATCTGGGCGACGGAGGCCCCTCCCCCCGAGATCTGCCTCATCTTGGCCATGCTTCCCAAAAAGATGACCAAAAGCGTGCCTCCGCCGACCCAGGCCAACCGGAGCGGGTCGAACCAGTTGAACCCGTGGGCTGCCAGAGAGGCGGAGCTGCGGGTGAAGTAGAACAGGATGGAGAAGGCCAGGTACACGCCGGCGACGATGGCCACGACCGCCAGGAAGAACAGCACAACCAGGCGCTTGGAGCGCCGTTGGGCCCGGTCTTGGTGCTCGAAGAAGTTCATGTCAGGAGAAGGAGACCTTGGGAGCTTCCCGCTGTGCCGTCTCTTCGATGACGAACAGCTCGGCCTCCTGGAAGTTGAACATGTTGGCGATGAAGGCGTCGGGGAACTTCTCGCGGGCGGTGTTGTAGTTCATGACGGCATCGTTGTAGGCCTGGCGGGCGAAGGCGACGCGGTTCTCGGTGGAGGTCAGCTCCTCCATCAGCTGGGCCATGTTCCGGTCCGCCTTGAGCTCGGGGTAGGACTCCACCATGGCAAAAAGGCGGCCCATGGCCCCGCCCAGGGTGTTCTCGGCGCCGACCAGGCTCTTGATGGCCTGGGAGCTGCTGGGGTTGGCGGCGGCCTGAGTGGAGGCCTTGTAGGCCTCGTTGCGGGCGGAGATGACCGCTTCCAGGGTCTCGCGCTCGTGCTTCATGTACCCCTTGGCGGTCTCGACCAGGTTGGGGATGAGGTCGTAGCGGCGTTTCAGCTGGACATCGATCTGGGCAAAGCTGTTTTTCTGTCGGTTTCGCAGGGTGATCAGGCGATTGTAGATGCGCATGACGAATCCGACGAGCAGCGCGATGATGACGATGATGATGATCAATCCAATAATCATGGTGGTCCTTCTTCTGTTGATAACCTGCAGTTTGCCGCGGCCTTTGGCCGATTGAACCAGGTGGCATCCCTCCGGTGAGAGGTGGATTTCCAAGGGAGCGACTATACCAGAACCCCGTGGCCAACTCTATCGTAGCAGGAGGGCGACGCGTGAGGCGTCCTGGTCTCGTTTGAGCTCCTCCCACATGTCGCGGGCTCTCTCATACAGGCGACGCGCTTCTTTCGTCTCGCCGGCGGCGTCCAGCACCTCGGCGATCCCTTCCAGGGGACGGGCGAAATCGGGATCGACCAGGCCGTACCGGAGGGCCTTGTCCAGGTGATCTTCCAACATCCGGCTGCATCGTTTTCGATCTCCCAGCAAGGCGTAGACCCAGCTCAGGTTGAAGGCGATCCCCAGGGTGAGGTAGCGGTAGCTGGCAGCCTCCGCCACCTTGAGGGCGCGTTCCATGGCGTCGCGGGCGCCCTCCAGGTCTCCCGAGTCGCGAGCCACCAACCCCAGGTTGGTCAACGAGACGGCGGCGTCGGTGGGGAGACCGGCGCGCTGGAAGATCTCGACCGCTCTTCGGTAGTAGTCGCTGGCTTCTCCCAGGCGGTTGCGAAAGCGGGCCACCTCACCCAGGCCGTTCAGGCAGTGCCCCAGCGCCTTGCGCACAGCGATCGGTTCGAGCACTTGATAGGCTTCCGTGTAGAGCTTTTCGGCCTGGTCCAGCTCGTCGGCGCTGCGGGCCACCAGCGCCAGTCCATACAGACAGCGCGCGATCCCTCTCGGATCGGCCAGTCTCTGGAAGATCTCCAGCGCCTGCCGAAAGGTTCGTTCGCTTTGCTCCAGCTCTCCGATCAGCCGCAGCACATCTCCGGTGAACCACAACACGTTGGCCTGGCCCGGCTGGTCATCGGCTCGCACCGCTTCGTCAAAGGCGGTCCTGACCTGGTCCAGCGCTTCGATGGCGTGACCGTGGTGCCAGCTGACATTGGCCAGGCCGAGGTAGGATCGCGAGAGGAGCATCGCACTGTCCAGCTGGTCAGCAGCCTCGCGGGCCGCCTCGAAGAGGCTTTCTGCCTGGAAGGCCCGCCCCTGGTTCAGCGCGATGGAGGCCAGGCCCAAAGCCGCCCGCACCAGGAAAGGTCCTTGAAGCGGTGTGTCATCCTGGGGGACCAGTTTGCGGAAGGTGGCCTCCGCCTCGTCATACAGCCCAGTCTCCTCCTGGTGCTCTCCCAGGCGAACTTGGGCCTCCTCCACCGTGAGGGGGGGCAGTTGACTCTGCTGTTCCTCCGACAACCGGGCGATCAGGCGGAGGTATCGTTTCCAGCAGGTGACGGCCTCTGCCGGACGGTAGTCGCGCTCCGCAACCAGCCCGGCCAGTTGAGCGTACTTCACCGCCTCGTCGAAGGCGTGGCCCAGCTCGTAGTGAACCGATAGCTGCTGCGCCACTCGTTCTTCCCGGTCCGCGAAGAACTTCTTCTTGGCTTCAGCGGCCAAAAGGTGCAGTCGCCGCGTGGTCCGGCGCGGCGCCAGCCGAGCCAGCAGGACGTCCCGGATGAGGGTGTGGTTGAAGTCCAGCAGGTCTTCCCCGCGATCCGGTCGTTGCGTCAGCAGCCCCTCCACCAGGAGGATGTCGAGCAGGCCATCCAGGTCAGCCGCCGGCACCAGTTGCTCTGCGGCGACAATGTGGGCCAGCGTCTCGTAGGGGAAGCGGGTGCCCAGTACCGCTGCCCGCTCCAGCAAGGGCAGCAGCGGCTTGTCGGGGTAGCGCCTTTCCAGCTGGGTCAGTCGCAGGACCAACAGGTCGGCCAGGTTGGGCGGCACCAACTCGTCGATGCGGACATCCTTGGCGGCCAGGTAGGAGCCGGTTGGGGTTGCCATCACCAGATCCTCGTCGATGAGATGGCGCAGCAACTGGAGGGCGAACAAGGGGTTCCCTTCGGCCCGCCGGATGATGGCGGTCGCCAGCGACTCGTGGGCCGGCAGGATCAACCCGATCAGGTGCTGCATCTCCTCCGGTCGCATCCGGTTCAGCCGACGCCGAACCACGATGTCCTGCTCGTATACCGCCAGCTTGGAGACAAGGGCGATCAGGGCAGGATTGTCCGGAAGGTCCTCGCTGCGCAGGGTGCCGATCAGCAGGGCCGGGATCTTCGCGGATCGGGCTTCGGCCGCGAAGAAGGAGAGGAAATGGCAGGTCTGGGGGCCGCACCACTGGAGATCGTCCAGGATGATCAGCAGCGGCTGGATCGCGCCGGCAGCCCTGAGGACCCGGCAAACAATGGTAAATAGCTCCTCGTCGTCCACCTCGATGTGGGCGGATTCGCCTTCATTCCTGTCCGGGGAGCGCAACAGCTGGATGAGCAAGCCGGCATCGTGGGCATCGGTGATCTCCCAGCTCAAGAGCTGAGAGGCGACCCGGGTGGAAACCTGGGCCGGATTCAATTCCCGGGTGCCCAGCAACTGCTCCAGCGCGTCCCGGATTCCCCGCAAGCTGCCCGGCACATCGTGCAGGTAGCGGCCGGTCAGGCTGCGCATGGTGCCGTCCGCTCCCACCCGTTCCTTCAGCCAGGTGGCCAGACGGGTTTTCCCCAGACCGGCCTCGCCCTCGAGGGTGACGAGCGCCCCTCTCCTTTCCTTGCACACCTCCTCGGCGCGCTCGATCAGGAACTGCTTCTCCTCCTCCTGCCCGATGCAGGGGAGGTCCAACGCATGAGAGACCGCCGATGGCCCGGCGGAGATGATGCGCGGTGTTCCTTCGACCAAGGTGATCCGTCCCTGGATCTCACTACCCAGGGCAGGGGAGATGGGAAGGTAGAGCGCATGCCCCCGATCTTCCATGGAACGGCGAACCTCGGCCACCGCGGCTCGGAGGTCGGTAGTGTTGGCAAAGCGTTCGACCGGTTCCTTGGCGAGGCACTTGAGGATGATGGCTTCCAGCTTGTCGGGCAAGAGAAAGCCGGGCCTGGCCAGTAGCCGGGGAACGGGTGCGTTGCAGTGGGCCAGCATCATGGCCTGGGGGGTCTTGGCGTTGAAGGGATGTCGCCCGGTTGCGATCTCGTAGAAGATGATCCCCAGGTTGTAGATATCGGTCTTGTGATTGAGCGTCTGCTCTCCGCGGGCCTGCTCCGGGGACATGTATCCGGGCGTTCCCACCACCTTGCCTTTGGCATGCACCTCCTTGAGGTCCTCGTCGATGCGGTCGACCAGGCTGGCGATGCCGAAGTCCACGATCTTGGCGTGGAGCTGGTGGTCGATGCGGGAGACCAGGATGTTCTCGGGTTTGAGATCCCGGTGGACGAGCCCGCGAGCATGAGCGTGGGCCAGGCCGGCCATGACCTGGTCCATGATGATCAGGGCAGGGATGGTGGGCATCCCCTTTTCGATGAGGGTGCGAAGGCTCTGCCCGTCGATGAACTCCATGGCCAGATACAGGCTCTCGTCCTCGGTCACCCCGAAGTCGTAGATGGTGATGATGTTGGGATGATTCAGGGAGGCGACCGCCTTGGCTTCGCGGGCGAACCGCCTCCGGATGGTGGGGTTTTTCCCCAGCTCGGGCTTGAGCAGCTTGAGGGCTACCGGGCGTTCCAAGGGGTATTGCCGAGCGCGATACACCTCCCCCACACCGCCGACTCCGAGGCGTTCCAGGAGCTTGTACTTGCCGAGCAGTAGCTTTTCCCGTTTTCCCTGCATGGCACTTCAGAGACAAGCGTTGGGTCGACGCTTATTCCACCCGGATCAAACGGGTATTGACTCCCTCTCTACCGAGCCGTTACTAACTCATTGGGCAGTTTGGGAAGATACCACCCCGGCCCTTCCTGGTGAATTGGGGGATTGCTTTACCATAGACAGCGCTCAGGGCAACAGCTATTTGCTCGGTGGGACTGGAACGCCGGTCACGTTCGACAAAAGTGAAAGAATTGCAGGAAGTTATCAGACAAGCAGGGCGCATCGCCATTCTACCCACCGAGCTGGCCAACCAGATCGCGGCCGGCGAGGTGGTCGAACGACCCGCTTCAGCGGTCAAGGAGCTGGTAGAGAACGCCATCGACGCCCAGGCTACCCAGGTGGACATCACCATCGCGGGGGGAGGCGCCCAGCTCATCGAGGTGCGCGACAACGGGCAGGGGATGAGCCGCCAGGAGGCCACGCTCTGCGTGGAGCGCCACGCCACCAGCAAGATCCGACAGGCCGAGGACCTTTACGCCATCGCCAGCCTCGGATTTCGAGGCGAAGCATTGCCCAGCATCGCCTCCGTCAGCCGTTTCAAGCTGGTCACCCGACGACCAGACGACCTGGAGGGCACCGCGATCGAGATATCCGGGGGCCAGATCGAGGCGGTCCGCCCGGCCGCCTGTCCACCGGGAACCGAGGTCACGGTTCGAGACCTGTTCTTCAACACCCCCGCCCGGCTGAAGTTCCTGAAAACGGAGCAGGCGGAGCGCCGGCAAATCGTCGATGCGGTCGCCCGACTCGCCCTGGGACAGCCCCAGGTCTACCTCCGGCTGGTACACCAGGGCAACCTCCAGATCGATGCGCCACCCGCCAACGAGCTCAGGGATCGGGCCAGCTCGGTCCTGGGTCACCGGCTGGCGGAGCGGCTCTATCCCATCCTTCCGGTGGAAGGGTTCGACTACGTTGAAGTAAACGGCCTGCTGGGCGACCCGCAGCTGGTCAAGCGGGATTCCGGCGGGATCTACCTCTATGTCAATGGCAGGTTCGTGCGGGATCGGAAGATCCAGGCCGCCATCATGATGGCCTATGCCGGACTGGTAGACCGTGGCCTCTACCCCACGGTGATCCTCCAGCTTGCGCTTCCGCCGCAGGCGGTGGACGTGAATGTCCACCCCACCAAGGCCGAGGTGCGCTTCCACGAGCCGGACCTGGTCTTTCGCGCGGTGCGGAGGGCGCTGCTGGATAGCCTGGCGTCCGCCCCCTGGCTGCCCGAAAGCCGGAAGGCCACCCAGCGCAGCTACACCCTGCGAGAGGCGGGCGCGGGCCCCTTGCTGGCCGGCCAGCAACCCGACCGAGGAGCCCTCCTCGACCGGCTGCGAAAGCGACTGCCCGACCAGGTAGCGGTCCAGCAGACCCTCCCCGGCACCCATCGCAGCACGCTGGTGGAATCGTCCGTAGGGGGATGGTGGGCCACCGGCGACCTCCAGTCCGACCAGACCGGCCAGCCTGTGCTCAGACCGAGCCAGTACTTCCGATCGCTGAAGTACATCGGCCAGCTGGGGGCGACCTACCTGGTCTGCCAGGACGAAGAGGGTCTGGCGCTGATCGACCAGCATGCCGCCCACGAACGGATCCTGTTCGAGCGGTTGAAGGACACCTATGCCGGGCATCATCGCCAGGTACAGAGCTTGCTCTTGCCGGTGCAGCTGGAGCTGGACCGTTCTCAGCTCACGACCCTGGAGGAGTACAGCGCGTTCTTCACTTCTTGTGGCTTCGAGATCGAGCCGTTCTCTGCGAGTACCGTGGTGATCCGGGCGGTGCCGGCGGTCCTGGTGGGAAGCCAGTACGATCGGCTGATCCGGGAGGCGCTGGACGAACTGGCCTCCTCCGGCCAGTCGCAACGGTTGGAAGAGGCGGTGGAGGCGGTGTTGAGTCGAATGGCCTGTCATGGTAGCGTCCGGGGCGGCGACCAGTTAGCGCCCCAACAGGTGCAGGCATTGCTGGCGCAGCTGGATGACATCGACTTTCGGGGCAACTGTCCTCATGGACGGCCGGTGCTGTTTCGCGTCTCCTATGCCGAGATCGAAAAACGTTTCGAGAGGCAATGAGCCATCGCGAGCTACCCAGGATCGTGTGCGTGTGCGGCCCGACCGCCTCGGGGAAGAGCAGCTTTGCCGTCAGCCTGGCCGAGCGGGTCAAGGCCGAGATCCTCTGTGCCGACTCCCTGCAGGTCTACCGTCACCTCGACATCGGTACCGCCAAGCCCACACCGGAGGAGCGTCGGCGGATTGCCCATCACCTCTTCGACATCCGCGACCCCGATCAGCCCTTCAACGCCGCCCTCTACAAGGAGCTGGCCGATAGCGCCATCGCCGAGGTCCAGGCCCGCGGACACCTCCCCCTGCTGGTCGGGGGAACCGGCCTGTACCTGCGCATCCTGGTCCGGGGGATCTTCGAGGCCCCCAAGCCGGACACCGAGCTGCGAAACCGGCTGGAGCAGGAGATGAAGGCCTATGGGATCGAGTACCTCTACAGGCGGCTGCAGCTGGTGGATCCGGTCTGGGCCGAGAAGGTGGATGGCCGCGACCGGATCCGGATCATGCGAGGGCTCGAGATCTACGAGCAGACCGGCATTCCGCTGAGCGAGCACCAACAGGTGCACGATTTCGGAGAACCCAGCTACCAGGCCCTGAAGATCGGCATCCAGGTCAAACGCCAGGATCTGTACCGGCGCATCGAGAAAAGGGCCCACCTGATGGTCTCCCAAGGGTTGCTCGAGGAGTACCGGGATCTTCGAAAAAAAGGGTTCGGCCAGGATCTGAAACCGCTGAACAGCCTGGGCTACCGCCAGATGGCCGAGTACGAGGCGGGCCAGTGCACCTGGGAGCAGGCGGTCGCCAACCTCATCAGGGAGACCAAGCGGTATGCCAAGCGACAGATGACCTGGTTCCGCAAGGAGCCGGATATCCACTGGGTGCAATCCCCGGCTGCGAAACTGGAGGCGATCGCCACCGACGTGACCCGCTTCGTGGCGCGCCAACCGCTCCTCTTCGACTGGGAGTCCCATGCACCGTGGTCCTAGGAGAATGCCATGATCGTGGCAGTGGATGGCCCCTCGGGCGTCGGGAAAAGCACGGTCACCCACGAGGTGGCCCGCCGGCTCGGTCTCTCCATGCTGGATACGGGCGCCCTCTATCGGGCAGCTGCCCTGCTGGCCCTGGAAGCGGGTATCCCCTTTGAGGACGGTCCGCGGGTAGCCGAGCTGCTCCCCTCGGTCGAGCTCGCCTTTCGGATTGTCGATGGCCAATCCCACCTCTTCGTCGGAGATCGGGATGTCGCCCAGGCCATCCGCACCCCCCAGATCTCGGATGGCGCTTCCAAGGTCTCGGCCCAACCAGAGGTGCGGGCGGCCTTGCTCGACCTCCAGAGGCGGCTGGGACGGCGGTTCGACTGCATCGTGGAGGGGCGAGACATCGGCACGGTGGTCTTCCCCGACGCCCGACACAAGTTCTTCTTGACCGCCTCCGACGAGGCGCGAACGCGCCGGCGCCAGCTCCAGTACGCCCAACAGGGCAAGCAGGTCAGCCAACAGGAGCTGCGCAAGGAGGTGGCCGAACGGGATCGCCGGGACACCTCCCGCCAGGTGGCCCCCCTCGTGCCAGCTTCGGATGCCATCGTCATCGACACCACCGACCTGACCTTCGAACAGGTGGTGGAGCGGATCGTTGGGATTGTGAGTGGCGGATAGAGTCTGTCCAAAGGCTAGGATCGCCCCCTCCGGCGGCTACGCCGCCACCTCCCCCGGACTTCGTCTCGGGGGAGGATCGCCCCCTCCGGCGCTCCGCGCCGGCCCCCTCCGGCGCTCCGCGCCGGCCCCCTCCGCCCGCTACGCGGGCACCTCCCCCGCTTGCACGGCAAGCGGGGCAGGAGGATCACTCGCAGACGGTGACGTCGGGATTGCGACTGCAGTCGAAGTCGTCGCAGTCGGTGTAGCCGTCGAGGTCGTTGTCGATGTTGTCGGAGCAGCGCGAATCGGTGTTTTCGTCTTCCCGTTCGCCGCAGACGGTGACGTCCGGATTGCGGCTGCAGCTGTAGTCCTGGCAGTCGGTGTACCCGTTGAGATCGTTGTCGATGCCGTCGGAGCAGGTTTCGTCGTTGTCCTCGGGTAGCCGCAGGCCGCACACGCGGATATCCAGGTCGCCGTAGCAATCGCGGTCGTCGCAGTCGACAAAGCCGTTGTTGTTGTTGTCGATGCCGTCGCTGCAGAGGAGATCGCTGTTTTCCTCGGCAGCGCACACCGACAGGTTCTGGCAGTCGGTATCGAAGCAGTCGAGGAAGCCGTCCCCATCGTTGTCGAAACCGTCGGTGCAGAGAACAGGGGTTGTTTCCTCGCCCCGGACGGGCGCCTGGCTGATGTTCTCGATTTCTCCACAGGATACCAGCAGCAAAAACACCAAAGGGATCAAGGGTTTCATGGCTTTCTCTAGAGAACGTACTTCACGTTGAGTGAGGCTTCCGGATGATCCGGGTCCAACTCCAGGGCGGCCAGGTACCACTGCCTGGCTTGCTCCAGCTGACCCAGTCGATGATAACACATCCCCCGATAGTTGAAGACATCGGCTTGATCACCTGCCGTCTCGAGCACGGCCAGCGCCTGCATCGGGAGCTTGCGCTCCAGCAGGAGATAAGCCATGCCACAGGCCTGCTCCCATTCCGCTCGCCGATCATGGCGATGATCCCGCTGCAACGGCCGCGCCGAACGGTGATACTCCCGATACAGGTAGAAGGCGGCCTCCGACCCGAGGTAATCCTGACGCATGGAGACCCATGGGGTCAATTGCTCGCACCAGGAAAGGAAGGAAGCGGGATCGACGTGGCACAGGTCGTTATCCCCCCGCGATGCCGGGTTGTACCGGAAGGCGCGGGTAGTCTGGATGTTGACCGCCACCGCCAGGGTGGCGTGCTTCCACATGGCGGCCAACATCTCCTTGATCCAGCGCTCGTGCTCCTTCACCATCACATTCAAGCTGCCGGAGCAGACCACCAGGTCGAACCGCTCCGTCGCCTCGAGATCGAGGAGATCGACCATCTCGAAGCGAGCCTCCGGGAACTCCCGGCGCGCCTGATCCACCATCTCCGGCAAGAGGTCGATGCCCAGGTAGGGCCCCAACCGGTCGGTATCCCGCAGGTAGCCGTACAGCGCGCCCAGGCCGCATCCCACGTCCAGGACGGAGACCGGGTAATCTGCCGAACTCAGCGCTTCCAGCAACACCTGCAGGCGCAGGATCTGGCCATCGTAGGTCAGCCACCGAACGTGGCGCGCCGAGTCCCGTTGCCTTTGCGAGCCCTTGTAGTAGCTCCTCAGGTGATCGTAGCGACCGGCCATGCCGTGTGGTCCTCCATCGGTGTGACTGGCCAGGGCGAACCACCGCTCCTCCCCGCATCGGCGGGGTAGGGGTGGGTGTCGCCTGGGAACAAGCCCTGGCCCAGAACGATAAAACAGGTCAAATCGCCACCGTTCCGGGCCGCTAGTGCTGCTCGACGGCTGGGGCCAGCTTGCGGATGCCGTCGCCAAGCCTCTGGATGACCTCCTCCTTGCCGATGATCAGCATGGTGTCGAACAGGGGCGGGCTCACCGCGCTTCCCGTCAGGCAGATGCGGATCGGCTGCGCCACCTGTCCCAGGTTCATCCCCTGCTCCTCGGCGTGCTGTCGGATCAGCGACTCGATCTCTTGCGGCCCAAAAACCTCCAACTCTTCCAGGTTTTTTGTGATAACAGCTAGATTTTCCAGTGTTTTTTTGTCTATCCACTTCTGGGTGGCCTTGGGGTCATATCCCTCCGGAGGCAGGTAGGCGAAACGGGCGGAGTCGGCCATGTCGATCAAGGTCCTGGCCCGTTCCCGCAGGGCGCGCACCAGCGCCAGCAGGCGGCCGTCCTGAGCTACACCCGGGTACTCCCGTTGCGCAAGGACGGGAAGCAGCCGCTCGGCTACCGTCTCCTCGGGCAGGGTCTTCAGGTAGTGCTGGTTGAGCCAGGTCATCTTGTCCTCGTCGAAGGCCGCCGGGGACTTGGCCACCCCTTTCAGGTCGAACTTGGCGATCAGCTCTTCCTGGCTGAAGATCTCGTCGTCACCGTGCGCCCAACCCAGCCGGGCGATGTAGTTGAGCACCGCCTCCCAGAGGTAACCCTTGTCGCGATAGGCCTGCACCGAGGCGCTCCCCAATCGCTTGCTGAGCCCCTTGATGAGGGGCAGGTGGCCGAACCGCGGGGTCTCGAACCCCAGGGCGCGGTAGATGTGGTACTGGCGGAAGGTGTTGTTGAGATGGTCGTCTCCTCGGATCACATGGGTGATGCCCATGAAGCCGTCGTCCATCACCACCGAGAAGTTGTAGGTCGGAGTGCCGTCGCTGCGCAGGATGATCAGGTCGTCCAGCTCGTCGTTGTGGACCTGCACCGGTCCCTTGACCAGGTCCTCGATCTCGACTACCCCCTCTCTGGGCGTGAGGAAGCGGATGGCGAACGGCTGATCGCCCGCCGGGCGGGGCCGGTCGAGGCAGCGGCGGTCGTAGCGAGGCTTTTCGCCGCGACGCCGTTGATCCTCGCGCATCTGCTCCAGGGTCTGGGCATCGCAGTAGCAGCGATAGGCGCCGCCCTTTTCCACCAGCTCGTGGGCGGCTTGAACGTGAGCCTGGTAGCGGGTGGACTGGATGAGCGGCGGCTCATCCCAGTCCATGTGCAGCCACTGCAACGCTTCGAGGATGCCGGCGGTGGACTCCTCGGTGGATCGGGCCCGATCGGTGTCCTCGATGCGCAGCAGGAACTGGCCGGAATGGTGGCGGGCGTAGAGCCAGTTGAACAGGGCGGTGCGGGCGCCCCCCAGATGGAGGTGCCCCGTGGGGCTGGGAGCAAAACGCACGCGGATGGTCACGGGTCACTCCTGTCAGTCGAGTCGATCAGGGGGACCTCCTTACCACAGCCCAATTCCTTTTCGAACCCCCCCAGTGATAGAGGGGTGTGATCGGGATGCGTTGATCATGGCTATGCCGCAAGACATGTCGCGCTCCCGGTAGCCTGGTGAGAACTCCAGTGCCTCTGCCGTCTCGTACAGGTGGCTATTCAGGTAGGGATAGTCCAGGATGAATTGCAGGTCGGCGAAGTGGACCGAGAGCTCCTCTCGTAGGCCGTTATCTCCGTCGGCCACAGCCACCATCTGAGTGGAGCTCGACAGCCCACGGTAGCAGGCGGACGAGTAAAGCTGCTCACAGAACTCCGGCGGTTCCCCACAACCGGCCGAGTTGTGGCGCAAAATGCGACGTAACTCCGGCGGTTCCCCACAACCGGCCGAGTTGTGG
>JAFGEP010000152.1 GCA_016931535.1 Bradymonadales bacterium
CACAACCGGCCGAGTTGTGGCGCAAAACGCGACAGAACTCCGGGGGTTCTCCACAACCGGCCGAGTTGTGGCGCAAAAGGCGACAGAACTCCGGGGGTTCTCCACAACCGGCCAAGTTGTGGCGCAAAAGGCGCCAGAACTCCGGGGGTTCTCCACAACCGGCCAAGTTGTGGCGCAAATGCCTACCTGGCTGACGACAGTACCGGGTCGGATGGAAGCGGATAGCCGCCAGCTGACAGTTTTTCCTCCATGCAGACAGTGAAAAAACTGGTTGCGACCGGGCCGCTCCCTCTATAATGAGACCCATGTACGATCCCCAGGTCAGTCTGCGATTCAACATCATCACCAACGAGTGGGTGATCATCGCCCCCAGGAGGGCTTTCAGGCCCCAGGACTTCAGACGCACCGACTCTCCGTTGGTGGAGACGCCGGCGTACCGAGAGGACTGCCCTTTTTGTCCCGGCAACGAAGGCCACGCACCTTCCGAGGTATACCGCCTGAAGGCTCCGGGAGGTGCCGGATGGCAGACTCGAGTCGTCTACAACAAGTATCCGGCCCTGTCCCACGACATCCCCTATCCCGTGCGGCACAACCAGGGGCTGAAGTACAGCGTGGACGGCTTTGGCATTCACGAGGTGATCGTCGAGACTCCACGCCACGACATGACGCTGGCACTGCTCGATACGCACGAGGTGGAGGCGGTCCTTGCCACCTATCGCTCCCGTTACCGCGCCTGCTGCGAAGATCCCCGCATCGCTCACATCATCATCTTCAAAAACCATGGGGAACGCGCCGGAACCTCGCTGGTCCATCCCCACTCGCAACTCGTCGCCACCCCGGTGGTCTCCTACCAGGTGGCGGATCGGCTCAGGACCATGGAGGACCACCAGGAGCAGAGCGGGAGATGTCTTGCCTGCCGGATGTTGGCCGAGGAGATCGAGGACGGTGTGCGGATCCTACAGTTGACCGAGCACTTCGTGGCCTTCATCCCCTATGCTGCCCTCTCCAGCTTCCACCTGTGGATCTACCCCAGAAAACACCGGGCCCGGTTCGGCGATCTGACCGACGAGGAGCTGGAAGACCTGGCGAGGACGCTCCGTACCATCTTGCGCAAGCTGCACTACGGACTGAACAACCCCGACTTCAACTACGTGATCCGCTCTGCCCCCTCCCACTGCGACGAGGAGGATTTTCACTGGTACCTCTCCATCGTCCCTCGCCTGTCGCGGGCAGCCGGCTTCGAGCTGGGATCGGGGATGTACATCAACGCCTCCCTCCCTGAAGAGAGCGCCGCCTTCCTTCGCAGCGTCGAGCTGCCCGAGGAGCTGTTGGCACCCACTCAATCCGGGGAGTGGGAGATCGTGAAGGGGAGCTGACAGCTTCCAACCGGGGGCGCGCTGGTCGGCAGCCCAGGTCGAATGCCGCTGCGTCCGCCCAGGGCGTAGCTCAGGTAGCAGCGACCTCTGGAACCGAGGGGTCCAGGGTGGTTCAACGGTTCATCTGGAACCGGATCTGCCGCAGATCGCGGGCCAGCTCTCCGCAACTTGCGCGGCGACGGGCCGGATCCTTCGCTGCCGATCCTTCTCGTTCAATGGAGCCCCACCTCAGTATGGCTGGTCGGTTCTCAACCTCAGCCTGTCATCCCTCCCTGGGTGGTCTCGGCCGCTGTCCGTTCCGGGGCGGAGACGTCCGCCAAGGCGTCTCCTGGCCGGTTGCGCAGGTGAAACTCACGGCCCGCGTGGGTGGCCGCCAGGATCCAGACGGCGGCCACGCCGATGCTGACCACAGAGAGCCATCGGATGCTGGAGAACTGGGAGAACACGATGGTGATCAGCAGGCTGACCCCCACTGCCAGGGCCTTGGCGAAGCGCTGGACGAACATGTCGACAAAGGCCTTGGCCTTGTATTTCTCGTCCCGGGTCGTGACGGTGTAGAGCGCCTCCTTGGCCGACTGGTTCAAGGAGTAGCTGATGGAGTTGTCGGCGGTGTTCAGGGCGCTTCCAAACCAGAGGAGGGGAAAGACCAGAAAGGCCGCGGAGGCTCCGACCACGGCCAGCGGAAGCACCAGCAGGGCCACCGTCAGCCGGAAGCGGGTCATGATCAGGCTGGTGAAGAAAAGCTGAATGACCAGGGAGAGGACGTTGGTGATGGTGTACACCGTGGCGAAATGACTGCCCAGCGCCTCTCCCTGAAGGTAGTGCTCCACCGTGGCGGTGAACTGGAAGTCCATCAGCGTCGAGATGATCTCGTACAACCCCACGATGGCCACCACCGACAGGAGGTAGCGCGACCGCATCACCAGCCGCGCCCCCTCGATGGCCGGGTTCCCGCCATGGACCATTTCCTCCGCGGGGGGGACCACCTCCTGGCGCGCGGGAGAG
Source organism: Bradymonadales bacterium (assembly GCA_016931535.1). Classification (GTDB taxonomy): domain Bacteria; phylum Myxococcota_A; class Bradymonadia; order JAFGEP01; family JAFGEP01; genus JAFGEP01. The sequence goes on from JAFGEP010000152.1 coordinate 2,382, forward strand.
ACGAGCTGCCGCTTGACCAGGGAACCGGCCAGGTTGGCCACCAACCCGATCAACAAGGTGAAGCCGATACAAACCCACATCCAGTGAGCGCTGTCCAAGCGCGCGATCCAGGCCCTGACGAAGGTCGAGCCGAAGGCGCCTCCTCCCACCCCGCCCAGGACGATCAGGCCGTACAGCCTCCTGGCCGCCTGCGGGGTGACGCTGTCGTTGAGATAGGCGAAGAAGGCAGCCACCATCACCGTGCTGTACAGATCGCCAAAAAGGTAGAAGGACCAGACCGTCCAGGATCCGGGATGATCCAGGACTGCAGCATAGGCGCCAAACCCGAGTAGGAAAAGCAGGCAAAAGACATTGGTGAGCTGATGTCGCTGAAATCGGCGGGCCAGCCAGCTGAAGAGGATCACCGCCCCGAAGGCCACCACCATGTTCATCACCTTGGCCAGCAGCTCCGCCTGAGAGCCTAGCAGGTCAAGGCCAAGCCAGTGGAAGGGGTGCTCCTGGTAGTAGCCGATGAAGAACGTCTTCTTGAGCGGCTTCAAGATCCAGAAGGTGGTGATCACCAGAAAGAAGTAGGCGAACATCAACAGCGCCAGGGGAAGCTCCCCTCGACGGATGTCCAGGATCGCCCGGAGAGGATGGGTACCTTTGGGCGCAGTCATGCAGCGGTGTATAGACCATCGGTCCCTTGCACTCAAGAACGGGTTCCTACAAAAGTCATCGCATCGTGGTAGGTCCCATTTCTGCTGCCTGGGACCCGACCCGACCGAGCCCGAATTACGCCCTCCCCCAACAGGATTGACGGGACCACGGGACCTCGGGACAATGCGAGCGGTGACACCCGATCAGGACAGCACGAGGACCGATCCCGGACGGGTGGGGGCAGGGTGCCGGTGTGGGTCGACCCCCACCGATGTGGGTGCCTGTTCCGCAACCCGGGAGCGACATTCCAACGAGGAGCCGAGAATGACCGACATCAGCAGACGTACCAACCTGTTTCTGACTATTGTGTGCACGGCGGCGCTGGCGATTGGAGCCTGCGGAGACGACGACGGAGGGAACGGCAACGGAGTGACGCCGGACACCGGCTCCGATCTGCCCGCCTGCAGCATCAACCGGGATGGGGTGACCTTCCCTGAAACCCTCGAAGATGGCGAGGGCAACACCCGTGCGATCCAGGTCATCGTCGAGGCGGTCGACTTCGAAAACGACATCGTGGTCATCAAGAACGTCTCCGACGCCTCCATCACCTTCGACAACACCTGGCGGGTCTACACCCAGATCGCTCCGGTCGAGATCAACGGCTTCGTGCTGGCGGCGGGGAGCCGGGTCAAAGTCCATACCACCGGCTCGGGGATCAATGACGCCGACGACTACTACTGCAACCTGACCACCGCCTGGCTGGAGGCCTGCTCGGGGGAGCTGGCCATCATCCACAACCCCAGCCCCGATACCAGCTGGTATAACGTCCCCAACTTCATCGAGGCCCACCTGATCTGGGGTAACCGTTACCCCATGACCGCCTCGGCCACCTGGAACGACGAGGCGGTTAGCGCAGGCGCCTGGACCACCCCGTATAACGGCGCAAGCTCCAACATCGATGTCTGCTGGGCCACAGGCCAGCAGCCCACCTGCATCGAGGGGGGCGGCTGCGCTGCCAACGATGTCGGCCTGGTGGCGACCGGAGATGTCACCGACCCGACGGGCTGGACCTCGGTCGCGCCAGAGCAGTCCTCTTGCCTGGAGTATTGATGGCCGTCAGGGAGCGGACCGTCTCGATCATCTACCCCACCCCATCCGCCAGATGAGCCACCTCCATGCATTCTACGCCACGACCGGCAGAGGGCTGGAATCGGTGCTGGTCAAGGAGCTGGAGGCGTTGGGGGCCGGCTCCGTTTGCAGCGGTCACCTGGGGGTCTCCTTCGCGGGATCGATCGAGACCGGATACCGGGCCTGCCTCTGGTCGAGGGTGGCCAGCGCAGTTCTGCTTGGGCTGGGCCGATTTGCCGTGGGTGATGCCGAAGAGCTGTACCGCCAGATCCGGCACATCCGGTGGGAGGACCATTTCGGGCCCGACAGGAGCTTCGCCGTACAGGCCACAGGGTACCACCCCTCCCTGTCGCATACCGGGTTCGCCGCCCTGAAGACCAAGGACGCCATCGCCGACCATTTCCGCGACCGGTACGGGGTACGGCCATCCGTCGATGTGCAGCACCCCCAGATCCGGATCCATCTCCATCTTACCGAGCACCAGGCGGCGGTCAGCCTGAACCTCTCCGGCGAGAGCCTCCACAAGCGCGGCTATCGGCTGGCTGCCACGGCGGCTCCGCTCAGGGAAAACCTGGCGGCGGCCATCCTGCTGCTGGCGGGATGGCCGGCCGAGGCGGCCGAAGGGGCCCCCCTGGTCGATCCGATGTGCGGTTCCGGCACTATCCTGATCGAGGCCGCCTGGATGGCGGCCGATGTGGCTCCAGGGTTGTACCGGCGCCGCTTCGGATTCGAGGACTGGTCCGGTCACGACCCCGACCTGTGGAAGCGGCTGACCCGGGAGGCCCACGAGCGCCGGCGCCGGGAACTGCTGTCCAGGCCATTTCTGTTCGGGTTCGACCGCGATCCCGACGCCCTGGCCGTGGCCACAAAGAACGTCGCCAGGGCGGGTGTCGATCAAGCGGTGCAACTGGCCAAGGGTGATGTGATCGAGCACCGGTTGCCTGGGCTGGACGGCCCGCATCCAGGCCTGGACACAGCGGGCAAGCCGGGGGCCGTCGTCACGGGGGTCGAGGGGTGGGAACAGCTGTCCCGAGCTTCGCGGGACGAAGACCAGGCTCCGGATGGCAACGGCAGAGGTCCCGCGCCGACCGCCACCGAGCACCTCGACCTCTCCCCGGAGTCGACGGTGCGCAAAGGCCGCAGTGGCCTGGTGGTGACCAATCCCCCATACGGCCAGCGGCTGGGGGAAGAGAGCCAGCTTGTCCCGCTGTACCGATCGCTGGGCGATCTCTTGCGGCGGCGTTTCCCGGGTTGGCGAGCCTGGGTGCTGGCCGGAAACCGGAAGCTGGCCAAAGAGATCGGCCTGAAAACGCGCCGCAAGACACCGCTGTTCAACGGCGATATCGAGTGCCGCCTCCTGGAGATCCCCATCTCCGCAGAGCCGGTGGAACGGGACGGTGGACCCGCCTGGAGACGGTCGCCAGACAGTTGGGAAAGCGGCGCAGAACCTGGCCGCGCCGTTGTACCGGGCGGGGTAGCTTCTCTTGACAGACTTTCGGGTTCTCCTGTCCCCCGAACTCCACCGGCGATGGAGCCATCGGCCGTCTCGCCGGGTGGTGAGATGCTCGCCAATCGGCTGAGAAAGAACTTGAAACGGCTGCGGCGCTGGATCGAGGCCGAGGGGATATCCTGCTACCGGGTGTACGACGCCGACCTCCCAGAGTACGCCCTGGCGATCGATCGCTACGGCGACGCTGCCGTGGTCCAGGAGTACCAGCCGCCCAAGACGGTCGATCCCGACAGGGCTACACAACGGCTGGAAGAAGCACTGGCGGTGCTGCCGGCAGCTCTTTCCATCGCACCGGACCACCTGTTTTTTCGGACGCGAAGACGACAACGGGGGAGAAGCCAGTACCAGCGGATCGACCGCCAGGGTGCGGTTCGCATCGTGGAGGAGGGGGGGCTGCGGTTCGAGGTGAACCTGAGCGACTACCTGGATACCGGGCTGTTTTTGGACCAGCGCCGGGTTCGCGCCCTGATCGAGCAGGAGGCCCGCGGTCGCCACTTTCTGAACCTGTACGCCTACACCGGCTCGGCATCGGTCTATGCCGCCCGCGGAGGGGCCCGCTCGACCACCAGCGTGGACCTGTCTTCGACCTACCTGGCCTGGGCGCAACGCAACCTGCAGCTCAACGGCATGGTGGGCGACCAGCACCGGCTGGTGCGGGCCGACTGCCTGCCCTGGCTGGCCCGCCAGCGGCAGCGGTTCGGCCTGGTGTTCGTCTCACCGCCCACCTTCTCGACCTCCAAGAAGATGGAGGCGTCATTTGACATCCAGCGGGACCACCTGGCGTTGCTCAACGCAGCCGCACGGTTGTTGGAGCCTGGGGGTCTGATGGTCTTTTCGACCCATCGGCAGCGGTTTCACCTGGAAGAATCCGGCCTGGTGGGGCTGGCGGCGGCCGAGATCACCGACCAGACGATTCCGCCCGACTTTGCGAGGCGGCCGAGGTTCCATCGTTGCTGGCGCATCGCGGTTGTCGATTGAGCTGGCGCCCGTTTGACGGTAGTGTGTGCAAGTTCCCGTTGTACGGAGAAGACCAATGAAATCCGGCAAGCCAGGTCTGAAAGTGCTGGTCATCGGAGCCGGCCTGGGGGGCATCTCGGCGGCGATATCGCTGGCAACCGAGGGGTTCGAGGTCGAGCTGTTCGAGAAGAACCCGCGGATCGGCGGCAAGCTGAACCTGTTGGAACGGGACGGCTTCCGCTTCGACCTCGGCCCCTCCATCATCATCCTGCCCCACCTGTTCAGACGGCTGTTCGAGCGGGCCGGGCGGACGATGGAGGAATACGTCCAGTTCCAACGGCTCGAACCCCAGTGGCGCTCCTTCTTCGAGGATGGCACGGTCATCGACCTGTGCTCCGACGTCAAGCTCATGGAGCGGGAGCTGGAGAAGCTGGGGGAGCAGGCGGCAGGGTACTGGGACTTTGTCAGTTACTCGCGCATGCTGTTCAAGTTCGCGGAGCAGGCCTACATGGAGCGTGGTTCCGACACCCTGCGGGAGATCATGCGGGGGTACGGCTGGCTGGAGACGCTCCGCAAGACCGACCTGTTTTCCACCATGGACCAGGGGGTGTCCCGCCATATCAAGCACCCCCACCTGAAGGACATGCTCAACTTTTTCATCAAGTACGTGGGCTCCTCACCCTACGACGCCCCCGCCATCATGAACCTGTTGGCCTACTCCCAGCTCGGCTATGGCCTGTGGTACGTGAGCGGCGGCATGTACAACCTGGCGGTGGGGCTCGACAAGCTGATGGAGGAGCTGGGGATCCAGGTGCACCTGGGCTGCGAGGTGACCGGCATCCAGAAATCCGGGGATCGGGTGACCGGTCTCGTGCTGGTGGATGGCCAACAGGTGTCGGGGGATGTGATCGTCTCCAACATGGAGGTCATCCCGGCCTACAAGAAGCTGCTCCAGGAGCGCGGGGCCTGGCTTTCGGGCTACGAGCATCGCTACGAGCCGGCCGCCTCGGGTCTGGTCGTGCACCTGGGGGTCGACAGGAAGTACCCCCAGCTGGCTCATCACAACTTCTTCTTCGCCAGGGACCCCAAGCTGTTCTTGCACACCATCCACCGCCAAAAGCGTCTCCCCGAAGATCCGACCATCTACGTGGTCTGCCCCACCCGGACCGACCCCGACCTGGCCCCCGAGGGACACGAGATCATCAAGCTGCTGCCCCACCTGCCCTACCTCCAGGATCCCCCCTTCCCCCATGGCGACTACCTCTCCCTCAAGGAGCGGCTGTACGACAAGCTGGAACGCATGGGGCTGGCCGACCTGAGAAAGCACATCGTGGTCGAGGATCTGCTCACGCCGGACGATCTGCATCGGATGTACTACTCCAACAAGGGGGCGATCTACGGCGTGGTCTCCAGCTGGAAGAGGAACTTGTCGCTGAAGGCACCCAAGCGGAGCAGTCGGTATAAGAACCTGTACTTCGTGGGCGGCAGCGTGAATCCGGGCGGTGGAACCCCGATGGTCATCCTGTGCGGGCAGCTCGTCGGCGATCTGATCGTCAAGAATCACACCTGATCTAGCGAGAGAGGCAAACCGTGTCTAGCAAGAAAGTCGTTATTGTCGGCGCCGGTCCTGGTGGTCTCACGGCCGGGATGATCCTGGCGAACAAGGGCTACCAGGTGGACCTCTTCGAGAAGCAGCAGACCGTCGGAGGACGGAACGCTCGGTTGAGCCTCGATGGATACCATTTCGACCTGGGGCCGACCTTCCTGATGATGAAGTTCATCCTGGAGGAGGTGTTCGAGCTGGCCGGACGGAAGGCGGAAGACTACCTGGACATCCGGTCCATCGATCCGCTGTATCGACTGGATTTCGGGGAGGACCGCGTCTTTTTCCCCACCCATGACAAGTTCCGCCTGGAAGAGCAGATCGAACGGCTCTTTCCCGGCAACTACCGCGCCTACCAGCGGTTCATGAAGTACGAGAAGGTCAAGTTCAAGCGACTGGTTCCTTGCCTCCAGGTTCCCTATGACTCCCTGGGCGCCTTTGCCCGCACCCGCCTCATCAAGGCGCTTCCCTACCTGGACGCCCACCTGAGCCTGTACAAGCACCTGAGCCGCTTCTTTACCGACGAGGACCTCAAGATCGCCTTCACCTTCCAGGCCAAGTACCTGGGCATGTCCCCCTGGAGCTGCCCGGCCACCTTCAGCATCATCTCCTACATCGAGCATGCGGGCGGCATCCATCACCCCATCGGGGGTCTCAACCGGATCAGCCAGGCCATGGCCAAGGTGATCGAGGAGGAGGGGGGACGCATCCACCTCGGCCAGCCGGTCCAGGAGGTCCTGGTGGAGAACGGCAGGGCGCAAGGCGTCCTGCTCGAGTCGGGCGACCGGGTGAAGGCCGACCACACCATCATCAACGCCGACTTCGGCCACGCCATGAGCCACCTGATCGATCGGAAACACCTGAGGAAGTGGCACCCGGACCGGCTGGCAAAGAAGGAGTTCTCCTGCTCCACCTTCATGCTCTACTTGGGGCTCGACAAGCTCTACAAGGATGTCCCCCATCACAACATCCTGTTCGCCTCCGACTACCGGAAAAACGTCCGCGAGATCGCCGAAACCATGGTGCTGTCGGAAGAGCCCTCCATCTACATCCAGAACGCCTCGATCACCGACCCGACCCTGGCGCCTGAAGGCCATTCCACCCTCTACATCCTGGTCCCCTGCCCCAACAACCGCAGCCGGATCGACTGGGAGGCCAACCAGGCCCCATTTCGGGAGAAGGTCCTGGAGATCGCCGAGAAGAGAGGAGGCCTTGCCGACCTGAAAAAACACATCACCGTGGAACGGATCATCACCCCGACCGACTGGGAGCAAAAGACAGGCGTCCACATCGGCGCCACCTTCAACCTGGCCCACTCCTTCAACCAGATGCTCTACTTCCGCCCCCACAACCAGTTCGAGGAGATCGGGGATTGCTACCTGGTAGGGGGTGGAACCCATCCGGGAAGCGGTCTCCCGACCATCTACGAATCCGGCCGGATCTCGGCCGGCCTGATCCTGAAACGAGATGCCTGGTACCTGTACTGATCGAGGCGGGGTAGTTCGGTGCTATACTCCACCATGTTGTTGCGAGGATGCCGAGGTGACGCGAGCCACGTTCCCTCTGCCGGTGGGGGTGGGTGGGGATGAAGGTGTCCCTCCACTGGTCTCCCCTGGCGGAGGGGGCATTTTCCCCTCGTGAGAAGCGGGGCGAGTGAGAGTCTTTGGGCGGCGTGGGTCAGCGCGCCGCAAAGAGGAGTCCGAAAGCGATGCAGATCGGAATCGCAGGTCTGGGAAGGATGGGCGCCAACCTCGCCCGCCGCTTGTTGAGGGATGGCCACGAGGTCGTGGTCTACAACCGCACCCTTGCCAAGGTCCAACAGCTGGAGCAGGAGGGGGCCACCGGTTCCAGCTCGCTCGACGAGTTTGCCGACCGGTTGCGCTGGCCCCGTGCTGCCTGGATCATGGTGCCTTCGGGCCGACCGACGGAAGAGATGGTCCTGGCGCTGGCCGACCGATTCGAGGCGGGTGATCTGATCATCGACGGGGGAAACTCCTACTTCAAGGATGACATCCGGCGAGCGAGGGACCTGTGGGATCGGGGCATCTTCTATCTCGACGTGGGCACCAGCGGAGGGGTGTGGGGGCTTTCGCGGGGGTACTGCCTGATGATCGGGGGAGCGGGCGAGGCGGTAGAGCGCCTGACCCCCGTCTTCCGCTCGCTCGCGCCCGGTGCAGGGTACATCCCACCGACACCCGGCCGGGAAGAGGACACCGGGACCGCCCAGGAAGGGTGGCTTCATTGCGGTCCCGCGGGTGCGGGGCACTTCGTCAAGATGGTCCACAACGGCATCGAGTACGGGCTCATGCAAGCCTACGCCGAGGGCTTTCACATTCTGAGCGATGCGGGCCGGATGGGGGGTGCCGATTACGTCTACGAGCTCGATCTGGCCGAGATCGCGGAGGTCTGGCGGCGGGGTAGCGTGATCTCATCCTGGCTTCTGGACCTGGCAGCTACCGCCCTGCTCGAGGATCCCGGGCTGGCAGGCTACACCGGCTTCGTGCAGGACTCGGGCGAGGGGCGTTGGACCCTCCACACGGCCATCGAGCAGGCAACGCCGGTCGACGTGCTGGCAGCCGCCTTGCTGGCCCGTTTCCGTTCCAGGCAGGGCAACACCTTCGCAGACAAGCTGCTGTCGGCCATGCGCGATCAGTTCGGAGGCCACAAAGAGCCTCCCCACGACGACTAGGAGGTGTACTCGGAGGGAGCAGGGTGCCACTCGGCGGAGTGCGTAGCTTGCTGGCAGTCCCCTTCACAGATCGGCGTCTCTGGATGACCAATCACCTACCAAGGCAACGCCAACGACCATGACCACCGAACCCTCCACCGACACCCAACGACTCTCCCCCAGGCCGGTCGGCCCGTGCGCCATGGTCATCTTTGGCGCCGCGGGCGATCTGACCAAGCGCAAGCTCTTGCCGGCACTCCACTTCCTGGCTCGGGATGACCTGCTGCCGGAGCCGTTCGCCGTGATCGGGTTCGCCCGACGGGACTGGGATAGCGAGCGGTTTCGCCGGCAGATGGAGAGCGATATCCAGGCCTTCCTGCCGGGCAACTTCCGCCAGGAGGCCTGGGACTGGCTGAAGAACCGGCTGTACTTCGTGCCCGGCTCCTTCCAGGACCCCGAGGCCTTCTCGAGGCTGCGCGAGATGCTGGCAGAGGTCGATCGGCTCCATCAGACCGGCAGAAACACCCTGTACTACCTGGCCACCCCGCCGGAGCAGTTCGCCATCGTCGCCCAACAGCTGGGAGCCGCCGGCTTGACACCAGACGACCACAAGGGCTGGAGCCGGGTCATCATCGAGAAACCGTTCGGTAGGGACCTGGAATCCGCCAGGAGTCTGAACCAGAAACTGCGCAGCACACTGGCCGAGCGCCAGATCTACCGGATCGATCACTACCTGGGCAAGGAGACCGTCCAGAACCTCTTGGTCTTCCGCTTCGCCAACGGCATCTTCGAGCCGATCTGGAACCGCCGCTACGTGGACCACATCCAGATCACCGTGGCCGAGGAGCTGGGGGTGGAAGGCCGGGCCAACTACTATGAGACCTCGGGCGCCATTCGGGACATGGTGGCCAACCACCTGTTCCAGCTACTCTCCCTGATCGCCATGGAGCCGCCCAACTCCTTCGACGCCAACGCCGTCCGCGACGAGAAGGAGAAGGTGCTGGCCGCCATTGCGCCCATGAGCCCGGAAGATGTGCTCGTTCGGGCGGTGAGAGGCCAGTACGGCGAGGGGATGATCACCACCGGCCAGATCGTACCGGCCTACCGGCAGGAACCCAACGTCTATCCCGAGTCGCGGACCGAGACCTACGCCGCCATGAAGCTGATGGTAGACAACTGGCGCTGGGCCGGCGTCCCGTTCTACCTGCGCACCGGCAAGCGGATGAGAGGCCGGCTGACCGAGATCGTGGTCCATTTCAAGCGGGCCCCCCATATCCTGTTCAGGGAGACCCCTGTCCACCACCTGAACCCCAACATGCTGATCATCCGCATGCAGCCCAGAGAAGGGATCTCCCTGCAGTTCAGCGCCAAGGTCCCGGGACCGGTCCTCGAGCTGGGCAATGTGAACATGGACTTCTGCTACGCCGACTACTTCGGCACCGCGCCCGCTACCGGTTACGAAACCCTCATCCACGATGCCATGCGGGGAGACGCCACCCTCTTCCAGCGCGGCGACAGCGTGGAAAGCGCCTGGAAGGTGGTGGAACCCATCCTGGACGTCTGGAGCGCTCTGCCCGCCCGAGAATTCCCCAACTACCCCGCCGGTACCTGGGGGCCGGCGGTCGCCGACCAGCTGCTGGCCCGCGACGGCCGCCATTGGTACAATCTGTCGAGCACCCTGCGTTGCTGAACGGAGTACCCGTGGCGATCCAGGTTTTCCCCAGCCCGATCGAGCTGGCCCGGGCTGCTGCTCGGGAGATCCTGCGGCAGGCCAGGCAGGCGATCCAGCAAGGCGGCCGATTCGCCGTCGCCCTCTCCGGCGGCTCCACCCCCAGGCTGCTGTTCGCCGAGCTGGCAAGGAGTGGCCAGAGCGACCGGGATGTCTGGGATCGCACCCACCTGTTCTGGGGTGACGAGCGGATGGTGCCCCCCGATCACCCGGACAGCAACTACTACTGGGCCAACAAGCTGTTATTGACCGAGATCGGAATCTCGCCGGATCAGATCCACCCCATACCGACCGCGGGGGGCACACCGGACGAGCTGGCCAGGATCTACGAGTCCCACCTTCGTCGATTCTTCGACCCTCCCCAGGGTGATTTTCCCCGGCTCGACCTGATCCTGCTGGGCGTGGGACCGGATGGCCACACCGCCTCGTTGTTTCCGGGAAGCGAGGCGCTTGGCGAGCGGGTCCGCTGGGTGACCGCTTGCCGGGTCGAAGCCAACAAAACGCATCGCATCACGCTCACCCTGCCGGTCCTGGGGCGGGCCGGCCGGGTCCTTTTTCTGGTTGCCGGCGCCGACAAGGCCCCGATCGTGGCGCGTATCCTGGGCCCAAGAGACAGGGAAGAGCCCCCGTTGCTGCCGGCCCAGATGGTCGGGGCCATCGCCCGGGCGCAGGACTGGTTTCTGGACGAGCAAGCGGCACAGGGGGGGAGTAAGTGAATCGCGTTCCGGCCGAACCGCTCGACGAGCGGGGGAAGGGAAGAGAACCCAAGGAGCAGCGGATGATCTGGCAGGCGGCCTTCTTCGACATGGATGGGACGCTGGCCGATACACTGGCGGATATCGCCTATGCCATCAACCGGTCCTTCGCCGAACGGGGTTACCCCACCCATCCGCTGCACGCCTTTCGGTCCTTCGTGGGGGATGGGCTGGTCTTGACCATCCAACGGGCCATGCCCCCTGGCGCCGGGCCAGTTACCACCGAGATGACCGAGTCGATCAAGAAGTACTACTGGGACGAGGTGGGCAACCGATCGGCCCTGTACGACGGGATCCCCGAGCTGCTCGACGGTCTGACCGCGCGCGGGCTGTCTTTGACCATCGTCAGCAACAAGCCGGACTGGGCCTTGCAGGAGATGGTGAAGCGCTTCTTCGGACGCTGGAGGTTCGTGCGGGTCGCAGGCCAGGCGCCCGGCGGTCCGCTCAAGCCCGATCCCTCCGTGGCGCTCGAGATCGCGGCCGCCGTATCGGCGGAACCCTCCCGCTGCCTTTTCGTGGGTGACAGTGACGTGGACATGCAGACCGCGGTGGCTGCCGGCATGTTCGGTGTCGGCGCCCTGTGGGGATATCGCGACCGGGAGGAGCTGCTCCAAAACGGAGCCAAGGCGCTGGTCAACCACCCCTTGGAGCTCCTGGAGCTGGTGGACGGGAAAGGGCCGAGCTGAACAGCATCTTCTTTTTGGCGTCCGGGAACCTACCATTATCGCATGCGTGAGCGAGGAGAAACGCCCAGGCGACGCCCCCTCCGCCCGCTACGCGGGCACCTCCCCCGGGCTCCGCCTCGGGGGAGGATGGCTCGGCCAGAGGCTAGAGTCGCCCCCTCCGCCCGCTCCGCGGGCACCTCCCCCGGGCTCCGCCTCGGGGGAGGAGAGCCCGGCCAGAGGCTAGAGTTGCCCCCTCCGTCGCTCCGCGGGCACCTCCCCCAGGCTCCGCCTCGGGGGAGGAGAGCCCGGCCAGAGGCTAGACTCGCCCCCTCCGCCCGCTCCGCGGGCACCTCCCCCTGGCTCCGCCTCGGGGGAGGAGGACCGTTGGCCGAGAGCGGTCAGTCAGTCATGGACCGCAGAAACCGCTGGATGGAGCCCCAGTATCTTGATCCTCCCAACAGCATGATGGTGTTGTGGTCCGCCTGGGGGATCCAGATCAGCTCCTTTTGCTCGGCCCCTGCTTTCCGATAGTTCCGCTCGGCGTTTTCGGGGGGCACGATCCAGTCCAGCTCGGCGTGGAGCAGCAGGACCGGCACCTGCACCATGGCTATCTTGTCCTCGTTGTCGAGACCCTGCACCTCCCGCAAGGCGAGCGCATCCACCGGCACCCCGAGAAGCTCCAGCAGCGGCAAGGTGAGGGCAAAACCGCTCTCGAGGATGAGCCCGGACACCCCTCGACCGCGGGCTGCCCGATCCTGGTTTCCGCCGCCTTCAGCAGGGGCAGCCGCCAGCCCGCGGGTCGATGCCAGCTCGATGGCCGGCGCGCTGCCCAGGCTTCGCCCCATGACCACCAGAGGACCGGTGTGGCCTTTGGTCTCCAGGAAATGCAGGACCGTGTCGAGGATCGGGTGGGCGTCTTCGACCAGGGCGCGTACCGATGGGTGGCCACCGCTCCGTCCATAGCCGCGGTAGTCGGCGCAGAGCAGCGTCGCTCCCAGCCGGTGGTAGGTTCCGGCGAGGTCATCGTAGTCGGCTGCGATCTCGCCATTTCCATGGAAGAAGAGGATACAGGGGAGATGGAGGTCCGCAGGGTGATAGCGGACCTCCACTCGAACCGAGGGTGCGACCTCGACCCAGATCTCCTCGCTTCCCGTCGGCAGCGTCGCTGCCATGTTGGGACGGGGGAAAAACACGCTGGCGTTCACCGCCGGCTGATCCAGCTTGTGGAGCAAGTCGTCTGCGTGCATGGCTTTGGCGTACCTCTACCGTGTGGTCCAGCCCATCCGGGCAAAAGAAGAAGACCGTGGACCTGTACCCTATCTCAGAGGAGCCGCCGAAACCAGATCGCGGATGGGCAGACCCGTTTCGAACAGGTCATCCCCCGCGATCCATCCAGGTGAACCGAGAAACCAACAAGCCCACGAGGAGGAGCACCCAACCATCCGGCCAGATTGCCAAGAGCAGTGCGGACCTACCCTTGGCAGAGGGTCACCTTGGTCGTCTGAACCAGAGGCCCAGGAGAAAGAAAAAGGGGACCAGCAACCTCCACCCGGACGATCCCTCCGGACTGCCGATGCTCCGGCAGGTGCACCCTTCTGGAGGAGCTGACCGGCCGGTGCCCGGGAGGCTGTCGATCTGCTGGATGTCGCCGGATTGTTGATCGGCCTCGGAGTCGGCCTGGTCGTTCTCGCCCTCGTCCTCTTGGTCGAGCCAGGCTTCTGGATCGCCCTGATCGATCGGGAGGTCGGGCCCTGTATCCAGCCCCGCATCGATAGACGGTTCGAGCGGCTGATCGAGGCTGGCCTCCGGCGGAGCCTCCTCGAGATCTTCCACCTCCATGTCGGAGGGGCAGCCGTCCTGTTCAGGAGGGCCGGGATGATCGGGGCAGAGATCGCAGGCGTCGCCCACGCCATCCTCGTCCAGGTCCTCCTGATCGGGGTTGGAGATCAGAGGGCAGTTGTCGCAGCCATCACCCCAGTCGTCCTCGTCGCTGTTGAGCTGGTCCTCGTTGGTAACGAAGGGGCAGTTGTCACAGACATCGCCGTACTCGTCCTCGTCCGTATCCAGCTGGTCCCGGTTGGGAACCAAGGGGCAGTTGTCGCAGACGTCGCCCTTGAAGTCGTCGTCGGCATCGGCCTGGTCGTCGTTATCGTGGTAGGGGCAGTTGTCCACGGTGGCGTCCACGTTGTCTTCGTCTCCCTCTTTTGGTGGCAGAAAGACGATGGTGGTGGTGACCTGGAAGTTGGACTGGACGGTGTGCCGCTCGGCGAAGAACAGGTCGAAATCGTACACCTGCCCTGTCTCGAGCCCGATCGTTTCCGCGACCGAGTCCAGCTCCACGGTGGCATCCTCGACCGCGTGGATGCCGCCCAGGTCGATGACCAGTGCCCCGTTCAAGAACAACCAGAGGTCGTCATCACCGGAGAAGGTGAAGCTCTCTCCCCCCTCGTAGGTGAAGTGGGCGTGGATATCCATGGTGAAGTGGTAGTTGTGACTGCGCCCCTCGTTGCCGAACAGCTCCGAGTCGATGGGGAAGAAGGTGGAGTCGTGGAAGTTGAAGACCGTGGGGTGCTCGGGGGTGTTCTGAAGCACCAGGGTGTAAGCGGTCCGCAGGTTGACCTCCTCCACGTCGTGGTACCAGTGGTGGAAGTTCTCGGGACCGTGAGTGGTGACGGTGCCCTCCTCTCCGTGGGCATAGACGGGGCGCGCATCAGGGCCCAAGATCTCCTCCACGATCCCCCGATCATCGGCGATGGTGGTCTCGAAGTCCGGATGGCTGGAACGAAAGTCGCGGATGGTCCCGGGCAACTCCAGGGTATCGGCCCAGGCGGTGAGGGGGGGCACGGCAGTGAGTGCCCCTGCGCACAGAACCGCCAGGAGCAGGCTCTGCCTTTTGTCACAGGGAATGTGAGTCCTCATCTCGGTCTCCCTTCTGCGCCCCGGGAGGTGTTCGACCTGCCCAGGTGACGCAGATGGTGGTTCAGCCTGTCAGGTGTCCGGGCGATCGGATCACTTTCATTGTAACGGTTCCTGCCAGTGGGATCTTGAATCGGGAGGTAGATCGGAACAAAGAAAGGGAAGAGGGGCCACTCGAAGTGATCCGTTGGAGTACGTCGGCTCCATGGTTGAAGATCGCCGCGAGCCCGTGAATCATCGCCGTTACTCAGATCGGCGAAGGGGATTTCGTTTCCCCCTTCACCTGGTTGGAGTAGAATCGACTTCTCTCTGAGGAAAACTGCGGGGGCGGCCGCGCCCGGGAGGGTTGTATGACAGTACTGGAGCTGATCGAGTGGCTCAACCTGTACGCGGAGCACGAGGCGGAGGTGGTCGTCCTGGGGCAGGTGGAGAAGGACGACGAGGGGTTCGAGTTCGAGGTGGGGACGGCGGATTCGCCGTTCGAGCTGCAGTTCGACGAGGAGTCGAAGGAGGTGCTGCTGATCTTGCCCAAGATCGACCTGAGCCCTCGCCGGTTTCGCTGATCGGCATAACTTCAAGCCGTACCGGCGCATCTGGTCGAGCAGGGTCACGCAGCGGATGCCCAGGCTGCGAGGCAAATTGCTCTGGTTCCCTTGCACTTCTTCAACTCGCGGATCGATGAGACACACAGCACACTTCTCCCTGGCGGTCTGTGCCGTCGCCTGGATACTGCCCGTACTGGCCATGGCGGAGCCCTTGACGCTGGATGGAGCGGTCCGGCAGGCGCTCGATCACAGCCCTGCACTCCTGGCTGGCCGAGAAACAACCAGGGCCGCGGAGCTGGGAGTCGAGCAGACGCGGTCCTCGCTGTGGCCGCGGTTGGTGTTGAACGCCAACTACCGATACTCCGGACCGGTACCGGAGCTGACGATCGACACCGGCATCCAGCTCCCCGGATCCACTGAATCCCTGGTCATGACCAACGACCTGGGGACACCGCATTATGCCGCCATCGGGCTGCAAGGCAGCTGGCGGGCATGGGACTGGGGGGTACGCCAGACGATGTCCCAGGCCGCACAGGCCGCGGCCCAGGCAGCCGGCGCCGAGGAAGCCGGGCGGGAGGTCGAGCTGGCGCACGCGGTGCGGATGAGCTACCTGGCGGCGGTCTTTTATGGACTGGCGGAGGAGATCACCGGCAGGGGGCTGGAGGTCGCCCAGAGGGAGCAGGAGGATCGGGTGGTCCGTCTGGCCTCGGGTCTGGGCTCCCGCCTGGAGGTCACTGCCGCGACGGCGCGTGTAGCCGAGCTGGAGGCCAGGCTGGTGGAGGCGGCAGGGCAGCGGGAGGTGGCAGAGGGTACCCTCCGCCTGCTGATCGGTCTCCCCCCGGAGGGAGAGCTGGAGCTGACCGATGGCTTGGAGGTGATGACCACCAGCGGGTGTCCAGTTCGGCAGGAGGGCCATCCTTCGTTGGTTCGGCTGCAGTGGTTGGCCGGAGCCGTCGAGGATCAGGTCCGAGCCGTGAAGCGGTCGTTCTGGCCCACGCTTGACCTGTTTGCCGGTGCCACCTACCAGTTTCCGGTGACCTTCGTCCAGACGGAAGAGGCCGGTTTCGCCTGGGCTGCTGGGGTCATGCTCACCTGGGAGCTGTTCGACGGTTTCGCACGACAACATCGCGCCCAGGAGCTGGAGGCCCGGGCAGCCGCTACCGGCCACCTGGAAGAAGCGAGCCGAGAAGAGCTGACCCGCGCCACCATGGAGGCCAACAATCGACGCCAGTCCGCCGAGGCCGGTCTTCAGGCTGCCCGGCGTCAACGGGAAGCAGCAGAGGCCTACCTGGCCACGGCTCGGATAGCTCAGCAGTCGGGCATGGGAACCGCCATCGACCTCTTGCAGGCAGAGGTCGCCGTCGATGCAGCCGCCATGGCCGAGGCCAGAGCGCTGTTCGCCAGCGCCCTGGCTGGGGCGGAGCTGCTCAGGTCGGCTGGAGTATCGGTCTGTCAAACCGCACCGTGAGGGGGTTGCGACAGGCCCGGTGTATACCGGCCCGACAACCCTTCCGGGAGGAAAGGGATGAGAAGGTTCATTGCGATTTTGGTCATCATCAGCGCCATCCTGTCGATCATCCTCTATCGCGAGTTGAAAAAACAGCGGCTGGAGGCCGAGGGACCCGCGGGGGGCAGCGCCACCATCGAGGGGATCGAGGTGGATGTGGTCTCCCGTTTGGCCGCCCGCCTGACGGAGGTGATGGTGGAGGAGGGGGATCGGGTCGAAGCCGGTCAGGTGGTTGCCCTGCTCGACTGCCGCGAGCAGGAGGCGATGCTGGCGGAAGCCGAGGCGGCCGTACGGGCAGCCACCGCAGCCAGAGATGCGGCCCAGGCCCAGGTCGAGCTGGCGACTATCGGGGTCGAGAGCGCCGTTCGCCAGACGCGGGCAGCCGAAGCCGCCGTCCAAGCCGCCGGAGCCCAGAGATCATCCCTCCAGGCCCAGCGCGATGCGGCCCTCAGGGCCGCCGAGCGGCTGGCGACGTTGCAGGCGGCAGGAGGTGCCAGCGAGCAGGAGCTCGATAGCCTGCAAACCCAGGCCAGTGTACTGGCAGAGCAGATCCAGGCTCTGCGCACCGGCGTCCGCGCCTCCCAGGCTCAGGCCAACGCCGTCTCCACCGGAGAAGAGGCCGCGGCCGTTCAGCTTCAGCTGGCACAGACCCGCACCGTGGCGGCGACAAGCGACCTGGAGCGGGTCCAGGCAGGACTCGATCGGCTGCGCACCGTCATGGAGGAGTGCCGCCTGGTGGCCCCCCGATCGGGCTACGTCCAGACCCGAAGCCATGAGCCCGGCGAGCTGCTCTCACCCGGCAGCCGCCTGCTGACCATCGTGGATACCAGCATCGTCCGCGCCACCTTCTACCTGCCCAACGCCGAGCTGGCCGCCGCCCGCCCCGGCCTTCCCGTCGAGCTGGTGGCGGACGCCTACCCCGAGCGGACCTTTCACGGAACCATCCGCAAGGTCTCAACCAGCGCGGAGTTCACACCCCGAAACGTACAGACTCGCCAAGATCGCGACCGGTTGGTCTACGCCGTCGAGGTCCAGGTGGAGAACCCCGATAACACCCTGCGACCCGGGATGCCGGTCCAGGTCGCCATCACCGGCTCCGAGCCGGTCGAGCCGACCCACTCGGCCCAGGACGACGGCGACTCCCCCTCGGAGTCCCGCCTTCCGACCGAGCCCGGCCAGTGACAGAGGAGATAGGATCATGAGGGCACCAGGTCACCAAACCAACGAGGACCAGACCTGGCCTGTCCGACTCCGGCACCCTGTTGGCCACCAGGTGACGAGAAAGAGATGAACGCCTCGAGGACGGATCCGGACCCGACCGCCGACGGTGGACAGACCGCGCACGTGGTGGATCTGCGAGGTGTCTGCCACTCCTTTTCGGGGACGCCGGCCGTGACCGATCTCGACCTCCAGCTGGAATCGGGGGAGCTGTACGGCCTGGTAGGACCGGACGGCGCCGGCAAGAGCACGGCCATCCGCATGCTGACCGGGCTACTGGCGCCCGATCGGGGAGAGGGTTGGGTTTGTGGCCACTCCATCCGCCGGCCGAGCCGAGCGTTGCGCCAGGCGATAGGCTATATGCCGCAGCAGTACAGCCTGTATGGTGACCTGAGCATCGACGAGAACCTCGACTTCTTCGGCCACCTGTTCGGCTTGCCTCGGCAACAACGCCGGGAGCGCAAGAGCCGACTGCTTTCCATCACACGGTTGGAGCCGTTCCGGAGCCGGCGAGCCTGCGACCTGTCGGGGGGAATGTACAAGAAGCTGGCCCTTAGCTGCGCTCTGCTCCACCAGCCACGATTGCTGGTGCTCGATGAACCGACCAACGGGGTGGACCCCGTAAGCCGCCGGGAGCTGTGGGATCTGCTCTACGAGTTCGTGGACGAGGGGATGGCGGTCCTGTTGTCCAGCCCCTACATGGACGAGGCGGCCCGCTGTCATCGGGTGGGGTTGTTGGATCGGGGCCGCCTGTTGGCCGAGGGGGAGCCGACCCGTCTGATCGAGCGGTTTGTCCACCGCACCTTCTTGCTCCGTATCACCGGTCGACACCAGGTAGAGGACCTGATCGGCGCTCAGCCGGGGGTGCTGGCCCTCTCTCCGGAAGGGGGAGATATCCGGGCGGTCGTCAGGCAACCGGAGGCTGCCGGGTTCAGGCAATGGGCGACCAGTCATGCCTTTACCGTCCGCATCGAGCCGGTTGCGCCGACCTTCGAGGATGTCTTTCTCGGATTGTTGAAGGATCCGGCCGCCATCGAGGAAAGGGGGGGAGCATGAACCGACCGGCCATCTCGGTTGACGGTTTGACGCGGCGGTTCGGTCGGTTCGTGGCGGTGGATGGGGTCAGCTTCGAGGTGTCCAAGGGGGAGATCTTTGGATACCTGGGGGCCAACGGAGCCGGCAAGAGCACGACCATCCGGATGCTATGCGGGCTGTTGCGACCCTCTGCCGGCAGGGCGGTCGTCAACGGGCACGATGTGGTGAAGCACACCTGGGAGGTCAAACGGTCCATCGGCTACATGTCCCAGAAATTTTCGCTGTATCTCGATCTGACGGTGCAGGAGAACCTGCAGTTCTTCGCCGGCGCCTACGGTCTGAGGGGTCAGCTGCTGAGCCAACGGCTGGAGCATGCGTTGGAGCTGGCCCTGCTCACCGACCGGCGAAATGTGCTGACCGGGGCCTTGCCGGGCGGCATCCGCCAGCGGCTGGCCCTGGCCTCGGCGCTCTTGCACCAGCCCCCCATCGTGTTTCTGGACGAGCCCACCGCCGGCGTTTCGCCTGACGCGCGCCGCGCGTTCTGGCGAACCATCCGCCAGCTCGCCCATGAGGGGACGACCCTGTTCGTGACCACCCACACCCTGGACGAGGCGGAGCACTGCCATCGGGTGGGGTTGATGGCCGAGGGAAGACTGGTGGCCCTGGACACCCCGGCCGAGCTGAAGAGGAGACATGTTCCAGGTGCGCTTTTCACGCTTCATCCTGCCGGTGGCCGATCGAAAGAGCTGCTGGCGAAGCTACGCCAACTCGAGGGCGTGCTGGAGGCACAGCCCTTCGGACATCGGCTGCACCTGCGGATCGCGGCCGAACGGGACGAAGCCTGGCTCGCGTCGCTGCTGGAGCAGGTCGGGTTCGGTGAGGTAGGCTTCGATCGAACCGAACCGACGCTGGAAGACGTCTTTCTCCAGGTGGCAAAGGAGGGGGCCGCGGCTACAGAGGGCCGATGAGCATGGTGTCTAGCACAATGGCGCTCCTCACAGGCAAAGAGGACCTCGCGGGTGGCGCGAGGAGTGAATCGGGCAGGAAGGCGAGGCCATGAAAGGGTTTCTGACCCGGGTGACAGCCATCACGGTCAAGGAGGCGGCCCATATCCTGAGGGACCCCCGGGTCATGATCTTCGCGCTGGTCCTCCCCGTGCTGCTGCTTCTGCTGTTTGGCTACGCCATCTCCTTCGATGTGGACCATATCCCCCTGGTGGTCGTGGATCAGGACCAGACCAACGCGTCCAGAAACCTGGTGGAGAGCTTTACCAGTGGGGACCTGTTCGAGATCAAGGCTCGCCGTTCTACGGTAGACCAGGTAGAACCGCTCTTTCGAAGCGGCCTGGCCAGGGCGGCGCTGGTGATCCCGGAAGAGTTCACCAGACGGCTGGCCGGCGGACGGGAGCCCTCGGTCCAGCTGCTGCTCGACGGTTCGGACAACAACACCGCCACCGTCGCGCTGGGCTATGCCGGCGTCGTCGCCCTGGAGGTCTCCAGGCGGCAGATGCCCACCTCCCTGAGTCGGGAAGGGGCCCCGATCTCGGCCCAGATCCGGACCTTCTTCAACCCCGGCCTGCGCAGCTCGGCCTTCATCGTGCCCGGTCTGACCGCCGTCATCCTGACCATGATCGCCACCATGTTGACCGCCCTGACGGTGTCGAGAGAGATCGAGCAGGGCTCGATGGAGCAGCTCTTCACCACCCCGGTGAGCCGCCTGGAGATCGTGGTGGGCAAGGTATGCCCCTACTTCCTGCTGGGCCTGGTGGCCGTACTGCTGGTACTCACCGCTGGCGTGGCCATGTTCTCGGTGCCGGTGGCGGGCAGCCTCTGGCTGTTGTTCGGGGTATCGGCGTTGTTTTTGCTGGCCATGTTCATCCAGGGGTTGTTCATCAGCGTGGCCACCAGAAGGCAGGCGCTGGCTTCCCAGCTGGCCTTCATCACCACCATGCTGCCGGCCTTGCTGCTGTCGGGGTTCGTCTTTCCCATCGACAACATGCCCTGGCCGTTACAGTTTCTGGCTCGGGCGTTGCCTCCCAGCTACTTCATCCACGCCATCCGGGCGGTGTTGCTCCGAGGGAACGGGGTCGAGGCCATCCTGAGAGATAGCCTGGCTATCCTCCTTTTCTTCGGAGTGTTCCTCCTGCTGACCGTCCGCCGCTTTCGACGGGCGCTGAACTGAGGGGGTCAGCCGTGATCACCGAGCTGAGCGCGATCATCGCCAAGGAGATCCGGCAGACGGCCCGAGATCGCAAGATGTTGGGCCTGCTCCTCTTCGCGCCGTTGATCCAGCTGACCATCCTGGGCTTCGCGGTCAACCTGCAGGTGGAGCGGGTGGGGATGGTGGTCGCCGACGAGGACCACACCGCCGCCAGTCGGGCCTTTGCCGCAGGGTTGACGGCCGGATCGACCTTTAGCTACCGGGGACACCTGGTGGACGGGCAGGAGGCGGTCCAGGCGGTCTCGTCGGGTCAGGCATCCATCGCCCTGGTCATTCCGAAAGGGTTCGGGCGGTCGCTGGCCAAAGGTCGATCGACCGCCATCCAGGTCCTGGTAGACGGCGCCGACTCCATCCAGGGGGTGGTGTCCCAGAACGCCGTGGCCGCCTACGTTGCAGGCCGGTCGGTCGACTTGATGACCGAACGGCTGCAACAGCGGGTGCGACAGAGCGGAATACCAGCAACCATCGCGCCCATCCAGGTGACCTTTCGCCACTTCTACAACCCGAACCTGGACAGCTATATCTACTTCGTCCCCGGCGTGTCGGCGATCTTGCTGTTGGTCGTGACGGTGGTGGTGACCGCCCTCGGATTGAGCCGGGAGGACGAGGCGGGCACGCTGGAGCAGGTGCTGGTGACCCCCTTGAGACCGGCGACGCTGGTGCTGGGCAAGACCCTACCCTATGCGCTGATAGGCCTGGTCGACATGGCGCTGGTCATCGCGGCGGGGGCGATGGTGTTCGACGTACCGATCCGCGGGGAGCTGTGGGTCGCCTTTCTGGGTGGGCTGCTGTACATGCTCACCACGCTGGGGCTGGGGCTGCTGGCCGGGACGCTCGCCAAGAGCCAGCAACAGGCCTTCTTCAACGCCGCATTTTTCCTGATGCCGGCCATGATCCTGTCGGGCTTCATCTCCCCGATCCAGGCCATGCCCTCCTGGCTCCAGCCGGTCACCGCCTTCGATCCGGTGCGGCACTTCGTGGAGATCCTGCGTGCGGTTCTGCTGAAAGGGGCGGGGTTGACCGACCTGGCCCCCTCCTTCGTGGCCCTGGCCGGGATCGGCCTGATCACTTTTCCCATGGCCATCCTGGCGCTCAAAAGGAAGCTCCGCTAGGGGAACCTCGCAGAAAATTGGGGAGACCTTCGGATTTTTGAGGAATGGACGCCGGTCCCGGATGGGTCGGGTGGAAAAGGAGACAGTGTCACACCAGGGCAACAGCATCGGGTGTGCAGGTGAGACCGACCCGCCCTGGGATGCGTTGATCTGCCCACCGACACGGTTCCCCTGGCTCCGATTCTCCACCGTATGACCGCGCCAGCGATCTTTCGACCGCCCGCCGCCTGGTGGCCGAAGGGGTTCCAGCGATCGTTCGACCACCTTATGTCTGATCACCGATGGGATTGAGAATCTGGTCCGATCTTTGCTTGTTTTTCTGGCCTGATCGGTGCCATCGACCGATCCCGTTTTTCGCGGATGCGCTGACTGAAACCTGGACTCGATGGAGATGTCATGGCTACTCGATTTGGAAAGACGACCCTGGACCTGAGCCCGCTTTTCATCGCCATCACCCTGTTGATCTTGCTCTTTGTGCTCATCCGGTGATTGCAGACAGGATCCTGCCTGCGGCTACCGAGCAGCGTCCATTCCCCAAGGCTCAAGCCTTTCTGCTGCCAGATCCCATGACGATTCGCCTCATTTTGCTTATACTCTACTGGATTGTGAACCCCATCACCGGGTCGCCGAGTTGGGGAAGCGAGAAAAATCGAGCAGTTCTGGTGAGAATGACCCTACTCGAGATAGGCTGAACGTCATGTCCAATGACAACATTGCAACCGATCAGCGCCGGCTCGCCTTCGATCCCCGGATGCCCAAGGTGGGCCAGATGGTGGGCCAGCGATACCGCATCCTGGATATCCTGGGGGAGGGTGGGTTCGCCGTGGTCTACCGCGCCAACGACGATCGACTCGGAGGTGAGGTGGCCTTCAAGGTGCTCGAACCGGGCAAGAGCGCAGACAGCGACTTCGCCCAGCGGTTCCACCAGGAGATCAACCTGGTCCGGCAGCTCAAGCATCACAACACCATCAAGATCTGGGACGCCGGCGTCACCGAGAGCGGCTGCCTGTACATGGCCACCGAGCTCATCACAGGCAGCGAGCTCTCCCGGATGATCCCGCCCGGAAACGGCCTGCCCATCGACCGGGTCGTCCGGATCGTCTCCCAGGTCCTCAAAAGCCTGGCCGAAGCCCATCGGGTTGGCATCGTCCACCGCGATCTCAAACCCAGCAATATCATGGTCTCCCAGCTCGATGGGGAGCCCGACTACGTCAAGGTGCTGGACTTCGGCATCGCCAAGGCCCTGGCCCCCGGCCTCTCCATGGTGGAGACCCAGACCGGCATCGTGATGTGCACCCCCTCCTACGCCTCCCCCGAGGTGCTCAGAGGACATGCCATCAGCCCGGCGAGCGACCTCTACTCGCTGGGGCTGATCATGATCGAGATGCTCACCGGTCGCCAGGCGGTCCAGGGCTCCTCCATGGTGGATATCATGGGCCAGCAGATCTCCCCCGACCCGATCCAGATGCCCGAGGAGATCGCCTCCGAGCCCATCGGCGCCATCATCGCCCGGGCTACCGCCAAGCGGGTGGACCAGAGGTACCAGAGCGCCGTCGAGATGCTCACCGATCTGGCCAACCTGGCCTTCTCCATCCCCATCACCCCCAGTGGCGTCAAGACTCCGGTCTTCCCTGTTCTGCCGACCGGCCCGACCGTGCAGGCTCCCGGCCCGACCCTGCCGGCAAGCCTGGCAACTCAAGTACAGCGCAGAAATGGACCGCTGCTCTGGATAGCAAGCTTGCTCGGTCTACTGGTCGTGCTTGCGGCCGTCATCGCCATCGTCCTGTTGAGCAAGAAAGAGCCGTCCGAGCCGGGACACACCCAGGCGGGAGAAGCCGGTCTGGCCCAGGTGGCCGGATCCGCCCAGTCCACCGGCAAGCCGGCCGAGGAGGGGGCCGCTCCGCATGGTGGCGCCGCGCAGGCCGGGATTCAGACACCGGCTCAGCACACTGGGGTACCGCCCGGTGCGCTCGTCACTACTCAGGGCCAACCATGGGTCCAACCGCCTGCCGGCTCCCCTTCCCAGGGTGCGATCGGGGACCCACAGGCGGCGCTCGTCCCAGCCGGACAGACCTTGCCCGGCCAGGGCGGTCCATCTCCTGCGCAAGCCGGTTCTGCGGCGACCCAACAGCCCACCGGTGGGCAAAACCAGGGATTGACCCCTTCCGGCCTCCCGATCCTGGAAGCGACGACCCCTGCCCAGACCACACCGGAGCAACCGCCAGCGGAGCCGAGCTCCCAACCGGTCGCCAACGCTCCTGGTTTGCAGGGCACCCAGCCATCGGCCATCCCAGGGCAACAGGAGGGACAGGAAACGGCCGAGTCACCGAGACCACCGACCATCCAGCCCGAGCTCCCCGAGCTGGCGCCCAACCAGGTGCGGGCCTCGGTGCTGTACCGCGTACCGCGAGGCGACCGGACCCTCCTGATCCTGACCGGATGCGGGGAGGAAAGCGGCTTGTCGGAGGGCAGTGAGGGGGAGATCGAGGGCGGTTCGGCGACAGCGAACATCACCCTGATCACCAGCGAGCAGGACTGTGAGGCCGAATCCCAGGTGTCCATGGAAGATCTGGGAACGGTGACCTCGGTCCTGTTCACCCTGCCCGACACAGAACCGGCAGAGGCGGCCCAACAGGGAGAGCAGACGGAAGGCACGATGACCGTCACCATCGAGGGCAGCCCTCGATCGGTCCGCCTCGTCTGGCGCTACACCGAAGGAGAGGATCGAGAGTGGAGCGACTCCGTACGTTGCTCTCGGCCCTGTGAGCTGGAGCTGCCGGACGGCAATGGGCCGATCGAGATCCGGGCCCGCAAGTCGGATCACTGCTCCGAGTCGATCACCATCGATCCCGCCGCCAACCAGACCAGCTACACCATCGACCTGCAGCCCGGCTGCACCTCGTCGACGCGCGGATTGATGTGCACCAACACCTGCCAGTGGGCCTTCGACGGAGAGTGTGACGACGGCGGGCCCCGCTCGTTGTACAACCTCTGCCCCCTGGGCACCGATTGCTACGACTGCGGGCCGCGCGAGATCCGATGAGGGGCAGATGGCTGTCGATGGCCGAGGGTTGAGCCCTGCCGGCGGCCCGTTTTTTGGCTAGAAACTGTCCTCCCAGCCGTCCATCTCCATCCGGGCGCCCAACAGGAAGGAGAAGCGCGGAGACATCAGGCCGTTGGTCTCCTCGTACTCGGCGTCGGTCAGGTTGCGGATGTCGAAAAAGAACGAGAGCGGGCCGTGCCGAGCGCCGGCGTGCAGGTTGGCCACCAGGTAGCCGTCCAGCTCCTTGCGATTTTCGGGAGCCCGAGGGTTGGCGTACCAGCGGGAGCTGATGGCCCTGAGGTCGAAGGCGCCCGAGAGCAGCCAGGAGCCAAGCGTGGCTTCGGCTGTGACCAGGCAGCTGAAGAGATGAGCGGGCACGTAGATGATCGGTTCGCCGGTGGCGAAGTCCTCGGTCCAGGTGTAGGAGTAGCCCAGGCGGGAGGAGATCGGGCCGGTTTGGGGCAGGTGAAGCGCGGCTTCCAGGCCCAGTGTCCGGTACCCATCGCTGTTGATGTAGCGTTCGGTGTTGTCCGGCTGAAGCTCGAAGGTGATCTGGTTTTCCGCCTCGACCCAGAAGCCGGTCAACCGGGCTGACAGGTCGAAGGGCAATCGCTGCTCGATGCCGCCGTCCACCGACCAGAGGGTCTCGGGCTCCAGCTCCTGGTTCCCCTCGGTGTAGTAGGGCGGAATCCGCAACCAGGGCGGGGAGTACAGCTCCATCAGGCTGGGGGATCGAAAGGCACGTCCCCCTGCCGCGCGGAAAATGGTGCCGTCGATCGGCTCGTAGGAGAGGCCTCCCTTGGGAGAGAGGGCCAGACCGAAGGTCGAATGGCGATCCAGGCGGGTGCCCCCGATGATGCGCAGGCGGTTGTCGGCCAGGTCGAACTCCAGCTGCCCGTAGCCGGCGCTGATGGATGCCGAAGAGGTCATCCCCTCGATGAGGTGTCTGTCGTCGAGGTCGGTGTTTTCCCAGCCTCCCTCATCCCAGACCTGGTCGAGACCCAGCACCAGGGCTCCCCAGGAGGTGAATCTCCAGCGTCCGGAACCCTCCACTCTCCACTGGCGGGCGTCGTAGGTCCCTCGGTAGAGCTCCAGGCTGGGGACGTTGCCTTCCAGCGGGATGGGAATGGTAAAAAACGTGGACCACTGGTTCATGATGCCGGCCGCCAGCTGGAGCGACAGGTCGGGATGGGCTCGGTAGGCGAGGGCCAGCCGAGCGAACTGGTTGTCCTTCTCGCTGCGCCCCTCGTTGCGGAGGTAAAAATCCAACCCTTCCAATCCGCGCAGATCGACGTACTGGTTGAAGCCGGTATCGGAGTAGAACAGCCCGCCGGTCAGGACCGCCGAGAGCGGCTCACCTCGCCAGGCGTCCAGGCGAAAGAGAGCGCGGTGGTGCAGGTAATCCAGGTTCTGTTCTCCTTCGGCGGCCAGGTAGTTCTCGCTGGTCTGGTAGTCGTAGGAACTGGAAAGCTCCAGGGAGCTCAGCGCTCCGGCGGCGGAAGCCGACAGCCGGGCGCTCTCGTCGGGCCCGACCGAGGCGGTCAAGGTGGCGCCGGGGTCCTGGTCCCCCGGCTTGGTCAGGACATTGATAACCCCGCCCATGGCGTAGGATCCCCACAACGCCGAGTAAGGGCCACGGATGATCTCGATGCGCTGGACCCGCTCGGTGGGCAACAGGTTGAGGTTGGCGGCGCCACTGAGGGCGTCGTTGAGGGGAAGCCCGTCCAGCAGCACCAGCACCCGGTCGATGCCGCTCACACCCCGGATCTGCAAGACATGGGGGAAGATGTTGGAGGGACCTTGTGGCCGGCGCACCGCCACGGCTGCCGCGTTGCGGACCAGGTCGTCGGCGTTTGCGGGGCGGATCGCTTCCACCTCGTCGTCCTCGATCACGCTGACCGTCTCGGGAACATTGCCCGCCGAGGTATCCAGCCGCGAAGAGGTCAGCAGGAACTCGTAGGGCTCGTCGGGGGGCACCTGGTCGTCAGCTACGATGTCATCGAATGGGTCGGACTGCCGCTGTTCCTCCCACTCGGCCGGCTCCGCCTCCTCCGCCGGGACCTGCTCCACCCACTCAGGGGGCTCCGCCTGCTCTGCCGCCTCCGGATCGTCCTCCAAACCTGGCTGTACGCCTGCCGGATCAAAAAGAGGCTCCGCTTCACTCTGTGCGCGGGCTGAAGAGAACGCGCCCAGGGTGACCAGGGTCGCCAAGACCAGGCAGAAAGGCCGGCAGGCCAAGCTTGCGGAAGAGTGGTGCATTGGACCGGCGGTCACTGTTGTTCGTAGGGCTCGAGATCGAGCACCAGGCCGGTCACGTCAGCGGAGAGATCGAGCTGGTCCTTGGGTATACACGCCCAGAAATCTTCTGCTGCCGGCAGGGGAGGGAATCGGCCATCGGCGTCCAACAGGATGACCAGGCACCAGTCGGCATCGAGCGGCACCCCGCGAACCTCGAAATCCACGGGGAAGCGGATGGGGGTGATCTCTTCGAAGCAGGGGGGCATGCCGGGGAGCCCGATCTCGACCATCCAGATGATCCACAGGCGGGCCGAACCGGGCACCTCGCCGCCAAAGGAGATGGTGCCGGACACGGTCACCCCCTCCTCGGCGCCGCAGGAGGCCAGGGCGATATCGGCATCGGATTCCTGATCGGCCAACTGGTCGGCTAACTCTTCGGTATCGGTACCGACCTCCGAGGGAACATCGGTGGTGGTGTCCCCGGCCGCGGTATCGGCAGGTGCGTCCCCCTGGTAGGTTTCGTGGGTCGATTCGCAGCCCGTGATGAAGAGGAGCGAGGCCGCCAGGGCCAGGATGGCAACAGGAAAGTCTGACCAGATGGGGGAAAGTCGCATGGCATCTGCTCCTGAGGTCGGCGTCAATACCCTGAAGACAGGTCGGGCGCAGTGTGAAGGTACATTACCTGAAGCGGGCGACTAGATCCAAGCGAAGAAGATGAAGCCGTTCAGATCGAGAAGACGTGGATGGCCTGCCCGCGTCCCTTCACCTGGTGATCTCCCCGATCCACGGCCTGACTCTTCAGATCGTCGGACAGCTGGTCCCAGGTGGTGCTGCTCACCAGGATCTCGGTCTTGAGATCCTTGTTGAGCGCCTCGAGGCGGGCGGCGATGTTGACGGTGTCACCGGTCACCGCGTACTTCATGCGGCTGGGGCTGCCGAGGTTGCCCGCCACCACGGTGCCGGTGTGGATGCCGATGCGGGTGCGCAATATGGGGATCCCTTTTTGCTTCCAGAGCTGGGAGAGGCCGGTGCTGTCCCACTCGCGGTTGAGCTCCGCCAGCCGTTGTCGCATCTCCACGGCGCACCGGATGGCGGCCGCGGGGTGATCGGGTAGCTTGTTGGGGGCGCCGAACACGGCCAGGATGGCATCGCCCAGGTACTCGATGACGCAGCCACGGTGGTGGTCGATGATATCGTTCATGGCGCTCAGGTAGGCGTTGATCATCTCCACCACCTGGGTGGGGGAGAGCTGCTCGGCGATGGTGGAGTAGCGCTCGATGTCGCTCAGAAGCACGGTGACCTCGCGCTCCTCCCCGCCCAGCTCGATGGCGCCCGGGGTATCGAGCAGGGTGCTGACGACCTCCCGGCTGACGTAGCGGCCGAAGGTGTCGCGGATGAAGTCGCGTTCTTCCAGCCCGTGGGCCATGTAGTTGAAGTTCTCTCCCAGCAGGCCGAACTCGTCCTTGCGCTCTACATCGACGCGGGCCTTGAGGTTGCCACGTGCCACCTCGTTGGATGCGCCCATGACCGTGGCCAGGGGCCTGCGCAGACTCCGGCCCACGAACAAGCCGAGCACAGCGAGAAGGATGGCGGCCAGGCCGAACACCGTGCCCGAGAACAGCCCGACCCTCCGCTTGATCTGGTCCACACGGGTGGCATCCACGTCGAGGCCCACCAGCCCCACATGGCGTCCGTCGGAGGTGACCAGGGGTGCATAACCCGACAGGGAAAGGCCCCATTCGTCGCGGAACGGTTCCTGCTCGACCGCCGGCTCGGCGAGACCCTGGATCATGACCGGCAAGCTGGAGGCATCGTACGGGTCGCCGGGAGTGGTCTGATCCTGGCTGTCCCGGGGGGTGTAGTCAACGGCAAAGCGCAGTTGGTTGGGAGTGTCGGTACTCAGCAGGACGTACATCGAGGTGATGCCAGGGTAGCGCGAGCAAATGGACTCAAACTGCTCCATGACGCGCTGATATTCCGGCAACGAGGTGTCCTCGGGGCTGTCGATCTGGCTGATCTGGTCGGCGTCCAGGGTGACCGCCAGGGTAATGGCCGTGGCCAGCAGTCGATTGCGCAGCCCATCCAGCTCGGACTCCAGGCCCACCCGGTAGAAGACCCCGCTCAAGATGGCCAGCACCGCCAGCACCGCCAGGCTATAGGCGGCACTGATGCGGACGTGGAACCGGTTCCACGGTGACAGCTCATGGATGGTTTTTTGTCTGGCTTTGGGCACTACCAACCTCCTGAGGCCTTCCCCCCAGCTTGTGCCGATCTCGGGGCCGTCCGCACCCATGAACCCGGGAGTGGAAGGGACAAATCTTGGACAGGATATCCTCCAGAGCGAGTAGAAGGAAGGCAGTTTGTGGTCGAACTTGGGAAAAAACGCTCGGTCCAGCCAGGTGATCTCGAACAATCGGCCGACATTCTCTGTGGCCTCGGCTGACAGATCGGGCTTGACGAGATCAAGGTATTCGATCAGTGGGTATTTGGCTGTCGAGAGTGGTCACTGTATCCTGGAGCCTGGAAATGCTGATTCTGCGCGGTCCACCCATCGAGTGTCCAAGCTGATTTCGGGTTGTGTCTTCACCGGGGGACAACACTCTCCCAACCAGAAGCTCAAGGAGGCCTCCATGGTGAGCCGGTCGCGTTTGGTTTGTTGGATCCCGGCGTTGATGGTGGGGCTCGGATTGGCTGGCGCTGGACCATCGGTCGTGGCGCAGGCCGAAGCGGACACAGAAGCTGGCCCGCTTGTCGACCTGTTCAGCTGGGACGCGCCCCCCGTGGAAGAGCAGCTCGCCGCGGACTCCACATCGGTGCCTGAGGGCATGGGGGCGCTTTTCGTGCCCACCCTGTCCGAACCCGCCAGCGAGCCGAAGGTCCTGGTTTTTCGAGGGAACGCGCGGGTCGCAAGCGGACCGACCGGGCAGCGTCTGGTCATCCCCCCAGGAGACTATGTCGTGCGGGTGGGCAGCGGCGCCCTGTCTCAAATGGCGGCGATCGAGGTGGCGGTCCCGCCTGACGAGACGGTCGTCGTTCCGGTCGAGTGGGCGGGGCTGGTGCTCGAGGTAGTGGATGAGGACAACATCCCTCATCGAGGTAGCTACGAGTTGATTCGCGCTGCGGATCGGGAGCTGTACGGGCTCGGCTTCGGTGCCGACACCCTCCAGGGAGAGCAGATGCGGACCTGGCTGTTGCCGCCCGGACTCTACCGGATCGTTCGACCGGGCTCGTCCTATCGAGCCAGGACCGACTTCGCCACGGTCTATCTGCTGCCTGGCGGCCTCGTCCACTACAAGCTGGTGCTGAATCCCGAAACCGGGGAGCTCCGGGGAGCGGGAGTCGTGGCAGCCGACGAGTTTGCCAGCCCCGTGGGCCTGACCGCCTGGACACACCAGATCCTGCTGGGCCTTAACGCCGGCTTTTCGCAAACCCACAACCTGGTCGGACAGGACGACCAGCTCATCGTGACGGGTGAGCTATTTGCGGACAGCCTGGTCGGGTTCGACGACGGGACCAACTTCTTTGTCGCCATCCTGGAGGTGGAGGAAGGGGTGGAGGGCGAGCCGGTTCCCTCCCAGGTCTCCCAGGACCGCATCCGCCTGGAGCTCTTGTACAGCCACTTTTTACATGACCTGTTCGGTCCGTATGTGCGCTTTCAAGCTCTGGGAGCCGTCTTTCCCATCGAATCCAGCGCGGAAAACGATCTGACCTTGCGGAGGCGATTGCTGGACGGGGCGATGGTGGATGAGGTGGTAGCTGCCGATGAATTCTACCGCACCGGGGGACCCCTCCCCTCGGTCGCCCTGCGCGAAGGGATCGGAGCCAACCTGCGCTTGCTCAACACGACCTGGGCCACCACCCACCTGAGGGTGGGTGTCGGGTTCCGCCAGTCGTTTTTCAACGACTTCTTCACGGTGGAAGACGATCCGGACACCGTGGAGCTGGAGTTGACCGAGGTGGGGGATTTCACCCGGGCAGGGCTGGAAGGGATGCTGTCGGGGGACCTGCGGCTGACCGGTTTTTTGACCTATACCACCGAACTCGAGGTATTCACGGACTTCGAGGCGTTCGACGCCCCTGACCTGTACTGGAGCAATACGCTGAGCTTGCGGTTGGCGTCGTTCGTCGCCTTGGATTATACCCTCGACCTGTTGCTCGAGCGGGAGATCACTGACGACCTGCAGCTCAGTCAGGATGTGCTCTTGCGGTTCTCCTGGGAGCTTTTGTGAGCCCTTTCTTCTCCTGGGCGCCAATTCGCGTGACCTGTGGTCCGATCAGGATGCCCGGGTATCACCTCCCCCGTCGCCCCGACTCTTGTTCACATCTCTGGTTACGACAACCGATATGGGGGAATCCTTCCGGAAAAAACCTGGTGTTGGGTGTCGCCCCTCCGGGGCTTGGTTTGCACAGATGCCATACACCCCGGGCTTTTGTCCGGGGTAACTGAGGAGAATCGGAAGGCAAGCCCCGGAGGGGCGACAGGAGACCACAGCATTGCACTTGTAGCCAAGGTCCCCCACATCCTCTCCTGACCGGAAAATGGCTTGAAAGATCCTGGAGCCGATCAGGCATTCCATGGTCCAGCGCTGCTGCTTGCGGCACCCCGCTCGACAGCGGCGACAGATCGGTCGATCAAGGCAACAAACGACGCCGCAACGCCGCCCCAACCAGAAGCCAGAGCCCCCAGGAAAAAGGCCGGGGGGGCTGGTGGCCCGCCCCATGCGCCGCTGAGCAGCCCCCCCCATCATCCGACGGCCTGTCCGGCTCGGAGCGTTCGGGGGCCTCCGGCAGATCGGGCGAAGTCGGATCTCGATCCTCCTCGGCATCCGGCCATCCCGGATCCGGGTCCTCCTCTGCGGTCTGGTCGCCATCACCGCCATCCCGGTCGGCTTGCAGGTCCACCTCCTCTACCAGATCAGGGCCGAGATCACCCTCATCCGGCTGCCCACCGGCGTCAGCGTCCCCGAAGCCGCAGAGATCCGACGGGCCGTCGGAGTAGTCCAAAGGGGGAACCACCGTCCCGTCGCCAGCCACCGCTAGCGTCACCGAGCGGGCGGGCAGGTCGAGGGTGAAGGTTCCATCACTCTCCACCTCGACGGAGGGCCGTGGTCCAAGTCGGGTCCAGGCGTCGAATCCATGTACCTCGACCTGTCCGGTGAGCGGTGTGGAGGAGGTCACCACGGCGGTCACCGCGTCCCACGACTTGTTGAACAGCAGGGTGTAGAGCCTGCCGTGGTCTCCGGCGATGGCGTAGACCGGCACGTTCAGAACATCTTCGGAGGTCGCCGGCACCGAATCGCCAAAAAGCTGAGACCCCATCCCGTCGTAATCCAGGTAGAGGAGGAAGGCATCTTCGACCGGGGTGTTGGGTTTGGGGACCATCCACCGGGTGGCCAGGTCGACCCCCTCCCGGCCGAAGACGGCCAGCACCTCGGCCTGGGCCAGAGCGCTGCTCGCCCCCTCGTCGTTTCCCCAGTTGTACTCGGTGATGGCCACCCCTAGCCCCGGGCAGTTCTCGGAGACGATCCCTCTGAGCATCGGGATGAGGTTGATCGATTGGTCGATCCAGGACTCGTCGACGTAGTCCGGATCGTGCAGACTTCGCACGGAACGCAGGCGGCGATCGGCGGTATCTGTCGACTCGTCCGAGGA
The DNA here is from genome assembly GCA_016931535.1 of Bradymonadales bacterium. Lineage (GTDB taxonomy): Bacteria > Myxococcota_A > Bradymonadia > JAFGEP01 > JAFGEP01 > JAFGEP01. Next base: position 35,522 of record JAFGEP010000152.1, read on the forward strand.
GAGGGCCACATTCCAGGCTGCCGGGTAGTAATGCACGTCGAGGTAGTCGATCAGGCGAACGCCGTGTTGGGCCTCGTAGGCACAGACCTGCTGGAGATACCACAGGAGGAAGGGGATGTCGTCGTGGGCCAGCCGGTCCGGCCCCCACCCGCAGCCGCCGTCGGGGCTCGCCTGGTCGGCCGCCGATCCCCAGTAGGCGCACCAGCCCCACACCACCGGCCCCAGGATCTTGGCGCCGGGGTCGAAGGCCTTGATGGCGGAGGCGTACTCGACGGTGCGGCTCCAGATCTCGTCGTAGGTCACCGGTTGGGGATGGACGTCCCGGTGGGTCTGGTGCCAGTGCATCGGCTCGTTATCGAGGGCATAGAGCCGCACTCCGCCGGCGCTGGGCATGCCGTACCGGCCGGCCAGGTGTTCGAGCCACGAGACGGTGTAGCTGCTGTCCACCGCCCGAGAGGTATCGTTGGGGTCGTTGCCGGTGATGAACGACCCATCGCGCCGCACCCCGTTGCCGGCGTCGGGATCCCCCGGGGCGGTCTGCTGCTGCAGCCCGTACTTGGCCACCGAGAAGCCCCATCGGCGGTTCCGGTCGCGAGGGGTCCAGCCGATGGTCGGCACCGTGAGCAGGATCTCGTTGCCGTCACAGAGCACCTGGTCTGCCAGCCGTTCCACCGTCGAGCCGGAGGGAAGTGTGGACGGGTTGGGGTGGTCGTAGGGGATATTGATGAAGTACCAGTCGTTGGCTCGATTGGAGACGTCGTAGTCCCAGGAGTAGCGGGTGGTATGATTGCCGCCCCAGCGGACCAGCGGGTAGTCGTGGGCGACCGCCTGGTCGTCGTAGTGGTTCACGCCGTAGATCCAGGGTGAGATCGGACGCCGTTCGCCATCGGGAAAGAGCTGGACCGCAACAACCGTCTGGGCGTTGGTCATGGGCGCTGCCAGGGTGCAACAGAGAAGCACGAGGAGAGCGAGCCCTCCGGTTGGCCGACGGGTCTTTACGGTCATCGACCGAGCACTCGGTCTCATGGGCGCTCCCCCCTGCGGACGATCAACCAGAGGATGGCACCGAAGAGGAGCATGAGCCAACGGGGGGTTGTTCCCCCCTCCGCCATCACCCGGCAACCCCAGCCATCGTCGGTCTCGGTCTCGGTCTGGCCGCCGCCGGCGTCAGCTCCCGACAGCTCGGCATCGCTCTCCTGGTCGGGCGCGTCTCCCGCGTCTTCTACCTCCTCCAGGTCACCGTTGGGATCGAGCGCCTCCTCGATCGGCTGATCGCCGGGAAAGTCGACCCCTTGCAGGATGATCTCATCGACCAGGAAGGAGACCTGCTCCTCGTCGGTGCTCATGATGTTGACGCGGTTCCACTCCAGCGCATCGAACGAGCGGAAGCTGGCGGCCACCAAGGTCCAGTCGTCGGGCGTGGTCTCGACGAGGTCGGCGATGGCGACCTGGTCCGATTCCTGGGTATCCTCACCCTCGCCGGCTTGCAGGAAGACCACCAACGGCTCACCGCTCCCCTTCAGCCAGAAGGATACCCCGGTGGCCTCGCGAAATGGCCGCTCGGAGTGCAGGGACAGGGCGCCGTACTGCTCAATGGTGACCGATATGCTGGCGGTGCCGGCCAGGACCTCCTCGGTGTATTCGAAGGAGAACTCCCCGCCCCAGGACCAGGAGCTCCATCCAGGGTGGAGCTGGTCGTCGTAGATGACGGTCGCCCCGTTGGCGACAGCCGCCGATAAAAGCCCGACCATCGAGGCCAGAACAGTGGTGAGAACTGTGTGGCGCACGTCGCAGCCCCTCCATGCAAGAAGGCAACTGGCGAGAATTCTAGCAACCGCTCCGATCCGGCTCAAGCGCGAAACCCCTCTGGTGGTGGCGCAGATTGAGCTGCCTGCCCGGTCGCTCAAAACATAAAGCCGAGCCCCAAGGTGCCGGCATAGAGGGCGAACTCGGTGTCATCGACCAAAAGAGCCCGGCCCTGCAGCTCCCAGCGGCCCGCGAGCAAGGTCCGGCAGAAGGCTTCGACCCGATAACCGACCGAACCGTCTACCGGGTCGATGGGGGCTCCCAGCTCACCGCCCAGCGTCCAGCGCTGGCCGGGGTGCCGCCAGATCCAGCCCAGCCCAGGGGTGTGCACCTGGAAGCTGCCCGGAGACCAGTAGGTGTCCCGGTGGTGTTCATAAGCTAGCAGGAAGTAGTCGTACTTGACGATGAGCTCGTGTGCGACCTCTTGGCCGACCATTCGGAGCAGGTCCACGCCCAGACCGCCTCCCACAGTGAACCGGCGGTTGCGATCGTTCATCCACCCGAAGGCCCCGTCGCCGTACAGGTAGGCACCGGGCAGTGGCGACCAGGAGAAGGAGAGGTAGAGGTCGCGGAGCTGGATGACCTCGCGGATGCCGGTGGTGGTGAGGCCGCTCGATCCCACGCCGGCCAGGTAGGCGATCTGCTCCTTGGCGGGCAACGGGTCGACCTGGGCGTGTTGGTGGAACCCACCTCGGACCTGCACCGGCCAGGCGGGGTTGTCGAGCCCGACCTCACCGTTCGCCTCGTGGGAGTTGGGGGCTCCCCGGTATAGCTGGGTGTAGTAGCCGGCGCGCACAAAAAAGCCGAGAGGCAACCCCTGGCGAAGCTCTCCCCCCAAGGTGATGCGGTCGAGCTCATCGAGGTCGTCTGTGAAGCGGGTGAAACCGGCCAGCAGCCGCGCGCGGGTGGCGGCCAGCGGGTTGACCTCCCCTTCCAGCCGCAGGTTCAGGCGCGCAAAGCCGTTGGAATCCTGGCTGTAGGTGGGAGCCAGGGCGATCCTGCCCAGGTTCGCCAGACCGGCTCCCTCGCGGGCTTCCATCTCCCGAGCCATGGCGAGGTGGGCCGCCTGCAGCGCAGGGTCGATCTCGAGCTGGATCCGCTCGGCGCGCAGGTCGGGATGACCCCCCTCGATCTCCAGCGCCCGATCGTACAGGTGGCGAGCCAGCTCCCATTCTCCCTGCCAGCGGGCCGACCGGGCTCGACCGAGCAACGCCTCCAGGTGGTGGGGCTCCTCCGCCAGGATGGCGTCGAAGAGCGCGTCGGCCTCGGCCCGCTCCCCCTCCCAGCTCAACACCAAGGCGAGCCCCAACGTGGCTTCCTGGCTTGCGGGGTCGATCGCCAGCACCTCCCGGTAGATCTGGATCGCCTCGGGACGCCGGCTGATCGTCCAGGACAAGAGCTCCGCCAGGCGTAGACGGGGCTCGATGGCGGATGGCTCGGCCTCGATTCGCTGGCGATAGATCGCGATCGCCTCCTCCCGCCGGGTAGGGGCCATGCCGATCACCACCAGCCACTGGTCGGTAAACGTACCGTCGGGGTCCAAACCCAATCGTCGGTCGGCCGCCTCGGCTGCCTGCTCGAACTCCCCGCGCCGGACGTAGGTCCACATGAGCCCCTCGGCCGCCTCCCGGTTGACCGGGTCGACTTGAAGCGCCTTCAGGAACGCCTCTTCGGCTCCCTGGTCATCCCCCCAGTCGAGGAGACGGTACCCCTCGCCGACCAGGGCTCGCACATCGACCCCGGTGTCCATGGGCTCCGTCTGGGTCGAGTTCTCGCTCGCGGCCGAGGTGGGCGCATCCTCCAGGGGAGAAGGCTGCTGGTCCGGGTCTCCCGGCTCTGGGGAGGTTCGGCCCGGTTGGCCCTGGATCGGTGGGGGCTGGTCGGTCAGTCTGCCGTCCTGGGCATCTGCCTGCACCAGGAGGCCAGCGTCCAATCCGGGTGGGACCTCTGCCAGAGCATCGGCCTGGGCCGGGGAGGCCAGGGCCAGCCAGCAGCTGGCCAATAGAACGGCCGGAATCGCGCTCATCCCGATCAATTACTCTTGTCCTTGCTGTCGAGATAATCGACGAGCAAGTCGTCGATCTCCAGGCTCAAGGCGGGCGGAGGCGCCAGCGTTTTCTCTCCCTGGCTCTGGCCATCGGCGTAAGTGATGGGCTCGGAGACGACCGACTGAGCTGCCCAGGAAGGGATTCGTACGTAGGCCCACGCGGGTCCAGCCCGATCCGGCTTGATACGGCCGATGGGACTGGAATGGTGGACCAGGCGCGACCTCGATGACCTGGGATTGACCCAGGAGAGCGGTTTCGCCTGCTTCGGCTGGGTTGGGGGCGTTGTCATGAGGTCCAGTCGGAGGCCAGCGGCTGATGGCGAGGGCCCGGCCGGCTGGCCGCCCTGGGGTGTAGGGGAAGGGCCGACACGGTAGTAGGAGCCCGAAGGCGGACCCAACGAGCCGGATCGGCCCCTCGATCGGCCAGTCGAGGCTGTCGCGCCGGGTTGGAAGGCCGCCAGTGGAGGTTTACCCTCCCGCCGGTGGAGCAGCACGGGGTCCGGAGGCGGGCCGCTCCCCTGGGAATCGACGAAGCCACCCAGGAAGTTGGGCAAGGCGGTATTGAAGAGAAACCGGTTGATCGCCTCCTGCTCCTCCTTGTCCAGGTCGACCAGCTGGACCTCGGCCGTCAATCGGTTGCGTACGCTGGCCGGGTAGGCCTTGGCCACTCGCCCAGAGATGGGACGCCACATCCCGATGGCGGTGAGATCGAGCTGGACCAGGTCTCCGACCTGGGCCTCGATGGGGCCATCCACGACGGCCAGGGAGGGCCCCAGGCACTGCAGGCGGGCCAGCTGCCAGTCGACGTGGCCCGAGTGGCGGACCAGGGTGTCGGAGTTGATAGGGACGTAGACCACCTCGTCCTCCACCTTGATACCGAAGGTTCGGCGAAGAACGTAGAGCCCCAAGACGACAAAGGTCCCCGAGAAAAACATCGATATCGAGGCCACCACGAAGGTCAGCTCGCCATCGAACACCCGCCGCAGCGCAACGGCGATCGCCAGGGTGTGAAACAGGGTCAACACCACCGCGGGTAGCCAGAGGATCGGCGGCACCTTCGCCTGGCGACCCTTGGGGGTCACCCGGAAGGGCAGCCCCTTGGGAAAGAGCAGACGAAAGGTCGCTCGAATGAGAATCGGCAGGTTGATGAACTTGAAGAAGCTGCTCTCCAGGAGGCGCCCATCAGGAGCCGCCAGCAGGCGGTAGACGATGAGGTTGACCACCAGGTGGGCGAAGATCATGGGGATGACGATCTCCGGTGCGGCGTTGATCGGGTTCAAGTAGAAGAGAATGTAGAGCGCCGGCACCAGGTAGAACAAGAGGTTGGGAAAGGCGGCCATGGCGTGCGACAGCGAATGGAGGTAGGCGATCCGCTGGAAGAGGGTGAGCCCCCGCTTGAACAGCGGGTTCTCGATCCGCAAGATCTGCAGGCCACCCTGTGCCCAGCGCAGCCGCTGCGTGGCGTAGGCGTGAGGCGACTTGGGTGCTTGCAGGAAACCCAGCGGCTCGTCCACGAACACCGAATGGTACCCCTCGGCGTGCAGACGCATCGAGGTGAAGATGTCCTCGGTGACGCTGCCGGTGGCGAACCCTCCGATCTCCTCCAGAGCGGACCGCCGCAATAGCCCGCCCGTGCCGATGAAGAAAGCGCAACCCGCCCGCTCCGCTCCGGCCATGATCCGGTGCTGGAAGATGCGGCCTTCGTGCCACAAGAGCCCCTTGGAGACCGAGGTGCGGTGCTGATAGCTCCCGGTGTTGTAGTAGATCTGTGGGGTCTGGACGAGCGCAACCAGGGGATCCTCGAAGTAGCCGATCGTACGTTTCAAAAAACTCCGACGGGGGATGTGATCGGCGTCCAGGACCATCACCAGGTCGCCATCCGTCTGTGACAGGGCGTTATTCAGGTTGCCCGCCTTGTAGTGCTCGTTTCTCGGGCGGGTGATGTAGCCGACCCCCAAAGACTCGGCCATGGCCTTCATCTCCGGGCGGCGCCCATCGTCGCAGATCCAGGTGCGGTGCGGATAATCCATGTCGCGTGTGGCGATGGCCGTCGTCCGAACCAGGTCGACCTCCTCGTTGTAGGTGGCGATGAAGACATCGACCGTCAGCTCGCGGCTGAGCTTGGGAGGCTCCTTGTGCTCCATCTTGGGTCCCAGCAGGTAGTAAAACCAGAACCCGGAGACGATGACGTAGAACTCGGCACCTATCAGCGCCCAGGCGTACACCGAAGGCGCGCCCCCCAGCGAGAAGAATACGCGCCAGTACAGGTAGGCCAGCTCAATGAGGATGTAGAGGGAAAAGACGACGCGGCGGGTCAGGTGGGACTGCAGCCCCAAGAAAGGCTTGGAGAGCACGCTGTCGTAAGCTCCGGTCATCTGGCTCTTCGTCACAGGGGGGATACACTGCTGAACCGATATCCCCGTATTGTCTCAGCAAGATACAATCCAAGGTTACGAAACAGGATGTGGTCATGTCCAATATAGATTTCAACCGTTACGAGAGAGGCACAAAAATTTTACAAAATCAACACCTCGTACACCCCACACCAGTGTATTATCATACCATCATCGGTGGGACTGTCCAGAGGTGATTGGAAACGCCCTGTCTTTGGCTCTTCGAACCAGGCCAGCTCCCATGGCGGGAGAGCGGGTCAAACGTCCACCCTTCAGGATGACTCCCCAGTCCCCCCGGGCTTCCTCTCATCGATCGTTCCACCTTGAGTGGTACCAGAGTGGTGATCGGGTGCCGGGCCATCGAGTGCCGTGAGGTCCAGCTCCACGGAGGCCCGCTGGCTGGCGGTCTTGATACCCATCGCCTCCAACTCCTCTCGCAGGCGCCCCTCGACACCCTCGTGGATGTACACCCCCCGGATGGCGAAGTGGCGCAGGTCCTGACCGCAGCGCGGGCAGTTGGTCATCTTGCTCAGCTTGCCGGCCCGCTCCTGGATGATCTCGTTGAAACCGGAGGCGATCAGACCTGCCGGCAAGGCCACCATGCCAACGCCGACCAGGGCGATGCCGGCTCCGAGGAAGCGGCCGAGCCCGGTGATCGGGTAGATGTCCCCATAGCCCACGGTGGTCAGGGTGACCACACCCCACCACATCGCCTCGGGGATGCTGCCGAAAGCGTCCGGCTGGGCTTCATGCTCGACGAAATAGAGAATGCTGGAAGCCATGATCAGCATGATGATCACGACGAACAGGGTCATCACCAGCTCTTCCTTGCGCCGCACGAAGACCGATCCGATGAACTTGATGGAGGTCGAGTATCGGCCCATCTTGAACAGCCGGAATAACCGGAAGAGGCGGACCGCTCGCACGAACCGCAGGTCCATCTCGATGATCATGGGCAGGTAGAACGGCAGGATGGCGGTGATGTCCACCAGCGCCATGAAGGTGATCATGTAGCGCAGTCGCCCCTTGTACCAACCTCTGTATCGAGGATCCTCGACGCAGCTCCAGGTTCGAAGGAGGTACTCTACGGTGAAGAACAGTGAGGAAAACCACTCGAAACCGATGAAATAGGCTTTGTATGGACCGGAGAGCGACTCCTCCGTCTCCAGGATGACCATCAGCACGTTGAAGGCGATCAGGGCGACAATGAAGGTGTCGAGCGCCTTACCGACTCGGTTCTCGTCTTCCGGGTTCATCAGGTGGTATACGAAAAGCCGCAGACGCCGCATGTTGTGCCTCCCCGAGGGCTACGGTCCGCCAAAACCTACTAAGACCGTGGTCTGTTGCATCCTTTGCCGACCTTTGACCCGCGTCTCACTCGTTTCTACCCCGATCAATATCATCAGGTGCAACGGCAACAAAAGAAACTGGGCTCAGTTCCGCATGGTGTACCGGCTGCTCTTCACATCCATCCCTGTTCCGGATGACCGGCAGGGCCGAGGTGGCATCCAGCAGGAGCGGCAGCAACAAACCGGGTGGGGCTCTTTACTGGGTGGGTTGGGAGGCTCGAGGCGATGCCATGGGAGTGATCACAGCCGCGGTCTTTGGGTGACGGGGCGAGACGCCAAGAAGGCAGCCGTCGGTGTTCTTTACCGGCAGACGCCGCACAGGCAGGGGCGCTCGTTTGCCAAGTAGGCCTGGGCCTGCTGCAGGAAATGCCCGCCGTCGGTCTCGGCGGTGGTCATGCACTCGGTGCCGGCGCCGAAGGCGAACCCGATCGCTCCGCCTGCAGCGACCTGGTCCGGATGGCCGAACAGGTAGTCCACCCGATTGTCTTCGAACCGGCTGCACCGGTTCTCCAGGCCCGGATGGCCGTAGGGGATCTGCCACCAGAGCGGGGCGAGATCCAGGGCGATGGACAGGTAGGCGGCCCAGGCTATCGATCGATCAAAGTTGGGAAACCGCCGGTTTCCGGCATCCCAGCTGTTGCCCCCGGCGCCGGTGTCGCGGTCGCTCATCTCGACCACGACCAGGTCGGCCTCGGCCGCGCCCAGCGCGATCAGGAAGCTGGCGGTCTGCTGGGCGTGCCAGGCCACGTCGAGCCGAGGGTCGTCGCTGAGGTGAATGTCCTGACCGGCACCCCAGGCCGAGGCGTGAAAGCCGACCAGCAGGCCGGGGGCGTTGGCACGCGCGATGGCCAGCATGCAGCGCCCAAGGCCGGCCAGCGTGTCGGGCAGGTGGCTGCACTCGGGGGCGTTCGCCGCACCGACCGCAACCGGGATGGCATCGGGATCCGGGCTCACCTTGTGTCCAAAGCCCCACAGGTCGGGCTCCAGGTGGGCGATGACCGGTCCGGTGGCGGCTGCCTGGACCGTCTGGCAGAAGAGCCGCCAGTCGGCCAGGTAGCGGGTCAGCCGTGCCGGATCCTGCAAGGCGGCGATCTCCTCGGCCCCCTCGATGCCGCCTGCCACCGACAGCCAGACGTAGTAGGTGAACATCGGCACCGCCCCCGCTGACTCCACCGACTGGACAAAGTCGGCCGGGTAGCGGCCGGGAGGCAGACCATCCCACTGCCAGCAGCCCCACCACCCACATCCTCCGGCGTCGTTGGCGCATGAGGACCCATCCGCCTGGCAGCCATCTGCACAGCTGACGCAGGGAGAGTCGGGCACCGGGCCGAGCAGGTAGGCATAGCGGAGGTCGAAGGGGGCGGTGGCGAAGGAGTCGTCGGTCATTCTGCCGCCGATCAGCAGCCGATCCCTCCCCAGCCGCTGGCCCAGCTCACGGGCCGGGCAGTTTTCACCGACCACCCCTTCGGGTGAGCTGGAGCAATGGGGCGGTGTAGCGCCGCAGGCGGTCAAGAAAAGCAGCGCCAACAGCGGCAGAATACAGGCAGGTGCCCTCCCGATGGCCAAGGTGTCCCTCCGGCGATCACTGGCGCTCGAAGGCGCCCACGTCACATCCCCCGCCCACCGGGCGGGCGAACCCTTCGCCGCGCTGGTCGGTGTGGGGAAGCATGAAGGCGTCGAGCTGGAACAGGCACTCTTCCTCCGGAACCTGGTCGATGAGCGGGCTGTCCGCCAGGATGGCGTGGGTGAGGGTAACACCGCCGTTGTCGGCCAACTCGGGATCGAGCTTGGGATCGTCTTGGGTAAGGTCCAGCCCCCCGAGCCGGCAGGAGTTGTCGCTGTCGAGGCTGTAGGCCGATACCGGGGTGATGGCATCGCAGTCTCCGCCGGGAATGTTGGTGGCGATCACGGTGGCGTGGAACACCCAGTCGCTGTCCTGGTCGGACAGTGCCCCCTTGCTCCCGGTGCCGTTGTCGAAGACCGTACAGTAGAAGAGGTCGATATCGGAGTCGGCCCCCAGGATGGCCCCGCCTTTCCAGTCAGCCCAGTTGCCGCTCAGGGTGCTGTTGATGATACCGAACTCGGCCGCCGAGATGTACAGTCCGCCTCCTTCGGCCGGCGCATCACCCGACGGATCATCGCCGGCCGAGGCCGCGTTGCCGGAGATGGTGGAGCGGACGATCCCGCCCTCTCCCGAACGGATGTACCCTCCCGCGCCCTGGTCGGCCGAGTAGTTACCGCGAATGCTGCTGTCGACGACCAGGAACTGGGTGCCGTCGAGGTGGAAGCCGCCTCCCCGCTGGACCCGCTGGTCGGCCCCCGAATCGGGCAGGGCATGGCAGGAGTTTTCGCTGAGGGTCGAGCTCTCCAGCAAGACCAGGGCGTACGTGGCAAACAGGCCGCCGCCGGCGACCTCGGCCCGGTTGCCGGCCAGGGTGGAGAAGTTCAGGGTGAGGTCGCCTCCGGTCAGGTACACCCCGCCGCCGGAGGGCAGGGCGCCGTCCAGGAAATCCAGATCCCCCCCGAAGGAGAGGGCCTGGTTGGAGCCGATCAGCGCGTTGTTCCGGATGTCGAGTTGAGCCGCCTCGGTGAAGATGCCTCCCCCCCAGTCGGAGGTCTCGTTGTTGGTGATTTGTGCACCGTCCACGAAAATGGCGCCGCCGATGGCGCCGATGCCGCCTCCTCGCTGGATCTTGGAATCGGTCTGGGCATCGAGCGAGACGGCCCGATTGCGGGTGACCGTCGTGGTGTCGAACAGGTAGGTCGCGCCGTTGGTCTGCGCCAGGCCGCCTCCCAGCTCGGTGGCGGTATTATCGTAGATGTCGACGCTCCTCAGCTCCAGCAGGCTGGCTCCCTCGACCAGGGCGCCACCGCCGATACGGGCCATGTTGCCGTAGAACTCCACCTGCTCCAGCAACGCCCGGGAGTCCCAGATGGTCAACCCCCCTCCCCAGTTGAGGGCGATGTTGTCTCGGAATACCGCTCCGATGATGGCGGTATCCACCGTGTCGAGGGTCAGCCCGGCGTAGTCGCCGTCCGAGTCGTTGCCTCCCACCTCGGTGTCGCCAAAGATGTCCACCATGGTCTTGGGAAGTAGAATGCCGGCGATGTACCCCCCGCCAAACTCGTTCTGGGCGTGGTTGTCGTTGATCTGGGACTGGCCGATCTCCACGTCGTAGCCATCGCTGCACAGGCCGCCGCAGTATGGGGCGTGGTTGCGGTTGATGAAGCTGCCGATGATGGTGATCCGTTGACCTGGATCCCCGACGGCATAGACCCCCCCTCCCCGGCCTTCCCCAACCAGGGCGCCGGCGGTGTTGCCGATGATGGAGCTGTCCATGATGACGATCTCGCTCCGATCGACGTATAGGCCGCCGCCGTGTCGGACAGATTGGTTCCAGCTCACGGAGGATCCTCCGCGCAGGTAGACGACGTCGTCCACCTCCTCGATCCCTCCGCCCCGGCTGTAGATGGCGCCGCCCATACCGGCCTCGTTGCCGGTCACCTCGCTGGTCATCAGCCCCAGCGAGCCCAGGTTGTGGAGGCCGCCGCCTCGAAAGGCGCTGTTGTCTTCTACGATCGATTCCGACAACAGGGTTGCCCCCCAGTCGCGCGGGTTGGCATCGGGAGGCAATAGCTCCGGCCTTCCATTGGCCACGGCACCCCCGTAGGTCAGCGAGCAGTTGTCCACCAGCCAGACCCGATTCAAGGTCAACCTCTCCGTGTTGAAGATGGCTCCCCCCTCTTGCCGGTTGAACCCGTTGGCGATGGTGAGATCCGCCATCTCGACGGTCAGCGGTGTGGCTCCGCTCCCCGAGATGTGGAAGATCCCCTCGTCGGGCCAGTCGGTCTGGGCCCGATTCTCGCATCGAGTCATCAGGGAACCGGTGTCTTCTTCGGGCGAGATCGGGGGGCAAACCCCGTCTTTGGCGATGCCGTCGATGACCACCTCCTCCATGCCGACCCCCGAGACATTCACGTTGTGGGTGATCTCCAGCCCGGCCTCGCAGTAGCGCCCGGCGTCGAGCAGGATCCGATCAGGCTTCTCGGTCGGCGAGACCACGTCGGTGCGCCGCAGGGCGGTGCTTATCGTGCGCAAGGCGGTCCGGGTCGTCCGGCCGTCCGCCATGTCATCGCCCTCGATCGACACGTAGAGGATGCCCCCCTCCATGACCACCAGGTAGACGGGGCCTTGGCTTTCGTACTCCTCATCGGTGACGGCGATGTCGAAGGACTCCGGCAGCGGGGGGCTGCCCGGCGAGAAGTAGTTGGCGGGTGGCACGTAGTACAGGCTCAGCCCATCCAGCACCAGCGGTAGATCTCTGGCGCTGATGGCGTTGCCTGCCCAGGACTCGAACAACCGTCCGTTGCGCGGAAGGGTGAGCAGGGTAGCCTGAAGAAGCTCGGGCGGCGTGTCCGGATCGATGACCGGCAGCTCGAGCTCCAGCGGGTTGTCCTCGGTTGTCACCAGGGCGACATCGGAGATCCTCGGGGGATCGTTGACCGGGGTCACCGTGATGGAGACGGTGGCCGGTTGGCTCACCAGCTCGCCGTTGTAGACCACGAAGGTGAAGGCATCCCTGCCAGCGTAATCCTGGTCGGGAGTGTACACCACCGTGGGAAGAGAAACCGCGCGCAGCACACCATGAACGGGTGCCGTCAGGAGAAAGACCGCCGGCTCTCCGCCATCCGGATCCGCTCCGTCGAGGGTGATCTCGATCGGGACATCTTCCGGTGTCGTCACCTCCTGGGAGCGAGCGAAAGGGAGATCGGGAACCGGCACGATCTCCAGGGGCAAGGTTGCGATCTCGCTCTCCAGCACGCCATCGCTCAGGCGATAGGTCAACGAGTCTGCCCCGTGGTAGTCCAGGTCGGGGGTGTAGGTGACGCGGGGCAGCTGGTCGGTGTCGAGGGTACCGTGACCGGGCAGAGTCACGATGGTGAAGGTGACCTCGTCTCCATCGGGGTCTCTGCCGGGCAAGGTGAACGTCACCGGGTGGTCTTCCGGGGTGGTCACCAGGTGAGGGGTGGCGATCGGGGGATCGGGCAGGCCGTTGACGGTGATGCGGACGATCCCGAGGTTGCTGTCCGCCGTACCGTCGTTCACCCGGAAGGTGAAGGCATCGCTCCCAAAGAAGTCGGGGTCGGGGGTGTAGGTGACACGAGGGATCTCCGCGGTGTCGAGCGTGCCGAACCGGGGCGACGCGACGATCTCCCACTGCAGCGGATCGTCGTTGTCGTCTCTTGCCGAGAGGCGAAAGGTGACGCTGTCGTCCTCGTCCAGTGCGATCGAGGCGTTCTCGGCGTGGGGCAGCTCGGTCCCACAACCGAGGCATGCGGCTGCCAGCGAGGCGGCGAGCAACAGGGCGAGAGGCCAAGCCAACGTAGGTCCGAGGCCTTCCGGGAGGATGCCGCTCGTGGAGTGGTCGACGTTCCGGTCGCTCCTTCGAGTCGGGATGGCGGTCGATTCGATTGATCCCATGCTCTGCCTATGTGCAATCACTTTGGCTCTTACCAGTCCTAGTCATCGTCCTCTTCCGAGTCGATCGGCTGGCGCTCCACCGCGCCCAGATCGCACAGGGCGCCCGCAACGAGGTCGCCGTCCACAGGTCGAAGAAAACCGCGCTGGTCGATCTCGAGCTGTCGAGTCGGGTCGGCCGGATCCCGACAGGCGCCGGCGGGAATGGCGTCCAGTACCGGGCTTCCTGTCAACGGCAGGTGCGTCAAACCGAATCCCCAGTTGAAATCGATCTCGTCCAGCATGGGGTCGGTGTTGGGAAACAGGGTGGCGTCGCCGCTCGACCCGACGAAGCAGCTGGTATCGCTCGCCATGGTCATGTCGGCCTCCACCTCGGCATTTCCACAGCTGAGGTAGCCATCACCGCTGGCGATGATAGAGGCGTACAGGGAGAAGGTGCCGCCGCTGAGGGCGGCATGGCCGTCACCGGGGGCGTTGTCGTACAGCGTGACGTACTCGAGGGAGGCCGAGGCGGAGTCGGCGAGCAGGATGGCTGCGCCGCCGGCCTCCGCCAGGTTGGCGGAGAAGGTGCTGTTCCAGATGTCGACCGGTATCCCGCTGATCCACAACGCCCCGCCCTCGCCGACGAGGTCATCGCGGGGGTCGATGGAAGAGGCGGCCTCGTTCACCCAGAAGGTTGTCCGGTCGACGAACAGGCTGCCCCCCAGCGCGTAGATGCCGCCTCCCTGGTCGGCGGCCTGGTTCTCCAAAAAGTAGCAGTCGGTGACCGACAGGTCGGCGAGGTTGTAGATTCCGCCCCCGCGCTGTATTTGCCAGATCAGCCCCGAGGCCATTTCCGCCTCGGCCAGGTTGGCGGCCAGGACCGTCCCGGTCAGGGTCACCTCCCCACCCTGGTTGAGCAGACCGCCTCCCGAGAGCTCCGCCACGTTGCCGCTGATGTCGCTGTCGACGACGTCGAGCTGCCCCTCCACCAGGTAGATGCCGCCCCCTTCCGGGAGCCTGCCGCCGTCCCCTCCGCTTTCCAGGGGGCCGTTGTCGTCGTTGCGGTTCACCGCCCGGTTGCCGGCGATGGTGGTCAGCTCCAACCGGACGGTGCCACCGTCGACATAGAGCCCAGCTCCGACATCGGCCACCTCGTTGTTGTCGATCCGGGTACGATTGACGAGATTGAGCTCGCCGAAATCGTTGCGGATAGCTCCGCCGATCTGGACCATGCCAACCGAGGGGGGGTCGCACAGGAAGGTGACCGCTGGATTGCAGTCCGGCTCGCTGGCACGCACCTCGTTGTGTATCAAGGTGCAGTTGTCCAGAGTCAACCGCCCGACGTTGTAAATACCGCCGGAATGGCGGGTGGCCAGATTGGCCAGGATGCTGGTATCCATCGCTAACAGGTCTGCCTGTTCATCGACCCACATGCCTGCGGCGCTGGTGGCCTGGTTTCGGCTCACCTCCGAGGTGTCCAGGGTGGCGCGGGACCGCTCGAACATCACGCCGCCGACCGTGAAAGCGGAGTTGTCGTTCACGCGGGAGCCGGTCATCCACAGGTCGACCTGGTCGACGAAGAGGCCGCCGCATGTGCCAATCGCCGTGTTGAGCTCGATCTGAGAGCCGGAGATCAGGGCGGTGGTCAGGTCGGCGGACCCGCCGGTTCCCCAGTCCATCCCCCAGATAGCCATTCCGGCTTGTTCGTCGGCCGAGTTGCCGACGACCTCGCCCTCGATCATGACCAGGTCCAGGTTTCTGGCCAGAATGCCTCCGGTCTCCCCCCTGGCCGAGTTGAGATGGAACAGGCTGTCGGTGATGGTCAGCTCCTGGCGCTCCAGGTCGCTGCCGATGGCCACAAGCCCTCCCCCGCTCCCGGCCACCAGGTCGGTCCCGGCCGAGTTCCTGCTGATCGAGGAGTCGACGATCTCGATCTCCTGGCCGATGGAGACGATGCCGGCTCCGCCTTGCCAGGCCTTGTTGGAGTCTACGATGCTGACGGTCACGACCAGGAGTTTCTCCTCCTGCTCCGGGTCTTCGGCTTGGCTGAACAGGCCGCCGCCCCAGCCCGGGTACTCGCCCTCGGCCGGTATCGCCTCCAAGTCGACCAGGAAGGCCTCGTTCTTCTCGATGGTGGTGCCGCTGATGCGCACCCATCCCTGGTTGTAGACCCCCCCTCCGGTTTCGGCGCCATTGAGGCTGACGGTCGAGTCGATGAGCAGCAGGCTGCCCCACTCCAGATCCTCCGAGCCTTCGGGCAGGTCTACAGGCCGCCGGTTGTAGATGCCGCCACCCAGCGTCGCGCAGTTGGCCTCCACAGAAACCCGCTGCAAGGTCAACCGCTCGTAGTTCTCGATCCCACCACCAGCGCTTTCGCTATACCCGTTGGCGATGCTCAGGTTGGACAGGCTGACCTCGATCGGTGCCGCTCCATCCCCCAGAACGGTGACCACGCCACCAGTCGGCCAGCCCTTGCCAGGCCGCTGGGCACAGATCTGGGCCATGGTGACGGCGGTGTCCAGCGGCGCTCCCACACAGTCGATGCTCGTGCTACGCCCGTCCAGCACGGTCAGGTCCGACCCCGCCCCCACGATCTCCAGGCTGCGATCGATGACCAGGCCGGCCGTGCAGTAGCGCCCCAGATCCACCCGGATGGTGTCCGGCATCTCATCCGGCCCGACGATATCGGCAGCAGCGATGGCGGCGGCGATGCTCCTCTTGGGGCGCAAGGGGCTCAGCCCGTCGTTGGCGTCGTTCCCGCCTTGCGACACGTAGATGGTGCTCCCCTCGACCACCTGGATCGTCACTGTGGCCGAATCCTGGTACTCCCCGTCATCGACCAGGAAGGAGAGGGAGTCCAGGCCGATGTAGTTGGCAGCCGGCGTGTAGGTCACCAGCGGCAAGGTCGATGTGGACAGCGTCCCAGAGGCTGGCATCGCCGTGATGGTGTACACCAGCGGGTCGCCGTCGACGTCCGTTGCCTCGAGTCGGAAGGAGGTCGAGTTGTCCTCGTTCACGATGACAGCGGAAGAGACCGCCACCGGCGGGTCGTTGACCGGGGTGATGGTGATCGACACCACCGCCGGCTGGCTTTCGAGCAAGCCGTCGTTGGCGGAGAAGGCGAGCTGATCGGAGCCGTGGTAGTCCCGGTCGGGAAGGTAGGTGACCTGGGGGAGAGCGCCGGTGTCAAGCGTGCCATGGGCTGGTTCTGTGTCGATGTGGTAGGTCAGCTCGTCTCCCTCGATGTCGGTGCCAGCCAGCAAGATGACAACCGGCGTGTCCTCGGCGGTGGTGATCCCCTCCTGTCCGGTTGCGACCGGCGCGTCGTTGACCGGACGGACGGTGAGGGAGATGGTCGCCAGGTTGCTTTCGAAGGTGCCGTCGCTGGCGCGGAAGGTGAAGGAGTCGGAGCCGTGGAGATCGGGATGTCCCGTGTAGGTGACCTCTGGGGGTGTGCCGGTCAGCTGACCCTGAACAGGTGGGTCCACGATCTCGAAGGCCAGGGGATCCTCGTTGGCGTCATGGGCCTCCAGTGTGATCTCGGTCGGGACGTCCTCATCCACCACCAACGCGCTGCTCATGGCAACCGGGGCGACCGGGGTGTTGACCTGGACCTGGTGCTCAACAGAGCCGATGTTGCCGGCTGCGTCTACGGCTTCCAGGCGGATGGTGTTGGCGCCGAACGCCAGCCTGAGATCGACCTGGAAGCTGGGGGCGACGGGGAGAGTGAAGGCGCCAGGGTCCTGGTTGAGGCGGTAGCTCAAAAGCAGGACCCCGACGTTGTCGGAGACCGTACCGGTCAGGGTGTACTCGCTGGTAAGGCTGGTTGCCGGAGAGGTGACGATGATCGTTGGTGCGGCACTGTCTTCAAGGGAGCCATCAGCCCCGTCATCGCCGCAGCTGCAGGTCACAGTCAGGGCGAGTAGAACCAGTGGATAGATGGTTGAAGGCTTCCTCCCCATGCGACCCCCGATCGCCACCTGCCGAGTTGGCAGGCTTGTCCTGACAGCTTACAGGTCTAACGACCCGCATCAAAATGCAATCCGAAACCGGTCGGTCTCCCGCCGTCCGTCAGACCTCCCCTAGAACACATCCCCTCCGGCAGAGCTCACACGCAGGGTGGCACCGGTCGGGATATCCTCTGAGGTCGCCTGGGCGATCCCGGCGCCCTCCTGCCGGGCGTCGTCGTACCCGTCCAGGAAGTCTGCCTCGAAGAAGGCCACCCAGGGGATATCCAGGTAGGTCGAACCGATATTGGGCCGCCAGGAGGCTCGGTCTTCGGGCAGCTCCGGCAGGCGGAAGGGAGAGGCGACCTGCCCGGGCACCATCAGGTTCCATCGATGCTGGACGTAGTCCTCATCCCTCCAGGCAACAGCCAACACCGCCCCGTCACAGGCCGACAGGTCACCGGCGCTAGCGAAGGTGATCGAGGGGCGGGACACATCCCCGGTCAGCAGGCCAACACTGTGCACCCGTGGTAGCAGGTCCGCCGAGAGGTTCAGAGCAACCGACGAGGGCTGCGTCCCATCCGCTCGAATCAGGGCCGAGTACCCGTCGGTGTAGTTGGTCTGGCCAAAGAACACCCCTGCCGTGTAACCAAAGCGGTCGCCCACCTGGGTGACCAGGTTGCTCAGAGAGACGGTGGCCGACCCGCCCGGCGAGATCGGCTCCGCCTGGTCGGCCTCGTCATAGGCCAGATGTTCGCCCAGCGCCTGAAACTCCAGGTTCAACAGGCGCGAGTCCAGCGGAGCGTTGGACCCGCTGACCGAGAAGGAACCCCAGTCGGTTCGCCAGGCAGGCAGCGTCACACTGGTCGTGCCGGTGGTCAGAATCGCGATCTCCTCCACCATTGCGAAGGACAGGCGCATATCCCGCTGCTGGGCGATGGCCACCAGGTTGACCATGTTGCCCGAGGTCAGATCGGCCCGATACACCGACCCCTCGATGGGAGCCGTCATGGTCGGAGAGCCGAAACCCGAGTAGCCTAGCCCCATCAGGTAATAATCGGCGTCGGTGACCTCCTGGGGAACGGTGACCGCCAGCCGACCTACCTGCTCGAAGGGGACGGGAGCGTCGGGGCTCCCCACATTCAGATCGTCCCCTGGCTGCAGCCCGACGATGGTGGTCATCGTCACCCGGACCAGCTCCTCCTCACGGACGATGGTGACCATGGCCCCCGAGGGGAGATCGGCCGTCACCAGGCCGTCCCCTCCGATCGCCTCCTGGGAGAGCAGGCTGCCGTCGGGGTGGTGAAAGATGGCCTGCCCCTCGGTGACCGGATCTCCGTTGTCGTAGACATGGATGGTGACGGATCCGGATTGGGGCTCCGACTGGACATCGGCGGTGTCACCGGCCGTCTCCTGGGGGAGGTCAGCGGGGGCGTCGCTGGGGAGATCCCGTCGCAGGTCGCCGGTTCCGCCGTCCCTTAGGCCCTCGTCATCCTCGGCCGGACAGCCCGCCAGGGTAGTCAGTGCCAACAACAATAGTGTCGCAAAAAGCCGATAATGGCGGACACCCGTTCGGGGCGTTTTCGTAAGCCGGAGTTCTTGTCGCACGTTATCCACCTCCACAGATCGATATGATAGCGTAAAAACCGATCGCACCGGAGGCCAAAGTCACCACCCAGGGTACTCCGGATGGTCTGCCTTGTTACACCGCGGCATTATTTATTTTTCTAGAAGCGTCCCCCTGGCCCATCCTTTCTTTCCGCCAGAAGGTGCAACGGCTGTTCACCGTTCCGTAGCGAAACGCGATCTACTATGGCACAATCGGTCCCATGAAAACGCGCATCACCGAGCTATTCGACATCCCCTATCCGATCCTGCTGTCCGGCATGAGCTGGATCAGCACCCCCGAGTTGGTGGCCGCCGTCTGCAATGCCGGTGGCCTGGGAATCCTGGCGACCGGCATCCTGTCTGCCGATCAGACCCTCGAGTATGTCCAGCGCACGCGGGAGCTGACCGACAAGCCCTTTGCGGCCAATGTGACCCTGTACTTCCCTGGGGCTGAAAGGAACGCCCGGGTGTTGATCGAAGAAAAAGTCCCGATCATCAACTACGCCCTGGGAAAGGGCGACAAGATCACGGAGGCGGTCCACGCCTATGGGGGCAAGGTCATGGCTACCGTGACCAACGCCCGCCATGCTCTGGCCGCTCAGCGCGACGGGGCCGATGCCCTGATCGCGACGGGACACGAGGCGGCGGGCCACGGTGGCGAGGTCACCTCGCTGGTGCTCGTCCCCAGCCTGGTGCGGCAGGTCAAGATACCGGTGATCGCGGCCGGCGGCTTTGCCGACGGCCGAGGGCTCCTGGCCGCGCTTTCACTGGGGGCGGACGGGATCTCCATGGGCACCCGCTTCATGAGCACGGTGGAAAGCCCGGTGAACGAGGTCCAGAAGCAGGCTTGCCGGGCAAGCAAGGTGGAAGACACTCTCTATACCAATCGGGTCGACGGCCTGTACGCTCGCGTCATGAAGACCGAGGGGGCGTTGCGGGTCATGCGCAAGCGGCTGAACCCCATCAGCGTCCTCTTTTTGTCACGCAAGATCGCCAAGTTGTTGGGATTTCCCTGGATGAAGCTGGCCATGGGGATCCTGCTGTCGGGCTATCGGAAGTCGATCCAGATGGCGCGCATGGCCATCGGCTTCGAAGCCTTCCAGTCCGCCACCATCGACGGAGACAACGCTCGCGGCGTGCTACCCTTGGGCCAGGTGACCGGTCTCATCGAGGACACCCCGACCGTGCAGGAGGTCATCGATCGGATCATGGCCGAGGCCAGCGAGATCCTCGCCGCCCTGCCGGATCGTTTCCAGTAGCGCTCAGGCAGCCATCACAATCCAGGAGGACTTTTACCTCCTTGTTTTTCCGCCGGTCCATTGCTGCAGGCTCTCATCTCGCTGGAGCGGGCGGTCGACGGAAAGCGGTCGGTTTTAGACGATTCGGCTTTACGACCCTCGATTCGATCGCTACATTGCTCTTGTTGCACCGGACGCATTGACCTGGAAAAATGAAATGCAGCTTGCCCTGAGAACTGCCCCGCTTTCCCTTTGTTTCCTTCTTTTCGCCTCCTCCTGCGGCAGCGATTCCGGCCCTTCGGCCCGGGGCCCCGACCCCTACGCCGGCGATCTGCGCATCACCGATCGGGATCTCGCCCACCTCAGCCTGGACCTGCTCGATGACCAGGCCGGGGCAACGTCGGGCGAGCCCGCAGGCAACCAGGATGCGCTGGAGGAACCGGAAGAGGCCGCCAGCACCGGTGAGGAGGACCTCCCCATCAACTACTGCCTCGAATACACCGGATCGGACACCTGCTGCCAGACTCACAACCCCTGCAACCTGGCCAACAACTCCCAGTGTGATTGCGACGGCCTCTGCGGATGGGACGGATCCGACTGCAGCGGTTCGACCGATGCCTTCTGCCCCGGTTACACCGGGTCGGATACCTGCTGCCGGGAAAGCGACCCCTGCTGGTTGTCCTACGATTACTACTGCGATTGCGACGGCGCCTGCTCTTGGGACTCCTACGACTGTGGTGGGGGAAGCAGTGGCGGAGAGTATTGCCCCGGCTACACCGGAACCAGCAGCTGCTGTCAGGTCCACGATCCCTGTAACTACGCCAACGATGACTGGTGCGACTGCGACGGCGCCTGCTCCTGGGACACCAACGACTGCAGCGGACAGAGCGACCCCGAAGAAGGCGAATTCTGCCCCGGCTACACCGGTACCAGCAGCTGCTGTCAGGTCCACGACCCCTGTGCCTGGGCCAACGATAACTACTGCGATTGCAGCGGCACCTGCTCCTGGGACTCCTACGACTGCTACTGAATCAGAGAAGACCAGGGCAGGGCACTGCCCCTACATCGCCCCCAGCACCCCTGGACCAGGGCAGGGCACTGCCCCTACATCGCCCCCAGCACCCCTGGACCAGGGCAGGGCAAGCCCTGCCCCTACTGGCTGGTGCTCGACCGACTGGGCTCAGCCCTCGGGCAGCTCGATGGCGCGCTTCACCTCGTCGGCTGCCGCCGGAAGGATGCTCAAGGTGGAGATGCCCAGGTCGACCAGGGCGCGCGCCCCCCTGGGATCGGAGGCCATGTCGCCGCAGACGTACACGTCGCGTTCCTTTCCCAACGCCCTCGCCTGGCTCATGACATACTCCAGGAGTGGACGGATCCCCGCGACCTCTGGGGTCTGGTAATCGACCACCGCCTCGTTGCCTCGATCCGAGGCGGTCATGTACTGGATCAGATCGTTGGTCCCGATGGTGACGAAGTCCACCACCTGGAACAGGTCGGCGGTGCAGAAGGCCGCCGAGGGGACCTCGATCATGGCACCCAGCTTGATGTCGCGGTTGAAGGGCACCCCCTCTTGATCCAGCTCGTCGATGACGGAGTCCAGGATGGTGCGCACGGCCCACACGTCGCTGGTGTGAGTGACCATCGGCAGCAGGATCGACACATCCGCCGAGGGGGATGTCTGCAGGATGGCCCTGAGCTGGATGCGCAGCTCGTCGGTCTGGGACCGGAGGTGACGGCGAATGCCACGCATCCCCAGGGCGGGGTTCGCCCCCGGATGCTGATCGAGCCCGGGCGGGATATGGTCGGCGCCAAAGTCGAAGGTTCGGATGACAATGGGTCGGCCGCCCAACCGCTCGATCACCTGGCGGTACACCGCAAGCTGCTGCTGCTCGTCCGGAATATGGCCGTGCTCCAGGTACAGAAACTCGGTTCGAAACAGACCCACCCCCGTGAGCCCCTGCTTGGCAACCTGGTTGACCTGGGAGGGGTGGTCGATGTTGGCCCACAGGGTGATCAACCTGCCGTCGGGAGACTGTACCTGAAGGGGAGGCACCGTCGGAGACTCGTCTTTCCCCCTGAGCTCCGCTGCGCGCTGGATGATGGACCTGATGGTGTCCGGTTCCGGCCACAGGATGACCTCCCCCCGGATGGCATCCACCACCAGCGGTCCTCCCTCCTCGATGGCGGCATGAGGCAGCTCTACCCTGCCCAGGGCCGGGATCCCGCTGGCTCTCAGCAGGATGGCCGCCTGCGAAGCGGTGGTCTCGCAGGAGGTCACGAAACCCGCCGCCCTGAACTGGCGCGCCCTCAGAACCGACGCGGTGTGCAGGGTACCGGAGAGAAAAACGAGCGGCTTGCCGTCCGTGTACACCGGAGGGGAGGGGGGCGCCCCGTGCAGTAGCACCGACCGGAGCCGCTGGCAGACCTCCCGCAAGTCGTGGGCGCGCGCCTGAAGGGCCAAGTCGCCCGTGGAGGCGAGCCGATCCGCCATCGCTGTGAAAGCCTCCCGGACAGCCCGCTCGGCGGTATATCGGAGCTTGACGATCCGATCTCGGATGCCATCGAGAAAGCGCTGGTCCTCCAGGATCACCCGGTGAGCGTACAGGATCTGGTGCAGATCCTCGTCGGCCGGAGCGTAGGCCTCGCGGATGTGCTGCTGGATGTTGCTCTTGACCAGCTCGATAGCCCGCTCCAACGCGGCCAGCTCGGCTTGCTCCTGCTCCGGCTGGATGGTGGAGGGCTCGCTGGAGGAAAGCATCGGCTCCTCGAAGTGCACGTGACCACAACCGATACCAGGGGCGATGATCTTCCCTGTCAGACGGAGCTCCTTTCGCACGGGCCGATCTGCTTCACTCATGAGCTTTCCTGAGTTCCATGGCCGATTCCAACAGGAGTGTACGCCGATCCCGGTCGTGAGGCCAGAGCAGGAGCAAAAATAGTGGCCCCTCCCCAGCGTCCGGCCTGTTCTCTCCCCTCGGCTCTGCATTAGAAAAATGTAGCGTTGGAAGCCAGAAAAATGCAGCCCCACCCCGATCCGGCAGGCCTCATGGTGCCGAATCCAACCTGGCCGGTGTTGTGCGGTGCGAGTGGCGACACTACATTTACCCTGTCGAGTTGTAGGGTCGCATCGACCGGGGAGATTCGAGTTGAACGGGGTGGCAGAGCTGACACTGAAATACCTCCAGGCGAGCGTGGAAAACACGCAGGCGCTGCTGGAGTACGCCATCCGGACCGGCCGCGGTGAGGCGGTAGACCCTCCGTCGGACGCCAACATCCAGGAGATCCGGGAGCAGGCGCAACAGGCGGAGGTCCTGTTACCCATCGAACGGCTGGCCCGGACCTTCGCCCTGGGACCGGCCGAGCGGTCGGTCATCCTGCTGGCGGTTAGCTCCCATCTCGACTCCCGGATGCGCCAGCTATGCCAGACCTTCTACGACAGCCCGATGCGGGATGGGGTGGACGTGGAGCTTTGCACCTGGTTGCTGGCGGAAAACGCACTTCACCGCATCCACCTGCAGGGGTTGTTCCGCCCGGGTAACCCCTTGGTCGACTGCGGCTTGGTGGAGATTTCCCCCTTGGGGCTGGCTCCATCGAACCCGCTTTTGGCCCAGGTCAAGCCGGCTCCCGAGCTTTTGGCCTATCTGAGCGGACAGCTCACCTTGCCGCCTCACCTGGCTTCCTGGACACGGTTTATCGCCCCGACCGCCACGGCCGAGGATCTGGTCCTGGAGGATCCAGGGATCCTGGATGAGCTGGCCACCGTTCTGGGAGGCCTATCGGGGATGGAGCCGGAAGGGCGGGATCGGTCGGTCATGATGTTGCTCGCGGGACCATCGGGGTCGGGCAAAAGCCTGCTGTTGGAAGCGGCCGCCGACCGGGCGGGGCTCGGGATCTTGGAGGCCAAGGGATCGGCGCTTCGGCTGGCTGGCCACGACGCAATCCGCGATCTGCTTCGTATCGCCTCCGCCTCCGGGACGGTTCTGTGCCTGGATGGTGCCGATGTGCTGCTGGGGGAGGGATCGGCAGCCGTGGACGCGCTGATCACCAATCTGACCTGGGCTACCTGTCCGGTCACCATCACGGTGATGGACCAGTCCTTGGTGGACCGGAGGGTTTCTGCCCGCTGCCTGTTCGATCACACCCTCACGCGGCCGGCGGAAGGTCGGCGTGCCCGGATCTGGCGTGTTCACCTGGCCAAGGCCGAGCATACGCCGGAAGTGGACCCGGTCGAGCTGGCGGAGCTGTTCCCGTTCTATCCCGGCCACGTCGCGCGGGCGGTGCGGCTGGCCACCAGTCTGGGGCGGGGTCGGCCCATCAGCCGGGACCAGCTGTTGCGGGCGGCCTGGAAGTGCGTCTGTGAGGAGGACCTGCGGAAGCTCTCCCTGTTCGAGCCCTCCAGCAAGCGGCTGGGCGACCTGGTGCTGCCGGAGGACACGGCTCGGCAGGTGACCGAGATCAGGGAGGCCATGTCCGCCCGGCTGACGGTGTTGCGCGACTGGGGTCTCAAGAGCAAGCTGGGGCGTGGCTTCGGGATGATCATGTTGTTCGATGGCGAACCGGGTACCGGCAAGACGCTGTGTGCCGAGATTCTGGCCAACGAGCTGGGGTTGCACCTGCAGCGGGTGAATGCGGCGGCGGTGGTGGACAAGTACATCGGGGAGACCGAGAAGAACCTCACCGCCATCTTCGCCAACGCCTCCGCCCGTACGCTGCTGCTGTTCGACGAGGCTGACGGCCTGTTTGCCGGTCGCACGCAGGTCAAACAGGCCAACGACCGCTTTGCCAACCAGGAGGTGGCCGTCCTGCTGCAGCTCGTCGAGCGACATGAAGGGGTGGTGGTGCTCACCACCAACCTGAAGAAGTCCATTGACGAGGCCTTCAAACGCCGCATCACCTTCCATATCCACTTCCCCTTTCCAGGACCCAAGGAGAGGGAGCGGCTGTGGCAAACCCTGCTCCCGGATCGGGCCTACCTGGCTCCCGACCTCGATCTGAAGTGGCTTGCCGAGACCTTCGAGCTGGCGGGCGGCGGGATCAAAAACGCCATCCTGCGGGCCAGCTATGCCGCTGCAGCCAGGAAAAAACGGATCGACGACGAGCTGCTGGCCGAGATGGCGACCCGGGAGTCGATCGCTTCCGGTCACCTCGTCCGCCATGAGATCGGCGAAGGAGGGTTGCATGCCTGACCCCTCGCCACAGGAACCTCTTGTCACTGAATCGGCCGATTCTGGACTGTGCAATCGGCCCCACGTGTCGGTACACCGATAAAGGAGACCGCCATGCCCGATCCCACCTCCGAGAAGGTACCTACCAACACCGCGTTGACCGAACCCGCTCCCCTCAATCAGAGCGACAAGAAGCCGGAGGAGCCCAAGTTCGACAAGTGGGATCTCTCCGAGGATGTTCGCACCCTGTTGCTGGAGTTGGCCAAAACAGAGGACAAGGCGCGCATCGAGGAGATCATCAACAACCTGCACAACGAGCACAAGGTTCCCAAGGAGCTGATGAAGGAGGTGCTGACCGCCGAGCAGGGGTTCTGGTCCAACACCTGGCAGCTGATCAAGAGCGGAAGCTGGCACCAGAGCTCGCTGGACGACCAGGGAAACGTCAAGACCACCTTCAAGCTGGACAGCAAGGGGATCGGCTGGGAAACCGAGGACATGGCCGTCGGTTTCGATATCTCCAAGACCAAGGCCTACTACAAGGACAAAGACGACAAGTGGGCCATCGAGGCGGGCCAGTCCGGCGGCGATACCTTTGTGGGCACCGCCATCGGCGAGAAGGAGACCGGCCTGCACGAGGGCAAGGTCTACGGCAGCGGCGGGAGCGACAAGCTCAAGGTGGGAGCCGAGTATGGCTACACCGAGGGCACGAACAAGTACAGCGGTGGAGCCGAGTACAAGCAGGACAAAGGAACCCACACCATCGGCGGCAAGTATAGCCAGACCGAGGGCCCGGTGACCCATGAAGGCACCGCCGAGGTCTACCTCGGCGATACCAAGGGGGGAGCCGCTTCCTACCACTACAAGGATACCAACGCCAAGGAAGGGGAGAAACCCAAGCCGGGCGAAACGGTCGACGTGACCATCTCCGGATCGGCCAAGGTCGAAGAGAACAAGGAAAAACAGGACACCGAGAAGGCCACCGTCAACCTGAAGACCGGAGTCCAGGCCGGCGGAACCACCGTCAACCTGGGCTATACCCACATCGACGATACCCAGGAAGGCCAGACCTTCCAGGTCAATAGCATGGACCTCAAGGTCGGCCAGAACATCAACCTGGCCGAGGCCAAGGACCTCAAGCTGGAGGCGGGAGGCAACCTCACCCTCGACGAGCACGAGGGCAAGGAAACCACCTTCAAGCTGAACACCAGCGCCACCTACACCACGGGAACCGGAGACAACAAGGAAAGCGTCAACCTGACCCTCTCCGGCGGGAAACAAGGCAACAAGAATGTCGCCAGCGCCTTGCACCTCGACCCCACCCTCCTCAACGACCAGGAGGGGTATGGCGGCTATGGCAAACTGGGCATCTCGCATACCCAGGGTGGCAAGACCATCGGCGGCGAGGTCGGCGTCGGCACCGCCGGCGAGGCCAATATCCTGGGGGGCAAGGGGTACTACAAGTCCAAGGAGCTCAACCTCGAGATCCTGGGAGCGGCCGCCCAACAGGACGACCAGCTCAGCGGTCTGCTGCAGTCCACCGCCACCATCGCCGTGACCAACAACGTCAGCCTGCAAGCCGGGGGCAAGGTGGTCTTCAAGCCCACCGATCAGGGGTACGATCAGCTCTGGCAGACCTACGCCGGAGCGGGCATCAAGTTCGACAAGAACAAGACCCTCTCCGTCAAGATGGGGATCGCCTCCGACGGTTCCCAGATCGCCTACATCCCGGAGCTCTCCTTCGAGATGGACAAGAAGTTCAAGATCACGGCGCTGGGCAGCTTCTCCCCGGGCCGCGATCCCTCGGTGGGCGCCAAGCTGGACCTGGGCAAGTCGGCCTTCTCCGTCATCGGGGGGTACGGCGACCCCTCGCTCATGGCCAATCCGCACTTCGGAAGCCCCGGGATCTCGGTGCCGGGCATGGACGCCAGTAACGTGCTAGGCCACCAGAAAGGCCAAGGCTACATCATGATCCAGTGCGACCTGATCAAGCTGGGCAGGCAGCTGTTCGGGAAATAGCGCCATCGCTGGTCGCCTGGCCGGAGCACTTTCCGACCCGCATCATCACCAATCGACCGCCACCAGGCTGGCGCGGGAATCGCCGGAACCGACTCCTCCCGGCGGGGTCCGGTCGGTGTTACCCTTCCACCTCCCGCTTCCGGCTGGCCAGCAACCGAGCGAGCCGCTCCGGCTCCCGCCGCACCGCCATCACCTTGGATTGGGCCACGGTGACCTGGCCGGCAGGCGAGCCCTTGATCTTCCGCACGTTGCGCTGCCAGGTGTAACGGACCTCGGCCACGTTCTCCCCTTTCAGGCCGCTGTGGTGGATCGCCAGCGTGGCGGCGTCGACCAGCGTCTCGGGCTTCAGCTCCTCGGTCTTGCCCAGGCAGACAATGACGTGGGCGCCGCTGGTTCCGGCCGCGTGAAGCCATAGATCATGACCGCGAGCCACCCGGAAGGTGAGCTGGTCATTGTGGCGGGCGCCCCGCCCCACCAGGATCGGGTTTCCGTCCGCGCTGTAGTACTCGAGGTAGGGCGGGGAAAACGGCCGATCAGGCCCACGGCGACGGCCCAGATCCGGCTTTGCCGGGATCAACCCCAGGCCCGAAAGCTCGGCGAGAAGGGTCTCCGGTTCGATCGCCTCCGGTTTGGCTGGCCCGGGGAGCTGCTCGGCCTCACCGATCACGTCCTCTTCGGGCGGGCCGGCAGGTTCCTCCTCCCTCCCGATCGCGCCTTCTTTGGGCAGCTCGGCCGGCTCCCTCTGCGCCGCGACCGCCCCCTCTCCAGAGATCACTGGGACCTCTGGCGGTGCCGAAGCCTGTAGCGCGCCGATAGCCCGCTCCACCCGCTCGACCAGGACCCGGGTTTCTTCCATTCGGCGTCGGATCCGTTCTTTGGCTTTTCCCAGGCGGCGCCCCTCCTTGAAGTAGCGGGCGATGTTGTCTCCCAGGGGGAGGGCCGGATCGAGCGGGATCTCGACGGGACGCAGGTGGGGATCGAAGTAGTCGGGTACGCGCGCCTGCGCAGCTCCCCTTGTGATTTTCCCGTATGCTGATTGGAGAAGCTGTCCCCATCGGATGAGATCCTCTGCGCGGTCGGCTCGGGCCAGGTCTTCGGCCACGTGGTGCAGGCGCCGGTCGAGCCGTCGATGGGCTTGCTTCAAGGATCTCAACAGGGCTGTTGTGCGCTCGGTGGTGTCCTGCTGCGCCAGTTGGCGCTCACACTGGCGCTCCACTTCCCGGGAAGGGCTTTCGACCGGTTGCTGCGCCCAGCGGCTGATGGTGTCGATCACCAGCTGATCGGGACGAGCCGGAGGGACATAGGGCTCTCCGGCCACCAGCTTCCGCCGATAGGAGACGTTGGGCCGCAACGATCCCAGGATGGTGGCGGCCTCGTCCAGCAGAAACAGGTTGCCATGACGTCCGGTGAGCTCGCCCACCAGCCGAAACCGGATGCTCTGGGCGATCCCGTCCTCCTGTACCCAGTGATGGGCAAAATGCAGGATCACCACGCGATCGCCGGGCGGAGCTTCCACCTGTCGCAGGCGTGTTCCGACCAGGTGTTTTCGCAGGAGAAAGACGAAGGGGCCGGGGCTGGAAGGATGTGCCGGTTCCACCGTCGCCAGGTGGATGCGCGCCATGGGAGTGCCGGCGGCCAGTAGCACGAGGAAGCTGGCGCCGGGCTGGCGGAGGTGGATCAACACCTCTCCCGGTCGCCCGTCGAAGATGCGCTGCACCTGTCCACCGATGCAGGTCTCTTGCACCTCTTCGGCCAACTGAGCCATGTCACCGGCACTCAACCGCATGGGTGTGCCTCGCCAGAGAATTGTTGAAAAGCGATTTGATTCGCGGTGAATCGATTGCTAGTCTGTTCGTTGTTGGCGATATAGCAGACCGGATGATCAGAGTTCAATGCACTGTCACGCGGGTAGGTGAGGTCGCCCAGGTTGGATACGGGCCGGTGGTCACACTGCAAAGGTGGTGTCGGGGTTCAGGATGAGAGTCGATCATTGCAGTCGCTGTGGCGAGCATATCGCTTCCGACGAGATACGGTA
Organism: Bradymonadales bacterium; assembly: GCA_016931535.1. Lineage (GTDB taxonomy): Bacteria > Myxococcota_A > Bradymonadia > JAFGEP01 > JAFGEP01 > JAFGEP01. Next base: position 64,587 of record JAFGEP010000152.1, read on the forward strand.
CATCGTAGGGGTGCAGGTGACCCTGGATCTGGACGGTTTCCAGGGTGGGGTCGAGTCGGCCTACGAGATCGCGGAACGGCTGAACGCGAAGCAGAGTTGCGATGAGAGCCTGTCGGAGGTGTTCAGCCGGGAGATGGTCTTCACCTTGTGCAAGCACTGCCGCGACGGCTTCGTGGACAACCCGCTTGGCCGTCAGGAACGGCTGCTCTGCCCTGACCTTGGCTTCATTCACTAGCGATCCGCCCCCAGGGGCAGCGGGTCCCCGTCATCTGTGTGTCCAGGCGATCCGGTCGGCTGCTCTCGGAGGGGGCTGTTGGCGGTCCCTTTCCGGCGGCCGGGATCAGGCCGCTATTTCACGGCGAAGTTCAGGATCCGTTGGGGGACGTAGATCGTCTTGACGATCTGCTTGCCTTCCAGGTAGGCAGCCACATTCGGCAGCGAGACAGCCTGCTCGATGACCTCCTCCCGGCTCGAGGAGATGGAGACGACCAGGGTGGCCCTCAGCTTGCCGTTGACCTGTACCGGCAGCTCCACCGTCTCCTCCTTCAGCAGCGATTCATCGGCGCAAGGCCAGGGTTCGTAGGCCAGAGTTCGGTCATGCCCCAGGGCCTGCCAGAGCTCTTCCGCCAGGTGGGGGGCGAAAGGGGAGAGCAACAGGACGAACGGCTCGGCCACCGACCTGGGGATCTCCTGCTCCTTGTGCAGGAAGTTGTTCAGCTCGATGAGGGCTGCGATGGCGGTGTTGAAGGCCATCGCCTCGATGTCCTCGCTCACCTTGGCGATGGTCCGGTGCAGCCGTCTGGCCAATGGAAGGCCGGGCTCGCCCTCGACCACCCGGGGGGAGCGCTGGCCCTGCTCGTCCATCAGCAGCCGGTACACCCGGTTCAAGAAGCGCTGCATACCCAGAACCCCCTGGGTCCTCCAGGGTTTGACCTGCTCCAGGGGGCCCATGTACATCTCGTACAGTCGGAAGGCATCCGCCCCATACTCGGAGACGATCCGATCCGGGTTGACCACGTTGCCCCGGCTCTTGGACATCTTTTCGACGACCTCTTCCAGCTCGACCTCCTCCAGGTCGGGATGCATCGGAACGGTGGCGCTCTCGGGGTCGTCCTCGTCTACTTTTTTCCAGCGGACCTGGTCGATGTGGAGGTATCTCGGCAGAAGGGTCTCCCCGGTGACCGGATGCTTGGCCAGGCCGTTCTCGAATCGGACCTGGTTTTTTCCCAGGATTTCGGAGGCCGAGTCGTTGGTGAAGCAGCGGTAGGCATAGCCCAGGATCATGCCCTGGTTGACCAGCCTCATGGCCGGCTCGGGGGTGGAGACCACCCCGATGTCATACAGGACCTTGTGCCAGAATCTCGCGTAGAGGAGGTGCAACACGGCGTGCTCCGCACCGCCGACGTACAGATCGACCGGCATCCAGTATCGCTCCTTCTCCGGGTCGCACAGGGCCTGGTCGTTGTGAGGATCGATGTAGCGCAGGTAGTACCAGCAGGAGCCGGCCCACTGCGGCATGGTGTGGGTCTCCCGCCGGAACCGCTCGCCGGTGCCGGGATCGGTGAAAGAAATCCAGGACTCGATGGTCGCCAGCGGGCTCTCCCCGGTTCCGGAGGGCTTGTAGGAGTCGGTTTCGGGTAGGAGGACCGGCAGCTGCTCCTCGGGGACGGCCAAGGTCGACCCGTCCTGGCGGTACAGGATGGGGAACGGCTCTCCCCAGTAACGCTGTCGGGAGAACAGCCAGTCGCGCAGGCGGTAGTTCACCGCCGCCTGGCCTCGGCCCCGTGCTTCCAGCCAGGCGGTGATCCGCTCGATGGCCTGTGCAACCGGCAGTCCATCCAGAATCCCGCTGTTGACCATGATCCCATCGTCGATCTCGGTAAAAGCGGCCTGGGAGATATCCCCTCCCTGGACCACCTCGACGATCGGCAGATCGAACTTCCGGGCGAACTCCCAGTCCCGCTGGTCGTGACCGGGAACGGCCATGATGGCGCCGGTTCCATAGGACATCAGGACGTAGTCGCTGATCCAGATCGGCAGTTGCTGGTCGTTGACCGGGTTGATGGCGAAACCGCCGGTGAACACGCCGGTCTTGTCCTTGGCCAGATCGGTGCGCTCCAGGTCACTCTTGCGCGCCGCCATCTCCTGGTACTGGCGCACCTGGGCGGCCTGGGCGGGAGTGGTCACGGCCTCCACCAGGGGATGTTCCGGGGCCAGCACCATGAAGGTGGCGCCGAACAGGGTGTCGGGGCGGGTGGTGAAGACCCGGACCGTGGCGGGTTGACCCACCACGGGAAAGTCCACCTCGGCCCCTCGTTTGCGACCGATCCAGTTGCGCTGCATCTCCTTGATCGACTCGGGCCAGTCCAGGGAATCCAGGTCGTCGAGCAGGCGATCGGCGTAGGCGGTGATCCGGAGCATCCACTGGCGCATCGGCTTGCGATAGACGGGGAAACCGCCGACCTCGCTCTTGCCGTCGATCACCTCCTCGTTGGCCAGCACGGTACCCAGGCCGGGGCACCAGTTGACGGGGACCTCGGCCAGGTAGGCCAGGTCCCGCCGGTACATCTGGAGGAAGATCCACTGGGTCCACTTGTAGTAGGAGGGATCGGTGGTGTTGATCTCTCGATCCCAGTCGTAGCTGAAGCCAAGGCGCTGGATCTGTCCTTTGAACACAGCCACATTGGAGATAGTGGTGTCCCGTGGATGGGTGCCGGTCTTGATGGCGTACTGCTCGGCCGGCAGGCCGAAGGCGTCCCAACCCATGGGGTGCAGCACGTTGAACCCTTTGTGGCGCCTGTAGCGAGCCAGGATATCGGTGGCTGTGTAGCCCTCCGGGTGACCCACATGAAGGCCGCTACCACTGGGGTAGGGGTACATGTCCAGGATATAGTACTTGGGCTTGTCGCTGCCATCGATGGCCCGAAAGGTCTTGTTCTCGAGCCAGTAGGCCTGCCATTTGGGTTCGATCGTCGATGGGTCGTAACCAGCCATCATTCCTCCCCACAGCGAACCTGTGCGCGCACCGTCCGGTCAGAGCGGGGCCGAGCTGGCCGCCGCGCAAGCGGTGACAGGAGCGCTGCTTCGCATACATCACGGATCGTGCCGCGTCCGTGCTTGCCGCCATCCGGGATGAGGAAACGAGCTGTCGGCCGAAGGCTCCCAGAGCGCCGCGACGGTTGAGGTTGGCAGGCGACGGTCGGCAATCGGCCTTTTCCCACAACCCTCCGCCGCAATCAATCCCCTTCTTGTCGATCCGCCACCTCCGGCGGCTCCATCACCCCCGCCCCTCGAGGAGCGCCGCTGGGGGCTGGTGTACTCCGGTTCACCTGGATCACCATTTCCGAGCGAACAACCGCAGGCGCAGCATACCAGTGCCGCGCCGGTCGGGGCTGGTTTCCTCCGGTTCACCTGGATCACCATTTCCGAGAGACAACCGCGGGCGCAGCATACCAGTGCCGCGCCGCTCGCTGGGCCGGTGGTGGATTCTGGTTCTTCTCTCACTCTCTCTGCATGCTCTCGATGAGAGACATGCTCCGCTGGCGGATGATCTCCTCCTGGTCCTGCCAGAGGATCTCCAGGTTTCGGACATCCAGCTCGATCTTGGAGGTCGCCGTCAGCTCTTCCAGCAGGTGGGTCAACGCCAGCGCTCGACGCCGCTGGCCCATTTCGTGGCGGGCTATCGCCCACGCCTGATCGGACTCTAGCTCGTTTGGGGGGACAATCTCCTCCAGCAGGAGGAAGTGCACGCCGTACTGGGTCTGGACCGGAGCGGACAGGGATCCCGGGGCAGGCAGATCGAACAGCGCCTGGGTGAACTCGGGAACCGCCGGGGTCAACCAGGGCAAGGGGGGGGTTCCCTCGGGTGGAATCGGCGGGAAGAGCAGGTGTTCCTCCACCCTCAGCTCAAGCCCCGACTCCGTTGCCGTCGGACGATAGAAAGACCGCAGCTCCTCCAGCCTCTCCGGCCGATCGACCGATCCCGGGTCGATCTCGCACGCCATCTGCTCAGCCAGCGCCAGGGCGGCCGCCTGCTGGTCCGGTGAGGCGACGATGAGCAAATGAGAGCATCGCCTGAGCTCAGGCGCCTCGAACAACGCCCGGTTGGCGGGATCTTGCAGGAACCGTTCGATCTCCTCGTCCGAGAGGTTCTCGTCGGCCAGAGGTCGATCGATCAGCTCCCGGAGGGTCGCCGAGGCCAATGCCGAGAGCCGAGCCTCCTCGACCCGCTCACTCTCGTGGTCTTCCTGCGAAGCAGTGGCCTCGACCAGCCTCACATCGATCAGCAGGTCGAGGCATTCCCTCAAAGAGCGGGCAGGCTCCCTCTCGAGGCACAGCGCCACCTCACCCAGGGTGATGGGAAATCCGTCCACCCGGGCGACCACACGGTCTGGTTGGCTGCCCGGCGGCAAGTGGCGACCGGTCGCCCACAGGAGCACCCCCCTCTCCGCGACGGGAGGCGTGCCCGTCTCCCGCTCGCAGGCCACGGCCAACAGAGCCAAGAGAGCGAGACCGGCGGTTCGTCCGGTCCATCTCGGCCGATGGACCGGTGCGGGTATGCCTGCAGGATGACCCAAACCGCTCAATCCTCCCTTCGGGAGATCACCGCCAACCTGGCCAGATCCACGCTCGCTCTGACGACCAAGAATCCGATGACCAGGCTCAGGATGGCCGCAAGATAGTCCCGGTCAGCCAGGAACTCGGTCGACCGATAGAAAAAGAACAGGCTGGTGAAGACCAGCAGAAGGCTGACGATCTCGTAGATGACCCCTTTCACGAGAACCTCAGGACTACCAACGCAGCCAGAACAGCGCCTGCCCCCAGTAACAGGCCCACCAGCGCCAGCTTCAGACGGCGCAACCCGGACCGCTCGATCGAACCCCGCACCCGCTGTCGATCCGCCTTGATCAGGCGATTCTGCTCCATCGCCGGGGAAATGAACAGGACGTAGGCCAACACGCACCAGCCAAAGAAAAGCACCAGGCTGCAGAGGACCAGCCCCTTCTCTCCACTACTTGCTCCACCAGAAACCCCGTAGGACCGCACGACCCGAGAGGCGATCGGCTCCAGGATGGGGACCGCTCCGGCGGTGACCGCAAACGTGAGAAACAGGGCCACTGCTCGCGGCCAGTAGGTCAGTCGATAAGGAGACCATCGGTCGCGCCGGGTTCGGACCGGTTCACTCGATACCAGCAGGTATGATGGCCTGGCCGGACTCCTCAGCCAGGCGCTGACGCAGAACACATAGGCGAGCAGGGTCACCAAAGGCAGGATGATCGACCACGGATCCGAACCACCGCCGCCTGCCTCACCAGGATTCATGCCCAGGGTGGTTGCTACCCCCAGCGGGTACAGCAGCAGCGTCGCCACCGGGTTGCGCGTCAGCAGCCCCGCCAGCAAGAGCCCCAGCGGCACCAGGAATACCAGCACGCGCCACCAGCTGACCTCGCTGAAGGACAGCTCGTTGGAGAGCCCGGAGGCGCAGACCTGCAACCAGAGAAGGGCGCCAAAGGACAGGGCTCCTACCCGGTAGAGGTCTACGCTGGTGCGGGTCAGCTCCATGGCCGCTTCAGGGGTCGAAGACCAGCAAGGACAGGGTATAGACCATGCCCTGATCGGCGTTGGTGAGACCGAAGGGATACAGATCATCGAAGGCCACGGGATCCAGCGTGACCGTCAATCCCCAGGCATCGTACTCCACCACGCCCACGGCTCCCGCGACGCCGTACCGCTTGAGGATGACCGTCGGACGGTTGTACCGCTGGTTGTCGTAGTCGACGGTCAACAGCACCCCTCCGCCGGCCTGAGCCCCAAAGTAGTACCAGTCCTGCTCGCAGTAGGTGAGGTCGGTCAGGGTATCCAGGTTCTCGATCAAGTAGGCGTGGTCCTCGTCGTTGTTCCCTCCGTCGGCCTCGGCCAGGTCCGGTACGCAGACCCCGCTCTCGTCGATCTCGATGGTGAGGTCATAGGTGGAGCTTCCCGTGAACTCCGAATACACCGCGATGTACCAGTAGCCGGCGGTGGGTATCGACTCCACCCGGATGGTCTCGGTGTTGGTGTAGCCGTTGGAAAGCTGAAACACCTGCTCGGCGCCGGGATCGAACAACGCCAGGTCGATATCCAGCAGGTTGTGATCGAAGGTCACGGTCACCACCAGCTCTGCCCCCACATCCAGCGCGACCGCGAAGACGTCGATATCTTCGTTGCACAAGGGGATATCCGAGTAGGTCCCGGCCTCCACCACCGGCGTCTGATCTCCCGCTTCCATCTCCTCGAAGGCGTCCGGCTGGCACTCCCCGGCACTTGCCGGTCGCACCGAGATGCTGGCGGTCTGGACCAGCGTCACCTCGGCGTCCGAAACCTGGAAGGAGACCTGAGCGGTCTGACCCACCAGTGCAGGGTCCGTGGGGGTCCAGCGAAAGGTACAGCTGTCCACCTGGAAGGTGGAGCCGGCGGGAGGGGTTCCCAACACGGCGCAGGCGATGGTGCGGCCGGCGGGGTTCGAGACGGAGAGAGTCAGGACCAGCTCTTCGTTGAGACGGACCTCCTGGGGCGGGATGGGGGGGAAGGTGATGGCGGCCGATGCCACGATCAGGTTGACGAACATCTCGTCGGTGGCCTGTCCGTCGCTGACCTCGAAGAGGAGGTGGTAGGTGGCGTCGGCATCCTGGGTGGTCGGAGTCCAGCGGAAAACCCCGTTCTGGCCATCAAAGTCGGACCCTTCGGGGATATTGCCGATGACCTGGTAGGTCAGGGCATCTCCATCGGGATCGACCGCCTCCAGCATGAGCTCGTAGGGCTGGTTGATGGTCAGGATCTGGTCTCCGGGCTCCACAAAATCGGGGGGGCTGTTATCCCGGGTCGCATGAACGGAGATGGTGATGGTCTCCCGGTCGGTTTCCTGCCCGTCGGATACCGAGAAGGTGACGGTCCACTGGCTGTCCAGGTCCGCCTGTCCCGGTGTCCAGTGGAAACGGGCCTCCTCCTTGTAGAAGGCGGAACCGCGCGGCAGATCGCCGAACACGGAGAACTCGAGCAGGTCGCCGTCGGCGTCCGAGGCGCGCAGCATGATCACCAGCTCCTCCTCGACCACCGCCACCTTGTCGCCGATGCGCGCCAGCACGGGCGCGTGGTTTCCGCTCACAGAACCGTCCGGATAGCCGTCCCGGCCTGCGTCGCCCAGGTCGGGGGCCGCCTGAGGGTTGTCGGCGCAGCTGGGCAGCGCCGCCAGGGAGGTCAGGGTCAAGGCAAGGAGCAGACGGTGCGCAAATGACATGGCTTCGGCTCTTGGGTGTCAGGGGGGAGCGCGTTCGGGCACTGCCCACTCGATACATTACCGCCTGGCGCCTTTGCACCGCAAGAGTCGGCAGGAAATGGGGGTTGCCCAAAGGCCCGGGTCAGATGGTGGTTATCGACCACGAGCTAACCTTCACCCAAGCCGGTGAGCAATCGGCCCACCTCGGTTTCGGTAGATGAGGAACCCCACCGCTGCAGGGGAACCACTTCAGCCTCGCAAGTTCGGATATCATCGTTCATCCCTGTACATGCCGGCCGTTCGGGGTGATAGTCCTGGTCAGGTCGTTCAACCCGATACGGGTCTGGCTCGTGGAAACCCCGTCCCCATCAGGTTCCGGTTCGGAGCGAGGGTCCAGTCACCGACTGTTCCCCGTCACCTCAGCTCGCACAGCAGTCACTCTGGCGGCCGCCGCCTTTCTCTTCCACGCCCTGACCACTTCCAGCGGGCTGTTCTGGCTGGATGCCGGAGACTTCGCGACGGCAGGCTTCGACCTGGGGGTCCCCCATCCGACCGGCTTCCCCCTGTACACCCTGCTGGGGCGGCTGGTCTCGACCATCCCTCTCGGCCCGGTCTCCTTTCGGTTCTCCCTGCTGTCGGCCATCCTGGCGGGCGCAACGACGGGATTGGTGGTCGCCTTGGTCGATCGGTTGATCTCACCTCGGATGCACCCCGGAACCCGGTTGGTCGCCATGGTGGTGGCCTGTGCCGGGTTGTGGGTCACCCCGGTGGCGGGGCTTCTGGGGCGGACACCGGATGTCTACGTCCTGCACCTGCTGCTGGTGGCGGCATCGGCTCTGGTGTGCCTGCGATTATGGGGTCGGTTCCAGGCTGGCGACCTGCTGGTGTCCGGATTCCTTGTCGGTCTGGGTTTGAGCAATCATGCGGAGTACCGGCTATTCGCGCCGGTATTCTGCGCGGTGGCGGTGGTCGCCTTGTTCCGTTCTGCAGCCCAGGGCGGCTGGAAAACCCGATCGGCATGGGTGCTGGGTTTTCTCGGTCTACTGGCTGTGGGTCTGCTCCCCTACCTGTACCTTCCCCTGGCGGCCGGGCGGGAGCCGTACCACGCCTGGGGGCACCCGGACAGCCTGGCCCGGTTCTGGAACCACGTCTGGGGTTTGACCATCCGGCTCGCCTTTCCCGAGTCTTTTCTGAGCATGAGCTGGCCTCGAGTGGTCAGAGCCCTGGAGGTTTTTACAGGTCAAATCCTGCATGATTGGGGGGCGCTGCTGTTCCTGTCGGGTCTGGGAGCGGTGTTCGGTCTCATTCGGTGCCGGTTGGCTGCCGTGCTGCTGGTCGTCCTGGCGGTCATCGACCTGGGGTACGCGGTCCTGTTCAACCCGATGGGGCTCATCGACAAGCAAAACGGTGCGACCACCTACCTGGTGCTGGCCTTGTTTGCCGGAGTGGGAGTAGCCGTCGGTTTGAGCTGGCTTCTGTCCTGGTTGTCCTGGATCCTGGATCGTCTTTCCGCCAGATGGTCACAGGGTAAAAAGCGGGTGTCACCCGGACCGGCGGAGACCGGAGAACCGTCTTTGCTCGAACCGCCGGTGGGTAGAACGCCCTGCGCCGATCGGCGGCGGGAGAATGGAAAGGGCTACCTGGCCGCCCTGATCTTGCTGGTTGGCGGCCTGCTGGTTGTGTACACGATGTCGCGCGCCGATCTCCGGTGGCTGGTGATGAACGGCAGCTGGGGGGCACAGGATTTGACCTTCCAGGGTCTGACCCAGGCGCCCACGGGGGGGTTGGTCCTCTCCGACAACGAGGGGTTTGCCGCCGCTCGCCTGTACCTGGTCGGAGTCGGCGGGATGCGGCCCGATCTCCAGGTGCTCAATCGCACCGAGCTGTCCGATTCCAGGCTGCTGGTCCAGCGCTCCCGACAGGGCCCATTTCCTTTGGCCGACGACACTACGGTGGAGACATGGAGCCGGTGGGGTGTCGGCGCCGACGAGTCCACCTACCAGGCCCGCATCGGGCAGCTACTGGAACGGGCCTTTGGCGAAGGTCGCGCCGTGGTCTGGGGGCCGGGAGCGGCCCGCGACTCCCGAGGGCGTTGGAACCACATCGAGCTCGGCTTCCCCTTGCATCGGATATTCCCCGAGGTACGGGTGGATCCCCGCGCGATGCCACCTCCGCAGCAGCTGGTGCCCAACTGGTTCTTGGCCCGCCTGGACCTCTGGGGCCACCGCTGGCTGGCCGACTACCTGAACTGGCTAGGTACCTACTACTACAACCTGGAACGGATCGACCTGGCGGCATGGGCCTGGATGGCGGCGGTCCAGCATGCGCCCGAGTGGTCGCCCCCGGTGGTCAACCTGGGCGTGCTGGCCGATCGGCGCGGCTCCTATCGGGAGGCGGAGGCCTTGGTCGCCATGGCGACCGGTTTGGATCCGCTCAATGTCACCGCCTGGCTGAACCTGGCGCGCTACCGCTGCCTGCTGAGCGACCGGGAGGGGGCCTGGGCCGCGCTCGAACGGGCCCGGGCGCTCCATGCCCAGGAGGATCGAACGGCGGAGGTCACCGACTTTCTATCCCGATGTCCCCCCTCGATCTCACAACCAGAGCCCCCATGACCGCTCCATGGCCCCGGACAGGCGGTTCCGCGGCAACTCGACCCAGCCAGGAGGGGTCCAGCGCTCGACATGGAAACGAGGGTTCGGGAAAACCCAAACGGGAATCAAGCGGACGATGGTTCTGTTTTGCGCGCCAATGGGCTATTGTTGCGCCGGATTCGGATACTGAGCTGGCCACACTGAAGGCGTCTGCGGGGGTCCAAGTCGATCGATGCTGCTAGAGCTGGATCACCTCACCAAGTACTACGGCAAGCTGGCCGCCCTCAAAGCGGTCAGCGCCTCGGTGAAACCGGGCTGCGTCGGGCTGTTGGGCCCCAACGGCGCCGGAAAGAGCACGCTCTTGCGCGTTCTTCTCGGCCTCCTCCACTTTCAGGCGGGACAGGCCAGCGTCCTGGGCTTCGATGTCCGGACCCAACGGATGGAGGTTCGCCGGCAGGTCGGCTACATGCCGGAGCAGAGCACCTACTTCCCCGGCATGGACGGGCTGCAGATGGTGGCCTATGGCGCCGAGTTGAGCGGCATCCCTCGCCACGAGGCGATCAGCAGAGCCCACGAGGTCATCGACCTGGTGGGACTGGGAGAGGAGCGCTACCGGCGGGTGGACGGCTACTCCACGGGGATGAGGCAGCGGGTCAAGCTGGCCCAGGCGCTGGTGCACGGGCCTCGGCTGCTTTTTCTGGACGAGCCCACCAACGGCCTGGATCCCATCGGGCGAGAGGAGATGCTCGACCTGATCGCACAGCTGAGCCGGATCGGGATCAACATCCTGCTCTCCAGCCACCTGCTCGGCGAGGTGGAGCGGGTCTGCGACAGCCTGGTGCTGATGCACGAGGGGGAGGTGGTCCACTACGGGACCATCGCCGATTTCAAGAACGGCGCGGTTCGGAGTCAGGAGCTCCGCGGCGGTCCGACCGCTGGCGAGCCGCCGGCGGAACCGGCGTCGGTGTCGGGAGCTACCCAGACAGACCAGGCGCTCGATTCTGGTGTCTACCCGCTGGAGGTGGAGGTGCGAGGGGGGATCGGGCCCGAGAAGCTGGCGCAGGAGCTCAGGGCCAGGGGGCTTGCGGTGGCGCCTCACGACCGGCCGGAGCGGGTGGTCATCGAGATCCGGGGGGAAGCCGACCTGGATGTGGTGTGGCAGATTGCCGTGGAGGGCGGATGCGAGGTCCGTCACCTGGCGCCCCTCCAGGTCAGCCTGGAAGCCGCGTTTCTCGGCTTTATGGGCGGCAATCGCAAGCCCAGCAATTCGGGGGGGCCATCCAGCTCATGACGATTCACCGCGAGCAGTTCCAGCCCTATGAGGGGCCCGTCTCCTCCCCCCGACGTCGGTTCTGGGTGATCACCCGCCAGGAGCTCCGGCTGGCGTGGCAGCGACGCTGGATTCGGCGGCTGCTTTTGCTCTCCTTCCTCCCGCTGGTGGTCTGCCTGGTCATCCTGTACGTCGAGCTGGTCATCAAGAAGACCCTGAACATGGATCTGTGGGGCGGTGAGGTCTTCGATGTGCTGTATCGCGCCCAGAGCTTCTTCGTGGTGCTGCTCATGGCCATCGGGGGAGCCGACCTGGTCGCCAAGGATGTGGCGGCCAATGCCCATGCCCTCTACTTCTCCAGGCCCCTCGATCTGTTCGGGTACCTGGCGGGAAAGGTGCTGGCCATCGCGATAATGCTGGGCTTGATCACGTTGATCCCGGGGGTGGTGCTGGATGTGGGGCAGCTCTTGTTGGCTTATCAGACCGATATCCCCGCATTTCTCGCCAAGCTGGTGCAGGTCGCCGCCTACAGCATCCTGCTGTCCCTGGTTGCGGGAACCGTCATCACCTGTCTCTCCTCCTTCGGGTGGCGCTCCCGCTACGTGGGTATCGCCTGGATCGCGTTGTACTTTGTGTCCAACGGCCTCTCGGTAGCGCTGACCGAGGCGGTATCCCCTGGCGCACGGTTCAGCGCCTTCTCCTTGATCTCCATCCAGGCGCTGTTTCGCGACAGCGGCCGCTTGTTCTATGCCGCGGACAAGCCGCCGATCTGGCCGCTGGTTTGCCTGGTCTGCCTGGGGGCCCTGGCCGGTTTCATCCTGTACCGGCGCATCGTGGCCCTGGAGCGCAGGGAGGCCTGATCCATGGAGAATCCGGTGATCCAGTTCGACGGCGTCTCCCGGTGGTACGGACAGATCCTGGGGCTCAACCAGGTCTCCGTGACCCTGACGGCTGGCATCACCGGCCTTCTAGGACCCAACGGCGCGGGCAAGTCCACCTTCATGAAGCTCATCACCGGCGAGATCAACCCCTCCTCTGGCACGGTGCGGGTTTTTGGACTGCCGGTCCGGGACAATCCGCGGGTGAGCGCCAGGATAGGCTACTGCCCCGAGACCGATCACTTCTACGAGCAGATGACCGCCCTTCAGTTCGTCACCCTCATGACCCGGCTGCACGGGTACTCCGCATCCCAGGCCAGACAGCGGGCGCAGAGCGCGCTGGAAGAGGTCCAGCTCGCCGAGGCCCAAGACCGCCGCCTGGCCACCTTCAGCAAGGGGATGCGCCAGAAATGCAAGCTGGCCCAGGCCCTCGCCCACGACCCCGACCTCTTGATCCTGGATGAGCCCCTGAGTGGAACCGACCCCGCCAGCCGCCGGCATCTCATCGACCTGATCCGGAAGCTGGCCTTGGAACGAGGGGCAACCGTCCTGGTCTCCAGCCACGTGCTCTACGAGATCGAGTCCATGACCCGCAGCATGCTGCTCATCCACCGAGGCCGCATCCTGGCGGAGGGCAGCGTCCCGGATCTGCGCGACCTGATCGACGGACACCCGCACCGCATCCGACTGGCATGCGAGCGGTCCCGGGAGATGGCCTCCCTGGCGCTATCCCTGCCGGCCGTGATCAGCGTTCGGTTGGAGGGGGAGGGGACCGTCGAGCTGGAAACCGCCGATCCGGCCACCTGCTACCGGGAGATCGGCAAGCTGGCCCTTCAAGGCGGCCTTCGCATCACCTCGTTGACCAGCCCGGACAACAACATGGAAGCCGTGTTCCGATACCTGGTGGCGGGATGACCATGAGCAGTCGCAACCACCATCCGAAACCTCCCGGAGTCCTGCTGACGGTCGCATTGATGTCCAGGCTGTACTGGGGGACGGTGCTTCGGTCCAGGAAAGCGCTGGCCTCAGCCGCAATCACCCTGGCGGTCGTGGTGACCGCCGCCCTGTTCGCCCGCTGGGGGGCGGGTTCGGACCGGGCGGTGGTATACGCCTCCTTGCTCCGGCAGTTCCCGCTCGGCATTCTGCTTCAACTGGCAGCGCTCCTGGCCGGAACCGCTGTTGTGCGGGAGGAGGTCGAGTCGGCGACCCTCACCTACCTGCTGGTCCGCCCCATCCGTCGTCGAACCATCCTGGGGGGTCGCTGGCTGACCGCCACCATGGCCGTGATGGTCCTTATGGCGGTGGTCTGCCTGGTGCTTCATGTGATCGCTGCGCCGGCTGGTCTGTCCCAGGTGTCCGGACTGCCCTCCCTGCTGTGGACGACCGCACTGGGAGCGGTGTACTACACCACCGCCTTTACCGCCTTTGGGGTCTTGTTTCGACGACCGCTCGCCTGGGGCCTCGGATACATCCTGTTCTGGGAGCTGGCGCTACCGCTGGTACCCAGCTCGGCCGCGATGTTGAGCCTCCGCTTCCACCTGCTCAACCTGGCGGGTCTGTCCCAGGCCACCGAACGCCCGGCGTTCCTGGCTCCTCCCGATGCGAGTGACACCGCCAGCATCGTTATCTTGCTCGGTGCGACCCTGCTCTTTGCGGTGATCTCCCTGTGGCAGTTCCCACGGCGGGAGTACCTGGGCAAAACCAGCGCCTAGTAGGGGCAGGGCTTGCCCTGCCCTCGCCATCGAAAAATCGGGGCGCGGCAAGCAGCGTGTCTACGTCTTGGTATGTGGTTCGAGCAGGTACGTAGGGGCACAGCTTGCCCTGCCCTCGTCATCCGGGAATCCGGGTCGGGCCGGAAATCCAGGAAAACTGAGATGTTGGCGAAATGTGACCGCGGGAATGGCCATGTCTCGGCGAGATCACCGGCATTTCTCGTTGTGGGGGTAAAACCGCTATATTGGTACAGCAGACCATCCAGACCCCGAACAGGAGGGTATCCATGAACGCCCGACGCGGCTTGCTGTGGCTTTGGCTGGCTCTGGCGACCACCCTGTGCGGGTGCAAGGAGGATCCGCCCTGCATCTGCGATTGCCTGACGCCGGATGTCTGCATCGTCCTCTGCCCGGAAGACATCGGACCCCCTCCTGTTGACCTGGCCGGAGAGACCGACCTGTCGAGGGATCCACAACCCCAGGACGCAGAGCCGGATCCTGTCCTGGATCTCGTGGATGCGGCAGAGCCAGGTGACGCCGATCTGGAAGATGCGGAGGACCTGGCGGATGCGGAGGACCTGGCGGAAATCCCGGATGCCGACATCGATCCCACAGACCTGGGCGACACCGGGGACTTGTCCCCGCCGGATGCCGAGGACATGGCAGATGCCGAGGATATGCCGGACGTTAGCGATGCCGTGCAGGAGGACCCCGACGCGCTCCAGGAACCCGGTGATCTCGAGCCGTCGGATCTGGACGCGGCCGCGGATGGCGACCAGGATCTGGGGCCCACCTGCGATCTCGTGGATGGTCTGGACTGGGGTGACGCGGGAGATCCGGGAACCTCGGTCTGGTACTGGTGCCCCACCGCCGACGAGTATGTCGGGGGGGACTGGCCTTATCGGTTGCAGGTGACGGAATCCGCACTCTACTGCGGCACCTTCGACGAGTCCCGCACTCTCGAGCAGGAATGGGAACGCAAGGCGATGCTCCGCTTCATCGAGGGTACCTACCCGCTGCCGGCGGTGAATGGAACCTACGAGTTCCTGCTGCCTCTGTGCTTCCGGTTTCTCCTTCCCGATTCCCAGCCGGAGGTCGATGGGACCGGCACCCTGGTCGCCAACCACAGCGCGTCCCCAGGGGGCGTGCAGTACTCCTTCCAGTACACCCAACCCTTGCTTGACGCAGACGAAGAGCGCTGGACCTTCCAGATGGGGTTGATGGGGAGTCTGGGGGCAGGTCAAAGCAGCATCACCCTGGACGGCAAGCACCTGGGGATGACCGACACCTACTTCTACAACATGCTCTGCCTGGGCGACTGTACCTCCTGGGAGGACGTGCGCTACTTCGACTCCTGCCTCTTCGACGGCGTGCGCACCGACCGGCATATCATCGCCTTTTCCGGTGGGCAGGTGACCCTGGACCTTCGCATCGGGGTAAGCATGGCCTCTACCGAGCCCGGGATCTTCTACCAGGCCTCAGGTCAGCTCGATGGGGAGAGCTTCACCCAGCAGAAGTACTTCGATCTGATCTACAACCCCACCCACCATCATTTCTCACGTGACTTTGCCGTGCTGTTCGAGCAGGAGATCAACTGCTCCTGCGGCCTGAGGATCGAAGAGGTCATCCCCTGGCCCGAGAATCCGGAGACACCGCTGCCGATCGTTCATACCATGGACTGCGATCTCGCCAGGCGGGAATCCCGCGAGGTGAGCCTCCACCAGCTCATCCAGATCATGCCCTGAGGTCTGCCGGGCGCGCTCTCAGCGGCTTGTATTTCCCACCCATCACGGGTATCCCAGTGCCGTGACCCACCAAGAACAACTGAACCCGGCCCAGCGGGAGGCCGTCGAGCACACGGGCGGACCGCTGTTGATCCTGGCGGGAGCCGGAAGCGGAAAGACGCGGGTCATCGTCCACCGGATCGCCCACCTGATCCAGCGGCACCAGGTCCATCCCCAGCATATCCTGGGAGTCACCTTCACCAACAAGGCGGCGGGCGAGATGGTCAGTAGAGTGGCCCGGCTGCTTTCCGATGCCTCCCGGCGGCCCACCTGGATCTCCACCTTTCACAGCCTGTGCGCCCGGATCCTGCGCCGGGAAGCGCCGGCCCTCGGCTTTCCCCGATCCTTCACCATCTTCGATGCGGACGACCAGCTCCGCATGATCAAGCAAGTCGCCGAGGAGATGGGCATCCCCAAAGACGGCCCCTCGGTCGCCTCCTACCAGTCCTTCGTGGAGCGGGCCCGCAATCGGGGCTGGCTCCCCCAGGCCGCCTTCGAGCAGAGCCCTAAAAACCACCACCAGCTGTGCGCCCAGCTCTACGAGCGCTACCACCAACGGATGCGGGCCAACGGGACCCTCGATTTCGGGGACCTGATCCTGGCTGTCATCGAGTGCCTGGAGCGCTTCGACCCCATCCGGGAGCGGTACCTGGCCCAGTGGCAGCACATCCTGGTGGACGAGTTCCAGGATACCAACCCCGCCCAGTACCGGTTGCTCAAGCTGTTGACGAACTCTCCCTTCCACATCGCCGCGGTGGGGGACGATGACCAGAGCATCTATGCCTGGCGCGGCGCGACGGTGGAGAATCTGCTGGGCTTCGAGCATGACTTCCCCGGTTGCCGGGTGGTCCGGCTGGAGCAGAACTACCGATCCACGCAGGCCATTCTCGACCTGGCCAACGCCGCCATCGCGGTCAATCGGACCCGTCTTCCCAAGGTGCTCTGGACCACCAACCGGCACGGCCCCAAACCCGTCCGCTTCACCGGCCGCCATGAGGGCGAAGAGGCGGCCTACATCGCTCGCCAGATCGAGCTGCAGCGGAAACGGCACCAGGTGGAGTACGGCGACATCGCCCTGTTCTATCGCATCAACGCCCAGAGCCGGATCTACGAGGAGCAGCTGCGCCGCTCGGCTATCCCCTATCGGGTCATCGCCGGCACCAGCTTCTACGAGCGAGAGGAGATCAAGGACATCCTGGCCTACCTCCGGCTGGCCATCAATCCCGCCGACGACATCGCCGCCATGCGCATCGCCAATGTGCCCAGGAGGGGGCTGGGCGCCAAGGGGTCAGACCAGGTGAAGCTGCGGGCGCAGGAGCGCGGGATCCCCTTCTTTCCCGCCCTGGAGTCGATGCTGGAGCAGAACAATGCGCCGTGTTTCCGCAAGCAGACCCGGGAGGCGCTGCAGCAGCTGGCGGCTCTCATCCGTCGGCTCAGGTCGGAAGCCCGGAGCGCAACTCCCCCATCCCAGCTCACCAGCTGGCTCATCGAGCAGATCGACTACCTGGGCTACCTGCAGGCGGTCCACCCCGAGAACGCCGCCGATCGGTTCGACAACGTCCAGGAGCTGGTCAACGCCATGCGGGATTTCGAGGAGGAAAGGCCGCTCCGGCACGGAGAATCCGACACCTCCCTGCAGGGCTTCCTGGAGACCAGCGCCCTGGTCCAGGCCGCCGATCAACCGACCGCTCAGGGAGCGGTCAATCTCATGACCATTCACGCCGCCAAGGGTCTCGAGTTCCAGGTGGTGTTTTTGACCGGTCTGGAGGACGGCCTGCTGCCGCTGGTTCGGGGCGGCGCCGAGGAACCGGAAAATCCCGACGAGGAACGCCGCCTCTTCTACGTGGCCATGACCCGCGCCAAGGAGCAGCTCTTCCTGACCGACTGCCTCAGCCGTCGCCTGTTCGGCAACTCGGTGGCCAACCAGCCCTCCCGCTTCCTGGAGGCGATCGACGACCGCCTGCTCCAGACCGACCCCACAAGCTGCCGTCTCTTTTCGCCCGAGGGAACGGCCGGTTACTCGACCCGCAGCCGCTCCTACCCAATCCCCCGCACACTCGCCGATCCGGACGACACCGCCCGATCCTTTGCGACCGCCCCCCGTCGCCGGCTGCCGGAGTCGAGCGAGACCTGGACCCGGAAAAGCCGAGAGGTGCCACCTCCTGCCGCCGGCCGCTCGCCAGATCCGCTCAGAGTCGTCGAGGAGCTGGCGATCCCACCGGACGGCCTGCGCCTGCAGCGCCCAACCCGGGACGGCTCGGAGCTGGACGCGCTGGTCGGCCGCATCGCCCGCCATCGCACCTTCGGAGAGGGGCGCATCACCCGGGCCGAGTACTCCGGCCAGCGCATCAAGCTGACCATCCAGTTCCCTTCGGTGGGCACCAAGTGCGTGATCAGCTCCTACGTGGAGGTGGTGTGAAGGGATGACAACGGGCCCGGAATAGGGGTCACCCGGAATAGGGGTCAGGTCGTCGATTGACATATTATTGGGGAGAATACGTTGTAGCCTGGTATCAATGGGATCCGGGCTGGCCATGAAGCGATCGGATGATCGAGGAACTCTCGGATGGTTCCATTGCACCACGCCAGAAAGTAACTATGCTTTTTCTGCAGCAGTTCGTCAGCCAGACATGAGATTCATGCAACGGTCTACGCCAAAGGACTTGATTCGATCGCACCCGATGTCTGCTGGAGCACGGAACGCAGCGGGCAATCCTGGCGACAACCTGCAGCTGCTACTCGACCTGGCGGATCGGCCCTACTCCGCCCAGATCGATCGGATCCGGCCTCCTCACCCCGTCCCCGTGTCCTTGGGGTTTCTGGGATCGTCTGCGGCTAGCAGTATGGGTGAGCCCCGGGGAGCGTTGCCGGGGACGGCATCGAAACACGAGGTTCAGCGTCAAGAAGACGGGGAGCACCAGACATCGTGGAGGGTGGTACCCGTCGAGATGGGTCGGCGGCGAACTGTCTGCCCCACGAAGATCTACGAGACAGCGAGCGAAGAGGGCAATGTTTTGAGCGAGGTGCGACGGGATACCCTGCTGGAGGTGATCGCCGTCGGCGGTGATTGGTCCAGGATCATCTATCGAGACGTACGCGCTTTCGTGTTGAGTGCCGACCTGTCCGAGGACCTGCAGACGACTTCGGAGGAGTCACCCGACGCGGGACCGGGCACCGATGCCGGACGGATCCGCGACCTCTATGCAAACGGCCTGAACGTTGGGTTCTTCCGGGACAACTATGCGACAGGTTCGAGAACTATCCGGAACAACTCCCATGAATGGTCGAGAGTCTGGAACGGCATCGGTCTGGGCGACTCGGGGCAACTCACCATCGGACAATCCACCCGGGCTCTGTCGGTGCAGGAGCTCGTCAGCAAGACGAACACCATCGTCAATGCGGTCAGACGGATCCTGTCGAGCGAGATGGACGAAGCTGCCATCGAGAACTCCAACTACCTGAAGATCCGGAACCTCGCCATCAGCGTCCATGGAGAGGCTGGTGCCATCATGTTGACCGGGTTGGGCGGAGAGGCTGGAGAGCCGGTCGACATGGAGCAGGTCCGTACCTTCGTGGACAGCCTGAGCGCCTACCTGACATCCGACGTCCGTGTTCACCTGTTCGCCTGCAACGCGGCCAGGAATCCAGGTCAATCGAATAAAGAGGCGACCAGGGCCTATGGTGAGGAGGCGGAGAGCGGAGAGGGCTCCTTCGCCAGTAGCCTCCGGGCGGACCTGGCGGCAGCTGGCCACGAAGAAACACAGGTGGCCGGTCATACCATCAAGGGACACACGACAAGGAACCGCTTCGTGCGCTTCTTCGGGGGCATCGTCGGCGACGACCTCAACGGGGCCGATGCCATCAATATCATCTTCCTGAATGACGAGTTCATGGCCGAGGAGATGGCACGCCTGCTTGGCGAGGACGCATCCGAAGACCAGGTCGCCGAGTTCTATCCCGTCCTTCGCGGTAAGCTGGACGATTTCTACACGGTGATGGGACGGCCGTCCGACGACTACTCCTATGTCCAGATCGCTCGCGATATCATGATGAATCCGGCGGGGTGCCGCGATACCTTGCGTGACTTCTGGCGCCACATGGTACCCTCGGCCGAGCAGTGTCGTTCGATCCACCTGGTCACCAGGAGGCACCAGGAGGCAGAAAACGACTGGGTTTTCCAGGCCTGGATCGAATTTGGAGGCCAGGAGGCGATCCAAAGGGAACCCGAAGAGCGACCCGATATCGAACCACTATGAGATCCACCTCGATCCTTGCCGGCACCTCGCTGCTGCTCGCCCTCTGCGCGACGACCGACGCGGCCTGTCGCTCCCGCGAACCAGCGCCGGAGGTGGAAACACGGCTCGGGTCCGACCAACCTCCCCCATCGGTTTCTGGATCCCCTCGAGTCCAGCCGGGACAGCCGCTGGCAGAAGAAGGTGTTCCAGCGCGATTCGAGGCCGACCGTGGACCCTGTCCGAGCGACCAGGTCGATCGTCTGGACGCCCAGTTCGGAACCGATCTGGCCTGTCGATCCTACCAACATTGTCGGTGCGTCACCGACAGCCTGGGGAGGATCACCCTCTGGGAACGGGATGAAGATTCGGATGGCGCCGTGGATGAACGCCTGACGTTCGAATACGACGAACAGGGAAACCTCCGTGTCATGCTGTCGGACTATGGAGCCAACGATCGCGTCGACTGGCGACAGCTCTACGACGAAGCGGGCCACCTGGTGGTCATCGAACAGGACAGAGACGATGATGGCCAGGTGGATGTCGTGAGGACCCTTTACTACGATGGCAGTGGCTATCTGCTGACAGAGGACGAGGACCAGGGCGCCGACGGCGTGGTGGACCGACGCTGCACCTATGAGCCCTGTCCACCGGAGCTGGAGTGCGACCGGGTCTGCCAGGACCTCCAGTAGAGAGGCTCCCAGGTTTCCAGGGATACGGTCCCCCTGCCCTTATGACCCCTACCTCACGCGACCGGACTACCGCTCAAGGTGGGCACGCATAGCCGAGGTGTTCGTTCGCGTTCAGCCAATCTTGCGTTGCATCCAGCAGATCGTCGTGGAGGTCGGGCCAGTCCTCGGGAGCGAAATCAGGAGTGGCGATGTTGCCAAGGGCTACCGCCATCCGCGTACCAGAATGGACGCGCACGAGGTTACTGCCAAAATACTCCTCATCGTCGAAGTAGGTCTGACCCGGCTCGACACAGGCGACCCAAGGCGTGGATCGCCAACGGTAGTAGTCCTCGAACTCGAAGCCCCAGGCGCCTGGATCGCAAGGCTGCCAGTATACCTTCAGGGTTATACCACCCGACAAGGAGTTCTCCCGGTGAAGGTTGCAGGTGAAGGAGAATCCCTCCCTCCAGCCGTGGAAGAGGGGGGTCCGCTCCGGCACTTCGACGAGGTTGAACGGTATCGCCTGCGGACCTAGCTCGGGATCGTTGAAGGTGGTAACGAATCTCGCCGGGCAGGTGGATGAGGGCAGCACCGGAGCTTCCGTCGGGTACTGGTCGACCTGGTCCGGATCGCAGGCGTTGGGCTTCGGATCGATCGGTGTGTCGGAGGGCACACAATGGCAATCCACGCATTCGAAGCCATCCGAGCATCGTCCTTCGCCATTGGGTGCCGTATCGTCACACTCCTCGTTGCGCTCCGGGTTCAGCGCGCAGCTCGGGGTGAAGGCGCCGTCGCCACAGTAGGCGGTGTTACAAGTGCAGCTCCTGGACACGGTGTCCAGCTCTCCACCACCGCAGTAGAAGATTCCGAACTCGGTACTGCAGTATTGATCGGCATCGAAGGAGCACACGCATTCGAAGGGATCACCACACCTCGAGTCCCCGTATGGCGTCAGACCCCGCGCTGCAAGGTGGTCCGCACACCATGCCGAGCAGGAGTCCGTGCCGCAGAGACATTCACAATACTCGTACTGGAACACCCTGAGATTCCATGGCTTCGTTCCATCCGGGCAGCGTCGATACTCGGTCTGGCAACGCTCGAGCCATTCACCTTCAGTCAGAGCCGTCATGCACTCCGAGAACTTGGCCGCAACCAGACCACAGACCAGGTGAGCCTGCTGGCATCGGTCACTGATAAAGAAGTCGAACATCGATGCGAGGCGATCTTCTATTGGCACTTGCTCGTCGACGTCTCCCTCGACACCACATGCCTCGCGAAGACCTGCACCGGGCACAGATTGCATCCCACAGCCCACCACATACTGCCTCGTCAACTTGCTCAAGTTCTCTACACCGCATGATGCTGTCAGGACATTTTTCTCAGGATCGAAATCAGACCCCGTGCCCTCGGATGCTCCATCCGCCGATTTGTTGTTCGTTTGAGCCTCGGACCGTTCGCCCATGTGATCAATCAGCGTGGATGTCAACGCACCATCGTGAAACAGCGCCATCAGCACATTGGCCGGCTGGTTGTCGATCATCGCCTCGAGATCGAGCGCCGTGAGCCAGGCCACCACCTCGGCGGCTGTCGCATCGCCGGCGAGCTGGTCGAAGATCAGCAAGCGGGCCATGGTGGCGTCACCTTGGGGAATCAAGCCGCCAATTCCGGGCGGTGGCGCGTCCGGCGCGAGTGGAGTCTCGAGGGCGATCCGCTCGAGTGTCCAGTCGTCGGGCCCGGACCCGACCGCGGTGGGGTCGTACGACCACGTCACCATGGCCTGCATCGTCACCAAGCCCCCGGGAGCAGTGGGCTCATCGGCAGTGATTCGGTAGGTAACCCCGACCCGATCGCCCTCTTCTGCAAGCCAGGCCATCACTTCCAGCGTTCCCGCCTGACCCGAGCCGTCGGCAGGCTCGAAGGAGCCGATCCAGTCGCCGAAATCCGGCACGATCGACACGTTCCCGACCCTCTTTCCATCCAGGTCGAACACCGCAACCTGGAAGCCGTCGTCGGTCTCGGCAATATCGTAGGAGCCGATTCCCGCTAGCTGCCCCGGAACACCGGCCACGACCTCTCCACCACCCGGCCCATCTCCACCGGAAGACCCGCAGGCGGCCAGGAGCAACAACAGAGCGGCCAGCGCAACGAACAGAATGTGGCCCCGACGAAAGGCCCTCGGCACGTGTTTCATGGGTCTCCCTCCGTACTCGATGGGTCCTGGTTTGATGCTTGGCATTTCTGAACGGTCGTATCCACAGAGACACCCTCCGCCATCTCGTCCCGTCATTCCGGCAGTCGCACCGCCATGATGTCCGCCTTCTGCTTGTCCGCCACGAACAGACGCCCGTCCGCCTCTCCGGTGAGCATCCAGATGTTGCGGTCACGTCCCTGCGGCAGCTCGGTGAAGGCCAGGACCTCGCCGTTGCGGATGAACATCAGGTAGTCGACCCCCTCGGCAACGCTGAAGGCGCTGCGCAGGAGCAGCCCGTCTTCCCAGGGTATCGTCTGGAACAGCGAAGGGACGCCGATGCAAGGCATCTCCCACTCCTCGACGAGGCCGAAGGTCGCCGGATCGATGACGGCAATCACGCTGGTCTCGTACTCGGCCGCGCTGGATGCGACGTAAAGCGTTCCGTTGCTGTCCAGGCCCCCATTGACCCATCCCAGCTGGTGCCAGAACGGGTCGATACCGTGATCGCCGAGACGTTCGACGGTCAGGCCATCAGTCCCCGACTCGATTCGAAAGCCGGCCAGCCCGAGCCCGTAGAAGTCGCTCTCGACTCCCGGCATGAAGCCGGCTTGAGGGTTCATGAGCGCGATCAGGATGTCGGCGTCGGGGTCATCCGCAGCCGGCGTCAGGAGCATTGGGTCGTAGTGGTATCCGTACTCGTGGGAGTCGAAGAGCTGGATCCGCTGAACACTCGTGGGCAGGTAGTACCCCGTATTGTCCGGATCCGCGTGGGGAGCGGGATCGGCGAGCATCGCGGGCAGGTCGTCGAGCCCGATGAGGTCGATGTGCGACTCGTACCAGTTGTAGAAGGTGAAGCGGGCAGAGCCGTCGGCGAGAATCCGGCCTTTGAGGCTGCTGGGGTCGAAGGCATTGCCGATGAGTGAGCTGGTGTCCTCGAATGGCGCCACCTGGTTGAGATGACGGTTGAAGGAGAAGCGCAGCGTTCCCGGGTCGATCTTGAGGATCTCCTCGTACCAGTCGTCCTCGGCACCCGACCCTACACGCACATGCTGGATATCCACCCACCAGTCGATGCTGCGCTCTGCATCCGAGCCACCGAGCGTCGGGCCAGGCGGCTCGGTTCGAGTCTCGCACAACCCCTCGTCGATCTCGGTTTGCTCGGTAGGCGATTCGGCTTCGACGGTCGCCAGCGTGGTCGCATCGAGCACTTGCAGGTAGTACTGGGAGGGGGGGGCGAACGGGTCGGGCGAATCGGCCGGATCGTAGGTCAGCACCGCAAGCGTGTTCTCGTCGAGGTCCAGGCAGATGGTCTCGATGGGTCGACCGACATTGACGCTCCCCGTGATATCTAGCGGCCGTTCGGCATAGTAGGCGCCGCAGTCGCACGCCTGACCGGGACCACACGGCCGAGGTGGTTCAACTCGCACACCCGCCACGAAAAGGGACAGGTGATCCACGCTGGCGGTGACGGACTCGGCAGCACTGTCGGCCGTCGTGGTCAAGGCGCCATACGTGCCGTCAACCTGGTCCGCGGTGTATACCCTCACGTCATCGAGGGTGCTGCCGGAGGGAATGGCAGCGGACACGACAGGGAGAGTCACCTGGGCGGGCACCGAGAAGGTCGTGCCCGGGGGACCGATCTCGACGGTCGGCCCAACCGTCGTGACGTTGTCGATGGTTGCAGGCTCGGTGGCGCTCGAGATGCTGATGTCGACATCGGACGACAAGGCACCGGCCGGGATGTCGATGGCCGCCCCCCCGGACTCGACACGACCTCCCTCGGAACCCACGGTTACCGTCGTGGTCGGAATATCGACATCGACGTCGGGTCCTCCTTCGTCGTCTCCGCACGCCAGCGAAGGAAGCCAGGGGAGTGAGAGCAGGGCGAGAGTCAAGAGCAAACTGGTTCCGATGGGCCTGATCCGCATCGTTGGAGTTCCTTCTGTGTGGAGAGGCATTGAGATGTGCGCTAAAGGATAGCACTACTCACTTCTGCAATCCAGTTCCCATCCGGCTTGAAAAATGGGAGGTCCAGGATCGACTACTCGGTGTAATCACGCAGGGCGGGGTCGTTCGGTTTGGAGGGGAGCCACCGGCATCGGACCGGTGGGGGTCTGCTCGCAGACGGCTACCGTCTCCGCCTGCGCCAGGCCAGGCTGATCAGCGCCAACCCGCCGATCCACCAGCCGCTCCCCCTGCTCCCGGCAGAGGTACCGCATCCGCAGGCCTCACCGGCTCCCTGGCCCCCCGTAAGGTCGGTTCCGGTATCGGTGATCGGGTCGGTCCCCGCATCGGGGCTGTTGCGGATCAGGGTGATGTAGAAGCTGTATGGCTCGCTGTAGGGTCCCTCTCCACCGTGATCGATGGCCCGTGCTCGCCACCAGTACTGCCCGGAGAACAAGCTCTGGTTGGCGCGCCAGCTCGTCTGACCGATCCCCTGGGTGACGTCTGCCCGCTCCAGGACCAGCGTGGATAGCTGGTCGTCGGAGAACACCTGGAAGTGGTAAAGCAGCGTCTCTCCGTCCGGATCGAGCGCGTTCTCCACGGTCAGACGGGGCCGCTGGTTCACCATGGTGGTCCCGTCCGGGGGCATCACCGGAAGGGGGGCGGAGGGGAGGTCGTTGGTGTGGTTGGCCCGAAAGGAGGAGAAACCGAAGCCGGAGTAGAGCTGTCCGTCGAACGCCTGGACCCGTACGTGGTACACCGAGTTGTCGGCCAGGGTCCTCGGAACCGTCCAGCCGGTCGTGCTCCCCGTCGGGGGCTCTTCGATATGGCCGCTCGCCTGGCGATTGGGGGTATCGAAGGTCAAGCTGGTGTCGATCTCGAAGGTGTAGGAAAGAGGGTCCCGGTTTGGATCGGTGGAGTTGGCCAGGAGAATCTCCGGATGGCTGTCTGTGACCGTGGCCCCCTGGGCGGGAGAGACCACCACCGGTATATTGGGCGGTCGGTTCTCGAAGGTGGTCAGAAAGTCGAAGGTCTCGCTGAACTCGCTCTCGCACCCCTTGGCATCGATGGCCCGAGCCCGCCACCAGTACGGGGTGTTGTCCTCCAGCTCGATGGTCGGCGCCCAGCTGGTCACCCCGTCCTCTCCTTCGACCAGGATTCCGCTGTTGGTCACCGCCTCGAGCAGCGCCGCGTCCTGGTAGATGATGATGATGTAGACCAGTCGATCCTCGTCCGGATCGATGGCGTTCTGGATGATGAACAGGGGCTGTGCGATCGACACGAACCCCCCGTCGGGCGGGGTGAGTAGCGTCGGAGCAGACGGGCACTCCTGCTCGGCGTTGACGAAGAAGTTGCCCACCTCGCTGGGCGGACCGAAGACCAGCCCGTCATGTGCCCATCCTCGCCAGTGGTGCCGGGTGTTGTCCTGGAGCTCGTCGGCCTGTGTCACCTCGAACGAGACGCGATGGGTTTCCTCGTCAACCAAGAGACCGCTCTCCTGCCGCACCGGTTCGGCGGCGGGGTTGGACAGCGGGTCGACGTCATAGACGGCGATGCGGTAGGTCAGCGGCGACCCGTCCGGATCGATGGCCGGATAGAGGCTCAAGGTCACCTCGACCGGATACCCAACCTCGTATCCCAAGGGAGGCCATGCCAGGCGCGGCGCACCCGGTCCGTCGAAATGGTGCGGACTGGTCTCCCGGAGGAACTCGTCGATATTGCTCACGCCGTCGCCGTCCGGATCCTCGTCGCGATCGAGCGGATCGGTCGGATCGAGATCGTACTGCAGCTCCCATCCATCCGGCATGCCATCCAGATCGTTGTCGGCGGGCTCCACGTTGATGGTGAACGACTGGGTGTCCCGACCGAAGTCCTTGTCGGTCACCGACAGGTTGACCACCACCGAACCGATGCGTGCGTGGGCGTACAGCGGGGTCCAGGTGAAAAGACCGGAATCGCTCGCCTCCATGCCGATGGGACCGGCCAGGACCTCGTAGGTGAAGGTGTCCTCGCTGCCCGGATCGGCCACCTCCATCTGGTAGCTCCAGGGCACGCTCTCGGTGGCCTCGGTGGGGTAGTCGTGGCTGACGATCACCGGGGGCACATTGGTCACGTTCAAGGCGGCCACGGTGACCACGCTGGAGCCATCGTCGTCGGTGACCTGCAGGGCGATGAAGAAGCGGCCGTTGTCCGGGTAGGCGTGTGTCTGCTCCAGCCCCACGTCACCGCTGGGGGAGAACACCAGGTCGTAGCTCCAATCCCATTGGTAGCTGACGATGGTGTCGGTGATAGTCCCCCCACCGTCGGCAAAGGAACCCACTGCAGAGATGGCGAAGGTTTCGCCCTCGTAGGGTGAGACCGCAGGCAGGTTGATGATCCCTGTCGGGGGTTGGTCGAAGACGGTCACGTACCCGATGGCGGTGTGGGAAAGCTCGCCATCGAATGCCGTCAGGCAGACCGTATACGGCTCGGCGCTGTTGTCGGGGAAGACGACCGAAGGGGTCGCGCCCACCAGGTCGGGATCGGCCCCCGGGGCGTTATCGCAGTACACATCCCACCGGTACTGGAGGGTGTCGTCATCGGGGTCGGTCGAACCGGTGCCGTCCAGGATGACGGGTAGCCCTTCGCCCACCACGTAGGGTCCGCCGGCATCGGCCTCTGGGGCGCCGTTGGCCGATTCGACGCTGTACTGACCGGGCTGGCCCGCGGCCGCAGGGCCGCTGTTGGTGTTCTGTCCCACCCCGGGGTTTCCGCCGGGCACCAGGACGGTACCGGCCCACTCCGTGGCCACCGAGCTGCGGACCTGTACTCGGCCGCCGCCACCGCCACCGCCCCCGGCGCCCTGGTAGTAGTCGTCTCCCTGGATATCTCCGGCACCGCCGTTGCCGCCGTTACCCCCGCGCGCCGAGATGGTGCCGCCACCCGACAGGTAGGTGGTCCGGATGTCGATGCCGCCTCCCGAAGCGCCGCCGCCGCCACCCCCGCCGTGGAAGTAGTTGGGGCTGGTTCCACCTCGCCCCCCCTGCCCTCCGTCTGCCGAGATGAGCCCGGTCACATGGAGGGAACGGGTATTGAGGATCAACAGGCCCCCACCCCGCCCGCCGGGCTGACCGGCCTCGTAGTCGTTGCCACCCGCGCCGCCGCCACCGCCACCGCCGCTGCCCATGGCGGGGTTGGTGGTGCTGCCCCAGGTCCCGCCGCCGCTGCCACCCGCGCCGCCCTGGCAGCCGTCGTCGGAGGCATCGGCCCCATGGCCGCCACCGCCGCCGCTGCCGCCATAGCCCGACCCGCCGCCACCGCCGCCGCCGGCGTTGCGGTAGGTATCAGGGGCAGTAGGGGGACAGACCGCGGCGTTGGTACCGTCGGTTCCCAGTCCGCTGCCGGTGGTGGGTACCTTCCCCCCCTCGCCGCGGCCGCCGCCGGCGCCGCCAGGATTTCCCGCCGCATCGGCGGAGAGGTGGCCGTGCGCGTCGATCCGCTGGGCCTCGATCTGCAAGCTGCGGCCTGGTTCTGCCTGCAAGGTGAAGGTGGGACCGATGGTGAGGATACCGATGTTGGTGTGGATATCTCTCCAGACCAGGTCTTCGAGCAGGAAGACATCCTCTCCGCCGTAGTCGCAGGTCTGGATACCGCTTCCATCGGTGGTGCACTCCGGCTCGGCAGTCGCCGTGGACCCGAAAGACAGGATCGCCACGGCGGCAGCAAACGAAGCCAAGCCAGGCAAATGCCGCGTTCGGCGGCCCCCAGCGGGGCAGGTAACACGTCGAGGACATCGCAACAGGACGGACGATTCCATGCCTACTCCCCGAAATGCCGATGCTCTTTCACGAGTGAAGTCGGTTCGCTCGGGCGATCGGTTTATCAGACAAGAAGCATAGGAGAATCGACGGGCTTGTGCAACCAGCGGATCGGTCGGCATGTGGTTGCGCCGACTGGATTGTACTCGGAGGCAGTTGAAGGCGGCTGGCCTCCTGGCTGGCGCAACGCAGCCTGTTCCTGCCCCTCGATCAGGCCTGTTTTACGCGGGTGATCGATTTCTGCTATGATACCTTCACCAATACCACTACCCCGTGGAAGTTGGCGATCCACATCGAAGCTCTCCAGAAAAACGCGAGAGGCACGCGTCATGAACAAGGTCCTGTCGGCGTCCATCCTGACCGCTCTGCTCCTCCTGCCGGTGGCCGCTGCTGCCACCCACCGCCACAGCTGGACATCCACCTCCGACTTCCAGGATGGCGCCCTGCGCTGGACCAACGTCAACGCCACCGACGTCGCCGACCAACTCCAGCTCAACCTGAGCGGAATCGAGACCCCTTACCTCTGGGTCTCCAATACCGGCAGCGGGACTATCGCCCAGATCTCCACTCAGAATGGACAGGTCATCCGGATCATCGATCTCAACCCGGCCGTCACCAACGAAGACCCCTCCCGCACCGCGGTGGATGCCAACTTCAACTGCTGGGTCGGACTGCGCGGCGGCGACGCCCTGGGCCGACTGGGCGCCGAGGATACCGGCTTGGATCTCTACATGGATAATGCCTATTACACTGTTCAGGGCATCACCGAAGCCTGGGACCGTACAAGGGCGGTGGCCATCAACGCCGAAGGCAACGTCTGGGTGGGAGCCTGGGACAACACCAACATGCGGCTGGTCGATCCGGACAGTGGCTATATCTTGAACTGGCGCACCCTGGAGCCGTTCGTCGCCGGCGAGCCGGCAGCGGAGAGCTACCGCCCCGTCGTCGGAGGGGGAAACGCCTACGGCTTCGCCATCGACGCTTACAACAACCTGTGGGTAGCCCAGTCCACGAACTATCTGGGTCAATACGACGCAACCACTGGTGCCCACATCGAGACCTACTCGTTTCCGAATTTCACCACCTATATCTACGGAATCTCGGTGGACCTGGACGGCAACGTCTGGATGGGCAACGGTAGCTCTGGAGGGCTGGTTTTCTTACCCCGCAGTGAGGTCGAACGATGCAACGCCCTAAGTGGAACCTCCTGCTCGGCGACCGGTGCCGAACGGATCGTGCAGCCGTCCGGTTGGCCTCCGTCGGGCTTGCCCTATACCCCGGGATCTTGTCCCTGGACCACCTCTTCGAGCACCAGGGGCTGGACCCGTGGAGTTGCCGTGGACCAGGCAGGCAACGTCTGGGTGAACTGCTTTAACATCGGGACCTGGAGCTGTGGCAGTTCCTCGGCCTCCAATGCCGGTGTGATGCATGTCGACGGCCAGACACGCCAGGTGCTCGGGATCTACCGAGTGGGCAATGGACCTCTGGGTATCACCGCCGCAGCCGATGGGACCATCTGGACGGTCAACATGTGCGGCGGCGGACCCAATCCGGATTCTCGCACCTGTCCCAATGGATTCTCCGGTACCAATGAAGGTTCAGTAACCGTCCTGCGCGGCAGCGACGGCGGTGCGGTGGCCACCTACCGGACCTGCGGTGCCTCTCCCTACACCTACTCCGACATGGCCGGTTATACCCTGCGCAGCGTGACCTTGCGCAGCGGCTGGTGGCGACAGGTCCACGACAGCGCCCTGTCCGGGCTGCAGTGGGCCAGCCTGGGGTACAACCTGGTGCTGCCCAGGGACACCCGCCTGGAGCTGAGCTTCGGCGCCAGCGACAACCTCTCCGCCCTCAGCGGAGATCTCCCCCACACGGTCGAGATCACCAGCGAGAGCGGCACGGTCGAACTGAGCCCCTTTGCCCTCTCGGGACAGTACTTCGCGGTGGAGGCCTTCTTCTTCACCCGCAACGATTACCTGGGACCGGTCATCGAGGACATCACCCTCTCCTCGGTCTGCATCCCCGAGGGGGTCGAGATCTGCAATGGCCTGGACGACGATTGCGTCGGCGGGGTGGACGACGGGATCTCGCCCATCACCGATCCTCCCTGCGAGACCGGGCTGCCCGGGATCTGCGGCATCGGCCAGCAGATCTGCCAGGGCGGTACCTATGTCTGCGTTCGCCGCTATGCCCCCGCCATCGAGGTCTGCGATGGGTTCGACAACGACTGCGACGGCCGGATCGACGAGGGGGTCACCAACGCTTGCGGCTACTGCGGCCCTCCGCCGGTAGAGATCTGCAACGGCCTGGACGACGACTGCGATACCTTGACCGACGAGGGCGTCCAGCACACCTGCCTCGAGTACGAGAACTGCACCACTTACCTGACCTGCGACACCTGTCCCCCGCCGGCCGTGGAGCTGTGCGACGGGCTGGACAACAACTGCAACGGGCTGATCGACGAGGGCACCGCCATCGTCTGCGTGGACTACCGCCCGGAAAACCTGTGTGGGACCATCACCCTCTGTGACCTCACCTGCCCGCCGCCTCCCGCGGAGCTGTGCGACGGCATCGACAACGACTGCGATGGCCTGACCGACGAAGAGGTCATGAATACCTGCTTCAACTACGCCGACTGCAGCACCTACCAGACCTGCGATCCTTGCCCCACCCCACCGGAGGAGATCTGCAACGGGCTGGACGAGAACTGCAATGGCCTGGTCGACGAGGGGGTCACCAACTCCTGCGGCCAGTGCGCCCCCGAGCCCGAGGAGGTCTGCGACGGGCTGGACAACAACTGCAACGGCCTGGTGGACGAGGGGGTGGCCAACGCCTGCGGCTTCTGCGGTCCGGTCCCCCTCGAGATCTGCGACGGCATCGACAACGACTGCGACGGCGAGGTCGACGAAGGGGTCCGCAACCGCTGCGGCACCTGCGGTCCGGAACCGATGGAGGTCTGCAACGGCCTGGATGACGACTGCAACGGCCGCATCGACGACGGCGTCACCAACGCTTGCGGCACCTGTGGCCCCGAGCCCGCCGAGATCTGCGACGGCATCGACAACGACTGCGACGGCGACACCGACGAGAACACCGACGACCTGTGCGATGCCGAGGAGGCGGGCGCCGTCTGCGTGCCCGGGCACGGGGAGTGCGCCTTGCCCTGCGCCGCCGGGGAGTGTCCCGCCGGGCGGGTTTGCATCGACGACTACTGCCTGACCGATCCCTGCATCGGGGTGGAATGCAGAACCGGCTACATCTGTCGATTGGGCGCCTGCGTGAACCTGTGCGAGCTGCTCCAGATCGAGTGCGAGGGCGACCTGGTCTGCGTGGGCGGGTTATGTGTCGAGGACGTCTGCAGCAATACCGGCTGCGCCCCTGGTTACCTCTGCGTCGAGAACAACTGCGTCGCCGATCTCTGCTACGACGTTACCTGTGATCTGAACGAGATCTGTTCGGGCGGGCAGTGCATCCCCGATCCTTGCCTTCAGGTCGAGTGCGAGCCGCACGAGCGCTGCTCGGGCGGGGTCTGTTACGACGTGTGCGAGGGGATCGTCTGCGGGCCGTCGGAACGCTGCGAGCTGGGCTTCTGCGTGCCCGACCTGTGCTACGGGGTTGTCTGCCCTGCTGGCAGCGAGTGCATCTTTGGCAACTGCATCGAGACCGCCTGTCTCGGCGTGACCTGCGAGTCCGGCCAGCTATGCCAGGGCGGCCTGTGCTTCACCACTCGCGTGGGCGGCCCCTGTGGGGTCGGGCTCTCGGTCTGTGGCGCCGGGTTGGTCTGCTACCAGGGCACTTGCCGGGATGTCGAAGATCCGCTGCTGCCCGACCTGGGTCAGCCCGACTCCGGTGGACAGACTGGCGGTCAGGTCTCTCCTGACGAGGGTTGCGACTGCCGCTCCTCATCTGGTGCACCAATGCCATCCTGGTGGATCGCCATTCCGGCCCTGATCGGGCTGGTCTTTCGAAGGCGCAGGGGGCGCTAGGCGCTGACTGGCCGTCGTGGCGGTTGATCCCCTTGCCTACCAACAGGCCAAAATTTCATCGATCCGGATGGCTGGCGTAAAATGCCGTACAGCTGCGACCTCCGGTTGGGTGGACAGGTACGTGCTGTCGAGTCACTTGAGCAACAGGCTTGCGTTCCTGTTGGGGAAGCCCAGAGGTTGAACGCCAACGGGATGCAGGCATCACCGAAGTACTTGGGAAGGGCACCTTCTACCAACCTGACGGAGAGCAACTGTTGATGGACAGCAGGATCCAGGCATGCCGGATGAAATGACAGCGGTGGGTGCCCCTCAGATTGCGGCCCCGGCGGCAGGCGGCTCAGAGCGCCGGGGTCTGCTGCGAGTTCCCAGCCGGATCGTGGTGACCCAGACAGGAAAGAGCCACCTGCTGGGAGAGATCCGCAACCTGAGCTTGAGCGGTGTCTTCATCGCCTCCAATGATCCGCTCCCCGAGGGGTCCAACCTGTCGATCTCGTTCTCCTTGCGAGATGGCAAGCCAGACCTGGTCGTGCAGGGTCGGGTGGTGTGGCGGTCGAGCGCAGGATTGGGGCTGGAGTTCCTGCACCTGT
This sequence comes from Bradymonadales bacterium, assembly GCA_016931535.1. Lineage (GTDB taxonomy): Bacteria > Myxococcota_A > Bradymonadia > JAFGEP01 > JAFGEP01 > JAFGEP01. The sequence goes on from JAFGEP010000152.1 coordinate 97,485, forward strand.
CCTCCGCCAGCCGGCGCCGCCTGCGACGAACCATCGTCGAGCTGGCATCGGTGGTGGGGCATCGGGAGACCGCCATCCAGCTTCACGACCTGGACGAAAAGGCGACCGAGCCGATCCGCGACCCGACCACCATCCGCGACCTTTTCCGAAAAGGCCTGGATTGTGGGGTGGCCTGCACGATCATCGCTGCCGGCCGCCAGCTCAGAGAGACAGGCACCCTACACGATCTGACCCCCGATCTCCTCCATCTGCGGTTAATGCACCAGAGCGAGCTGAACATCGGCGAGAAGGTCTTCCTCTGGATGACGGTCGATTTCGTCAGCTACTCCTTCGAGGCGGAGGTCCGCGCGGTCCAGGTGCATTCGATCGCCCTGACAGTCCCCAAGCTGATGTACTACTCGGAGCGCCGCACCAATCGGCGCCAGCTTCATCCCGCCGGTAAATCGCTGGTGCTCCCCTTGCCATGGCAGCCGGACCGGTCGCTTCGCTGGCCGATCGTCGATATCGGACCGGGAGGGTTGAGCTTCCGGGTGGGGACCGAGGAGGCGCTGATCCTGCCCGGGACTCCGTTGACCGGCGCCCTCCTCGAAGACCAGGGCAAGACGACCTCGCTGCCACTGCCGGTGGTCCGGCATCTCACCTTGATGCAGAACGATGGCGAGGCCCCCTGGCTGAAGGTGGGGGTCGCCTACCAGCTGGAACGGGTACCGACTCCCATCGCCCAGGAGGTCCTTTCCGAACCGCTCAAAAAGGGACCTTGGCATCGGTTTCAGAGCCGGCTCAGAGGGCTGGCATCCGGTCTCTCCTACCTGTACCACTCGCGGCTAGGGAAAAGACGGAAGAGCGATCTGCCGTTCCAGGTCGTCCGCTACCTCAACCGCCGCGGCCAGCAGGTGGTCGGACTACTCAACCTGGCGTTCCCTGCGGAAGGAAAGGTCCGCGCTCCGCTCATCCTGGTCACTCCCGGCTATGGTGGCAGGAAGGAGGTGATGAGCGGGCTGGCCATGACCATCGTTCACAACTTCCGATTGCACCATCAGAACGTGGCGGTCCTGCGCCTGGACAACACCAACAACCTGGGCGAATCCGACAAGGATCCCGGCTGCGAGCAGGATGGCAGTCATACCCTTCACTACACCATGAGCGGTGGCGTGGAGGACCTGCTGGGTGCCCTGGACTGGGCCGATCGAAATCCCTTCGTGGAACCCACCGATATCCTGGTCATCAGCATCAGCCTGTCCAGCGTCCCGGTGCGACGCCTGCTCACCCTGCCCGAGGCCGCCCGTATCAGCTACTGGATCGCCTTCATGGGGGTGGCGGACGCCCAGGATGCCGCCTTGCATGCCGCCGGCAACATCGACATGTACGGGAACTACCTGAGAGGGGTGAAAAACGGCGTCATCTCGCTGTTGGGATGCCTGGTGGATGCCGACCACTATTGCCGAGACCTCGAGCAGCACCACCTCGCCACCATCGATGATGCCCGCGCCGACATGGCCCAGATCCGAGCCGCGGTCACCTGGCTGGTGGGCAAGCACGACGGTTGGCTGGATCCCCGCCGGGTCCGCGACATCATGGAGGTCAAGGCACCGGGATCGCGCCACATCCTGGAGGTCGATGCCGGCCATGTGCCTCGTTCCGGAGAGGAGGCTCTGGCCGAGTTCGCCTTGATGTCCCGCCTGATCTGGAGGCACCTGTTCGGCCGGGAGCTGGAGGTGACCCCCCTCTCGGCGGGCTGGTTGGCCGCCGTCAGCGACCAGGAATGGCAGCGGGTACGCCGGACCAGGCTGGAGGACCGCGCGGGCTACTGGAAGAGCTATCTTCTGGGGGAGAACGACCTGGGGTTTGACATTGTCGAGCTGTCCTCCGCCTACCGCCAGTTTGTCGAGACGGAGGTGAAGCTCGCCCAGGCGACCGGCAAGCGGGTGCTGGACCTGGGAGCCGGGACCGGCAATGTCAGCGTCACCCTGCAGAACGAAAGCCCCGCCGAGCTGGTGTGCCTGGACATCGTGCCGGAAGCGCTGGAGAAGCTGGAGGAAAAAGTCGGTCGAGATCGACAGGTCACAACGGTCGTGGCCAATGCCGACGGAAGCCCCTTGATCGCCATGAAGCGCTGGCTGGCGGGAGACTTGGCCGGCCTTCCGGCCCTGGCTGGCCGAATCCCAGGGGTGGGGCAATCGCTGCTGGATCCGGTCGGCGAGCGCTATACCCCCGAGCTCCACGCCCTGCTCCGCGGCTCCCACCTGGACGCCCGAGAGGTCGTACAGGCCGCCGGTCTACCGCTGACGCTGGTGCCGGTGCTATCCGACCTCAACCTTCTGGCCCGAGTGGCCCGAGGACACCTTGACGCCGATCAGGCCGCCCCTCGCCTCCGTCATGTCCACAGGTCGGTCCTGGATGACAACCGGGGCCTCCCCTTCCCCGACGGGCGGTTCGACTGCGTCATGTGCAGCATCGTCCTGAGCTACCTGGACCACCCCCAGGATACCCTGTTCGAGATCCACCGGGTGCTCGCACCCGGCGGACGACTGGTGGTATCTACCATGAAGCCCGACGCCGACATCTCCAAGCTCGTTCTGGGGTTGATCGACCAGATCGAAGCGGCGCCGGAGAGCGATCTACCCGCCGGCTACAGCCGATCGCGGCTGCTGAAGGCAGCAAGGGATTACATCAGCAGTGCGGCCAACCTGGTCCGGCTGGAGGAGGAAGGTCTCTTCCGCTTCTTTGGCGCCGAGCGGTTCCTCTCCCTGTTGGGGAAGGCGGGGTTCGATGGCGCCGAGCTGACCCTGAGCTTCGGCGATCCGCCACAGGCATTGGTAGTCTTATGTCACCGCCCCTAGAAGCCCCACGGATCACGACGGACAGGGAGGTCATCGAGGCCTTCGCGGAGGAGCGCAAACGGAGAGCCCCCATCCCGGTGCGGGTTGCCTGCTGGCTAGGCATCGCCGGCTTCGCCTCTTACATCGCCGCCGACATCGCGCTGGTGGAAGGGTCGCTCAAGCCGCTGTTGATCGCCCGCGGCCTGATCGTCGGCGCCAACCTGTTGGTTTTCCTGCTTTCCTTCACCGACCTGGGAAAACGCTACATCCATGTCCTGGCGGTCATCTCCTGCCTGGCGATGGGGTTCGGCGTCTCGGCGCTGACCGCCATGACCGGCGGAGCAGCCAGCCGCTACCACGAGGCGCTTCTGCTGGTGCTGATCGGGTTCTCCCTGCTCATCCCCTGGGGGCCGGTCCTGGCGGGAGCGACCTTTGTTGCCTGTGTCGCCAGCTACGACGTGATCCTGTTGGCCTTGAACCTCAACCATCCGGTGGGAACCTGGGTGGTCAACAACTTCATTCTCTGGGCAGGTGTGGTCATCTGCACGGTGGGCGTGTTGGTTGCCGAACGGCTGCGCCGCATCGAGTTCCAGAACCGCTTTCGGCTGAAGGTCGCCAACGACGAGCTATCCAGCGCCCTGGACAAGCTCAAGGAGCTGGATCGGCTCAAGACCCGATTCTTCGCCAACGTGAGCCACGAGCTGAGAACCCCCTTGATGCTCATCATGGGGCCGCTGGAATCGCTGCTGGAACAACCCCTGGAGCCCTCCCGGCGCGAGCTGATGGAAACCATGATGGCCAACGCCCGCCGCCTGCTGCGGCAGGTCAACACCATCCTGGATGCAGCCAAGCTGGAGGCCGGCCGATTGCGCGTCAACCTCCAGCACGAGAGACCTGGCGCCCTGCTGGCCAACCTGGTCGCCTCCGCCAGACCACACGCCGAGGCGCGACAGATCGAGCTGGTGGACGAGGGGCTCGATGCCATGCCGGAAGCCCGCCTGGATGCGGAGAAGCTGGAGGTCATCGCCGCCAACCTGGTCTCCAACGCCCTCAAGTTCACCCCGGCGGGCGGCAAGGTGACCGTGCGAGGAGGGGCCACGGCCCGGGAGTACTTCTTCTCGGTCGAAGACACCGGCCCGGGCATCCCGACCGACCAGGTGGAGCGCATCTTCGAGCGTTTCTACCAGGTAGATGCCTCTGCCAACCGACACCAGGAGGGAACCGGCCTGGGGCTGGCCCTGACCCGCGAGCTGGTCACCCTCCACGGGGGGACCCTCGAGGTCTCGAGCACGGAGGGACAGGGTTCCACCTTCTCCGTCTCCTTGCCGATCGATCCCAAGAACCTCGCCGAAGAACGACGGCGGCGCTACCGCCGGCGCGAGGATCAACTGGCAGCCACCCGCCTGGAGACCGTCGCCGCCACCCACTTCACCGCCACCAAGGAACAGGATATCCTGCTCGCCGATCTCTCGGTATCCCAGCTTCCCACCACCGCTACCCTGCATCCTTCCAACCTGCCGGCCGGCAGCCCGCGGATTCTGCTGGTGGAAGACAACGCCGACCTGCGCGCCTTCTTGGCCCGATCCCTGGCCGAGGAGTACCGGATCATCACCGCAGCGGATGGACAGGAAGGCCTGCTGGCCGCTCAACGCTACAAGCCCAACCTCATCGTGACCGACATCATGATGCCCCGGATGAATGGATACGAGCTCTGTCAGCATATCCGCGAGGACCCCATCCTGGCCCCCATCCCGGTCATCCTGGTAACCGCCAAGTCCGGCTCTGACGCGCTGGTGGAGGGGTTGAGCGTGGGCGCCGACGACTACGTCACCAAGCCCTTCGACCTGCGCGAGCTGCGGGCCCGCATCGCCGCCCAGCTCAGGGCCAAGAGCCTGGAGCGCCGCCTCAGCGAGCGAGAAAGCCGCCTGACCGCCCTGGGACAGATGGTGGCCGCCATCCTCACCGACATCCGCAATCCACTCACTACCATCTTTGGTTATGCCGAAATGGCCAAGTTGAGTGCAGTGGAAGGCGCGAAACCAGAGGAGTTGGTGGAGGAGATCCAGACCCTTCTCCAGGAGGCCAGGAGACTGCAGCGCATGCTGTCGGAGATCGGCGAGTATGCCAGCGTGGGCGCCCTGGCCCTGCAGCGGGCACAGACCCCCGTGTACCATTTCTTGAAGGCAACCCTTCCGCTACTGAACCGCGAGCTGGAGCAGAGCAACATCGCCTTCCATTCCCGACTCGATCTCGACGAGAACCTGACCCTCCCCCTGGATCGCGAGCGGATTCACCACGCGCTGGAAAACCTGGTGACCAATGCGCGAAACGCCTTGTGTAGCCAGAATGGGGCTGCCCGAGAACCTCAGGTCTGGTTGGAGGCCAAGATTGATGGCCACGACCTGATGATCCGCATCGCCGACAACGGCCCTGGAATCCCCGAGGAGATGACCGGCCGCCTCTTCGAGCCCTTCGCCAGCACCGGCATCGCGCCGGCAGCCGGTCTGGGCCTGGTCACCGTGCGCAACATGATGCTGGCCCACGGCGGAGATGTCCACGTCGAACAAAACGCTCCGGAGGGCGGTGCCGCCTTCACCCTGCGGATACCCTGCCAGGAAGGGGAGGCACCAGCCTGACCGGCCTGCATGACGGCCCGACACCTTTCGAATAGGCAAGACTTGGGACCAGGATCGCGGCAATCCCGCCGTGTCGGCATTTGACGGCAACTCCCCTACCGGCAGGCCAGGCCTGCCGTCGCAGCCGGATCAACGCCGGCAACCGACCCGGTAGATAGTGGGATGGACCCCCTCGCTGACCTGAAAATACCCCCCTTCCCTCGGATCGTAGGAGATCGCCTCTCCCTGGACCTCGAAGTGGATCGGGACCGGGATCCCGCTGGTCCCGACGATCGACTCCACCGCCTCCTGGGGGTCGAACCGCCACTCCAGGGCGTTCAGATAGGTGCGGACGATCAGCCGCGAGCCGGTGCGGTCCAGGTCGGCGGCTGTCGCCAGCGACATGGTGGTCGCTCCCACCTTGATCGGTCCCACATCCACCAGGACCAGCGGCTCGTCCTCGACCAGCTCGGGGAAGCGATAGAGCCGGCTTTCCCCATAGGACACCTTGGTCAGCAGATACGGGGTACCGGCGGGATCTACCACCAGCGCCTCCGAGTCGAAGTTGCCCTCGGGATAGGTGAACCCGAACCGTTGCCAGTCTGACAGCTGAAGCCGGTCAAAGGGTGTGGTCGGATCCACGGCCGGTTCCACCAGCCGGTAGAGCGACAGGTCGGTTCGCTCCAGCGAGTTGTTGCCGATATCGCCGACAAAGAGGCAATCCTCATCGCCACACGCTCCGATCGCCAGATCCTCCCAGTCGATCGCCTCCACCCCCGCCAGCTCCACGACGCCCAGCAGCGTTCCGCAGGTAGTCAAGGCAAACAGCTCGGCCTCTCCCCCCGAGTCGTTGTGGGTCCATAGCACCCCCGGGTTCTTTCGGCTCGCGGCCAGACCGGAGGCCTCGTCGATCAGGTCGGTCTCTATCCTGCCCACGACACTCGGCGCCCCGTACTCCTCGCACAGATCGGTAGACTGGCCATCTTCCGGTGTGTCCTCCGGCAGGCCATCGACCAACTCCTGGGCAGTGTCCTCCGGAGCATCGCAAGGGCTGTCCGGCAGCGACATCTCCTCCCCCTCCTGGTCCATCGGGCCGTCCGGGGTCAGGCTGTCTTCCGGCTCGTCCGGATCATCGATCTCGACAGGATCGCCCGGACCGTCGTGGACCGTCCCGTCCTCGTCAACCACCTGGTCCACCGGACCGGCGGACAACCCCTGGCCTCCACCACAACCGATGAAAGCCATCACGGTGACCAGTAGAAACACTGGACTGGCGAAGCTCGACATACTGCTCTCCACTCGGGGCGGGCTTCCTCTCGAACAGCCATTGTACCCAATTACCTTGGGACCTATCTGGAGGCAACTGAGTTGGTCTCTCTAGCGATGAGAGCCCCTCGAAAGGTTGACCGACCTCCTGCAGGTTGCTATCCAGACCCCATGAGACACCACACCAGGCAGACATCTTGGACCGCTGCTCGATCGGTGCTTCTCCTGGCAGCCCTCTGCACGGCAAGCTTCGGCTCGATCGTGGCGCAGCCACCGCCTGATCCTTCCAGCTCTTTCCGACCGACCGGTTCGAGCCCTGACCGCTCCAGCGAGACACCGTCGGCCATCGAGCTCCCCCCACCGATGCCATCGCCGGCCACCGCCTCGACCGCTTCGGATGATGCCGCCAGCGCTTCCTTGGAAAACACGCAGCAGCCTACCACGCAAGAGCGTCTGGCCGAACCGGATGCGCTCCGGTGCAACCTCCAGGACGCCCAACCGCTCTTGATGCGAGGCAACTACGTCTGGTGGCGGGTCTCGGGTCGGGAAGCCCAGCAGGAGCGGCGCCGGCTCCACCAGGAGGCCATCCGGTACCGGACCGAACGATACGGCTATGTGGAGGGGTTTGGCGATCCGGAATGGAATCCACAGACACCCCAGGACTATGCCGAGTCGACCACCTTCATGGGGCTTCCGGTCCGCTTGAACCGCCGCATCATACCGGCCTTGCGCTGCGTGGAGGCCGACATCCAGCGAGAGTGCGCCGACACCCCATACCAGCCCCGCCGCCTGTCTGGACTGCGGACCCGCAACACCCTGGCGACCGGTGAGGTTTCCAACCACATGTTCGGCATCGCCATCGACATCGATCCCGATCGCAACACCTGTTGCGGCTGCTCCGACAGGTGGCGGGAGCACCCCTTGTGCAGCCTGCAAACCGACAACATCTACGATCGCATGGCCATGCCCTCCTGCTGGGTCACCGTCTTCGAGCGATACGGGTTCTACTGGCTGGGGCACGACCACATCCAGGACACGATGCACTTCGAGTTCCTGGGCGATCCGGAACGCATCCTGGTGGATTGAGGTCGAAAGGAGCAAAGGGCGGTCTGTGGCGGGGTAACCTGGCCGTTTCCCCGTATGATCCGAGTTCAGGTGTCCACCGTTCGAGGGCAGATGGGCCAGAAGGTCACATGATGTCCTGTCCGATGCCCTCGATGAAGCAGTCGGCCGGGACGCCGTAGTCGAGGGGGTACAGAAAGCCCTGAGGCGTGAACTGCTCGGGGAGCGGCTGTCCGTCGAGCGAGATGTCGAAGCCGTTCTTGTCCCAGTTTTCGTAGACCACCTGGTTGGCCTGTGTGGCCGTCTCCATCTCGGCAACCCAGTCCCAGGGATCATCGCTTTCGTTCTCGTACCCCAGCATGTTGGAGAGAATGCGGTGGCGGGCTTCGTGCACAAACGGCTCATCGAGGATGGCCAGGTTGATCTCCCCCTCGTAGATGAGCCCGCGGTTGTTCTTGTTGCAGGAGCCGATGCTCAGAAAGATGTCGTCCACCATGAGCAGCTTGGAGTGGGTATCGATATCGACGAACACCCCTCGCGTCTCGTCGTTGCCCGAAGCCGGTGCGGTGTCGAAGCTTTGTAGCTGGTAGAGAAAGTAGCGGTTGGAGAAGAACCGGCGGATGGACTGGTCGGTTCGGTACGTCCATTCACAGGCGGGATCGAGCCACTCGTCGATCGGCTTGGAGACCACCACCAGCACCAGGTCGGGTCTGGCTGCCATCCGCGTCAGGATGGCCTCGGTCAGCAGCGGGGCCCGCCAGTACTGGTCCTCGACCAGGATGTAGCGCTCGGCGTTGAGGATGGCGTTGCGCATGCTCTCCAGGTTGCTGTATTGCATGAACGGTTCCGGCATGGTGGTGGTGACCTGGACATCGATCCCGTCGGCGACGGGGGCGAGGTCCCGCCGGATAGCGTAGCCGCTGGCGTTTTGCCAGTACTCCTGCCCGATCTCGATCTGGTGCATCCACCGGGCAAAAAATACCTCCTCCACGTCCTCCACCGCCGGTCCGACCAGGTGGAGCATGTAGTCCTTGCGAGGCCCGTTGTCCGGTTCGCGCTCGTGGGCACTGACCGCCAGCCGATCGCGGGAGCTGGCATCGAAAGCCATCCGCCGGTAGTCAAACACCCAGTGGTCCGAGCCGTCCCAGTCCATGCCCTTCATGTTCATTCCGCCGATGAAGGCCTCCTGCCCGTCGATGACCAGGAACTTCTGGTGCCAGGAGGCGATGCGAACCTCGTACTCGAGACCATAGGGGAAGGCGGTCAGGTCCACCTCGCGACCGGGGATGTCGGAGAAGATCGGCTCCTCGGGATCGAGTGTGGCCTGGGATGCCTCGGACCAGGTGGCCTGGACGCGATCGCCGAAGTAGAAGGGTTGGATCTCCCACCAGAAAACCCCCGAGACATTGTTGGAGGCCCCCATGAACTCGAACCGGTCGTTGGGGGTCGACCCCCGCTGTTGCAGCGCGGCATCGATGGTGAGCCAGGAGACCAGGTTGTCCTGCCATACCAACACTCGGCTGACCGCCGGAGAGGAGTCGAGGATGCTGTCGATGGTGTTGGCCCGTCGCTCGGTATCGGTCAAAAAGAGGTGGGTCTCGGCGGGGCGGATCAGCTCGAAATCGGATTCCCACCACCACACGCCGATGTGCACTCGGTCCTCGGCAGCCAGCAAGCTCGGGTACACCTGGCTCCAGGCATCCTCTCCGTCTGTCAACAGCTCGACCTGATTGCCATGCCGGCCGGGTGCACCGGAGGCAGAGAACCAACGGTGGCGTAAACCCAGAAACAGGGTGACGACGCTTTCCTCCACCCCCTCGATGACCTGCTGGGAACGCGCCACACTCAGACCGTGGAAGTCCTGTAGCCCGTCCGCATCGATCTCGACCGAATCGATGGCAGGTCCCCCTTCGTAGACCAGGGTCAGCTCCAGGGGGTGGTGATGAGGGGCCGCCAGGCGGAGGAGGTAGGTTCCTGCTTGCGGCAGCCGGATGGAGGAGACCGTCTCGCTGGACTGCAGGAGGTTCTCACTCCTGCGGGATATCGACAGCTGTGGCTCCACCAGCGGTTCGGCCCAGATATCCAGGCTGTATATCCGCAGGATGATCCCCTCGCCATGGTCCGGTTCCTCCTGCTCATCGATCGCCATGTCCCCGACGTCAGCGAGCTGGTCGGAGAGCGATTGGTCCTGCAGCTGGTCCGGCAGCTCGTCAGGGACGATATCCGGGATGTCCGGGCCGAGGTCTATGGCGAGGTCGGTGCCGGGCGCTCCCACGGGTGCGTCGCCACAGGAGACAAACCCAACAAGGCACACCAGGCACAACGAGGAGAGGACCCCATGTTTTTCGATACGGTTCATGAGTACAGATCTAATGCCAAGACCTTTCATTGGCAAATACTGCTGGTCCGCAGATGGCTGTCCCCAGCGATTCGGGCTCGACCAGGGGAGTCTGGTTCAGGCGCCACCCGGCTCCTTGGTAGGCGGGAGTTCAGGGCAGGCGTTCAGGGCCTGCTGGAGCTCGGCAACCTTGTCAGGCTCCTGGCCTCGGCGATAGCAGTCCTGCGCCAGCAGGTAGGCCTGCCTGGCCCGTTCTGGCTCTCCGGCCGCCAGGGCGAGATCACCGGCCAGCTTCAAAGCCCATGCGATGTCGCTGTTGGACTGTCCCGTTTCCTCGAGAAGCGACGAGGCCTTGTCGAAATGGCGACTCCACCCGTACCAGTCCTTCACCCCGGCCGCGGCGGCCAGCGCCAGGCTATGGGCCGCGCCCAGGTAGACGCGCACCCCCCGTTCTCGGCAGCTTTGAAGGACCGGCTCCAGCTGCTGGCGAGCCTCCTCGTACTGGCCGGTATCGAGCAGGATGAGGCAGAGGTTGAGCTGGGGGCCGATCATCTCGCCGTACACGCCGATGGAGCAGAGCATGGCGATGACCTGGCGGTAGGCCTGCTCGGCGGCGGCTCGGTCGCCGCGTGTAAAGTGGATGTTGCCCAGGCTGTTCCAGCAGGCCGCCACCCCGTAGCGATGGCCTTCGCGGTTGTAGTAGTCGAGGGCCTGCTGGTTGAGCGCCGTCGCCTGGTCGTAGTCCTCTCGCTTGAGGGCCACCAGGGCCAGTTTTCTGAGGCTGTCGGCCCAGGTCTCCCAGTCGGGGATCTGGTAGGAGAGCAGAAGCGCCTCGTTGACGCTCTTTTCGGCTTCGGACCACTCCCCTTGCTGTAGCTGAGTCGAACCCAGGTGGAACAGGGTCCGGGCTACCCCTTTTCGATCGCTGGCATCCCGGTAAAGCTCCAGCGCGCGACCGAACATCTCGGCCGCCGGCTTCAACTGACCGCGCCACAGGCTGGTCAGCCCCACCAGCTGCAGCGATTCGGCCAGCGCCCCCTTGGCCGAAGCGGAGCGTGCCGCCTTGCCGGCTCGCTCCGCCCACCTCCGCGCCGCATTGTAGTCCGCCTGGTGGATCAGGATGCGGGATCGAAGCAGCCACCCCTCGGCACGGCGCAGGTCGTCGGGCGGCACCGCAAGCAGGTCCAGCGAGGCCTCGCGCAGATCGAGCAGGCGCAGAGCGTCGGGGAAGTCGGTCTGCATACAACGCTCGTGGGCCGCATCCAAGAGCGGCACCAGCGCCTCCTGGTGCTCACCGGCCTCGACCAGGTGGAGGCCGAGCCGCCCGGAGATCCCTCGTGGCCGATCGGGGTAGACGGCACCCAGCATGCTTGCCGCCGCCCGGTTGATCCGTTGCCATCGGCCCGCCTCACGGGCCAGCCGTTCCAGGCTCTCCCGGAACATGCCGTGGACCAGCGTGAAGCCCGACTCGTGTGGCTGCGCCAGCTGACTGCGGATCAGGGCATCGGGCAGGTCCAGGGGGCAAGGAAGACCCATCCGGTCGCAGACCTGCTGCCACTCGAACCGGTCCACCACCTGCCCCAATGCGGTCGCAATTTCGAGCACCTGCTGCGTCTGCTGGCTGACCAGCTGCTGGGCTTCCTTGAGACCCCCCGGTTTCCCCAACGCCTCCAGAGCCGACTGGCCCCTGGCGCTGTGCAGCCGAGCATACTGTTCCACCATCTGATCCAGGCTGGCGATCCAGACCATGTGGATGTCGTCCGGAAGAACCGCGCGCTCTCCATGCCTGAGGGCGAAACCCTCCGGGCCGACTTCGAGCACTCCGCGCCGCACCCAGTCTCCGATCAGCTGGATGGCGAACAGCGGGTTCCCCCCCGAACGACGTTCCACCTGCTCAGCAAGATCCCCTTGTAAAAACAGCAGGTTGCGGATCAGGTCGAAGTGGTGCGGCCCTTCCAGAGGACCCACCGGGATCTGTCCGGTCCGGGGCCGCTGCACAAGATGCTCCAGGCTCTCCCGCTCCATGTGCCGACCAGCCAACGCCTGCTCCTGGGCGGTCAGGATCATCAGTACCGGCAAGGGGCCGGCGGAGGGCTCGCCAATCAGGTGCTCGGCAAACTGGAGGGAGTCCATCCCCCACTGCACGTCGTCCAGCCAGACAATGGCAGGCCTGCTGGAGGTCAGCCGCTCCAGGATGCGGCCGAGCAGGGCGTAGCGTTGCTTCGAGCTCGTGAAACGCACCATCGATGCCTGCGGTTCCTGCAGGCTCTCGCCGGCCGACTCGATCAGCTCGGTCAGCGCGTTCCACTCGTACTCCTCGCCGCTGCCGAGCCGGCGAAGCGAGATGCGGAGTCGACTGGTCACCTCGTGGCGGGACAGACCCACGCACTGGAAATGGCGGGCCATCATGCGCGCCAGGCCGGCGCCGGGGCCGGCCAGGGGGCTGTGGACAGCCTTCAGGATGGTGGCAGCCCCCAGCTCACTGGCCCGCTCGCAGATCCACTGGGCCAGCCGGCTCTTTCCGCACCCGGCAGGGCCTTGCAGGACCACCAGGTGTGGCCTCTTCTCCTGGTACACCGCCAGCAGTGACTGCCACAGGCGATCGAGCTCCTGTTGGCGGTCGACCAGCGGGATGGAGCGCAGGCCATAGATGCCCAGGCCAACCCCGACCAGGCGGATGGAGCGGGCGGGAGGGGTTGCCGTCATCCAGGTGGAGGGTACGACGGCGGTCGGTATCGGACAGCAGTCGGATCTCCCAGCGCCCAGATCGAGGCCGGCATGTGACTGTCGGCCGAAGCGCTGTTCCCCCGAGATCAACACCGTGGGCTGAGCCGCCGGTTCAACCTCAACCCCGTCGGTGACCGCGGTGGGAGAGATGTCCTCCTCCGCCACGCCGGCCCACTGGAGATCTCCTGCACCGCGGCTGACTCGGGGCTGTTTTTGCTCCTCCGGGTCGGGTAACTGGGACAAAGCCATGGCGGCATCGTGAGCCCACTGGAATCGATGGTGGGGCTCCTTCTGGAGAAGCCGCCTTACCCAGGCTTCAAACCCTTCAGGCAACACTCGAGTGCCCGCCAGCGGAGGTGGTGGCCGCGACATGTGTGCATTGGCGATGGCAAGCGTGGTGTCGCCGAGGAAGGGTGGGGCTCCCGTCGCCAGCTGATAGGCGATACACCCCACCGCATAGAGATCGGTCCAGGGGCCATAGTCGCGCCAATCCCCGAACCACTGCTCCGGAGCCATGTAGGCCGGGCTGCCCAGCGAGCCCTTGGCCAGGTACCCCTGGGTCGGAGCATCCCGGGCGAAGGCGATACCGAAGTCGGTCAGCTTGGGGCCGGGACGGACGTCATCCGGGCCGGCAAACAGGATATTGGCCGGCTTCAGATCCCGGTGCACGACACCTCGCGCATGGGCATGAGCCAGCACCTCCAGCAGGAACAGCAGGACACCCTTCAGCTCGTCCCAGTCCAGCGGTCCTCGAACCCGGCTCAACGAGCCGCTGCCGGCGTACTCCATGACCAGAAACGGGCTGCCCTCCACCAGCTGGCCCTGCGAGGCCTCCGCGGTGGCGGCGGGGATCTCCCCATAGTCGAAGACCATCACGATTCCTGGATGGTCCAGCTGGGCCAATGCCCGCACCTCGCTGCGAAAGCCGGCCAGGTACTTCTCCTCGCGGGCGTAGTCGCGGGTGACGACCTTCACCGCCACCGGGATGCGCTGACTGGTGTGCAGGCCTCGCCAGACCTGTCCCATTCCGCCCTGGCCAATGACGGTGTGCAGCTCGAAGGCACCCAGTATGATGGGGTTAGGGGCCACCTGGTACTCTCCGGTCAAGCTCGACCCGGTTGGCGCCGGAGCCTCCGGCTCAGCCGTACTGCGCGATCAGCATGTCCACCACCGCGATGTACTGGCGCATCGCCTCCTCTTTGGACAGCCCTTTCTTCTGGCTCCAGGCCTCGTACTTGGCCCGTCCTTTGAAATCCAGGCGTCCCGGCTTCTCGCCGGTCACGTCGCCGATGGTTCCCTGCTTGTAGAGCGCGTACAGGTTCAAAAGCTCCGCGTTTCCCGGCCGGCTCTTCAGGTTGTTCACCCGCTTCTGTGCATCCTCGAACTGCTCGACGAGCTCCATGATCTCCCTCCCTTCCTGGCGCTTCCAACGACCAACGAACAATCGACATCCAGACTATCACCGACGGCAAGCAACGGACAGCCACCCGCCCACAGCCGGCCATCGACAGCCGTCACACGGGCTCCAATGACCAGACAGGCTCACAAGAAATCCAGATCCGACCCCTGATCGGCCTGGAGCACATGCTCACAGTGCAGCCGCTGCCATCCCCGCTCCGGCAAAGGGGGAGGAACGAACCGCGCCTTCCTTTCCGCCCTCTCCTGGTCGCTTACCAGCAGATCCACACGCCGACGCGGCACATCCAGCTGGATGAGATCGCCATCGGTCACCAGGGCCAATCCTCCCCCTCGGGCCGCTTCGGGGGCGCAATGAAGCACCACCGTCCCGAAGGCGGTTCCGCTCATCCGGGCGTCGCTGATGCGGACCATGTCTTTCACCCCCTGCTCCGCCAGGTATCGGGGGATGGGCAGCGAGCCGGCCTCAGGCATGCCGGCCCCCACCGGTCCCGCGTTGCGCAGCACCAGCACATGCTCCGGCGTGATCCCCAGGGCCGGGTCATCGATCCGGCGCGAGGCGTCCTCGGGCGACTCGAAGACCACAGCCGGCCCCCGGTGCTGCAGCAGACCCGGGCTGGCCGCAGACAGCTTGAGCACCGCTCCCTTCTTGGCCAGGTTGCCGCGCAACACCACCAGCGACCGCCCCTGAGAAAGCGGCCGGTCGAGCGGCCGAATGGTACTCTGCCAGCTTTCTGGGGGCGCCACGGCCGATAGCTGCTCCCCCAGGGTCTTGCCGGTCGCACAGAGGGCGGAGCGATCCAGCAGCGGCTCCAGGACCTTCAGCAGGGCGGGCACCCCGCCCGCCTTGTAGAGATCCTCCATGTAGCCTGCGCCCGCCGGCTTGCAGTCCACCAGCAAGGGGACCCGCGTGGAGATCCTCTCGAAGTCGTCCAGACTCAGGGTCACACCGGCCCTCCGGGCCACGGCGATCAAGTGGATGATGGCGTTGGTGGAACCCGAGATGGCCATGAGCACGGTGATGGCGTTCTCGAAAGCGGCAGGGGTCAGAAACTGGGTGGGGTTCAGCCGCTGCAGCGCCAGCTCGACCGCCCGGCGTCCGGACTGCACCCCCTGTCTCAGCCGGTCCCCGCTCCCCGAGGGGGCCGTCGCCCCGTACGGCAACATCATGCCCAGGGCCTCGGTCAGGCAGGCCATGGTGGAGGCGGTCCCCATCACCATGCAGGTCCCGCCGGTCGGGCAGAGCTGCCGCTCGACCTCGGCCAGCTCGGCCTCGTCCAGCTTCCCAGCCCTGTGGGCAGCCCACAGCCGGCGGCAGTCGGTGCACGCCCCCAGCCGTTCCCCCTTCCATTCCCCGCAGCGCATCGGCCCGGTCACCACCGACAAGGCCGGGATCCCCGCCGAGGCGGCCGCCATGAGCTGGGCGGGGACGGTCTTGTCACAACCGCCCAGCAGCACCACCGCATCCATGGGATGGGCCCGGATCATCTCCTCCGTCTCCATGGCCAGCAGGTTGCGATAGAGCATGGTGGTGGGGGACACCAGGATCTCGTGCAACGAGCAGGTGGGGAACACGAAGGGGAGCCCCCCCGCCTGGAGCACCCCGCGCTTCACCGCCTCGCGAAGGGGAGGCATGTCCCGGTGACAGGGGTTGAAATCCGAGCTGGTGTCGGCGATGCCCACGATCGGCCGGCCTAGATCCTGCGGGTCGTACCCCGCAGCAGAGAGAAAGGCGCGGCGGAGGAACCGGGAGAACTCCGGATCGCCATAGCTGGTGAGGTTCCGATAGATACCGCCCCCGTTCGTCCCGTTCATGGCCACCCCTTCAGAGCAGGAGATTGACATACTTGGAGACCGTGTAGGACTCGATCCATTCTTGCCCTCCTTCGCGTCCGAACCCGGATTGCTTGATACCGCCGAAGGGGCACTCGGCGGTGGCGATGACCAGGTTGTTCACCCCGACCATACCCACATCCAGCCTCTCGGCGGCCAGGAAGGCGGTGCGGGTGCTCTGGGTGAAGAGGTATCCCGCCAGGCCGTACTCGGTGGCGTTGGCCTTCTCGATCCCGTCCTCCAGGCTGCGGAAGGTGGCGATGGGAGCCACCGGGCAGAACGGCTCCTCCCTCATGATCCGCATGGACGGCTCCACGCCGGTCAACACCGTGGGCTCGTAGAAGAAGCCCCTCGCGTGCTCCCTGGGACGTCTGCCCCCGCAGGCCGCGGTGGCCCCTTGAGCCACAGCGTCCTCTACCAGCTGTTCGGTGGCCGCCAGCCGGGTCCGGTTGGTCAAGGGCCCTACATCGACCCCCTCTACTCGGCCATCCCCGACCCGCAGAGAGCGGGCGACCTGAACGAACCGCTCGATGAACCTTTGCGCCACCGACTCCTGGACATAGAAGCGGCTGGCGCTGATGCAGACCTGCCCCGCGTTGCGGAACTTGCCCCGGGCGCAGATCTCGGCGGCCCGATCGAGTTCGGCATCCTCGAAGACCAGCACCGGCGAGTGACCCCCCAGCTCCAGGGAGATCGGCTTGACATGCCGAGCGCACAGCGCCATGAGCTGCTGTCCCACCCGCACCGAGCCGGTGAGGCTAACCTTGCGGACCACCTCGGAGGCGATCAGTTGCTGGCTGATCTGGCTCGACCGGCCGGTGATCATGTTGACCACGCCGGGGGGGAGCCCGACCTGGTGGCAGGCCTCGGCCAGCCAGTAGGTGGTGCGGGGAGCCTCGATGGGGGGCTTGACGATCACCGTGCATCCGGCCGCGATGGCCGGCGCCATCTTGCGGGCCGCAAGCAGGGCGGGAAAGTTGTAGGGGACAAAGGCGGCCACCGGCCCGATCGGCTGGCGCATGACCAGCAGGCGATGGCCGCGATGGTGGCCTTCTACCAGCCGGCCGTAGATCCGCTGCGCCTCCCCTGCGTACCAGTCGAACTGGTCGGCCGAGGCCAGGATCTCGCCTTTTGCCTCAGCCAAGGGCTTGCCTTGCTCCTCGGTGAGGGTCAGGGCGATGGGATCGAGGTGCTCCCGCAGGAAATCGGCGATGGCCCGCAGGTACTGGGCTCGACTCCAGGCTTCAACCTCCCGGAAGGAGTCGAAGGCTCGCGCCGAGGAGTCCAGGGCCAGGTCGACGTCGGCGGCTGTCGCAACCGGTACCGAGTCGATGGTCTCCTCGGAAGCCGGATCGATCACCTCGACGGTGGCGCCGTCCGAGCTGTCTCGCCACTGGCCGTTCAGGTAGAGCTGGTGAGGGATCTCCATGGTTCGCTCCCTGGGGCATCAAAGCCCGATGTGATGCCGCAGCGCCTGGACCTCCTCCACCCAGCTCCCCACGTTCCAGCGGCCGAAGGCTCCCAGCCCGCCCATCGGATGGTCGCCGAAGTACACCGGCAGGTGGACAAGAGACAAACCCTGGTGAGCCCCAGCCTGATCCAGCGCCGCCCGCAACTCCTGGGGGCTGCTCCCCCCATCGAAGGCGGCCACCCCTTTCACCGAGCGAGCCCACCCCAGGTAGTCCACACACACCTCGTCCCAGGTGGCGTGCCCCTGGCCGTACTGGGCCTTCTGCAGGCTCCAGATGGCGCCCATGGCCCGGTTGTCCATGAGGAGGATGCAGCCGGTGGCGCCGTGGTTGGCTCCGTCGATCAGAATCTGGGGGTTCATGGTGAAGGAGCCGTCGCCGGTGAAGGCCAGACCGTAGAAGGGGCGGGAGGCGAGGGCGGTGGCCATCAGAGCGGACACCGCGAACCCCATGTAGCTGGCGCCGGTATCGGTGAAGGTCATCCCCGGCTGCTCGTCCTCGACCACCTGGAACCCGTTGGCCTGGACGTCGCCCGCGTCGAAGAAGGAGATCGCCCCTCGCTGTCGAGCCCAGTCGGTGGCGACCTTGATGGCGGCCGGCTGGGTAAGCACCGGTCTGCCCCAGCGCTCGTCGTGAAGCACGGGGGTCTCGTACCGCTCCCGCTTGAACGCGTCCCAGGCGCGGCGCTGTGCCTGGCAGTCGGTCAGCCAGGGCGATCCGTCCGGCGTCGCGCTCCGTCCCCGCGAACGCAGGGCGGCCGACAGCTTGCGCAAGGTGGCGTTGGCATCGCCCAGCAGGGGGATATTGCGGCCATAGTGGTTGGCGGTGTAGGGGTCGGGGTTGATGGTGACGACCCGCTCGACCTGGGGGTATCCGGTGCGCGAGCTGTCGGACTGGCAGACGAAGCGGGTGCCCACGGCCACCAGGAGATCGGCATTCTCCATGGCGTGGTTGCCGCAGAGGGAGCCCTTGGAGCCGCCCACCGCCATGGCTCGCGGATGGCTGGCGGGAAAGATCCCCGTGGCGATGGGGGTCCACACCACCACGCCATCCACCAGCTCGACAAACTCCGCCAGACCGGCGCTGGCGCCCCTCGCCCCCTGACCCAGCTTGACCACCACCCGCCGGGCGGAAAGCAGGGCTTCTACCGCTGCTTCGAGGTTGGGGCCGTCGGCGGCGGGTCCAACCTGCTGGAGTGCCGGCTCCGCCAGCTCCGACAGGTTGAAGTTCCGGATCAGCTGCGGCTGGGTGTTCATCGGCATCAGCAGGTAGAACGGGCCGGGACGGAAGGGGTGGTCCACGGTATTGTGCCCCCGGCGCAGCGCGGTCCCCAGCGCCTGGGGTGTCTGCAGGCAGAAGGCCTGTCCCATGGCCGAGCAAAGCCGGAGGAACATCCCCTGGTCGTGGCGCGGGATCTGCTGCATGTTGGGGCCTTCCTCCTCCGTGGTCTCGTCTCCGTAGAGGTGCCACACCCCGATCCCGTCGCTGGCGGCGGCCAGCGAACCGGCCAGGGCATGCAGGGCCCCCGGACCGATGGAGGTGAACACGGCGGCCTTCTCCCCGGTCACCCAGCGCAGCGCCATGGCCGCATGGGCGGCAGCCACCTCGTTGCGGACCGCGAAGGTCCGGCACAGCCCTTGCTCCTGGTAGAGGCGCAGGACCTCGGCAAGCTCGGTCGATCCGTGTCCGAAGACGCCGACGAAACGGGTCACCCCCTGTCGCAGAAGGCCAAGCACCAGCGCCTCGGACAGGGTGAGGTCCAGCCGGAGCGGCAATGCCCCCCCGGCGATGGCCGGCGATACGCCACCCGCCTCGGCGATGATCCGGGCGCGGGCCATCCGTTGCTGTTCCAGGCTTGAAGACATCGCAAGCTTACCCCGTTGCGGCGCGTCGGTGATGCCTATCCGACCGGCGAGCCTGTGTCCTTCTCTGACCGGCAACCATCCTGTTGCCGCACCGATCAGCCCCACAGTGACCCGACCGCGGGCTGTTTCATGCTGTTTTCGGTTTCGAAGACATCGCCACCCCTTCCGCCGCAGCGCGGTGTCGGCCCGGGCCAGCCGTCCACCCGGCTAGATGGTGCCCTTCTCCAGCCGCCACTCGTCCTGTTGTCGCACCAGCCAGAGCGGCGCCTGGCTGGATGCCCCCCCGGGGAAGGTGCGGTTCATGTAGATGCGCACCCTCCCGTACTGGGCGTAGTTTTCCAGGTTGTAGCTGGAGTCGTACTCCCCCACGGAGATATTGCCGGAAACCGCCTCGTAGTTCTTCTTGAGCTGAAGGAAACGCGCTTTCAGGATGGTAGGATGAACCCCATCGATCCAGAGAGAGCAGAACAGATCGTAGTCATCCTTTTTCAACGAGAGGAGCAGCCCTTCGATCACCTGCCTGGGGTCGGTCAGCTTGTCAGGTAGCCCGTATCGTTGCAGAGCGTCCAGCCGCTCGGCCGCCATCTCCAGACCGGGCACATGGGCATCTCCTTCGGGCAAGGAGAAGACCGCGAACTGGCCCGGGCTGCGCAGCGCCTTGACCGCCACCGCCTGGAATGGTGTCGCCGGTCGCCCCTCACCGCCCTCGGCTAATTGCCCTGCCCCCCCTTGTACCAGCCCGGCGACATCGAGCAGCGCCTTGGGCGCAAACCCCCATCCCTCCTGGACCTCCCGCAGCTTCTTCTGCAGTGCCAGCAAGCTATCGTCTACCAGGAGCCCCCAGAGACGGCCGCCCTGTCGATGTGTGATCGCACCAGCGGCCCCCACGGTATCGGCAGGTGGGAGATCGACGCCATATAGCACGACATACCGGCCAGCCCGGTCGATCGGCCACTGGAGCATCGGCGAGTCGGGCTTCAGCAAAAGACCACGCGCCCTCAGCTCCTCGATGTACTCCAGCCAGGTGTCTTGACCGATCCGGCAGAGCCCCCTTCGCCCCGGAGCCCTGATGTCTCCGGCCTCGCCGCTCAGTTCGTCATCGGGGAACAGCTCGGCCAGGTCGAGCTCGTCCAGGTGGTCCAGTCGCACGGTCATCACGCCCCTCCCTCAGGCTAGAAGTAGACGCCCCACTATAACCCAGGTTTGGGATTCCGGCACCTTTGGTGGTGGATCTGCCAGGCACAGAATCCACTACCTGCCCGGCGAGCGGCGCGACACAGGTCAAGGGCGCTGGCCCGCGCCAGGTGGACAACGGCTGGCGGTGCCAACCGGCTTGCTACAGACCGAGCACCGGTTCTACACTATCGGCCCCACCGCCACGGGGTTGCGGGGGACCAGGAGGCTGAATTGGCACCGAACATCGCTTCCACCGACCAGGAGACCAAGATCAAGGCCTGGGGGATGGCCGCTGACCTGCTCGCCTTTCTGGATGCGAGCCCCAGCGCCTACCACGGGGCGGCCACCCTGGTCGGGCGCCTGGAAACCGCCGGCTTCAAGCGGATCGACGAGCGCGAGCCCTTCGCCATCGAGCCCGGCGGCAGGTATTTCATCCAACGCAACGACACCTCGGTGATCGCCTTCGTTCCGGGCAGCCGGCCTCCCTCGTCGGGGGGGTTCCACCTGGTTGCGGCCCACACCGACAGCCCCTGTCTGAAGCTCAAGCCACAGGCGGAGCAGGTGAGCCATGGTTTGATCGGCCTGGGTATCGAGCTGTACGGAAGTCCGGTGCTGGCAACCTGGATGGACCGGGACCTGGGGTTGTGCGGCCGGCTCGTGCTGTCTCCTGACGGCACCTCCCTGTCCTCCCGTCTTATCCGGCTGCACAGACCGGTGATCAGCATTCCCAATGCAGCGCTACACATGAACCGGCAGGTCAACCAGGAAGGTCTGAAGATCAACCCACAGACCGAGATGTGGCCCATCCTGGCGGCCATCGAGGAGGAGTCGGCACAGCCGGCACTTTTCGGACGGCTACTCGCCTCCGCCGCCGATGTGGAGCCCGAGCAGATCCTCGGTTTCGACCTGGTGCTCTTCGACCTGCAACCGGCCAGCTTCGCCGGCCTGGAGGAGGAGTTCGTCCGCTCTGGCCGCCTGGACAACCTCTCCATGTGCCACGCCGCCTCCACCGCCCTGGTCGCTGCGGTCGATTGTGCCAGTGAGGCCACTCGCCTGGCGGTCTTCTACGACAGCGAGGAGGTCGGAAGCCTGACCGCCCAGGGTGCCCGATCCAACTTGGTGCCCGCCATCCTCGAACGGATCGCCTTGGCCCTGGGCGACGACCGGCAAGGCTACCTCCAGGCGCTCGCCTCCTCCATCCTGATCTCCGCCGACAACGCCCACGCCCTCCATCCTGGCTACGTGGAGAAGAGCGAACCGAACCACGCGCCCCTCCTGAACGGCGGACCGGTCATCAAGACCCACGCCGGACGGGCCTACGCGACCGACGGCTATTCGGCGGCGCTCTTCGAGAGGCTCTGTCGCGGGGCACAGGTCCCTTGCCAGCGCTTCGTGAACCGTTCCGATTCTCCCTCCGGATCGACCATCGGCAGCATGGCCTCGGCACAGCTCGGAATGGTCACCGTCGATGTCGGCAATCCCCAGCTAGCCATGCACTCCATCCGCGAGATGGGAGGAACCTACGACCACTACTACATGGTCCAGGCGATGACCGTCTTCTTCTCCGATTGAGGTGCCCAGCCGATGAACCCCAACCCCGAATGCTTCGACCGGCCGATCTGGACCGGCGAAAGCCTGGTGCGCGCACTGCGCCACATGCATCGCCACCTGTTGAGGGTGCTGCCGACCATTGGCGGTCGCCCCCTCTCCAACCGATTCAGGGAACGGCTGATGCTGGCCGTTACCGCGGAGAACCGCTGCCCCTACTGCCAGAGGGCCCACACCTTCTTCGGGAAGCTCTCCGGCCTCGACCCGCAGGAGATCCAGGCGATACTGGATGGACAGGAAAGCGATCTACCCGAAGGGGAGCGGGTAGCCCTGGCCTTCGTGCGCGACCTGGCCCGCAGGGGGTTCCAATCCCGCGATGAAGCGCTCTACGCGCAACTGCTCCACTACTTCTCCCAGCAGGAACGGGCTGCCATCGAGTCCAGCGCCCACGTCATCAACCTGGCCAACCGGGCGGGAAACACGCTGGATTACGGCCTCGCGTTGATCTCGGGGGACTGCAAGGAGGAGCGGGAAAATCTGCGCACCGAGCTCCTTCGGACAGGAAAGTTCTTGATCGGAGCGACCGGAATCGGGATGATGCTGGGGCCCCTGATGGTCTATCAGCGCATCCGGCACTGATCGTTCGCACAGGAGTCCAAGCGACCCACTCCTCTCGGTGGAGGGAACGGACGTGAAGCGTTGCGAAAACCAACCGGCGGTGCGGTCCGACCGCCCGCTCGAACCATCCAGACAATCCCTGGCCGCTTGTGGCTCGCCCATCTTGTGGCTTCTTTTCCTGCTGGCCTTCCTGGCGCTCCCCCCCGCTTGTGCCGAGATCGACCTGAGTCCAGACACCTCCGAGGACGGCTCCCAGGACGACGGGGGCGGAAAGCCCGACGAGGCCACCGGATACAACGAGCTCAACCTGGCCGCCGGACGGATGGTGCTCTACGAGGTCCAGGTCCGCTCCGCCAACGCCTGCCACCCGGACGTGGGGGCGAACTGGCAGCGGCAGGCCTGCTTGAACAAGATCGCCCCCGACATCCCCTATCGCGCCCAGGGCATGACCTGCAGCGACCTCGACGAGCTCCAGGAGATCCGCCTGGGCACCCTCGACGACATGCTGGCGAACACCGCCGACTTCCGCTCCGGGATCACCGTCCGCTACATCGACGAACAGGTGGGCGCCAACACCATCTGGTTGATGCCGCTCTTCCCCAACAACGACACCTGGAGCATCCCCGACGGCTGCGACACCCTCGGCTCCCCCTACGCCGTGCGCGACTACCTGCACGTCAGGGGAACCCTCGCCAATAGCTGCATCCGCCAGGATCTCGACGAGTACTCCGCCACCCCTTGCTGGGGCAACGACCGGCTGGAGGCGCTCATCGCCGAGGCCCACCGGCGAGGCATGCGGGTGATGCTCGATGTGGCCTTCAACCACTTCGGCCACAACTACCTGATGTACGACTACACCGACTTCGTCCCCGTCCGGGAGCGCATCGCCTCCAACGAGAACCTCAACGACCTGTGGAACTTCCAGCGCACCCACGACGAGGCCCTGCTCTACCCCGAGCTCCTGGACACCCCCGCCGAGCTGACTCAGCTCTCTAACGCCGACCCCGAGCATCGTGCCCGCCTGCAGGCCCTCCAAAACCACTGTCCTTCACTCTCCGGACAGCAGCTGGTCGTCGCCTACAACGTCTGGCGCGACGCTCTGGACTGGGAACGGGCCCAGTTCCCCTGCGACACCCAGTACCTGGAGCAGGCGGCCCCCGGCTTCTTTTTGGGCGCCAACCGCTGGGACCCCTCCAGCGGCCCCGGCGACTACTTCACCAACAACTGGCGGGACGTGAAGTTCTTGTTCCACCACGAGTCCAATACCACCCACCGCCACGAGTTCCTGCGCCAGCGCGAGTACCTCTTCCGCATCATGAACTACTGGGTCTCCCGGGGCGTGGACGGCTTCCGCCTCGACCACACCACCGATCCGGCCAACGGCCTGGGCCCCAACGAGTGGGACTACATCGTCAGCAAGGTGAACTACTACGCCCACCTGCGCGGGCAAGCCCTGCCGGTCTACCTGGCCGAGGAGTTCCACGCCCAGCAGGAGATGGGCCGGGTGGTCGATGTCATCACCGAGGGCTACGTCCGCGACATGACCGGCCGAGACGGGGTCACCAAGGACGCCCCCCACCTGGAGTGGGTGCTGGGCAACATGGACCGCTTCGGGGGGCGCACCTACGTCATGACCGCCCTGGAGACCCACGACGAGCATCGCCTCACCGACGGCACCGGCTTCGACGTCTGGACCGGCGCCGGCTTCTGGGCCATCGGAGCCGCCACCTGGTCTACCCCCATGCTGCTCATGGGACAGGAGTTCGGTGAACCCTACGGCCTCGCCTTCCGCAAGCCCGACTACCTCCGAAGCCGCTTCGTCGGCAGCCAGAACTATCTCTCTCAGGCCGACCAGCTCCTCTCCTTCTACCACGAGATCATCACCGGACGGCTGGCCGAGGCGAACCGCGCCCTCATCGACTCCCACCGGACCTTTTTGAGGACCCGTCAGAACCAGCTGGTCGATCCCCGCATCCTGGCCATGGTCAAGTGGTCTAGCGACGGTAACGTGCTGTTCGCCTTCCACAACCTCTGGCCGCAGTACGTCGCCCAGAGCTACTACATCCCCTCCGACCTGGCAGGAGCCCTCTACCTGCGAGACGACTACGACTACGCCCTGGTGGATGTCTTCTCCGAGCAGCCCGTGGGCGAGTGCCGCTCGGGGGCCGACCTCAAGTGGGACCTCTACGTCGAGATGGACGCCGACACCCGCCTGCAGTGGTTGCGGCTCACCCGCTGCATGCGGTGAGTGGAGCGGTTCACCCGTACCACGCGACACTCCGGCACCCTGGTCGCAGGTCCAGGGGGGGGGAGCGCCAGATGGTCGAAGCCCTTACCCTGCAGCGGTTCCGCTCTTGCTTTCCTCTCACCGGATGCAGCACCCCCGTGTCAGGCAACATCCTGTGTGCCGATCGAGCGTGAGCGACTGAGCGTGAGCGACTGAGCGTGAGCGACTGAGCGTGAGCGAGGTGCGTCGTTACAAGGTTAGCTCCACTTGCCCATGGCTAGTGCGCGGGCCGGTCGAAGCCCCTGCCCTGCAGCCGCTCGTCGGCTTCGCCTTCCGAGCCCTTCGGGCTCGGGCTCGCGCTGCAGGGTAGGGTCTTCTCCCTCTGCCATCGCACCAGGTAACATCCTGTGTGCCGATCGAGCGTGAGCGTCTGAGCCTGAGCGTCTGAGCCTGAGCGTCTGAGCCTGAGCGAGGGGCAGAGCCGACCAGGCAGGATCACTACCGCCGCCGCTCACGATAAACCGCAGGCCAAAAAACTAGTCACGATCCTCCAGCACCTCCACCGCATCCAGCCCGAAGCTGGCCGGAGGGTCGCCGAAGCTGCCAGTGGAGAGGTCCACCAGGCGCAGGTAGCGGATCTGGCTGACACCCGCCTCCGCCAGGTCGATCTCGGCGGTGCCCTGGACCTTGCCCAGCTGAAAAAAAGGTCCGTCTCGATCGGCGGCGCCCAGGACAAGGCAGGCGTGAGCGCCTCCGACCGTGGCTTCGTGAATGCGGAGATCGGGGCCCTCGCGATCGGAGATGGTCGTTCCCAGATCCAGCGCAATCTCTCCAGTCGGCTCCAATGCGTAGGCCTCCCCGTCGGGTGGGCCGAGCGCGTCGGCAGGCTGGGAACGGTTTTGATACCATCCGGTATCGATCTCCCCGGGAAGCAGGGTTCCCAGGACAGCGAAGCCGCAGGTTGGCCCCCCTGGCTCCAGCTCGAGCTCGGTCCAGGAAGATCCATCCTCCGGCACCTGGATGCCGTCGATCCGCAAGGGCTGGTAGCCCGGAGCGTGGGCGATGAGGCTGTAAGAGCCCGGCAACAAGAAGGTGTGGAAGTCGCCGTTCTCCGGCTCGGTGTAGATCGGCATGGGCCGCTGCTCGACGGAGATCCAGGCAGAAAGCGGCGCGCCGGTGTCTGCCGCCCGCACCCGGCCGGCCAGCCCCTCGGTGGCCCGCGATAGCAGGGTGAGTGCCCTGGGGACGTGGATGGAGGTGTGCTGGCCCTGGTCGGGGTCACCCGGGATCTCGACGATGGTGTCCAGCATCCCCCGCGTTCCGTAGCTCCAGTCGGTCATCTCGCCGTAGACGGCATACCAGTGCCATCCCAGTGTGATCACGTAGCCGGTCGCCAGGGAGTACTGCCGCATCAGCTGGAACAGCTCCGGCAGGTGGCGGGGGGGGACGGGGGTGTAGTTCCAGACCAGGTTCAGGTAGTTGGCGGTGGCGTGGTAGGAGAGGCCCAGGACGTAGGGGTGGTCCAGGGCGTCATCGCGCAGGGCTCGGCTTTCCGGCTCGGAGAAGCTGGGGTTCCCGGAGAGGGTGGAAAGCTGCATGAAGGAGAAGTTGCGGTTGAGGTCGACGCCGAGCGCGTTCTCGCGGGTGCAGGCTGCCACGCCATCGGGGTTGAGCATGGGGATGATGAGCGTCTCCACCCCGTCGACCACCTGGTTGACCTCGGGGTAGAGCGTATAGCCCTTGACCAGCCGGATGGCCAAAAAGATGGCCACCTCGTAGGAGATCCGCTCGTTTCCGTGGATGGCGCCCACCACCCGGGCTTCCGGCTCCATCTCGTTGCGATCGATGTGATCGCTGATCCGCAGCCCCAGGATGGGCCGTCCCTGCACGCTGGTCCCCAGGATCTCCAGGCGGGCGATCTCGGGCGCATGGCGGGCCAGGGTCTCCAAGGTCCAGCGCATGGCCTCGTAGGAAGTGGCGGGCCAGCTGCAGCGGGGGTCCGGTTGGCCGACATCCTGCTGGCGGGGCGTGACTTGCGCCAGAAGCCGGCCGCGACTCACCCCCTCCTCCGCCGTCACCGGGAACGGGAGGGGCAACGCCTCGGCAGAAGGTGACCGGGCAGGGGCATTCCCCTCTTCTTTCGGAGCTCCCATGACAGCCGGCGGAAACAGCGTGTCGGCAAGCGGTGAATCGGGAACCGCCGCTTCTGTTGCCTCCGCCACAAACGGGCAGGCCAGAGATCCGAAACGCGGGGGAAATGCGGGAGCGGTGCCCTCTCCCTTCGGTATCGCCATGGCGACCGGGTGGATCGCCGATGCAGCGGCCAGGGTGAAGCACAACCAAGAGAGGACCACCACCAGCCTGCCAGGGCGTGGCCTGAGCATCAGGCGTCGAAGCCGGTGGTATCCAGCTCCACTCGAGCTACCGTGAATCTGCCGGGCCCCGACAGCGCCAGTCCGATTTCGGCCACGATCCTCCCGCTGTCCGGGTGGCCGAACTCGTTGAGCGTCCCGTCACAGCGGATAAAGAACGCCTCCTCCGGCGTGGAGCCTGCCAGGGCGCCCGACTGCCATAGCCGTGTTAGAAACGCCTCCCCCATGCGCACCAGCCGCTCCCAGGTCTCCGGCTCGCTCAGCGCGCCAGCCAGCCAGGGACAGCCGGTCTCGAAAGAGCGCACCACATAGGAGTACACCCTGTAGGCCGGGATGCCGTCGAACGGTCCCTGCTCGGCCAAGGTCCGGGCTCCCCAGGGGCGAAATCCCGGGAGCCGCGGCATCCTGCGAATGCAGTTGATTCGACGAGGATGCAGGATGTTCTGCATCCCGGTGTCGATGTCCACATCCAGCTCGATGAGCCCCTTGAGCGGCTCGTTGGCGGGCGCCTTGTGAACGCCCCGTTCCCGCGCCACCTGGGCCATCAGGCCGGCCATGTGCCCGCAGGGGGGGACGGCGACCACCGTTCGCCGGGCCGGATCGTGCAGCCTGAGCCAGGGGACGTACATCGCGCCGTTGCCGCCTGCCGGCGGGTGGAGGGAGGTCAGCGAGCGGGCCAGATCCTGGGGGCCATCCAGCAGCGCCAGGCGGGTCTTCATCTCGGAGCAGTGAGACATCAGGACCTGGTAATCCTGGGGGTCGGTCTTGGCAGGCGCACAGACCAGCTCGATGTCGCGCGGCTGGCGGAGCGGCAGCAGGTCCTGCGGTCTCAAGGTCCGGCTTGGCTCCCCCAGGTTGAGCACATAGCAGCGCTTGCCCCCGTTCTGGAAAAAGCCGTGTATGGCGGCGGCCAGCACCCCGGCATCCTCGAAATCGCCGAAATGCTGGTTGGCCTCGCTCTCGCTGCTGCACGCCACCGGCTCCAAGACCGGACCGATCCGGCTGTGGCCGACGATAGCGGTCACCCCGACAGCCGCTGGTTCGATACCGGTATCGACCAGGGATGCCGGCTCACCGACGTAGATCCCGGGGCTTACGCCCGTCCCCGAGTCGGAGCGGACGGTCAACCGGATCGGTCCCCCGGATCGTTCCAGCTCGGTCGGGAAAGACTCTCCTGGGAGTTGTCTCTCGGTTGGCGGTTGACTTTCGCCCGGGCTGCGATCGTCGGTGCCGTTGTCGTCGAATCGCTCGTCCATCGAATTCTCTCCGGTCTTGGTGACACTGTACGACATTCAGCCTAATCCATTTTGCTAAGGTTGACCATTCCACTTTCTGGTATGCTGGTCGGCCACAGGGAGGCCCGTCATGATCCGGCAACGACTCCACCTGGCGATCCTGGTACCACTGGCGGCCTGGGTTTTCTTGTCCGGGGCCTCCGCGGTCCGGGCGGATTCCTACTTCCTGCGTAACGCCACCGAGTCGACCATCGTCCAGGTCCTGTATCCCTGGACGCAGGCCGACGACTGCGGCGAGTGCTGCGTGTGCTGGGAATCGGCCCTGGCCACCATCTTCGCCTACTGGGATGACTATACCCACGAGAGCGCCGGCCCCTGGGAGAACCTCTACCCATGTGGAAACGGCGGCTCCGACAACGCGGCCGGCTTCGGGGAGGTGACCGAAACCCTCTACCTGCTGTCCGACGTGGAATGCGGGGCGGGGTCCGGGAGCGAGTTCGACTGGTGGTCGCTGTTCACCTATGACGCGGTGGAGGCGGCCCAGGCCTACACCAACGAGCTGTTGGGCTACTCCTTCTCCTACGACTTCGACGAGGTGGTCTGGTGGGCCTGGGACATCACCGACTACCTCGACGACGACCAGCCGGTCTACTTCGGGGGCTCGCCCTGGGTTCCCGGCGAAAGCGGGGCACATGCGGTGACCATCGTCGGTTACAACGACACCAACAAGGTGATGTACCTCTACGACAACCACCACGCCTGGCTCACCTCCCGCATGTTCGACGAGTTCACCGACAACGCACGGACCATCGACATCACCCCGCAAGGCTCTGCGAGTGCACCCGCCAGTTGGAGCTGCGAGCCCAGTTACTACGCCACCCGGGATGGCTGCGACTGCAACTGCGGCGCCTACGACCCGGACTGCGACGATCCCTCCCAGACGCTGTACAACTGTGGACCGGACCAGTACTGCGATTGCCAGGGCAACTGCCAGGACCTGTGCACCCCGAGCTGCGCCGGACGCGAGTGCGGCCCGGACGGCTGCGGCGGCAGCTGCGGCTCCTGCTCCGCACAGGAGCATTGTACAGACGCCGGGCGTTGCGAGACCAGCTGCATCCCAGACTGCGAGGGCCGCGAGTGTGGAAGCGATGGCTGCGGCGGCAGCTGCGGCTCTTGCGCCGCAGAGGAGCACTGCACCAATGCGGGTCTTTGCGAGCCCGACTGCCTCCCCGACTGCACCGGACGCCAGTGCGGTCCGGATGGCTGCGGCGGAGTCTGCGGAACCTGCTCCACCCAGGAGCACTGCACGGACGCCGGGCGTTGCGAGCCCAACTGCCTCCCCGACTGCGCCGGACGCCAGTGCGGTCCGGACGGCTGCGGTGGAGTCTGCGGAACCTGCGAGTACGGCTGGTACTGCACCTCCGATGGAGTCTGCATCGCAGGCTGCGAGCCAAACTGCGGCGGCCGCGAATGCGGTGACGACGGCTGCGGCGGGAGCTGCGGCCAATGTGATTCAGACCAGGTCTGCAGTACCACCTACCGCTGTGTCACCCCTGGCTCCGATCCATCGGATGGCGGGCAGCTGCCCTCAGGCGGGGCCGGTTGTGGCTGCAGCGTCAGACCGTCCGACAGCCCTGGTTGTTGGATCCTCGCGCTCGGCCTGGCCCTGGCCTCGATCGTGTGGCTTCGGCGTCGCGTCACTCCTCGATGAGCGAGATCCCGGCCTCCGCCAGCCGATCGAAAAACGGCTGGATCGGTATGGAGCTCTCCTGGTACAGCGTGCCGCTCTGCCCGATCTCCCCGCAGGCCAACATGTGGGCGATGATGGCGGCCGGGAACGAGGTGCACTGCATCATGGCGGAAAGCCCGTGCTCCCCGTCGCCTTGATGGATGATGCGTAGGGCGCGGCGGCCTTGTGGGCCCAGTGCTTCCACCAGCACCAGGACCACATCGGGCCCCTCGTTCTTGAGGTACTTGCCCAGGTGGTGCTCCAGTACGCGTCGAGGGATGATCCGGGTCCGGTCGATGAGCTCGGGTTGCTCGTCGGCCAACCCCAGGGCGAAAAGAGCCCGGATCAGATCTCGGTGTCCGGGGTACCGGATGGTCTTGTAGTCGAGGTTGTCGACTCTTTCCTGCATGGTTTGGGGCAAAGTGGAGATGCCACCCGAGGTGTGGAAGGCTTCCAGCCGCGTAAACGGTGGCGGGAAGGACAGCTCCTCCAGCTCGCCCAGGGTTTCCACCTCCACCAGCTTGCCCTCACGCAGCACCCGGGTCGGCTCCCGGTACTCGTTGAGCAGCCCTTCGGCGGAGAAAACCAGGTGGTAGTAGAAGGGCGGGGTCGGCCGCAGAGGTAACCCTCCCACCCGAATGCGGATGGTGTGGGCATCGGGCATCGACTGCAGCAGACGGGCGGTCAGGATATTGACCAGGCCTGGAGCCAGACCGCAGTCCGGGATCACCGCGATGCCGCTCTCGGCCACCGCGGCCGAAAGGCTGAACTGGGTCTCCACCACGGTGTGGTTCCCGCCCAGGTCGCAGAAATGGGTCCGGGTATCGATGCAGGCCTGGGTGATCTCCACGTTGTAACGGTAGCTCACCGCCCCCAGCGCCACCTCGCAGTCTGCCAGCAGAACGCGGAGCTCGGTCCCATCCGCCACATCCAGGACGGCCGGCACCGTCTTGTTGTTGCCAAAGACCTCGGCCGCCTTGGTGGCTGTGCGCTCATCCCGGTCGATCACCAACACCCGGTCGATGGGAGCACGGCGCGACAGCAAATACACGGCGGCCTGTCCCATCTTGCCTGCGCCGAGCACCGCTACTTGCATCGGATCGAGGGGTGTTCGATTAGTTGACGGCGGGAAGGCACACTCCCGGGTGCTCCCCGAACGGCATGCAGGTGTACCCGTCACGACAACCTGTCGGTTCGATAGCGACAGAGCAGGTGGAAAGGCAGACCCCCCAGGGTACCCCGGGCAGGATCTGGCAAACGGCATCCCCGGTGCAGGGGTCATCTTCCACCGAGCAAAATTCGGAGCAGTATCCACCGGTCCAGGTCTGGCTGAACGCGAGCCTCAGGCAGAGGGGGTCGTTCTCAGTGGCCGAGCATTCGTTGTTGGCGGCGCAAGCCTCGCCCGTCGGGACATCACCAGGAACACAAGCCTCCGTACCCTGGCAGCCCGGATCGCGACAGTCGGGCGACCCGTCGGAGTCCTCGTCCAGCTCGTTGTCACAGTCTGTCTCGATCTCGTTCATGTCCAGGATGTTGAGCGTGTATCTCCCCGACTGGTCGGACTGGCCATCCACGAAGATGATCAGGTTGTCGCCTTCACCTGCAACCAGGTCGATCCCGGTGTGAAACAGGGTAGAGGTGCGGACATGGCATTCCAGCTCCGTCCCGTCGCAATCATCCGCCCGGATGTAGATCGCGGTCGGAATACGAGAGCCGAAGGTATCGAAGTGAAAGATGCTCTCGAAAGGCGGTGTCCAACGATAGATCACCTCCGGGGCATTCTGGCCCCCGCAGCTTCCCGAGTAGCCGTTCCCCGCGGTGGTCGTGTCCCCACTGGCCACGGCTCGGCCCAGAGTCGACTCCAGGTCGACGGGCGCGCACTCGGAGACGATCTCCTCGTCCGGCATGTCGATTGTCGGCTCGACCACCAGGTCTTGCCCCTGGTCGGGATCGGCCCCCTGGTCAGGCGTTACGACCGGATCCTCCTGGGGATCCGCCGTCGGGTCCAACTGGAGATCCACCGGCGTGTCGGTCACCGATGCATCTCTGAGCGCCACACTGCTGGGATCGTAGCCGAGGTTGCATTGGCACAGAAGCAGGCCCGCGGCCAGCAGCATACCGGCGAAGGGCCACCAAGGCGCTGTCACGTGTTCAGGCTGGTTGGTTTGCCGCATGTTCTTGTTCCCCGCTGAAGTCGGGTTGTAGGGTAACGAATTCGAACGAGCCCGTAAAGTATACCGAATCGGGTGCCGGGCTCCCAGGTTGACGCGCCCGCCATCCAGCTATGGGCCGGATCCTTCCCCTGCGCCGTAACCCAGCGCCTCCAAGGCGGTGCACGCCTCGACCTCTCCGGCCTGGCAACCCTGACGGAGAAACGTGAGGGCAAGAGGCAGGTTGCTATCTACCCCTCTTCCAACCAGGTAGGCCTCCCCCAGGAGGGCGCAGGCATCCATCTGGCCGGCTTCACATCCTCGCTGGTAGTAGGAGGTGCTCTCCCGCTGGTTGCGGGAGACTCCACCGGTTCCCTGTTGGTACAGGCGCCCCAGCTCAGTGCAGGCCGGTGCGTATCCCCCGTCGCAGGCCATTCTCAGTCGACGGACCGCGCGCGAAGCGCTACGATCGCGCCCCTCTCCCGCCAGCGCTTGTAAACCCACGTGGTAGCAGGCCAGCATCACGCCCCCCTCGCAGCTCTGGTCGAACAGGGTAGCCGCTTGCCCATGGTCTTGTGAAACCCCCTGGCCCGCCTGGAAAAACAACGCCAGACGGGTGCAGGAAGGCAAATGCTGGTTGCTGCAGGCGATCTGGTAGAACTGGGCGGCCCGCTCGAAGTCCTGCTCCACGCCTTGGCCCTCGTCGTAGGCCTGGGCCAGATGAGCACAGGCCTCGACGTTCCCGCCGCTGCAGCCGTTCCGAAAGCGAAGGGCCGCCATGGTCGCATCCCGTACGACCCCGACCCCCTGCTGATACGACAGGCCGGCCTGGAGACAGGCAGCGGCATCCCCAGCCTGGCAGGATCGCTCGAACAGCTCGGCGGCTCGCACCAGGTCGAGCGCAACCCCTTCGCCCTCTGCGTAACAGTGGCCGAGCCAGGTGCAGGCGGTATGCTCTCCGCTCTCGCAGACCCGCTCGAAGAGGGCACAAGCCCGCTGGGGATCGCGAGCCACCCCATCTCCACGGCCAAGCAGCTGAGCGAGGGCAAAGCAGCCGAGCAGGGAGCCTTCGGTGCAGGTGAGCGAGAACAGGCGGGCAGCTTCCGCCGTATCTTTCTCCACTCCGCGGCCCTCGAGAACCATCAAGCCCAGTTGATGGCATCCCTCGATGACCTCCCCTTCGCAGGCTTGCCGATACAAGCGGGCCGGCTGGAGCTCCCTCCGAGCAGTGCCCCTTCCCTGGTCTAGCATGACCGCCAGGCGGTAGCAGGCCTGCACCTGGCCGGCGCTACACGCCCGGTCATACAGTGCCTGGGCGCCCGCTTCGTCCACCGCCTGACCCCGGCCCGTCTCCTGCAGGATTCCAAGCCGCATACAGGCGGCCATCTCGCCTCCCTCGCAACCTGTCCGATAAAAAGGGATCGACCGCTCGTCCGATGGGGTCGTACCCATCCCCTCCTCGGCCATCAGGCCTGCCTGGAGACAAGCCGCCGCAACCTGGCCATCGCAGGCTCTGGTGTAGAGAGCCAGCGCTCGTCCAAGGTCGGTTTCGACCCCTTCTCCTCGACGGTACAAGCCGGCCAGCCGATAGCAGCTCTGGTGCACCGCTCCCAGACAGGCCCACTCGTAGAGCTCGGCAGCCCGAGGCAGGTCGAGAGGTAGCCCGATGCCCGCCTCGCTCAGCGTCCCCAGGTGGAAGCACCCTTCCCCATCCCAATGGTCGCAGGAGAGGGTGAACAGCTCCAACGCCTGACGCTGGCCGTCCGCCATCCCCAACTCGCTGACCAAAAGCTCCCCCAGCTGGCTACAGCCGGTGTACTCCTGCCCGTCGCAAGCGAGCCGGAGGTACCAGGCCGCCCGCACCGGATCGCGCCCCCCTCCGACCCCGGTGCGCAGGGCTTTCCCCAGCTCCAGGCAACCGCTGGGCTCACCCGTCTGGCAGGAGGATTCGAACAACGCCCTGGCTCGACTCTGGTCTGCCGCCACCCCCATCCCATCCCGATAGAGCAGCCCCAGACCGACGCAACCGCGCTCGACGCCCGACTGACAGGCGGTATTGAACAACTGGCGGGCCCGTTCGCCATCGACCTCGGTTCCCAGCCCCTCTGTGAGCAGGTGCCCCAGATCGACACAGGATTCCAGGTACCCCTCCGTACAGGATCGCGCGAAGATCGCCCTGGCTTGCTCCTGATCGGGAAGTAT
This sequence comes from Bradymonadales bacterium, assembly GCA_016931535.1. GTDB lineage: Bacteria > Myxococcota_A > Bradymonadia > JAFGEP01 > JAFGEP01 > JAFGEP01. Next base: position 132,152 of record JAFGEP010000152.1, read on the forward strand.
GCCGGAAGCGTGCTGCAACATGGCTCCCAGGCGACGGCAAGCCTCCTGTCTTCCCCCCTCGCACCCCCGCCGGAGCAGCGCTTCGGCCACCGCGCCACCTCCCGGCCGATCCCGCCCGTGGAGAGCCGACTCGGCCAACAGCACACAGCCGTCCAGATCCTCTCCCTCACAACTGACCTCGCCGCCTGAGGTAAAAGGTTGTGCCTCCCCCCTTGCCCCAAGGCCCAGCCGCCTGGCATCCGATGGGGACTCATCGGGCCCCAGCTGCGACCCAAGAACCCAACCAATCGCAAGGCAACAGAAGACCAACGCCGCCAATAGCATCAGGCGACGCCCGAGAGAGAGCGGCCGAACCCGATCCAGCGCCTGATCGGGCCCAAAAACCGCCGCACCCTCACCCGCCCCTCTCCCGTCAACCGATGGCCTGGAAAACGGAAGCACTTCGCCATCTTCCGCCTGCGGCGGCACCTCTGCCACCCCTCTTCTGGCTTCGACTACTTTGTCGGCCAATCCCGAGGCAGACTGCCCACCTTCCGGCATCAACCGCGCGCGTGGCGTCCCGTGACCCCGCCGCGGAGGGGAAGGCCTTGCGGCCTCTCCTCCCTCCGCCTCGATCCGATTCAGATCCATGAGCATGGCTGCCGCATCCGGATACCTCCGGCCACGATCTTTCTCGGTGGCGCGCTGGATCACCTGGAACAACCGGGAACGGATCACAATCTGCTCGAAGGTGTGCGGGGTCGGCCCAGCCTGGAAGACGGCGGCCGCAAACGGCTCCTCCTGCCCGACCACCGGTTTTCCGGTCAGGCACTCGGCCATGATGAGGCCCAGAGAATACAGGTCGAGCCGACCATCCAGCTCCCGCTCGCCACGGGCATGCTCGGGAGCCATGTACCAGGGCGTTCCTGCCACCAGGCCGGTCATGGTGATATCCGATTTCAAGACCTTGGCGATGCCGAAGTCCAGCACGGTCACAAAGTCGGGCCAGCCGTAGTTGTCCCGCAGCATGATGTTGCCCGGCTTCAGGTCTCGATGGATGACCTGGATTCGATGGGCGGTATCGAGCGCGGCCAACACCTGCCTGGCGATGTGGATGATCCGTCTCTCATCGAGCGGCGCATGGTGAATCGCCTGACCCAGGGTCTTGCCGATCACCAGGTCCATGACGAAGTAGGGAAACCCACCCGGGGTCACCCCCAGGTCCAGGATGCTCACGATGTTGGGATGGCGAAGGGTCTTGAGGATCTCGACCTCCCGCTGGAAGCGCTTCTGCAACTCCTGGAGCAGGTCGAGCGGTAGAAAATGCGGCACCATCACCTTGACCGCCACATCGCTTTCCAGGCGCTGGTGGCGAGCCTTGAAGACGATCCCGGTGCCGCCTCTGCCCAGCTCGGACAATAGCTCGTAGAAGTCGAACCGATCTCCGATCTTCGGCAGAAAGCTGTCCAGGTCGTGCCGTGTCTCCATGCTGTGACCAAGGTAAAGGGGGAACCGCTCGTCCGTCAATGGGCGGTTGGAAACACCGGCCAGCGCCCACCGGTCAACTCGACAAAGCGCTCCGCTTACTGTGATCCTCTCAAGTTGCCCCGCGCATACCGCTTCTTCCAAGGGTCGAGAAAACGGAGCCCTGGCCCGTGCTTAAAAAACCCTCGGGAAAAAGGTATACAAGGGGGACAACGCAACTCTGGTCGGAGGTGCCACATGGTTTGCAGGTCGCTCGCCCTCGCTCTGGTCGCCCTGTTGGCGACCATACTGGTTCCCCAAGACGCTGCCTCCCAGTCGCAGGCCGCCCAGCTGGATGCCATCCACTCGGCCGCCCGAGAGTCGCAGGTGTTCTGTTACACCCATTTCAGCGGCGGTATAGGGGTGCTGGTGCGGGATCGCCGGACCGTGCTTTTTCCGCTGGAGATGCCCATAGACGCCGGCCGCCCCTACCACTGCCGCCTGAATCGGGAAGGAGCACCAGAGGTCGCAGCCCAGGTGGCGATCTACCGGGAGGCGAGCCCCCACGTCGCGGTGCTTACCCTGCACCAGGAGCTGGATGGAACCCCCCTGCAGCTCGCCTCGGCGGAACGCAGACCCTTCGTGGGCGACCGCCTGTGGTCGATCCGGTTCGTCGGCATGGATCTGAACGAGTTCGAAGTCGTGGAGACACTGGTGAACACCGTTTCCACCGCTGACCTCTCGGTGGCGGTGAGCGAAAACAGGTTGACGCCGGGCACGCCGGTGCTGGACGAGACCGGCGCCGTATCCGCGCTGGTCGTTTCGAGTAGCGGTCGAGCGATCCCGGTCAGCCTGCTTCTGGACGAGACGCGGCTGACCCCCCGCGGCTTCCCTGTCATGCCTCTTTTCGGGATCTTCCTGAGCTATCTCTGGAACAGCGATGACCGCGACCGGGTCTTTCTGGACTTCGACCTGGGCGCCGTGCTCTGGGACCAGCTGGTACTGGCGTTTCGCATCGGCGTGGATTTTCCGGATGAGCAACGCCGGGTCCTTCCGCCATCGGGCATGCGGGGTTGGGGGGTGGTGGAGATGACCGATCCGGTCCTCTTCTTGGGGATCGAGCCCCGCTACCGCCTGTTGCTGCACCAGACCCACGGGATGCCGATGTACCTCGAGTTCTTGGTGGGGGTGCAATGGGAGATGCGGTTCAGTAACCCCCAGGGGCTGGCCTTCTACAGCATGGATGCCCGCTGCAACCCGGCGGCCCAGGCCTGCCCCTTGATGGTCGCTCCACCTCCGCCGCAAGAGGTGGATCACGGGGTCGGCCCCACGGTGGGGATCTCCTACCGTGTTGGCGGCATGGCGTTGACCTATCACTATACCCCGGGGGCCCTGTCTTATGACATGCCCGACCATAGCCATCGGATATCCCTGGGCTTCACGATGTTCTAGAGCCCAAAACGCATCGACTGACTGGGCGTGACGGCTAGCCTGCAATCACGCTGGCCGGCAGCCATCCTGCTCGCTGGCATCGAACGGGTGATCACCCCTGCCGAGCGAGCAGATCGCGCACCAGCCGGGCCACGTTTTCGGGGGTCAATCCCAGCTTCTCCATTATGACCTCGCCCGGCGCAGAGGCGCCGTAGCGGTCGATCCCGACTGCCACGCCGTGATCCCCCACCCATCGCCGCCAGCCGAAGGTGGAACCCGCCTCCACCGCCACTCGGACCTTGATCGACGGGGGGAGCACCTCGTCTTGGTACGGCTGGCCCTGCGCCTCGAAAAGCTCCCAGCAGGGCATGGAGACCAGGCGGACGGGGATCCCCTGCTGCTCCAGCAGCTCCTGGGCTTTTCGTACGACCTCCACTTCCGAACCGGTGCCGATCAGGATGGCCTGTGGCGCTCCACCCGCAGCATCGGCCAGGATATAGGCGCCGCGAGCCAGGCCGGCTGCCGAGGCATATCGGCTGCGATCCAGGACGGCCAGCTTCTGCCGGGTCAGCACGAGCCCCACCGGGCCTTGGGTGTGGGCGATCGCCACCCGCCAGGCTTCGATCGTCTCGGCGGCGTCGCATGGCCTGATCAGCGTCATGTTGGCCATGCACCGCAACGACATGAGCTGCTCCACCGGCTGGTGGGTCGGTCCGTCCTCGCCCACCCCCACCGAGTCGTGTGTCCAGACGTAGATGACCGGCAGGTGATTGAGGGCCGCCAGCCGCACCGCTGGCCGCATGTAATCCGAAAATACGAAGAAGGTGCTGGCCACCGGCCGGATCCCGCCGTGATAGGCCATCCCGTTGGCGATGGCCCCCATGGCGTGCTCACGGACCCCGTAGTAGATCACCCGCCCCGCTCCGCTCCGACCGTCAAGGACCGGTTCTCCCTTGAAGTTGGTCTGGGTCGAGCTGCTCAGGTCAGCGGCTCCCGTGACCAGCCAGGGCAGCCTCCTGGCCAGCGCGTTCAGGGCATCCCCGCCCGCCGAGCGGGTCGCGACCGCGCCACCGGCCGGGTAGGTGGGAAGATCGCCATCCCATCCCTCCGGCAGCTGACCTGTCCAGGTTTCTCGCCAGGCTCGAGCCAGATCGGGATGCTCCAGCTCGTATGCCGAAAACATCGCCTCCCAATCCGACTGGCTCCGCCTGCCGCGCTCCAGCGCCTGCCGGAAGTGAGCCAGCGCCTCGCCGGGAATGTGGAAGGGCTCCTGGGAAGGCCAGCCCAGCGCTTCCTTGGTCAGCGCGATCTCCTTCGCCCCCAACGGGCTGCCGTGCACCGCCGCCTTGCCCGCCTTGTTGGGTGACCCGTAGCCGATGGTCGTCTTGATGAGGATGAAGGAAGGCCTGTCGGTCTCCAGACGGGCCGCCTCGATGGCTCGGTCGATGCCCGCCAGGTCCTCGTCGCCATTGGTTACCGTCTGCACGTGCCAGCCGTAGGCCTCGAACCGCTTGCCCACCTCTTCGGTGGAGAAGGTGAGCGAGGTCGGGCCGTCCAGCGAGACGTCGTTGGCATCGTACAGGTAGACAAGCTTCCCCAGCTTGAGATGGCCCGCCAGCGACGCCGCTTCGGCGGAAACCCCCTCCATCAGGTCGCCGTCCGAGACCAGGGCGTACGTGAAGTGATCGACCAGGTTGAACCCCGACCGGTTGAATCGGTGAGCCAGCATCCGCTCGGCAATGGCCATGCCCGCCGCGTTGGCGGCGCCCTGTCCCAGCGGACCGGTGGTCGCCTCCACCCCAGCGGTGAGGGGGGCCTCCGGGTGCCCCGGAGTCAGGCTCTCCCACTGCCGGAAGCTCTTCAGATCCTCCATCGACAGCGGGTATCCGGTCAGGTGCAGCAGACCGTACAACAACGACGAGCCATGACCGGCCGACAGCACGAAGCGATCCCGATCGGGCCAGTCCGGATCGGCCGGATTGTGCCGCAGATACCGCTGCCACAGCACGTAGGCCATGGGGGCAGCCCCCAACGGCAGCCCCGGATGCCCGGAGTTGGCATTCTGGATGGTGTCCATGGCCAGGGTGCGCAAGGTGTTGATGCAGAGCCGATCGATCGGGGTGAACTGTTCGCCCATGACTGCCTCCCGCTTTTCAGGCGCCCAGGTCGGTCGCCAGAAGGGCTGAATCGCATACCCTGGACGCGGTTTCAAGAGACCGGAAAAGGCAGGCCCCGCTGCCGAAACCGCCCGGCTCTAACTGCTCTCCCTTCCCAGCTTCACCCTCTCCAGCGCCTCCTCCAGCCGCTCGAGCAAGCCCGCCAGCCGCTCCAGCAGCGGATGCGCCCGTGCGGCAGACGATTCGGCGGTGGAGGGGCATCCGATCAGATCCTCCAGAGAGAGCACCGTCGCGGAGAGCGCAGATGGGTAGTCGCGCATCACCTCGTACCAGTACTCCCCCATCCCATTGGCCAGAAGCGCGAGCCAGCCGGGCTGGCGGCCATGAGCGGGTATCATCGGCGTCAGCAGAAGGCCCAGGTGCCGCTCGATGATCGGCCAGTCCTCCCCGGCGTCCAGGAGGTCCCCTTCTGGGATCGACCGGGCAGCCTCTGCCTGCTCCGGCGACGGCCGGCTGCGGGAAGGCGTCCCTTCGACTATCTCGTCTGGTGGGGCCTTTCCCTGCTCCGCCGGCGGCCGGGCGTGGGATGGCCTCCCACCGGCTGCCTCGCTCGGAGGGGCCTCTGCCTGCTCCGCCAGCGGCCAGGCGCGGGATGGCAGGCCGCCGTCTGGCACGATACGCGCCGGTTCGGCGGGAGCCACAACAGCCTCTTCTCGCCCCGACCGATCCCCTTCTGGCGCATTCCATGGCTCGGCGGGCTGGTCCTGGAGCAAGAGGCTGTCTTTCCCTGGACCTGGTGTCAGCGGAGCCGGATCCCCAGGCAGGGTCATGGAGGGGAGCATGGCGACCAACCTGGAGAGTGTGGTGCCTCTTCCGAGCTTCCCCAGCGGAGTTTCGACCACCGCCTGCCATCCAGCGTGCTCGGGAGCGATCTGTTCGGGGCTGACCCTGCGGAGCTGGGCCACCTGGTCCAGCCCGATCTCCACCTGGAAACGTTCGCGATGCCGGGAGATCCTCAGGAACACCGGTCCCACCTCGATCCGCTCCGGCAGCTGAGCCACCTGGATCCGAGCCTGCTTGCGCCTGGAAGTGGTCCGCCCTCGGATGTTCCATCGGGCAGCCGCCTGCGGGTTGACCTCTTTCAACCACTCGGGTTGAAGGACCGACACCTGCCGGGCGAAGGTGCGGGTGGAGAGCACCAGCTCGGCGGCCACCAGAAAGGGGTATCGGCTGCCGAAGAGTACCGAGGAGGGGTGGATCGCCAGCTTCACCCCCAAGGGGGTCACATAGCTGCCAGGTCGTCCCTCGCGTTTGAGCACCTTGTCGGGGCAGGCCGCCGCCAGGCAGCGGATGACCCCTGTCATGTCTCCCCCTCGCTTGACCTCGATCCCGCCCTTTATGGCGAGCTCCGCGAGCTGGTCTCTGGCCTTTTCGATGAAGGCCATGATGTCAGGGTCGAGGTAGTGCTGCTGGCAGAAAGCGCTCCGATCCAGCGCGCGCGCCCAGCGCATGAACGTCTGCACCGCGGTCGCCGCGTCCCCCAGGGGATGGGCCAGCGCCGCCAGGGCATCGCGGGCCTGGGCCTCCTCGCCCATGGGAAACAGCATGGGGGTGCGCACGCTGAGGAAGGCCCCCAGCACCAGCACCTCCTCGACCACATCCTCAAAGCGGTCGGCCGCTTCCACCACCATGCGGGCCAGAAAGGGCGACAGCGGGAAGGGGACCATGCGCCGTCCGATCTCGGTCAGCTGCCGGTGCCGATCGATGGCGCCCAGGGTCTGCAGGTTGAGCAATGCAGCCCGGATCATCCTGCGGGAGGGCGGAGACGGAAACGGGAAGCTCTCGACCTCCTGGATCCCCAGGTCCACCAGCCGCAAGATCACCTCGCTCAGGTCGAGCCGGCGAATCTCCTCGTCGGTGTACTGGGGTTGCCGAGCCAGCTCGGCCCGCTCGTAGAGCCGGATCACCTTGCCCGGCCCGGTCCGGCCCGCCCGGCCCGCCCGTTGCTCCGCCGAGGCGCGGCTGATCGGCTCCTCCTGGATGGCGCTGATGCCGGTGAGGCTGTTGTAGCGGGGCAGCTTGACCAGGCCGGTATCGACCACGTATCGGACGTCGGGGATGGTGATGGAGGTCTCGGCGATGTTGGTGGCCAGCACCGCCTTGCGCCGTCCGGGGACGGGGTCGAATACCCGGTCCTGCTCCTCCCGCTTCATGCGTCCGAAGACCGGAACCACCACCAGGCTTTTATCGGGGCAGATCGAGGCCAGACTCCTGGCGGTCTTCTCGATCATCTCCTCCCCGGTCAGAAAGGTCAGGATATGACCTGGCTCTCCTCCCCGGTGCAGAGCAGCCACCTGGTCGGCCACCGCATCGGCCAGGTCCAGCCGTCTTCTGGAAAGAGGGGGCAGGTACCTCACCTGGATGGGGAAAGGGCGCCCCTGGATGGAGATGCGTGCCACGTCCCCTGCCGCCCCGAAAAAGAACTCCTGGAACTCCTCGGGCTTGAGTGTCGCCGAGCTGACCACGATCCGCAGGTCGTGCCGTCGCTTCAGGACCTGGTAGAGCAGCCCCAGGCAGAGATCGATGTTGAGGCTCCGTTCATGGGCCTCGTCGATCATCAGCAGTCCGTAGCTGGAGAAATCGGGATCGGAGCGGGCCTCCTGCAACAGGATGCCGTCGGTCATGATCTTCAACAAGGTACGCGGCCCGGTGACATCCTCGAAGCGGATGGCGTAGCCGACCGCCTCGCCCAACCTCACCCCCATCTCCTCGGCGATCCGGCGAGCCACGCTCACGGCGGCGATCCGGCGCGGCTGGGTGACCCCGATCATCCCGGTGGACAGCCCTGCCTTCAGCAGAATCTGCGGGATCTGGGTGGTCTTGCCCGAGCCGGTCGGCCCTTCGATGACCACCACCCGGTGAGCGGCGACCGCCGCGATGATCTCCTCCTGGTGCCGGTAGACCGGCAGCGACCGGGGTCCCTCTTGATTCTCAACCATCCAGCACCATTCCTCCAGGGCCTCGGGGTCTGCCCGCCTTGGCATTCCACCTGGCACCCTTGACCCGAAAAATCTGGCAGTAGACCCGGCGCGCCGGAACGGCTCACCGGACCACGCCCTCCACCTTTGTTGCCTTGGAACGTGGAACCTCAACGCTGCAAGAAACAATAACGGCACTGCCGATCTGGCCACCTGGGCCTGCCGCTACCTTCGCTGCCTCCAGACGACCAAGCTGGCCATCGATCGGAAGGAACGGGGGCTGCAACCTGCACACCGGGACCTGCCGCCATTTCTGTGGCCTGCAGACGACAGGGTTTTCCACCACCCTGGTTCCAAGGTGAGCCCCAAGCTAGCTGGACCCTGCTCGCCGCCTCCGCTCACACCAGGCCAGGAGCAAGAGCGGCATCGGGCTCCACAGGGGAACGGGACCGGCTCCTTGACCAGTCGTGCAGCCGCAGCCCTCCTCGGGATCGGGTGAGTGAACGCCGCCATCCCCCTGGGGCAGATCGGTCTCCACGTCCCCCGAGGCGTCGCGGCCCTGCACGCCGATATCCCAGCGCCAGCCGCTGCTCGCTTCGCAGATGCCCTCCGACAGGCAGACCTGCCCCCTCCCACACATCTCGACCTCGCTCCAGACCCAGACCTCCAACTCCTCCAGCCAGACACACTTCTGGAACCCCTGACCGTCCGCCGTGCAGCGTCGGGCATCCGGAAGGCACTGGTCGGCCGTGATCGGCAACAGGTCGACCTCCATCTCGTAGTCCGAGACCATGCCCGTCTTCAGCCAGATCCGCCAGGTCAACGTGGTGGCGGTGCCGACCGCATAGCCGATCTCCTCGAAACCCGGCTCCTGGCTGTCCGACCGCTCCAGCAGAGCCCCGGTCACGCCGTCATGGAGATCCAGCTCCATCTCCCCATCGTCCGGGTCGTACTCGAGACCTACCGTCAGCAGGAGCTCGGAGGAAACCTCCAGAGCGAACCAGTCGTCATCGCGCTGGCACACCGTGAGCCCCACCAAGAGCGGCCCTTCCAACAGGTAGGCTTGCTCCGCCAGGTCGTTGGGCTCATACCCGTCATCGGGACAAGGCGGAATGCACTCGCCGTGGCGGGTGCAAACCAGGTCGTCGGGACAGTCGCTCGGATCGCTCCACTCCAGGCAGACATCCTGGTCGTAGTCGCCACAGACCCGATAACGGCTCTCATCGAGACATTCCTGTTGGCCGAGTTCACAACGGTTGCTACAGGCGGTCCCGCAGAAACCGTCGTCGCAGAACTCCGGCTCCACACAGGAAAGGGGCTCTCCCCATACCGGGCAGCCCGATTCATCCACGAGGCACTCTTGCCATCGCTGTTGGTCGAGGCAGCGCCGATCGCCGAGACGGCACCCCTCCTCGCACAGGGGGAGGCATTCGCCCCCCTCGCAGACGGTCTGGGATGGACAGGTCACCGCGGTACCCCAGGCCGTGCAACCGTCGGCTCCCACCTGGCAC
>JAFGEP010000153.1 GCA_016931535.1 Bradymonadales bacterium
AAAGTGATGGCAGCCGCTCAAACGGATAAAAAAGCAGCATAACCGCCCTAGATTGCTTGGTAAAAAGTGGATCTGAATCCCGTGGGCGGAGCGACGGAGGGGGCGATCCTAGCCGCTGGACAAGCTGTGCCCGCGTAGCGGGCGTAGGGGGCGATCCTAGCCGCTGGACAAGCTGCTGAGGCTAGTCCACCCGGTTCCTCCGCTGGATCAGCTCCGGATTGTTGGGAATATCCCGCAGGGCGCTATCGATCTCTTCCCGGGCGCGACGGCGCTGGTTGTCGTTGATCAGCGCATCGATATAGGTAAGTCGGTACTCGAGTCGTTGTCCTCCGCTGAGCTGCAGGGCGCGCTCTGCATAGGTGACCAGCTGGGAGGAGGAGAAGGTGGTCTGTTGGGGGGATTCGAGGGCGGTCATGACCAGCTGGCGGTGCAGCTCGGCGTTATCGGTGTGGGCCGAGGTCATTCGGCCGAGGTACTGGAGCGCCGCATCGACGTCTTGGACAGCGAGGTAGGCGTTGACCAGCAGCAGGTTGGCAGTGGAGTCGCTGGCGATCTGGTCCTGTACCGGCACGAGGACGTCGATGACCTGTTGGTGGTTTCCCTGCTCCGAGTAGATGCGGGCGAGCTCGGCTGCCGGTGCGAGAGCATCCGGATGACGCTCTCTGGCCGTCTGGAGGGTGGCGATCGCCTGATCGAGCTGATTCTGGCGTTCCTGTACATTGGCCAGCAGGACCAGGACATCCAGATCATCGGGTGCCAAGGCCAGCGCGCGTTCGACGTCACGTTGAGCCCTATCGGGATATCCCCGCACGATCTCGGCCTCGCCATGGAGGATATAGGCTCTGGCCAAGGTGGGCTCGGCAGCGATGGCCTGGTCCAGTGTCTGAAGGGCTAACAGGTGACTGCCGGACCTGAGCTGGGACTCGCCGAGCCGCATGAGGGTGTAGCCGCTTCCGCCGGATATGCGTACGAGCTGCTGCCAGCACTCTGTCGCCCGGTCCCAGATCTCCATCTGGTGGTACAGTTCGGCCAGGGCTAGCCAGGCGTCGTAGTCGTTGGGGGCTCCCCGAGCTCCTCGTTCCAGCACAGGCACGGCCTCGTTTTTTCGATCGGTGGCCACATAGAGCCTGGCGAGCTCGATCCGGATGTCGGTTCGACCCGGTTCCGACTGGACCAGCTGCTCGAGCGTGGTAATGGCCTCGTCACGCCGACCCAGCGCATCCAGCGCCTGGGCGTAGATGAGCGACCCGTCCGCGCTGGCCCCCAGATCGATCGCTCGACTGGCGGTCTGGGCTGCCTGGTCCGCCATCCCCAGTTCGAGCAAGGCCTCGGCGAGACCGCTGTGCGCTTCGGCGCTTCTATCGCGGATGGAGACCGCCTGCTGGAAGGTCTCCTGGGCTTCGGCATAGCGTTGGTCCTCCAGAAGCACTCTGCCCAGCCCCAGGTAGGCGGCGAGGTAACGAGGATTGATGGTAATGGCCTGCCGATAGTGGCGTTCTGCCTCCTCCAGGTCGTTATCCCGATACGCCTCTACGCCTCTTTCATACTCGACTTCAGCACCCACCGGGGCAAAGGTGGAGCTGGCGGTTTGTTGGGTCGGACCGGAACAGCCTGGGTTGGTGAGGCACAGGCCGGCCAGGGCAAGAAGACAGGCTATCGTCCGGGCCAATGGCAAGGCTCTGGGCCACATTCTCGGAGGTCCCGTGTTCCAAACCACCGGCCACGACCAGCCGGATACCCCTGTCCTCGATCGGCTCTCCCACCAGGGTTTCCCAGTGAGAAAGCCGTTTGGGAAGTTGGTAGCAGAGGCAGAAGGCTCAACCCGTTTGGTGGCGTTTCCCATGGTCGCCTCACTCGGTTCGATGTCTGGTCCAGGTCCTGGCGACAGTCAGCCTATCACCTGCCGGAGCTCCTGTCAGATTACGGTGCGATTCTAGCACCTGCTGGGGAAAAGCTCGACCGGTTCGATCACCGAGGGGATGGCTAGTGTTGGTAGCCCGACCCGGGTTGCAGGGTCACCTTGCCCCGGAAGCGCCGGTACACCCAGATGGTGTAGGTAAGCACCAGCGGCATGCCGATCAGCACGATCACCAGCATGACCTGGAGGGCAAGCGGAGAGGAGGTGGAGTTGGCGAGGGTAAGGCTGAGCTCGGCCCCGTTGCGGGCAGGGACCAGGTTGGGAAAGAGCGAGGCGCCGGTGATGCCCCACAGGGAGGCGACGGCGACGCAGGAGCACGAGAAGGCCCGTAGCGGCTGGTGGCCGAGTGAGGCGACCAGCAGCAATACCATGGAGACCAGGGCCAGCGCGGGGATCAGCCAGAGCACCGGCGTGCTCTGGAAGTTGCTCAGAAGGGCGGGCTGGGTGGTCCAGGTCACCACGGAGGCGACCAGGAAGAGGAGCAGATAGACCGACCCCGACCAGGTGGACCACCTGCGGCCCCGCGCACTGAGCTCCCCTTCGGCCTTGATGGTCAGGTAGAGGGCCCCATGGGTGGCGATCATGGAGAAGCCGACCAGTCCGATGAGCAGGGCGTAGGGGTTGAGCAGGTCGAAGAAGGTCCCGGTGTAGTTGCCCTGGCTGTCCAGCGGCAGTCCTCGCAAGATGTTTCCCAGGGCCACGCCGAAGAGCAGGGCGGCCAAAGTGCTGCCCAGTCCGAAGGCCAGGTCCCAGGCCGAGCGCCAGCGCCGGTTCTCCAGCTTGTTGCGGAACTCGAGGGCCGTCGCCCGGGCGATCAGGGCAAAAAGCAGCAGCATCAAGGCCAGGTACAGCCCGGAAAACACGCTGGCGTACACCGGCGGAAAGGCGGCGAAGATGGCGCCTCCCCCCATGATGAGCCACACCTCGTTGCCATCCCAGAACGGGCCGATGGAGGCCATCATGACCTGGCGATCCTGGTCCTTTTTGGCGAAGAGAGACCAGAACCCGACCCCCAGGTCGAACCCGTCTAGCAAGGCGTAGCCGGTAAACAGCACCCCCAGGAGGAAGAACCAGACGATCTGCAAGCTGGTCACCTCGACACCTCCTTCGGTTCAGAACGAGAGGACCTCAGGTTTCCTGACGAGCAACGGCCAACACCGGCCCTTGTGGTACAAGAGCCGCTCATGGCTGGACCTCTGGGGCGGTCTCCCCTTGTGGCCCCCTGCCAGCTGGTCCCTCTTGTGATGGCGGTGGTAGCTCGGGTCCCTTCCGGATCTCGCGCCGCAGCAGGAAGACCCACACCGCAAAAAGCAGACCGTAGATCACCGAGAACATGAGGATGGAAAACAGGATCTGGCCCGCAGAAACGCGAGGCGAGACCGCATCGGCGGTGCGCATGATCCCGTACACGATCCATGGCTGCCGCCCCACCTCGGCCGCCCACCACCCCAGCTGGTTGGCGAGGAAGGGCAACGGAATGGTCAAAAAGGCCAGCACCAGGAAAAACCGGTTAGTATGCAGCTTCTTGAACCAGAGCAGGATGAGCCCCAGGCCGGTCACGGCGATGAAGTACATCCCCAAGAGGAACATCAGGTGAAAAGGGAAGAAGGAGAGCCCCACCGGCGGCCATTGGTCGCGCGGGAAGGTGTCGAGGCCGGGCACCTCGGCGTGCAGGTCGCCGTGGACCAGAAACGAGAGCATGTTGGGCAAGCGTATGGCCGCCTTCACCTCGCCCGCCTCGGCGTCGGGGATGCCGAACAGCAGCAGCGGGGCACCACGCTGCGTCTCGAACAGCCCCTCGAAAGCGGCCAGCTTGGCCGGCTGGGTGTTGGCCACCTGCACCGCGTGGTAGTGCCCGAGCGGTAGCTGAGCGAGGCTGATGACGAACCCGAAGACGACTGCGGTGTGCAGCGAGCGTTTGAAGAACTCGGTGTGCTGGCCTTTCCACAGGTGCCAGGCGGAGATGCCCATGACAAACAGGATGCCGGTGATGAGCGCGCTGTCGATGGTGTGCAAAAATCGAGGAAGGGTGGAGGGGTTGAGCAGGGCCGCCCAGAAGTCGGTCAGCACCGCTCGCCCCTCGACGATCTCGTAGCCCGCGGGGGTCTGCATCCAGGAGTTGGCCACGATGATCCAGAAGGCGGAGAGGGTCGATCCGAAGGCCACCATCAGGGAAGAGAACCAGATCACCCGCCGGGAGAAGCGCTTCCACCCGAAGAGCATCACCCCCATGAAGGTGGACTCCAAGAAGAAGGCGAACATCCCCTCGGCGGCCAGGGGAGCGCCAAAGATGTCGCCCACGAAGCGGGAGTAGTCGGCCCAGTTGGTGCCGAACTGGAACTCCATGGTGATGCCGGTGGCCACCCCGATGGCGAAGCTGATGGCGAACAGCTTGAACCAGAACCGCGCCTGCCGCTGGTAGACCTCCTCGCCCGACTGCAGGGCTCGCGTCAGAAAGTAGAAGATTCCCCATGCAAGCCCGATGGTGAGCGGGGGAAAAAGGTAGTGAAAACCAATCGTCATGGCGAACTGGATGCGCGCCAGCAGCACCGGGTCCATCTTCCCCTCCCCGTGGGTTGCGGGTGAGCCACCCGCATCCCCAGTCAGTCGCTTCACTCCACCGGTTCGGTCTTCGCCTTCTTCACTCGGCCGACGGGCCAGGTCCCATCCGCAACATGCCTGGTGAAGGGGGCTGCAGCCAGAACGCCTCCCTTTGGGGCTTTCCTGGCCAAATCATGTAAATAGATATACCTGCAAACGGAGCAGAGGTAACGCGCCGTCTTCACCAACCCTCTGATCGGCATGGCGGGCTAAAAAATGCGGTCCGATCTGCCACCCCGGTTGCCCGACGGCCTGTGCAACCAGGCGTCACGCTGCTCACTCGGCAGGCGAGGGTTCCGGGTGTCTCTCGATCAGCTGCGCAGCCGTCGCCGCCCCCAGGGCTCGGCATCGTTCCAGCGCCGCCGCGTCCGGTACGTACTGGACCGCCACCCCTTCGCTGACCAGCTGGACCCCCATCTCGGTGAGCATGCGGTCGAGCTGCTTGACCGACTGGGGGCTCCAGCCGTAGGAGCCGAAGGAGGCGCCCAGCAGGTTGGCGGGGCTCAACCCCTTCAGGTAGGTCATCACGTCGGCCACGGTGGGGTAGATCTCGTTGTTCAGGGTGGGGGAGCCCACCAGGAGCGCGCCGGCGTCCAGGACCTCGGTGGCCACGTCGCTGCGATGGGAGCCCTCCAACGGCATCACCCTGACCTGGTCGATCCCCCCGCCGACCAGCCCCTCGACCACGGCCCGAGACATCTTGGCGGTGCTCTGCCACATGGTGTCGTAGACCACCACCGCCTTGCGGGTGCGCTGCTGGGCTGCCCAGGTCCGGTACAACTCGACTATTTGCCCGGGGTCTTGGCGCCAGATCGGCCCGTGGTCGGGCATGATCTGGCGGATGTCCAGCGACAGGGTGGGCAGCTTTTCGATGAGCCGAGTCACCTTCTTGGAGTAGGGCAGGATGATGTTGGCGTAGTACCTGGCCGCCTCCTGGATCACCAGGGCACAGTCGAGCTGTTCGGCGAACCGCTCGGTGGAGGCCAGGTGCATCCCGAACACGTCGTTGGAGAACAAGATCCCGTCTGGCTCGAGGTAGGCGAGCTGGCTGTCCGGCCAGTGCAGCATGCGCGCCTCGAAGAACTGCAAGGAGCCATTGCCCAGGTCCAGCTTCTCCCCATCCTTGACGACCTGGACCGGCTGGTTCCAGTGAAAGTGCTCCTTGAGCGCCTTGGCGCCGGGCCCCGAGGCGACCACCCGCTCCGGCCGGATCCGCTCGATGGTGGCGGGCAGGCTGCCGGTATGGTCCAGCTCGGAGTGGTTGCTCACGATGGTCTGGATGCGTGCAGGGTCGATCACCGAGGCGATCCGCTCCATCATCTGGTCTTTGAAGGAGGCCTTTACCGTGTCGATCAGGACCACCTGGTCGGTCAGTACCAGGTAGGCGTTGTAGGTGGTGCCGCGGGAGGTCAGGTAGCCGTGGAAGTCTCTGAGCTCCCAGTCGATGGCTCCCACCCAGAACACCCGATCGGCCACCTGGATAGCGTTGAACACCTCGCTCATGGCGTCTCTCGTCATTGTAAGGTCAGTCTGCACAAACCGATCTGGAGGGAGGTTGCCCGTCGCCTCCAAGACGGCCTGTCCTGGGAGTATACCCCCGGACCATCGTGTGGACGAGTGCGGTCTGGTCCGTTCCAGGCGCCAGGAGTCCTCTCAGTAGGCCGCATCCTCGAGAGGGGTGAAGGTGCGCTGGCCCATTTCCCGGTCCAACATGTAGAGGCCGCCGCCCTTGGGCAGCTCTTCACTCCGCCCGTAGCCGATGAGCTTCAACCGGTCGATCATCTCCTGGGCGTGGTCCTCTTCCTCGACCTGCTCGGTGACGTACCAGTGCAGAAAGATGTTGGTGGCATGGTCCTTCTCCTTGAGGGACAGCTCCACCAGGTCGTTGATCCGCTTGGTGATGTACCGCTCGTGATCGAGGGTGGCCTCGAACACCTCCATCACCGATTTCCACTCGGCCGGGACCTCGGCGATCGGCTGCAGCACGACCGAGCCGCCCCGCTCGGCGATGTAGTTGTAGAACTTTTGAGCGTGGCTCATCTCCTCCAGGGCCTGTATCCGCATCCAGTGGGCCAGCCCCTTTAGGGCGTTGCGCTCGAAGTAGGCCGACATGGCGTAGTAGATGTAGGCGGAATGCAGCTCCGCGTTGATCTGGTCGTTCAGTGCTTTTTCCATGGTTTCGCTGAGCATGAAGTCCCTCCCTCCGATCATCTGGTAATACATCGAAAACACGGGAGAAAACAGGAAATGGCCTGTTTTTCCTTTTCCCTCTGTCAGTCTCCCATTGCGATGCCTTGTTACATGAACTGGACGGACAAAGATAGGGGAGATGGACTCGCATCGGTCTCGAATACCAGGTAGAGTGACCGTGGCGCCTGGAAACCGCTCCTGGTCGAGAAGATGCACAGATTGTCGCCACATTCCCTGTTCGTGCCGCTGTTGCTGCTGCTTGGCAGCCAATCGGCCCGAGCGACCGAAGGCTTCTACAAGGACCTTTTCATCGACGGAGGCTGCAACCTGACCTCCCGGCAGACGCTACCGGCGGCCGACACCCTGGGGCTATCGGTCGAGGCGCTGTTTGTCCCCTCCGATTGCACCGAGCAGGACCGACAGATCCAGCGGTCGGTCATCACCGGGGACGAGGTCGACTCCAACGGGCGGCTGCTTTACCCCGACGGGGCCCCCCGCTTCCGGACGATCCAGGTGAATGGCGGTGCCGCCACAGCCCACGGAACCACGCTCGGCGAAGACGGACGCCAGCGGGTCCGCGACTTCTACCACGGTGGCGGCTCCTATACCGGGACCTGTGCCGGCTTCTTCATCGCCACCGTGGCCGCCTTCGAGGAGGGGGTCAACCAGAGCTACTTCCGGATCTGGCCTGGCCGGTCCAAGAACACCGGGCTCCTGGACGCCTACACCGGCCTGTTCATCGAAGCGACCTCCCCCCTGCTCGAGTACTCCGACTTCGGTGGAGACCTGTACGTGGCCGATGTCCGCCACAACGGCGGTGGATATGCCGAAGAAAGCCACCCCGAATGGCCCGTGGGTACCGAGATCCTGGCGCGATACGATTACACCGGCCGCTCCATGCACCAGCAGGTCAGCTGCCTGGCCTACAAGGCAGATGAGCAGTCGGGCCGCCTGGTCATCATCGGCTCCCATCCCGAAGGGATCACCTCGGGGGAGCGGCTCGACCTGATGGCGGCCATGATCTCGTACGCTTTGGACGGGCAGGGCGAGCCGCAGGTCAAAGGGGAGCTGGAGCATGGCGTGTGGCGGGTCATGGACCGGTGGTGGGAGGATGATGACCCGGCGTTCACCCGGATCGGGGACCGCCAGGTCCATCACTTCCAGCTCGATGTCCCCTGGGGAGCTACCGAGCTGACCGTCAACCTTCAGGGCGAGGAAGGGTTCGACCTGGACCTCTACGCCGCCCTTGGCGGCCTCGCCTTCGCCAGCACGGCGGATGCCGCCTCGACCAGCCCGGGGGCCGAGGAGCTGATCGGCATCGTCGATCCGGAGGCGGGCACCTGGTACGTGGGGGTCGAGTGCCTCACCACGGTAGCATCGACGGTGGGCGACGGTTACCATGTCTACTCCGGCAACCTGGATGTGCTCGACGGAGTGGCCTACTCGATCAGGGCCGAGCTGGAGATCGAGCGCTACCTGGCGCTGGAGCTTCCCCAAGAGGTGTGGGAGGGTGGGGCGGCCGCCACCGGGCGGGTGATCGCCTACCCGGCGCCTCCCCACGAGGTCCTGATCGCGTTGGAGTCCAGCCACCCCGACAGGCTGGAGTTTGCGGACCACCTGCCCCTGACGGCGGGCCAGGACAGCCGGCTTTTCGAGATCTCTCCCGTCGACGATGGCGAGGCGAGGGGTGACGTCGAGCTGACCGTGACCGCCTGCGCTCCGGAGTACGAATGTGCTTCGGGCACCCTGATGCTGCGGGACGACGAGCTGGAACCTCCCCCCTTGTCCGACTGCGGCGAGCTTGGTGGAACCTGCTGCAGCTCGGGCCAGATATGCCAGGGCGGCGGCTGGCAGGAGAGCTCCGACTGCCCCACGGCCTGCTGTGTGGGCGGCTCCTGCCAGGATGGTTCTGCCGAGGCAGGGGAGGGCGACATGTCCCCCGATTTCGACTCCGGGGGAGCTCTCGAAACGGGTGAAGCAGGAACGATGGAGCGCACCAGCTCGGTGGGCTGCGCGTGCCACCAGGGCGATCCCGGGGCGCCCTGGCCTGGCTGGTACCTCTTGCCCCTGGCGCTGCTCCTCTTGCGCCGGTGGCTACTCCGCTTGCCATCACCCTGGTGACAACAGTCACCAGGGGCCGGCGCCCAACGAAACATCGGCCAGCTGCGCCCTGATGCCCCGACGACGAGGCAGGGCAAGCCCTGCCCCTACCTGGGCCCCGATTTCCCGAGGACGAGGGCAGGGCAAGCTCTGCCCCTAGCTGCCCCCCAATTTCCCGACGACGAGGGCAGGGCAAGCCCTGCCCCTACCTTCGAAGATGGATCGAATCTTGCTTACATGTCGGTCTATCCAAGATCGCACCAACGGCTCAATTCTGCTGGGAAGATGACGATGGAAAACAGGAACCGAATCGCCTCTCTCTGTTGCCTGGTGGCTGTCATCCTGGTCGGCGGCTGTTTGATGGAGCAGCCACTGGTTGACGACCGGTCGGCCGACAACCTGGATATCCCCTCCTTCGAGCAGTTCGTGGAGGGGAAGGACGATACCGGCTATGTCGGCAACCGGGCCGCCGAGGTCAACGCCACCTTTACCGGCCGGGTGAGGGTGCTGGTGCCCGATCGAACCCCCGACGAGCTGCAGAGCATCGCTCAGGCCATCCTGTCCAACCCCAACACCTGGGAGCATCGCCAGATCACCAGCCAGGTCACCGAGCAGATCAAGTACGCCCGCAATGTGCTGAAGGCCCAGCATCTCAACCTGAACCTGGAGGGCGGGAGCCCCCAGTACGATTCCATCGATGTCATCGAGGGCGGGCTCGAGCTGGCCTATACCGTGCGCATCGAGTCTCTGGTCAAGATCAAGGAGCTGGAGGCGCAAAACCTGACCCCCGATGACCTGATCGGCCGTGAGCTCCAGATGCCGCTTCCCCTGGTTCCCGCCGGCCTGTACGAGCGCATCGGGGCGAGCTGCGCCACCGATCCGGACCTACCGGATGAGCCGGTGGACCCCAACGAACTGAACGCCCACAACCTGTTCTACTACTTCGATCCCTCGCGAGAGGGTTGTCCGCTGACCGAGCAGGACCTGGTCACTGGGGTGTACCGGGTGGATTCGTCGCTGACGGCCCCCACTGTGTACCCCGAGTACGATCTTTTGGTGGCCGACGGCCAGATCAACATGGTCGCCCTTTTCGGCCAGATCACCCATGGGGAGCTGAAGCCCGACGACTGGGGGTACTACTCCTTCTCCTCGATGTCTCGCCGGTTTACCCAGCAGGGGTTCGTCAAGGTGGAGAGCTTCCCGGACAACCGGGGCCATCGCCTGGAGCGACGCTACTCGGACAGCCTGCTGGTCACCATCGACATGTACACCCCGGTCGGATTCGCCGACAACGTACCGCGCGAGGAGGCCAACCAGCGGTTCCGCGAGGCCATCTACAACCACGAGATCGTCTACTACAACGGGCACGCCTTCTACGGCTCGCTCAACGTGCTCGATTCCCGCGAGGCTTACCCCCCGGACGTCTACCAGATCATCTTCATGGACGCCTGCTGGTCCTACGCCTACTACACCAAGCAGATCTTCCGCAACCGGGCCACCGAAGAAGACCCGGAGGGCTACGCCCTGGTGGACGTGGTCAATAACACCGAGCCGGGTATCACCGGCAGCGAGCACACCGCCAGCATCCTCTGGGACAACATCTTCCGAGGAGCGGCTGCCGTCGCCACCGGCCAGGACTCCAGCCTCTACTCCTGGAACAACCTCATCATCTACATGAACGAGCATGCCGAGGTTCGCGCACGCCAGCGAATCCAGCATCCCAACCCCGAGATCTACGGCGTCAGCGGGGTTCGCCCCAATCGGTTCCAGCCTTCCGAGGTCACCGCCAACCCCGACCTCGACCCCGATCCCGAGCGACAGCGCTACGCCAGCGAAGGTGAGATCGGCATCCCGGACAACGACGCCAACGGTATCTTCAGCATCATCAACGTCCCCGAGGGCGCTGGCACCATCGGCACCATCCGCCTGGAGCTGGCCATCGAGCACACCTACATCGGCGACCTCACCGTCTCGCTCCAGCATGGCGACCGCCTCCTCTCCCTGCACGACCGCACCGACGGCGACACCCAGGACCTGTCGATCGAACGCGACATCGACCACTTCTCGGGGATGAACGGCTCCGGCCAGTGGATCCTCCGGGTAGCCGACTGCGGTAGCTCCGACATCGGCAAGATCGCAGGGTGGTCGATCGAATGGGGTTCCGCGATCGGCAGTAATTAGTCGCCTGTCCCTACTTCCACGTACCCCTCCGACCCCGACTCCCCGAACCACATCACCTGGTCCACCAGACGGGCCTGGTGCAAGGAGTAGGCGTACACCTCCCCCGACTCGACCGTCGTGTCGAGCCAGCTGGATACGCCCAGGGCGGGCGAGATGACGACCGGCTCGCTGTCGCTGAGGACGCTGCGGCGGGACACCACCGTGTACAACCCTTCCTCGGCGTTCTGCCAGCCTACCAGGACCCCCTCCGGCTGCGGGGTGAGGAGGGGGCGACCCGGTCTGGGCGGGGGGCTGCCTCCGGTCACGGTGAGCTCCATGCGGGACAGCGATCGGGTGTCCAGCCAGGCACCGCAGGTATAGCGATAGATCCGGTCGGGCACCAAAGCGGGATCGCCCAGGATGACCGGTTGGGGAGGATCACCCATCTCGGTGACCTCGAAGGCGGCGAGCTGGGAGCCATCCCGAAAGAGCGCGACAACAGCCAAAGGCGGGAGCGCGGTCCGCTGGGCAACCTGGATCAGGAGCCCCCGCTCGGTGCCGGCCAAGGGGCGGCAGAGGAGCGCCGGGGGATCGGGATCCGGAATTGCGGGCGGGGCGACACTGGCACAGCCGAGGAATAGCGACGGTTGAAGCGGGAAGAGCAGGATCAGGAAGATGAGGCGCAGAGCGGATGGCACCGGCATTCCTGGAGGTCGGGTCAGAAGGCCCAGGTGAGCCTCACCTGGAGGGTGTGGGCCAGGCCGGCATCGACGTTGCTGTCGTAGATCTCACTCAGGTTCCAGAACTCGGCCACCGCCGGGATGCGGGGGCGGTCCCTGCCACCGTTCAGAGCGCCCAGCGGCAGGAACAACCCGTAGCCGATATCCGCCTGGTAGTGATCGGCGCGGTAGAACAGCATGGCGTCTCCTTCCAGGCCGATCGGTGCCTCCCCTCCCGGCGTGACGGCGGGCTCGAGGGCGTGAGCGTAGATGCCGTCGATGCGAAAGCCCAGCGCGCTGGCTTGCTCTCGAAAGAAGTCGTAGCGCAGGTAAGGGTTGAAGTAGACGGTGTTGGTGATGGCCCCGATGATCTCCCGGAACATGATCATGTCGATGACATAGTCCCGGTCGAAGATGAAGTTGGTGATCTTCTCGTCGTGGGTGACGGTGTTGCGATCGAGGATGCCCCAGCCTGCTGAGAGCTCTTCATAGTCGGCGTAGGGGGAGCGGCCGGTGGCGAAGCCGGCGTTGAAGCCGGTGTAGAGGTTGTCGAACTGGAAGTCCGACTCGAAGGCCAGTCCGAACTGGAGGATGTCCCGCTCGACGATCCCCTGATCGGTCAGCGCGCCCTGGTACCCCTCGATGCTGCCGAAGACCGCCGCCGCTTCCAGCTCGAGCCGGATCATCCATTCACTTTTGGGCACGTACAAAAAGCGGGCCCACAGGTCGGGGACGATGACGCTGGCCTGTCTCGGCTGGAAGGCGGTGGTCAGGTCGTTGGGGACAAAACCGCCTTCACCCTGCTCGGCGGTCTGGTTGCGCAGGAGCAATCGGGCTCCGCCTTCGAGGATCGGCTGGCGAAGATCGTATAGTTGCCGGTTGCGCTGGAGGATCTCCCGGTCGGACAGGTAGGTTCGCATGACCGTGAAGACCCACTGGACGGCGTCATCGATCTCGCTCAGATCGCGGGCCTGGCCACCGGTCTGGTTGGCGAGGTAGCTCTGGGATCCCTGGGTAACCCAGTCGTAGGAGAGGCCCAAATACAGAGGGATCTTGGGTAGGATCCGGGCGGTGAAGCTGACCCGGTCGGTGATGTCGCCGAAGTCGCAGTCGGTGCAGTCGAAACCGCCGTCAGCGAAGCCGCGGAAGCTGGTGCGCACCGCTCTCGGGTCATCCATGAAGGTGCCGCCGCCGTTGGCCAGGATCCCCAACCCCCAGTCGTCGGCCATCCGTCCCACCTTGAGGATTCCGAAGATCTCCATCTCGGCAAAGAGCTGGCGCACCTCCACCGCATCCGAGAAGGTGAGGTCCTCGTTGGCCGATCGCTGGCCCTGGGAGAAGAAGACAATCGGGGTGTCAAATCGCGGTTCCACCTCCCCCGCCTGCACGCTGTATCCGTCCGGGGTGGATCCGAGCACCAGGTTGTCCAGGATGTCCAGCTCGAGGTGCAGCCGCATCCCGTCGGTGATGTGGACGATGGGGTGGTAGCGCAGGCGGATGTTGGCCCCCGCGATGAGGTTGGCTCCGCTATCGTAGTAGTCGCTGGTGTTGTACTCGAAGCTGTCGCGCACCAGGTTGGTCGCTTCCAGCGGTGGCAGGATGGGGCTGGTGCCCCGGGTGTTCAGGTCCAGGTTCCAGAAGTTGTCGGTGCGGAACCGGAAGTAGCCCCGGTGCTCGACGTAGGGAAAGGCGTTGAGGGGTTCGCGCAGCCGGCCCTGCACATAATCCCCCAGACCCTCCACCGGTACGCCAGGTAGCAGCTGTCCTTCCGTAACCGTGGCGGTCGGGGCTGGCTCGGCCTCCTGGCTCTGGTCGGCCTGCGCTATCCTGTCCGGGGCTGACGAGGGTTGCCTTTCGGCAACCTCCCCCTGGGCAAAGGCCGTCGCAGCGATCAGCAGGCAGCATAGGGAAGCGAAGAAGAGCGATGCCTTTTTCATGATCTGTTTTCACTCCCGATCTTCACGAGGTGCGCGGAACACTAGCACAAGTGCAGGCGGTGCCCAAGAGACAAGTCTCACCGGGGTGTGATCAGGATGCGTTGCGCGGGGCATGCTCCAATCCTTCGGCCACAAACCCCTGACGGGGTTCGCACTCGGATTGAACCATGCCCCGCGCGCCACTTGTTGGGCCGGTTGACCATGGTTGATTGGGACCCATCAAACGCTGATCAACGGATCCCGATTACACCCGTCTCATCGCGCCCTATCAGCTCTCCATGGTTTCCGCCAGCCGAGCATAGCCGGCCAGGTCGACGTTTTCGGGTCGCAGGGAGGGGTCGATGCCGGCTTTCTGCAACTGGTCCAGGTTGACCAGCGATCCGAGGGCGTTGCGGATCTGCTTGCGCCGCTGCTGGAAGGCGGTGCGGACCAGGGTGCGGACCAGCGCCTCTCTGTGCTCCGGAACTCTGGGCTTGATCAGACGGCGAAAGCGGACCGCGCTGCTGACCACCTTGGGCCGGGGGGTAAAGGCGCCCCCGGGCAGCTCCAGGACGATCTCGGCATCCCAGCGGATTCGAGACAGCAAAGACAGGGGGCCGAACTCCTTGCTGTCCGGCCGGCTGACGAACCGCCGCGCCACCTCTCGCTGGAACATCAGAAACATCTCCTTGATCTCATTTCTGTTTTCCAGCCTGAAGAAGATCTCGGTGGCTGCGTTGTAGGGTAGGTTGGCAACCACCTTCATCCCTTCCTCCAAGATGGAGTTGAGGTCGAGTTCCAGGAGATCCCCCTGGATGACCTGCAGCTGGTCCGCCTGTAGCTGCCGGCGCAGAAACTCGACCGCGGCCCCATCGATCTCCACGGCTACCACCTGGCACCCGTGGGCCAGCAGGGTGCGGGTCAGGCTCCCGGGTCCACTCCCCACCTCGAGCACCGTCTGTCCCGGCCGTACATCGGCCAGGGAGACCAGCCGCTCCAGGATGACCGGGTCGGTCAGGAAGTGCTGACCCAAGGAATGCCTTGCCCGACGACCGAAGTCGCGGACCAGTTGCGACGCCGAGGGAAGAACGGGGAGAAGAGGGGTCGAACTCATGGGCTGAAGACTGTTTCACCCTGGGGGAACTGGAGGCGATCACCATCGTGACCGCCTTGTCATCCTGACACAAACGGACCGGAGGTGGGAGTAGGTTGGTTTCGCTGATCCCGACCCCCCGCAGGAACTGGCAAGTGGGATACCACCCGGCAGGAGATTTCGGCCAGAGCGGCAGAAGTCGGGGAGTGACCGACCACTCGGGCACTTCTGTCGGAAATGGCGGCAGAGGTCGGGGAGTGACCGACCCCAAGTTGACCGCGTGTTTTCAAAACACATTCGTATTCAATATGTTACGGGACTAGCGTAGTAACAAAG
>JAFGEP010000154.1 GCA_016931535.1 Bradymonadales bacterium
CCCCCGGGCGCTGCCTCGGGGGAGGAGGATCGCCCCCTCCGGCGGCTACGCCGCCACCTCCCCCGGGCGCTGCCTCGGGGGAGGAGGGTGATGGACAGGTTTCTAGGTAGCTTTTGCGGTAAGGTTCTCCGGCAGTTCTTCCATCGGAGAACAGATGACCAGAGCCAGGAGAACGACCAGCTATTGGCGCAGGAGGTTCAGCGCGGCCTCCACGACGTGGTCATGGGCGCTGTCGAAGCTTGAACCGGCAGAGATGACCACCTCGGGCTCGATACCGTGGTCCTCCAGTGGTTGTCTGTCCGGGCGGTAGGCGATCCAGCTCGGCACGCTGTAGCTGACTCCGTTGGCGAGAGTGAACCAGCGGGGGTTTCCCGAGCTGCCCCGGGTTCGGTCGCCCACCAGGGTGACGTTGGGGCAGGAGTCCATCATCAGCACGAACCATTCCGCCGAGCTCATGTTTCGCTGCCCGATCAGGCAGGCGGTGGGGTGCACAAACCGGGTGCCTGAGCTCGGCTCCAGGACCTTTTCCTGGAGCGGACCGAAATCGCCGTGGCCCTCTCCGGCGCGAAACCGGAAGTAGCCGTAGGTTCGGGGCTGGTCGGTGAACCGCGAAGCGAACCAGCGGGCGATCTCCTCGTTGCCTCCGGCATTGGGGCGTACATCGATGATCATCCCCGAGGCCGAGGCGAAACGGGCGAAGAGAGCTTCCACATCGGACTCGGCGATGCCCGAGAAGGCCTCGGTCTCGAAGCTGTCGATGCGGATATAGGCGATGTTGCCCTGCAGCAGCGCGAACCAGACGACGCCATTGCCCAGCCTGCCATACTCGCTGACGCGGTATCGGTTTCGGGGCTGATCGGTATAGTTCCGCGCGGCGTTCAGCGCGAACACCTCGACCCAGGAGCCGTTTGCCCTCCGCACGTTCACATGCAGGTCGTGCAGCTCCTGCAGTGCGGTGGCCAGCAGGTCGGCGAACTGATCGGGGGTCATGGGGCGATCGAACTGGGGTCGATACCGTTCCCGGAACTCCCCCCAGTCGATTCCCTTGAGCTGAAAGTGGGAGTATCCGAGATCAAACTCCGACCAGACCTGGTCAAACAGCTCGATGGCGGAAACGGCGTCCGGTACCCCCTCGGTCATGCCGCCTCCGGCGCACACCTCTGGGCTCAAGAGACAAGCCCAAAGAACCGCTGTTACCCGCGGGATCCACCTACTCTCTCGTCTGTGCATCAAGTGTTCTCTCCCAAGTATTTGTTGGTCGACAGCATACAGCCTGCTGCTGTCGGCTGTCAGCTGTCGACCGACAGCCTACGTGCTCGTCGATCGGCCCTTCAGGTATAGAAGCCGAGGAGGTGATGTTCCGTCAGCCAGTCGGCGACCTGGTCGCAGATGCGGGCGATATCTCCGTCGGAGACGTCGATCTCACAGTGGGGGAGGCTGGACTGCGCGATGGCCTTTCGGAAGTCTTCCTGCTCCTGGAGGAAGGGGGTCAGGTCGTTGTACTGGGCGGGGTTTCCGGAAACACGCAGTCTATCTTCGCGAGCTGATTCGAAGGAGCCGGGAGTGCGGGTGCACAGGATCACGCCGAAACCCAGGGGGAAAAGCCGCTGCTCCAGCCAGCCGAAGTCGATCCCGCGACCTCGTCTCTCCTGGTAGACCCGGGTGGACAGGTGAAAGCGGTCCACGATCCAGGAGTAGTACCTCTGCAGCTCGAACAGGCGGACCCAGGTGGCATAGGTCTCCATGGCCAGGTCGAACTCGTGGGGTTCGAAGTTGATCAGGCCTCGTCCCCAGGGGAAGTTGGTGAAGGCGCACCACTCTGCCGAGACCAGTGGCGAGTGGTAGCGGTAGCGACGGGGGCCGACGATCCGGGGGTGCTCGTTCAGGGCGAAGGCGATGTCGGTCTTGTGGGTCAGGCGGGTCCCTTCGAGGATGATCTTGGGGCACAGCTTGGGAGGCAGTGGGTGCGACATGGGCTGTTACTCCGGGCGGTTCAACGGGATTTCGAGTGGTTGATGAGCCCGTG
Organism: Bradymonadales bacterium; assembly: GCA_016931535.1. Classification (GTDB taxonomy): domain Bacteria; phylum Myxococcota_A; class Bradymonadia; order JAFGEP01; family JAFGEP01; genus JAFGEP01. Next base: position 2,027 of record JAFGEP010000154.1, read on the forward strand.
GCTCACCTTCTTTGGGACGCGAGAGGTTCCAGTGGGATGCCGAGGCGCCACGCAACGTTCCACCTGCTACAGGCGAATCTTCAGATCCTCCAAGGGATAGGCCACGCAGGCGTGCACGTAGCCATGATTCAGGTCGGACTCGCGTACACCCGCGGTGGGGGGCATGAAGACCTTGCCGGCCAGGATTTTGATGCGGCAGGCGCTGCAGCCACCGGATCGACAGAGGGCGGGCACCACGATCCCCTGTCTTTCCAGGGCGGCCAGCAGCGGCTCGCCGGCTCTGGCCTGAAAGGGTGGATGGTCCTCCACTTCGACGGAGCAGGCGGTGTCGGGGGAGAGGTCCGCTGGCCACCCCGGTTGCTGGGTGACCTCTTCGGGTGGGCCATAGGCCTCGCGCCGGATCCGATGGGGTTCGACCCCCAACCTGGCCAGCTCGGCCAGGCAAAGCTCGTACATCTGGTTGGGTCCGCACACCAGGAAGGTGCGATCGTCGAGCGTTCCCAGCTGCCTTTGCAAAAGGTCGCCGTCGAGAAAACCGGCCAGCCCCTGGTAGCCATCGGATGGGTCGGAGATGACCAGGTCGTAGCGCAACCGGTCGGTCTTCTTGGCCAGCTCTTCCAGCTCCCGCCCGAAAATGACGTCGTCCGGAGTCCGGCAGCCGTACAGCAGGTGGATGTCCACCTCCCATCCGCGGACCGCCTGGTCGCGGATGATGCTCATGAAGGGGGTGATGCCGCTGCCGCCTGCCAGAAACACCAGCTTCTCTCGGTCGATGAGCGGCTCCCAGTAGAACTGTCCTGCGGGCCCCGTGGACTCGAACCGGTCGCCTACTTTGGCCTGGCTCAACAGGTAGGGCGCGACGAAGCCATCCGGCTTGAGGCGAACGGTCAGGTCGAGGTGATCGGCTCCCGGCCGGGAGGAGATGCTGTAGGGACGGCTGGTCCGGACGGCGCCCACGGTGAGGAACAGGTTGACGTACTGGCCGGGCCTGAACACCGGCAGCGGTCCATCGATGCGCTGGAAGCGGAAGGTCTTGGTGGACGCGGTTTCGTCGATGACCTGGATCAGCTCGAGGGCCATGCGGTGGGGATGGTAACGCTCAAGCAGCCTGGCAACTCGGTCCTGGTAGTCGGGTGCCGAGAAATCGGTGCCCCGGCTGAATGCGGGCATCAGGGTGCGGCGGTAGAGCAGGCGCAGGTAGCGGGAGATGTCGTAGGGCCAGCGGCCGAGCTCGAGGAGGGCCTCGCCGGTTTTCTTTGCTGTGTTGCCGATCATGTCAGACCTCCTCCTGCGCTTTCTCGATCTGTTTCATGGCCATCCGGGCAGCCATGGCGCCCGACATGATGCAGGGCTCGAAACCTCCTCCCGGCTGGGTGTAGGCGCCGGCGAAGAAGAGCCCATCCAGGGGACCTTGGTGCCCCATGCGCAAGACGGTGTGGTAGAATGGGGTATTGTCGAACCCATAGATACTGCCGTCCATGGTGGTGGTGTAGCGCATGTTGGTGATGGGGGTGGCCACCTCGACGACCTCGGTATGGGAACGGAGTCCGGGTGCGATCCGCTCGGCGGTGTCGATCATGAAATCGGCGATGCGATTCTTGGTCTCGACGTACTGCTCAGGCGACAGCTCGAACCAGGGGGTGCCATAGTAGAGGGTGGTCAGGACCATCGAGGTGGTGCCAGGCGGCGAGATGTCGGGGTCGGCGGCGTTGTAACAGGTGGCCAGGGTGATGCCCGGCAGGCCGATATGTCTCATGGACTCGTAGTGGCGGTCGAAGTCAGGATCGGCATTGAGGAAGTTCTCGTGGGTGGACAGCCCCAGCTTTTCGGGGGGGCAGGCGACCCCCATGTAGACGTTGAAGGAGGAGGGGGCCACGGCTGCCGGCCGGAGCTTCCTGAGGAAGCGAGTGGCCTGCGGGATGTCGCCCAGGAGGTTTCGGCAGGTGGTGATGGGGTCGGCGTTGGAGATGACCACCGGTGCCTGGAACTGCTCGCCGGCCCGGGTAGTGACGCCGGTCACCCGCCCGTTGGCGCAGGTGATCTGCTGTACCCGGGTATTAAACAGGACCTTGCCGCCGTTGGCCTCCACCACCTTGACGAACGCGTTGGAGAGAGCCTGTGATCGTCCCTTGACGTAGGCGGCCCCTTTCTTGACGTAGCTCGACAGGGCGCTGGCGAAGTAGAGGAAGGCCACCTTGGCCGGTCCGATGCCGAAGTAGCCCCAGTACTGGGAGATGACCGCCCGGGCTTGGGGATCCTTGACGTCGCGATTCAGGACGGTGCCCCAGGCAGCCGGCAGGTAGCGGAGGGTCTTGGAGAACCGGAATGGGGCGGTCAACGGGTTGCCGATCCCGCCCTTGCCGGTGAAGCGGGCCAGCTCCCGGGCCAGGTCGTGAACCCTGTTCAGGAAGCGCCGGATTCCGTCTGCGTCGTGGGGAAAGGCGGTGCACAGCGTTTCCTCGTAAGCCTCCCGGCCCACGGGAAGCACCAGGTCGAGGTCGGGGAAGACCGAGCGGTACAGCTCCGGGATCCGGGTAAAGGCCACATGCTGCGTCACACCAAGGTACTCCAGGAGGCGGTAGAGGTCGCCCCGGTGGTCGGGGGGACCGATTCCGGACAGCTCGTGGAGGGCCACCTCCCACTCGTAGCGCCCTCGGACGAAGCTGGTGGCGTAGCCGCCGGGGACGTTGTGCTGCTCGATCAAGAGCACGCCCCGCCCTTTTTGGGCCAGCATGGCGGCAGCCGCGAGGCCCCCCAGGCCGGCGCCGATCACGATGGCGTCGAATTTCGTTGTCATGGACACGTTCCATCCCAGTTGGCTGTGGACATCCCGATCGGTTCTATTGCACGGTCTGGCCGCTGTACCGGTCGGCCCTGTTCCTGTCGTTCTCCCTCTTTTGCCACGCGATCTCCGCTACCTGGACATCCTTACCCGTCGCCCGCTGTAGTTCTGCACGATGATCCCTTCGCTGAATACCGTTCGCTTCTCGCGTCAGGCGATCTCCTGGTCCGTCATCCTCGGTACTGCCGCACCATCTTCATCTCGCTTCCCACCATGCGCCAGGCGCGTTGCTCGGCCTCGTACAGGATCCGCTCTTCGTCCAGGGTGGTGAGCGCTCCATCGTCCAGCAGCAGGCGGCCGTCGGCGATGACATGGGTGATGTCCGGGCTCTTGGCCGAGTAGATGATGTTGGAGACGAGGTTGTGGCGCGGTCGGAGGTGGGGCTTGTCGAAGTCGAACAGGATCAGGTCTGCCGGCCGGCCCACCGCGATCGTCCCGCTGTCTGGAAAACCGAGGGCGCGGGCGCCGTTGGCGGTTGCCAGGCGCAGCACCGTGTCGTTTCCGAGGACCTCGGGGTCGCGGCGATGGTTCTTTTGCATGAAGGAGGCCAGGCGGGCCTCCTCCAGCATGTCCAGGTCGTTGTTGGAGGCGGTGCCGTCGGTACCCAGGCAAACGTTGATGCCCAGCCGGAGCATGGCGGGGACGTCGGTTACCCCCATCCCCAGCTTGAAATGGCAGTTGGGGCACTGGACCACGTGCACCCCCCGCTCGGCCAGGATCTCCAGATCCCCCTCGGCGAGGTGAATACAGTGGGCGGCGATGGTGGAATGGTCAAAAATGCCGATCTGAGCCAGCAAGGCGGTAGGTGACAGACCGAATCGGTCGAGGGAGTTGGCCACCTGCTCCTCCGACTCGGACAGGTGCAGGTGGATGCCGGTGCTGAATTCTCCGGCGTATTTGGCTACCTGCTCCAGGAACTCCGGGGGGCAGACATAGGGGGAGTGGGGGCCGAGCACCGTCTTGATGCGGCCATCGGCAGCCCCGTGCCAGTGGCGGATGAACTGCAGGGAGCCGGTCAGGTCGGTGCCGATCTCCTTGTCTGCGCCGATGCCGAAGACACACCAGGCCAGGGAGGCTTTCAGGCCGGCCTGCTCGACGACCCGCGCCACCTGGTCCATGTAGAAATAGTGGTCGGCAAAACCGACGGTGCCCGAGCGGATCATCTCGGCGGCGGCCAGGGAGGCTCCCCAGTAGACGTCCTCGGCGGTCAGGTTGGATTCGGCTACCCAGATCCGTTCGTTGAACCAGCGATCCAGGGGGAGGTCATCGGCCCAGCCCCGTACCAGGGTCATGGCGGCATGGGTATGGGCGTTGAAGAAGGCGGGCATGGCGACCCGATTGGAGCCGTCGATGACGGTGTGAGGGGTGAAGTCGTCGGGCAGGATGCCGAGAGCGACAATTTTGCCGTTGGCGATGGCGATGTCGGTGCCGGTCAGGACGGTTCCCCGCTCGTCCAGGGTGATGACCGAGGCGTTGGTGATGGCGATGGGGGGACAGGCAGGGTTGGGTGGGGATTGTGTGGTCACTGTGGGACTCCTGGGCCAGAGGCTAGGACTGCCCCCTTCGTCGGCTACGCCGCCACCTCCCCCGGGCTCCGCCTCGGGGGAGGACTGCCCCCTTCGTCGGCTACGCCGCCA
>JAFGEP010000155.1 GCA_016931535.1 Bradymonadales bacterium
ATGGGTGAGGCGATCACCTATGCCCAGAACAACTGGGAGGCCCTCTCGGTATTCTTGAAGGACCCCAAGGTCCGGCTAGACAACAACATCTCCGAGGGTCAGCTACGTATCATTGCCCTCGGCAGGAAAAATTTCCTGTTCCTGGGAAACGACGTGGCTGGCGAGAACCTGGCCGTGTTGCAGACCCTGATCAGCACTTGCATCATCAACGAGGTGAATCCCATCGCCTACCTCACCGACGTGCTGATCCGGATCCAGGACCATCCGATGAGCCAGGTCGATGAGCTGCTGCCTCAACACTGGCAATACTTGGACACTTCATAGTCGGTCCGTTCTCGATAAGTTCGGTGGGGGGCTGTCAACACGGGGTGGATCGGTCGGATACGTTCTGTCGGCATGTGCGCCCCCCATATCTGGCCCAAAGAAGCGGGAAGCCATCGATGCACACCCAGCAAGGAGTGGCTTGGTCAGCGATCGGCCGTTACCGTTGGAGATCGGGCTGCAGGGACACCTCAGTCGATGGTCCCGTCCCAGGGGATCCGCTCCCGGCCCGATCGGCGGGCTTCGATGGCCTCGATGGCCTCGATGGTGGAGGTCACCAGCCGGGCTCCTCCGCTGGAGATGGTCTTCAGCCCCCCCGATCGGCCCGCCGCCGACACCGAGTAGAACCCCACCGAGGGATGGTTGGAAGGCCGGACGTCCGGCAGATCGTGGCCTGCCAGGAGCTCGGCAAGGGCGGCCGCATGATCCGGGCTGGCATACAGGACGCTGTAGAATGCGTCTCCGATGGTCCATCCGTGCCGCAGGACCAGCAGAAAGGCGGCGATTGCACCCGTCCGATCGGCGCCGTACTGGCAGTGGATGTAGATCTGGGATTCGTCGTACCGCTCGGCCAGCTGCAGGATGGTCTCCCCGTGGAGAAAGCGGTCGCTCATCGGAACGCTCACCTGCTCGATTCCATGCCAGGCGAGTTCTCGAAGCGTATCGGCAGAAGGCTCCTGTGCGCTCAGGACCAGCCTGATCCCCAGGTCGGCGAGGACCGGTACGTCGGAGGGCTGCAGCATGGCACCCAACCAGTATCCCTCCCGGGTCTGGCGGGCGGCCGAGGGAAGCGGCAGGTCAGCGGGAATCCGCCTGGAGACGGCGTCCGCTGGCCGTTCGATACGGAATGGCGGCGCAGGGTGACGCCAGGGAAGCACGGGAGGAGGGGGTTCCACCGGAGCGGGAGCGACAGAGGGGGTGGGTGCCAAAGGCTCTCCCTCTGATGTGCAGGCGTTGACCGCCAGAGGGACGGAGAGGACCATCCCGATCCAGCAGACCATCTGCCGTTGCCTCCCGCGCGGTTTCACACCGAGCACTCCTGCCATCCTGTCACAGCCCGTGTCCCCATCGATCGAGCCGAAAAGCGGCTGCCTGTTTCTCCCATCTAGCGGGTACCGCTCGTCACCCGCGTCGGACAACCCAGGCACCAACCGAAAAATCGGTGCGCCCCCTGCCCAGACTACCTCGTTCGCCAACGCAAGGGCAAAAAGGTTCTATTCCACTGAGATCAACGCCCACCAGGGCTGCTGGTAGAGACCGGAGAGATCATCTGCTCCAGGGCGGAGCGAACCAGCCTGCGGTAGTGGCGGTTCCGCACTTTCAGTCCGCCTTCCAGGCCCGCTCGGACCAGGGAGTACCGGCCCACCAGAGGGTCATCCAGTTCGCGGCCCTCCTGGATGCCGAAACCCCGCAAGACTCTGCGCAGGCCGTTGTAGTCCTCCTCGGCGGGGTTGAGGACGGCGAACAGGGCATCGGAAGCGGGCCACTTGTGACGCATGACTAAAATATAGGCCGCGATGACGCCGGTGCGGTCTGCGCCGTGCCTGCAGTGGATGAAGATCTCCGACGGCTCGCGGCCGCCGATCGCTTCGAGGATCCGATCGGCGTACCGGAAGGTTCTCCCCATCGGGACGCTGACGTGTTCGATCCCGGCCGCATCGAGCAAGAACAGGGTCTTTTCGTGAGGCTGGACGGCGCTGAGCACCAGGCGGATCCCCATGTGCTTGAGAGCCTGGACCTCGTCCGGTTCGATCATCGCCCCCAACCAGTACTTCTGGTCCAGTTGGCGGGAGCCGTCCGGGAAGGAGATGAGCACTCCTCGCTCCACGAACACCCCGATCATGCTGGGATCCGCCGGTTCGATCCAGAACAGATCGTCCAAGGCCGAAGAGGTGGTGGAGACCTCGTCCAGATCATCCATCGCAGGAGTAGAGGAGCACCCCAGCGACCAGCTGGTCACGAGGAACCACAAGAACACGCCCGGCAGCATGCCCGCTGGGATGAAAAAGCGTGCGATCGGGCTGGTCTCCATGGCCCAAGACACGTTCGAGGTCCGTTCGCCGGCTCGCCGCCCACCGGGCCGCCTCAACCGGCGAACCGGGGAGGCTCTCCATGCCACATGGCTGCTGCTACTCATGGTCCAAGTGGAAATCCAAGGTCTCTCCGAATCGAGGCGTGCTGCCCGATCTATTCTCATCGGACAGCCGCCATCGGACAGGCCGCATCCAGAAGGCCCTGCTCCAATGGCTTGCAGTGTGATTAGCACGGCCAACCCCTGGAGAGAACCCCCTTTCTTATCGGGGCGCCTGTCCGCCCCCCATTCCCCTCGGTTTGGCTGCGGGCGCCCACTCCTTGCTCATCAAGGGGCGCCACTCCAGGCATGGCGTTCCGTCATGGCTCGCCGATCTGTCGGGTTCTCTCACGCGTCCGGGGCGGTAGACCTTTTCGACCTGCCCGTCGTTTCCATCTGCGTGGCCTTCGGCACCCGAGAGGATTGCGAGCGAATCAGGAGAACCCCCATGAAAATGAAAACGATCGTCATGATTCTGATCGGCCTTGCCCTCATCCTGGCAAGCATTGTGTTGTCTTTTGGCGCCTGGTGGAGCCCATTCTCCTCCTCCCCCCTCGATCCGCAAGCTCCCCTCAAGCCGAATGGCAGCGTTCGCGCGCCTGTTGGGCCAACCCTGGTGGAGAACAATTTTTTACGGCTAGCACTATCCTTGGATCAGTCGGTCGTATCGCCCGAGGATCTGGACGCCTGGCTGCAGATGCAGGTGAGCGCCCCCCAGGATGCGGCGACCCGACGCACGCCGGTTTCGGTGACGCTGGTCCTGGATGCCAGCGGAAGCATGGCCGGCAACAAGATCGCCAATGCTCGGCAGGCGGCACACCGCTTCATCGATCAGCTGGCAGAGGGCGATGTGCTCAGCGTGGTCGGCTTTGACACCTCGGTCACCACCCACCTGTCCGGCTTCGTGGTCGGTTTCGATCGAACGATGGCCCACGGGGCTGTGGACCGGATCCAGGCGGGAGGGGGGACCTGCATCAGCTGTGGGCTTCAGACCGCCTACTCCCTGCTGTCGGATGCAGGAGCGGGGCGGTTGCGGCGCGTCATCCTGCTGAGTGACGGCAATGCCAACACCGGGATCAGCGATGTGGGAGGGCTTGGCCGGTTGGCCTCCTCCTACCTGGAGAGCATGAGCATCGCCACCGCGACCATCGGTCTGGGTCAGGATCACGACGAGCAGATGCTGTCGGCCATCGCGGTGGCCGGAGCCGCCAACTACTACTTCCTGCACAACTCGGGATACCTGGCTCAGATCCTGGACCGGGAGCTGGCCGCCCTATCCCGGACCGCCATCTTGGAGCTCACCATCGAGCTGTCGCCCGCCGATGGGGTCATCTTGGAGCGGCCCTCCCACCCCGGCGTGCGCCAGGAGGGGACAAGCTGGGTGCTGTCGGTCGGCCAACTGGCTGCCGGCGAGGAGCGGACCTACCTGGTGCCGTTGAGGCTTCCTCAGGGCGACCTCTCGACGGTGGTGTCAGCGCGGGCGGTGTTCACGCCGATCAACCAGACCAAGCAGGAGCTGAGCGTGCAGGCCCACATGGAGCGTTCCGAAGATCCGGTCCGAGTGGCCGATTCGACCGATCCCAAGGTGGTGGAGCGGCAGGTCCTGCTGACCTCGGTGGCTCAGATCGAGGAGGCGATGGACGCCTACGAATCGGGCCAGAGAGACCAGGCCTACCGGATCTTGCAGATCAACGCCGATCAGCTCCGCGATGCCTCGGCCAGGTTGGGCGGTTCGGTGACCCTGTCGCAAGAGGTGGAGGACACCGAGCAACTGCTCCAGGTCCTGCCGGCAGCGGCTGAGGGGAGCAGAGAGGCGCGGGGCAACGTCATGTTCAATCGGGCCCGGTCGGCTGATGTGTTGCGGGGACAGAGCCGCGAGGACGCCTACCATCAGAACGGGATGTACGACCTCTCCACCTTGGAGTGACGGTTCGCCCCCTGCCCACTCCCGTGACGACCCATCCATCGACCTTTCGGACCGTTGGACAGCAACCGATCCCACTTCTGAATACCATTTCTTAGAAAATTAAGTTATCAAGCATCCTGGGGCGTCAGCCGGGCAATGGGCCGATGAGCAGGCAGGTAAGAACCAGAGCAGAGGAAAACCCCAGTTCGGTTACCCGAGCGCCGAAGAGAGCAGTCTGTCCCCGCGGCGCTAGAGAGCTGCTGGAATGTAGCCTGGAGCCCTCCTTCCTGCTCGAGTTACCCACAGGCGCCATCTTGTGCGCCAACCGGCTGGCCTGTGAGGTTCTGCGCCTCCCGTGTGACCGGCTACGCGAGCTGCGCTTCGACCAGCTCGTGCCACCGATGGCCGTCGTCGACATCAGGCAGGCTCTGGAGGACCTGGCGACCGGGAGCCCGGACCACCACACCATCACGACCACCATCGGCGCGGGCGACGAGCCTCCCACGCCGGCGGAGATCCACCTGTCGTCGTTCCAATGGGGGAAAAACCATTTTGCGGTCGCGATGATCCGCGACATGAGCCGAGTGCTGGCTGCAGAGAGTGCGCTTCGCGCGAGCCAGGAGCACTTTCATCACCTGTTGGAGTTCACCACCGATGGAGCCAGCAGCCTGCTGGTCGGGTCTGATGGATGCTTCGAGCTGGAGTGGATCACGGAACGGTTCTCGAAGGTCCTGGGGTATCCGATCGAGAAGCTGTCCACCTTCGACTCCTGGATGGACATCCTCCATCCCGATGACCGGCAGAAGGTCTTAAACCAGCTGAAAAAGCTGCTGGCCGGCTCGGTGGTGCATGTCGAGCTGCGGTTGATCACCACTGCAGGAGAAACCCGCTGGATCGACTGCATCTCTCACCCATCGGTGGCCCCCGAGACGGGGCAGGTGTTCCGGGTGATCAATGTCCTGCATGACATCACCGAAAGAAAACGGGCCGCAGTGGAGCTGCAGCAGTCCCGTGAGTTTCTGGAACGCCTGGTGAACGCCATCGACGACCCGATCTTCGTCAAGGATGAGCAGCATCGCTGGATCCTTTTGAACGACAGCTGCGTCCGGATGATGGGCCATCCGCGCCACGAGCTGATCGGGAAAAGCGACTACGACCTGTTTCCTCCAGAGCAGGCGGACGTGTTCTGGGATAAGGACACCTACGTACTGGAGACCGGCAGGACGGACACCAACGAGGAGCAGATCTCGTGGTCCGGCGGCCTGCACACCATCGCGACCAAGAAATCGCTGCTGGTCGATCCGAGTGGGAACAAGAGGTACATCGTCGGTATCATCCGGGACATCACCGATCGGGTGCAGATGGAGAAGGTCGTTCGGATGCACCGGGACCACCTCGAGGAGCTGGTCAAGCAGCGAACCGTCGAGCTGGAGAGACAGCATGCGCAACTCAGGGAAGCCCACGAGGAGCTGCAGCACCTGTATCGGATGAAGGATGAGTTCACCGCCATCATCAGCCACGAGCTGAGAACACCGCTGGTCACAGGGTTGGGATACCTGGAGATGCTGCTGGCGGACCGGCTGGGATACATCAGCCCACAGGCGCGCGACAAGATGGGTGTCGCCCGCCGCAACCTCAAGCGTCTGGCCGGGCTGATCGATGACCTGCTCACCTTCTATCGCATGACCCGCAACAGCGATGCCTATCACCCCGCCCTCGCACCGCTGGATCTGGCTGGTCTGTATACCGAGTGCATGGAGGACTACCTCGTGCGCAACGAGCGACCCGCCAGCAGCGTATCGATCGAGGTGACCGAGGGAACCCCCCTGGTCTTGGCGGACGAGGAGATGATCCGTCGGGTGGTCGCCAACCTGCTAGACAATGTAGCCCGCCATGCCGGAGCGCATGCCCACGCCAGACTGCGGGCCACCCCGGTGGGGTTGAGCAAGGTGCAGGTGGAAGTGATCGACAACGGCACGGGCATGTCGCTGGATATGCACCGAGCAGCGTTCGACCCCTTCGTGTCCTCCAGCAAGCTGGGAAGAGGGGCCGGATTGGGGCTTGCCATCGTGAAGTACATCATCAACGCCCACAACAGCGAAGTTACCATCGACAGCCCCGGCAACCAGGGCACCCGGATCACCTTCACGCTACCTGCCGTCCGCTAACCCACCCACCGCCTCTCTCCCCACCGATCTCCTGGCGAAGCGGTCGCGACCCAGGGATCACCCCTGCCCGATGCCGAAAAAGCGCGGCACGGTCCAACAAGAGCGCGAATCCCGACAGCGGTTGTGGCCAACGGATCGGGCGATGCTCCGCGAGACACAGCCTGGCGCAATCCGAACCCACGCGGACAGTTCGAACCGGAGCGACTGGCTGGTATACTGCCCCTGTAGCGCAACCAGCTGGAACAGAGGAGAGCAGATGGGCCAGGAATCAACGAGCAGTAGACGCGCCGCCGTGCTGGGAGGAGGTGCCTGGGGCACCGCACTGGCCCGGCTGATGGCGGACAACGGCTTTGACACGACCATCTGGGCTCGCGAACCGGAGGTGGTCCGGAGCATCAACGAGCGCCATGTCAACGAGGTCTTTCTTCCCGAATGCCCTTTGGAACCCGGGGTGAGCGCCTCTGGCAGCGTGCCCGAGACGGTGCAGGATGCCCAGTGTGTCCTGGTGGTGGTCCCCACCCAGTTTCTGCGCGCCTTCATCTCCCTCCATCGCGACGAGCTGCCGACACGGGTTCCCATCGTCACCTGCTCCAAGGGGATCGAGAACGAGACCCTGCAGACCCCCTACGAGATCCTGCGAGACGAGCTGCCCGGCAAGTACCATAACTTCCTGGCTTGCCTGTCCGGCCCCTCCTTCGCCAAGGAGGTGGCTTTAGGCCTGCCCACCAACGTGGTCGTGGCGGCCCCCCGCATGGACCTGGCCGAATCGGTGCAGAAACTGGTGTACGGAAAGACCTTCCGCGCCTACGTCTCCACCGACGTGCTGGGAGTGGAGGTCGGAGGCGCGGTCAAGAACGTGATCGCCATCTCCTGCGGTGCCTCTGACGGCTACGGGTTCGGCCACAACGCGCGCGCCGGAATGATGACGCGGGGCCTTGCCGAGATGACCCGCCTGGCCGTCGCCAAGGGCGCCAACCCCCTCACGCTGGCCGGTCTCTCCGGTATGGGAGACCTGGTGCTGACCTGTACCAGCGATCTGTCCCGAAACCGCATGGTCGGCTTCCGACTGGGCAAGGGGGAGCCGCTCGACCAGATCCTGGGCAGCATGAAGCAGGTGGCAGAGGGGGTCGCCACCTCCCGTTCCGTCTTTCGGCTCTCCGAGCAACTGCAGGTGGAGATGCCCATCACCAGGGCGGTATACCAGGTCCTTCATGAGGGAAAGGAGCTCGCCCAGGCGGTCGGCGAACTGATGGGCCGGCCAGCCCGAACGGAGCACCCTGACTTCAAGTAGGGGCAGGGCTTGCCCTGCCCGAGGCTAGGATCACCCCCTCCGCCCGCTCCTCAGCCGGGCAGAGGCTCTGCCACCAGCGACCGCAGCCCCCGGATGGCGCTGTCTCGGCGCACCGGATCGGAGGAGGCCAGCCGCTCCAGCAGGACAGCCAAATCGGGGAGATCTATCGGAAGGGCGTACAAGATTGCCAGGCTTTGAGCGGCTGCCAAGCGCACCGCTGGATGCTTGTCGGCCAGCGCCCTCCGCAGCGCTTCGGCCGCCTGCTCACAGTGAAAGGAGCGAAGTGACAAGGCCGCCCGCTGTCGCGTCCTCGATCGGATGCCGTGCAAGGCTTCCAACAACTGGTTCAAAGTTGGAGCGGCTTTACCGGCCATGTTCCCCTCCAGTGTCCCGCTCCGGGTATCGCCCGGAATCGGCTCTGGCCGTAGCTCTCCAGGCCATCACCAGCATCGGGATGGCGAGGACATCCGAAGACATTATCGGGACTGCAAGTCCGCCAGGGAGTCGGCCACAGCCCGGGCCACCAGGTCGCTGTCCGCCAGGTGAGGCAGGGTCACCACCAGTTGCGGTTCCTGCTCCATCGCCTGCTGGATGGCGAAGCGGGCGCCCGGGTTGCGCGCCCAGCAACGCCTGGCCAGTCCATTGGAGACGTCCCAGCTCAGCATGTGTTGTGCCCGGCGTTTGGCCGACTCCGTCCCATCCAGGACCAGCCCGAAGCCGCCGTTGATCACCTCCCCCCAGCCGACCCCGCCACCGTTGTGCAAAGACACCCAGGTGGCGCCGCGAAAGGCGTCTCCGATGACATTCTGGACGGCCATGTCGGCGGTGAACGCGCTTCCGTCCCGGATGTTGGCCGTCTCCCGATAGGGGGAGTCGGTGCCGGAGACATCGTGGTGATCTCGCCCCAGCACGACAGGGGCGGAGATCCGCCGTTGTGCGATCGCCTGGTTGAAGGCCCGGGCCAGCTCCATCCGCCGTTGCCGATCGGCGTACAGGATGCGGGCCTGAGAGCCCACCACCAACCGGTTCTGCTCGGCGGTCCGGATCCAGTTCAGGTTATCCAACAGCTGCTGGGCGATCTCGTCGGGCGCGCTGCCCGCCGCCAATTCGAGAATGTCCGCGGCGATCCGATCGGTCTGGCGCAGATCCTCCGGATCACCCGAGGTGCAGATCCAGCGGAAGGGGCCGAATCCATAGTCGAAGCACATCGGTCCCATGATGTCCTCGACATAGGAGGGAAAGGCAAAGCCACCGTCTTCCTTGACAATACCCGGCGCACCGGCTCGCGAGGCCTCCAGCAGAAAGGCGTTGCCGTAGTCCCAGAAATGCATGCCCCGCTCTGCCATGGCACAGATGGCCTCGACTTGCCGTCGAAGGGACTGGTGGACCCGCTGTTTGAACCCTGCGGGATCTGCCACCATCATCCGGTTGGACTCCTCGATCGTCAGGCCCACCGGGTAGTAGCCCCCGGTGTAGGGCTGGTGAAGCGAGGTCTGGTCGCTGCCCAACTCGACCTCGACCCCCGCCTCGACCAACCGTTCCCACAGGTCCACCACGTTGCCGAGGTAGCCTAGCGAGAGCGGCGTTCGCTCCCGCCGCGCCTGCTCCACCCGCAGCAGCACCCGATCCAGATCCGGCTCCACCTCCATGAGCCATCCCTGCCGATGACACCTGGCGATCGCCTTGGGATTGATCTCGGCCACCACCCCGATGGCGCCCGCGATGACCGACGCCTTGGCCTGCGCCCCGCTCATACCGCCCAGGCCCGAGCTGACGAACAGCCGGCCGCCGAGCCCCTCGCCCGGTGGCAGCCCCAGGTACTTCCTGGCCGCGTTGAGAATGGTGAGGGTCGTGCCGTGCACGATGCCCTGGGGACCGATGTACATGAAGCTGCCAGCGGTCATCTGGCCGTAGGAGGTGACCCCCAGGGCGGCCAGGCGATCGTAGTCGGCGGGCGTGCTGTGGTTGGGGATCACCATGCCGCAGGTGACGACCATCCGCGGCGCCTCGGGCGAGGCGGGGAAGAGGCCCAGCGGGTGACCGGAGTAGAGGACCAGGGTCTGGTGATCGGTCATGTGGGCCAGGTACTGCATGGTGAGCAGGTACTGGGCCCAGTTCTGGAAGACCGTACCGTTGCCGCCATAGGTGATCAGCTCGTGGGGATGCTGGGCCACCGCGGGGTCCAGGTTGTTCTGGATCATCAGCATGATGGACGCTGCTTCGGGGGTGCGGGCCGGATACTGGTCGATGGGGCGGGCGTGCATGGCATAGGTGGGGCGGAAGCGCCGCATGTAGATGCGTCCGTCTGTCGCCAGCTCGTGGGCGAACTCGGGGGCCAGCGCCTGGTGAAAAGAGGGGGGGAAGTAGCGCAGGGCGTTGGCCAACGACAGCTCTCGTTCGGTCCGGCTCAAGACCCCTGGACGGGGGGGAGCGTGGTTGATCCCCGGCTCATCGGCCGGCATGGGGGGCAAGTGATGGGGGATTCCGCTCAGAATGGCTTGGTGGAGCTCGTTCATGGGGCCTCGCTGGTCGCCGCCGGCCGGGTCACCGTCGACCTCTTGGCTGAAATACGGGGCAAAGACCTCGGAAAGACGGCTCGGAAACGGCTACCTGCTCGAAGGACTCCAAGCCGCCCCGCTTGTGCGAAAGGATACCTCAGAAAGAGGGCCTGGCAACACCCCTATCCGACTCACGGCTCACCGCTGACCGCATCGGCGACGACCTGCTCCATGAGAGCGGTCAATCGGCTGCCGAACACGGCCGGGTCGTGGATGGGGCTGCCCTCGGTCAGCAGAGCCTGGTCCAACAGCAGCTCCACCCATTCTTTCAACCGCAAAGACTCTGGTTCGCGCCGATGCAGGGCCACCAGGTTCTGGATCAAGGGGTGGCCAGGATTGATCTCGAGAATCCGCTTGCTGATCGTGGTCTCCTGGTCGCTGAGTCGAAGGAGCCGTTCGATGTGGGCGTGAATGCCGCCCTCGGGGATGACCAGGCACACGGCTGAAGCGGTCAACCGCTCGGACAGGCGCACCTCGCGCACCTGCGCCTCCAGGATGCCTTGCATGAACTCCATCAACGGTTTCAGCTCCGTCTCCCGGTTCTCTCGCTCCTTCTGCTCCCCCTCCTCCTTGGGCTCCAGCTTGAGGTCGGCCTCCATTGCCGAGACCAGCGGCTTGCCGCCATACTCCCGCAACCGATCGACCACCCACTGGTCGATGGCATCGGTCATGTACAGCACCTCGTAGCCCAGCTTGGTGAGCAGCTCCAGGTGGGGGCTCTTCTCCACCACCGACCGGGAGTACCCCATGGCGTAGTAGATGGCGGGCTGATCCGGTGCCATCCGGTCGAGGTACTGGGCCAACGAGGTCAGCCCCTCCTGCCTGGAGCTCTCGTAGCGCAACAGCTCGCCGAGCCGGTCGGAGTGCTGGGGGTCGAGATGAACGCCCTCCTTGAGCACTCGACCGAACTTGTTCCAGAACTCCAGGTAGGTGTCGGTTTTCTCCTTGGCCAGCTCCTCCAACAGGCTGATGACCTTGCGGGTGACCTGCCTCTTGATGGTCTGGACCACGCGGGAGTCCTGGAGGGTCTCTCGGGAGATGTTGAGCGGCAGGTCGTCGGAGTCGATCACCCCTCGGATGAAGCGCAGCCACTGGGGCAGCAGCTCCTCGAAGTCGTCCATGATGAAGACGCGCTTGACATAGAGCCGCACCCCTCCCTTCTTGGCGGGAAAGTTCAGGTCGAAGGGGGTCCGCTTGGGGACAAAAAGCAGACCGACAAACAGGTTGGCCCCTTCGATCACAAAGTGGGTGCGGGCCAACGGTCCCTCCCAGTCGTAGGTCAGGTGCCGGTAGAACTCCTCGTACTGCTGATCGGTGATCTCCTCCTTGGGCCTCTGCCACAGGGCGACCCCCTCGTTGATCCGTTCGAAAACCGGTTGTTCCGAGCTCTTGTCGGGCTCATCCGGGTGACGCTCCACCTTCAGCTCGATGGGGTGGGTGACGTAGTCGGAGTACTGCTTGACCAGGGTCCGGATGGAGTACTCCTGCAGGTACTCTTTGTGTTCCTCCTTGAGATGGAGGATCACCGTGGTGCCGCGTTGATCCCGCTGGCTGGGCTCGACGGTGAAGGTCTCGCTGCCGGAGGAGGACCACTTGTAGGCTTCCTTACAACCTGCGGCCCTGGAAATCACCTCGACGAAGGAGGAGACCAGAAAAGCGCTGTAGAACCCGACTCCGAACTGGCCGATGAAGCGGGCATCGGCCTTTTGCTCCTGTTCCAGCCGCTCGAGGAACTGCCGTGTGCCGGAAAAGGCGACGGTGCCCAGGTTTTCGATCATCTCGTCCTGAGTCATCCCCATACCGGTGTCGTAGATGGTCAGGGTTCCCTGCTCGACATCGGGGAGGAGGCGGATCACCAGGGTCGGATCGTCGGCCAGCAGCTCCGGTTCGGTGATGGCCCGGAAGCTGAGCTGGTCCAGGGCGTCGGAGGCGTTGGAGATCAGCTCTCTCAAGAAGATCTCCTTGTGGCTGTACAGCGAGTGGATGACCAGGCTCAACACCCGGTTTACGTCGGCTTCGAACTGATGTGTGGTTGGCGCCGTCTGTTCGGTCATGATCCCTCACCCCTCTGGCTTCGCTGTGCGGCGTTCTTCATGCAGACGGGTGAAAGATTGGAACCGACACCGGTTTGTCAAATCGTTCCGGGCAGTTTTTTGGGGCTGAAGTGTGAAATCTCTATCGGCTGTCCTGGTTGGTGGAGTCGGCGGGGGCTGCCTTCCGGCTCCTGGAATATCGGAGCTCGGGGAGGTACCTGGCCAGATCCCACAGGTTCAGGCTGACGACGGTCAGGAAGAAGAGATAGGGAATGACCGATTGGACCTCGATCCCCCTGATCTGGTAGGGCTCCAACCAGTAATGCCCCGCCAGGATGGCCAGAATCCACAGGCCAACCCACCAGTCCGAGCCGCTGTAGGGCTTCCTCAGGACCGTATACAGCACATAGGAACCGGTCAGGCGGAAGGAGATCATGGTGATGCCGACGACGTACACCACCGTGTTCATCATCCCCACCAGGTAGAGGGCCGAGAACAGGGTGCAGAACAAGAGGTAAACCAAGTGGTTCGGCAGAAATCCCCCCAACCGCCGGATAAAAAAGAGATCCATCTTGATGCTGATGAAGATGACAAGCCAGGCGAACACCGTCGAGCTGAGCAGCACCCAGCGCAGATCCTGCGGAAAGAAATAGAAGAAACCCGCCAGAAACAGGTACACCGCGGTCAGGTAGACCTGGCCGTCCACTCCGCTGGTCGTAGGATGCACGAACCGATGGGTGTGGTGGTACAAGACCAGCTGGGCGTTGTAGCAGGCGCTGGCCGTCACGATCCCGAAGGCGGTGGTCCAGGGGTCCAATGACAGGGTCAAGATCATGGCCGCCCCCATGAGCGGCACGTTGAGGGCGTCCAGCCAGTGGTCCATCACCTCGCCCAGCTTGCTGGTCTGGCCGGTCCTGCGGGCGTGCATGCCGTCCAGGCAGTCCAGGACCAGGCTGGAAAACACCCCGATGCCCGCCACGACCCGGGCCGCCATGCCGTGGATCGGGTTGAGGTAGGGTGCCACCGCCGCTGCCACGAACACCAGCCAGCAGACCGCGTGGTTGAAAATCGAGATCGTGTTGGGGTGCACGGTGGGCGGAATCCGCTTCACCAGTGGCTCACAGATGTGCTTGACGATCCAGGGCTCGAAGCCGGTATTGGAGTAGTTCTCCGAGTAGAACCCGCTGGTCTGCCTGTCGATCGTGCTCTTGGACTGGCTGTCCATGACCACCCCCGTGCTTGGCCTCCATGCCCCTCCTTTTTGCCTTTACCATGGTTGGCCGGCGTCGAGCAAACGAAATTTGGAAAGACCCTGGCCCGCCGGGGGTTCTCTGCAGGTGCAGCGCTGCTCGGACGACCTGTGGCCACAGGCACCGATCCCGGTGGCCGTAAGGACACTGTACTAGCCCTGGGCCCAGCGAGGGAAGCGCGGAGAGGAGGCGGTCTTCAGGGGCTTTTTAGCAGGTCGGCCACCGCCCGGATGTTCTGCGGAGCCAGGAACAGGCACCAGTGACCGATCGGAAACACCCCGACCGGTGCGTCGATCTCGACGATCCCGTTGGTGTTGCGGCTGGCCGGAGGGGTGATGATATCTCCACGGGTCCCCACCGAGAACATGGCCACCTCATCGGGGGCCGGCGCCTGGCGGAGCTCGTCGATGAGGTCGCTGTCGGGGCGGCTCTGGCGCACCGCCGGAACCCAGCTCAGCGGCGGCACTGCACTCAGATAGGCGATCTGCGCTCCGTTCAGAGGCCCCCCGATGGAAACGAACCGGGCCACGTTCTTGGCCCCGCCCAGGCACTTGAGGTAGTAGAGCCCGATCAGACCTCCCAGGCTCATCCCCACCAGGTTCACCTGCGAGGTGCCCTGCTCGCGCTTGACCTGCTCGATGTGCCGGCCCACCTCCCGCGCCGCGGCCCGGATGTCACCGCCACCGAGTAGGCTGGGAGCGAGGGTCGTGACCGAAAAGCCCTCGCGGGCGACCATCAACCCGTACATCCGAGCCGCCAGGTGAGGAGCCCCCAGACCGTTGATGATGACCACCGGTAGCGGGTCGTTGTGATGTTCACGCTTCATTCGCCTTCCTCGTCGAACCCGTTCTCCGCATTGTCCAGGTATCGGCTGAGCTCACGCAACCGCTGGTCGGCGGCCCAGTGGACGGTGCCTTTCTCCCACTCGCCGGAGGCCTTGCGGCGGCCTGCCCTGTAGCCGGTGAGGATCTCCAGGCCGTAGTCGATGTGGCTGATGGGGTAGATGTGGAAAAGCCCTTTTTCCACAGCCTGGATGACCTCGTCGCCGAGCATGAGATTGACCACGTTCTGGATGGGGATGATGACCCCCTGGCTGCCATCCAGCCCCTTGGCCTTGCAGATACGATAGACCCCCTCGACCTTCTCGTTGACCCCACCGATCGGCTGGACCTCCCCGCGCTGATTGAGTGAGCCGGTAACGGCGATCCCCTGGTTGAGGGGGAGGTTGCCCAAGGAGGAGATGAGAGCGACCAGCTCGGCGCAGGAGGCGCTGTCCCCCTCGATCTCGCCGTAAGTCTGCTCGAACACGATGCTGGCGGACAGGGAGAGCGGCTTGTCCTGGGCGTAGAGGTGTCCGATGAGTCCGATCAGGATGAGGGAGGCCTTGTCGTGGATGACGCCGGAAAGCTTGGCCTCTCGGTCGATGCTGACCACACCGGCTCGGCCGGTATAGGTGCGGGCGGTGATGCGGCTGGGGATGGCGAACAGGTGGTCTCCGGTGTCGTACAGGGCGATGCCGTTGATCTGCCCGATGACCGCTCCCTTGGTGTCCAGAAGCAACGTCCCCTCCCGGATCTGCTCGTAGATGCTCTCCTCGATCTGGCCCAGGCGATGTCGGCGGGCCTCCAGGGCGCTGTGCACGTCTTTGCGCTGCACCGTCGCGCTGTTCCTCTGGGCGGCCCAGTAGTGGGACTCCGAGACCAGGTTGATGAGCTCGATGAAGCGGGCGGTGATCTTCTGCTGGTGGTCTGCGAGTCGACACCCCTGGTCGATCAGCTCGGCGACGGCCTCCCAGTGAAAAGGCAGCAGTCCGTCCTCCTTGCAGAGTCTGGCGATGAAGGAGGTGTAGGCGTTGATGTTGGCCTGGCTTCGCGGCATCCAGGGAGAGAACTCGGCCTTGACCTTGAACAGCCGGCTGAAGTCGTCGTCCAGGTCGAACAGGGCGTAGTAGTCCTCGTGGTTCCCGATGAGAATCACCTTGATGGACAGGGGGATGGGCGTCGGCCTGGGACAGACCACAGCCCGACCGCGGTGGTCCACCTCCGGTTCGGTGATGGCGATCTCCTGGTTTCGCAACGATTTCTTCAGGACATCCCAGGCTTGCGGCTGGCGTAAAAGGTCACCCACCTGGATGATCAGGTACCCGCCATTGGACCGATGCAGGGCACCCGGCCGGATCATGGTGAAGTCGGTATGGCTGAGTCCGAAGTACTCGGCGTACTCCAGGTACCCGATCAGGTTGCGGTAGGTGGGGGCGTTCTCGAAGATGACCGGGGCCCCCTTGACCCCCTTGTTGTTGACTACCAGGTTGACCGCAAACTCGACGAAGTCGGCGGCGAGGGTACGGGGGGGAGCCCCGTCCGCCTTGGCCGACTCTTCCAGCCGCTGCTGGTAGCTCTCGAACCCCTCCGGTACGAATCGCCAAACCTTGTCGAACCAGCCGGACAACCCCTCGATGTCGGCGTACCGCTTCTTGAGCTCCTCGATCGATTCCTGGGTCACCGCGAGGATCTGGTCGCCCCCCATCTTGGACATCCGCTCGCGCTTGGCCTTGCCCAGCTTCTGCTGCTGGGTCACGAACTCGTTGATATCGTGCCGGACCGTTCGCAGCCTGGCCTCGTACTCGGCCCTCTGATCCAAGGGCATGTTGTCGAAGTCCTCGTCGTTGACCGGATCGCCGTTGGTCAGAAACTGGAACAACAGCTCTCCCTCCACCAGGTCGATACGGATGTCCAGCTTCTCCCCTGCTTTCTTGAGCTTTTTGAGGGCGGTCTCCAGCTTCTTCTGGTACTGCTCCTCGATTCGCATCCCCAACGCCCTGTAGGTCTTGCCCTCCTGCATGTTGGGGATGATGCGCTTGAGGTCCCTGACGAAGCGCGCCATGTCCGACTGGAGCGCCTGCCCCCGGCCTGGTGGCAAAGCCACGGCGACGGGCGTGTAGGGGTCGTCGAAGTTGTGCAGGTAGACCCAATCGGACGGAGTAGGCTCCTTGCGCGCCTGCTGGTTGACAATCCAGCGAAGGATGGAGGTTTTCCCCGAGCCGGAATCACCCAGGGCGAAGATGTTGAACCCCTTGGTCTTGTTGGCCAGGCCGAACTTGATGGCGGCGATGGCGCGATCGTGACCGAACATCCCCTTGAGCGGCTTCACGTCGTCGGTGGTCTCGAAGGGCAGCTCCTCGGCAAGGCAGCGAT
Organism: Bradymonadales bacterium; assembly: GCA_016931535.1. GTDB lineage: Bacteria > Myxococcota_A > Bradymonadia > JAFGEP01 > JAFGEP01 > JAFGEP01. The sequence continues at coordinate 16,793 of JAFGEP010000155.1, forward strand.
GGCGTAGCCGGTCCACTTGAAGCTCTTTGTGTCGGGCAGCTTTTTTCATCAAGAATCGTCAACTCCGGTGTCTCCATCATCCCTCCCCTGGTTAAACCGGATCGCGTCCGGGCGCAATCCCCTCCTCCCCCGAGACGGAGTCCGGGGGAGGTGCCCGCGTAGCGGGCGGAGGGGGCGATCCTAGCCTCCAGACAACTAAAGACTCAGAAAATCCCCTCCCGCGACCACCTCGATGGTCGAGCCCTCGAAGTCCGCCTCGATCGGCTGGTAGCGCCCCCCCAAACACTGGGCCAGGAAGGCCTCGGCGACGGCGAAGAAGGAGATCCGGTTTTCGGGACGGACGAACCCGTGCCCCTCGTCGGAGTAGAGCAGGTAGGTCACCGGCAGCCCATGCGACCGCATGGCCGCCACGATCTGCTCCGACTCGGCCTGGGCCACGCGCGGGTCGTTGGCTCCCTGGCCGATCAGCAGGGGCACCCGGATGCGATCGGCGTGAAACAGCGGGGAGATGGACTGTAGAAACTCGACATCCTGGTCGGGATCGCCGACCCGCTGGTGGAACATCTCCCTCATGGACGCCCAGTAAGGGGGAAAGCTCTGTAACAGGGTGATCAGGTTGGACGGCCCCACGATGTCCACCCCGCAGGCGTAGAGATCCGGAGTCCGGGTCAGGCCGGAGAGTACCGCAAAACCGCCGTAGGAGCCTCCGAAGATGGCCACCCGTCGAGGGTCTGCGATGCCCTGGCTGACCAGCCACTCGACCCCGTCGGTCAGGTCGTCCTGCATGGCCAGACCCCATTGGCGATCGCCAGCGTTGGCAAACTCCTTGCCGTACCCGGTAGAGCCGCGGAAGTTGACCTGGAGCACGGCATAACCACGGTTCGCCAGCCACTGGACCATGGGGTCGTAACCCCAGGTGTCGCGATACCAGGGTCCACCATGCACCAGCAGGACCGTCGGAAGCGAAACCGGCTCGAGGAAGGGGGGGATCGTCAGGTAGCCGCGGATGGTCAAGCCGTCCCGGGAGGTGAAAGAGATCGGCTCGGTGGTGGCCAAGATCAGCCCCTCCAGCTCGGGACGGGAGGAGAACAGAAAGGTCGCCTGGCGCTCGGATCGCCGGTAGGCATAGTAGACGACCGGCCCGGCATCGCGCGTGTAGCCCACCAGCCAGGTGTCGTCCGCCAGATCCCGGTTGTTGATGAAAAGGTCTCCTTCGCAGAGCTCCTGCAGAAACTCGAAGTCTGCCGCGATCGATGCGTCCAGCACCCGCCACTCGGTGCGCTCCTTCTCGAAGCTCACCGCCTGGATCTCGCGGGTGCCCGGATGGATGAGCGCATTGGAGATATCGGCCGCCGGATCGGATGCCAGCACCTGCTCCTCTCCGCTGGCCAGGTCAATCAGCCGCAACTCCCCGGTGTTGGTGCCGGCGCTGCTCAGGATGTAGAGCCGGCGGTTGTCCTGAGCAAAGCCGATCACGCCCGAGGTGAGGGCGTCCTGGCTGTCCCAGGAAAATAGCAGTTGCCAATCGGAATCGGGGTCGGAACGGTAGAGCACGTCAAACCCTCCGTCCGGCCTGGGAACCTCGGCGATGCGAACCACCCAGTCGTTGTCGGCCACCAGAGCGGCCGCCCCCATATCGTTGACCGCCAGCAGCCTGCGCTCCCCTGTACGCGTGTTCAGGCGATACAGGTCATGGTACTGGACATCCCGGTCGTTCAGCCCGACCAGGATCTCGTCGGGGAACTTGGGATCGGTGGCCTGGATGCGCGCCTGGACACCCTCCAGGGGAGTGAGATCCCTCGGCTCGCCTCCCTGCACATCCACGGCGTAGATGCGCCAGTTCTCGTTGCCCTGCTGGTCCTGGATGTACAGGATCTGCTCGTTGTTGTAGGCCCAGAAGTACCCCTGGATCCCACGTCCCCGGTCCTGAGTGATGGCATGATCGTCCTGCTGCCCCACCGTCCTGACCCAGACGTTGAGCACGCCGTCCAGGGGGGCCAGGTAGGCCAGGCGGTTGCCGCCAGGAGAGATGCTGGCCGAGCGGTAGGTGGGGTTGCCGAACAGGACCTGGCGTGGGATCAGCGGAACCTCGCCGTAGTCGACGTGGACCCGCGTCAGGAAGACCGGCTCGGGCGCCGTCTCAATTGAATCCGGAACGAACGCTGCTCGCCGAGATCCGCAGCAGGCGGCCAGCACCAGGGATAGAATCAGGATCGATTTGCGCATGGTAACCTCTATGAACCCAGATGAATCCAACGCCAAAGAGGCTACCAGAGACGCAGTCCCATGTGGAGTAGAAGAAGCAGGCTGTTGTGTATCCAACCGGTCAACCCATCTTGTTGAGCTGATCGGAACCGGCCATGCTGGAGCCCAAGAGGTTTCATAGGCAGAAGGAAATAGCAGACGGAACAGGGATAGGTTGCTCGCCACCCAGCCTGTCGCGGTCGGTTTTTTGCATGGCGAGAACCGACAGGAGTCGTTGTGGTCGCAGCACGTTGTCGCTAACCAGCTTTCGCTATCGGTTCTCTGCTGTTCCTGGTCGGTTACTGGCTGACCGTTACCACCTGTCAGCCACCTGCCGCCCTCCGTTCTGCGCTCTCGGTATCGATCAGACGACGAACTAGCGACTCCAAAGCCAAATAGGTTCTCACTGATCTCAAGACAGCCTGATCAACGGGCGTTGCGGTTATACGTTGCACGGTTCGTGGGGCAAGATTCATCACGACGGCGATCTCCCGCGTGGCGATTCCCACACTTGCGGCTAACACACATACGGCAGCACGAGCAGAGACCACCTCTTCTGTTCTCCCCACCAGGTCGGGCCCCACCGCTAAGGCCACTGCGGCCACCCTTGCCAGCGCAGCAGCTCCCATTTCTCGAAGTTGTCTGTCGTCAAATGGAACAACAGGCTTTCGAGGGAGACCCACCGCCTCCATGACATCGGCTATTCGGTATCTCGGCAACGCATCGAAAAGTTGAAGGTGCAAACCTGAAATGGCCCTCGCTCCGACCAGATCCAAAAAACAGGAACCGTTCCAGAGGGCCGGATGTACTCTCAGACCGTGGTGAGAGGTCTGGCTCAGCAGATAGGGCACAAGGTTCTCTAGGTGAGCACGGCCTTGCACCGGTCGAATCCTTGCGGCTTCGATAGGAGACTTGACCAGAGAAGACAGCGCCAGACGGATGGAACGCCCTAACAACCCACATTTGCGAGATAGAACGTCACGGTCCCCATCGAAAACCGACAATCCCCACAAGCAGGTATCGGCAGTTGACGGGGTGCCGTTGCAGCACCAGCGTCATTTCGATGCAAATTTCCGTGGGTATCCGCCACTGCCCCGGTTCACGTGCTCTCCCCCAATAGCATCCTTCATTGCCTTCTAACGGAGGGCGACGCACTTGATGGCCAGTTGGTCAACATGGTGAAAAAGGGGTCGAAAACAGTACAGCTGCGCCAAGAGACTGCAGGGCAGTCGATTTCACATCATTCCTGATACCTTGGGCCTGATTCTCGATCCATGTCTCCATCCCGCCAATATCCAGGACTGCGGAGAACCCACCGGCTAGCCGGCGTTCACAAGGGGAAAGTCCAGGTGTGGGTGACCTCGGTCGGCTCCGCGGGACGGCTGGCAAAGGTCAGGTGCTCCAAGGAAGCTTTCAGGCACTCCTCCAAGTCGGTGCTGCCGGTCGTGTTCTCCAGGATCTCCACCTTCTCGACCGCGCCATTGATCCCGATGGTGATCGAGATGCGGACGATCCCTTCCAGATCGGAGCCATCGGGAAGCGCGCCAAGGTAGCAGGCGCGGAACAGGGGCCGGTACTGCTCCAGCGCCACTCGGATCTCCTGGGAGAGATCGCCGCCCTGACCAGGTTCCGACGGGTCGGGTTCAGGCTGGATGGCCACCTGGTGGCCATCGATCCCGGCTGCGGGGCTCTGGGCTTGATGCTGAGCATCGATTTGCTCTGTCCCCCCGCCAGCGGGAGCCTGGGGTTGGTCGGGCGAGTTGGAAGGGGTCTCTGCAACCGGAAGCCGCATGGTCTCGGTAGAGACGGCGCCGACAGGCCGTACCAGGCCGGCCATCGGTGGTTCCGAGGAAGCCATGTAGCGGGCCGGACCTCTACTGCGAGAGCGGTTGGCTGAGGTACCGCCTCGCCCGGTCCCCGTATCGTCGTCTTGCTGAGCGACCTGGACAACCTGAGGGCCGATCAAGGCGTCACTGACGCCGGCCGGCAGAGCGACGGGCACCCCCACGGTGCGCAGGGGATCGGAGGCATTGACGCTGATCTTCTCCTCGATGGCCACAAAGCTGGTGTACTGGGTCATCAGGTTAAACTGGAGGGCCAGCTCGATCACCTGCTGGCGGGTCTGTTGGTCTCGGCTGTGGAACACGCGCGACTCCAGGGCTTCCACCTGCCGCCTGGCCCAGATGGTGGGTATGGCAGCATGCTCGGTTTCTTCGGCGGTCAGATCAACCGCCAGGTCGAACTGGACCGGTCGGGTGCCGACAAGACCGCGAACGGTCAGTGTACCGCGGCCGGTCTGGGAGAATCGGCCCGTGAGCTGCAAGGGCACACCGGCGAACAGGTCGCAGATGGGGTCGGGGATGACATCATCGACCTGGAGGCCTTCCCAGTCCAGCGAGATGTCGGTCAGGATCGGGTTGTGGATCCGTCCGTAGAAGGTCTCCACCACCTGCTCGACCGCCTCACCGATGTTGACGTAGTGGACCGTTCCGCGGCCCACCTGTGCCAGGCTGTCCAGCAGGAAGCGGTTCACCGAGCTGCCGACCCCCAGGGAGAAGATCCGGGTTTGGCCCAAGCGGCTGTTCACCAGGGACAGGATTGCGCTTTCGTTGCCGATGTATCCATCGGTCAGAAAGAGGACGATGCGCATGCGATCTCCATCCGGCGCCGGTTCCAGGGCGGCCCGGACACCCGCGATCATGTTGGTTCCTCCATTGGCCTGCAACCGATCCACGAACCGCAGCCCCCGCCGCACATTGCGAGGGGTGTTGGATAGCGGCTGGGGAGAGAGGCTGGAGGTGGAATCATCGAAGGTGATGATCTGGAAGGTATCGTCGGGGTTCATGTGCTCCAGCGCATAGCGCATGACCGCCTTGCTGGTCTCGATGGGGTGGCCATGCATGGAGCCGCTGGTATCCAGCACGAAGAACATCTCCTTGGGGCGGATATCCCCCGGATCGAGCTGGACAGGCGGTTCGACCATGAGCGAGAAAAAGCCGCCCTGTTCCTCGTCGAAGTAGGTCAGCAACCCCACTTCCGGGGCTCCCTCCGCCAGGGCATAGCTGAACTGGATATCTCGATTGGGCTGTCGCTCTGACTCCGGCAGCTCGATCGACACCTCGCTGGGGTTTTCCCAGCGCAAGGTCAGGTCATGGCTGCTGCTCTCCAGATCCCGGATGGCCATCCCCGCCTCGAGGGTCAGGTCGAACTCCACCTCGTAGGGGGTGCGCACCCCCTCGGGCAGGACGGCCGGCGTGATGCGCGATGCATCGGGCACCTGGTCGGTGTCCGGAAGAAGGCCGATCCCCTCATGTCCCGTGGGAGAGCCTGGAATGAAGCGGGGGCCGACCACGGTGGGGTGATGGAAGTGGTAGCGTCCGTCCCGGTAGGGAATCTGCTGCACATATCGAACCAGAACCCGGATCGGCTGGCCGGGTTCGATATTGGCCACGTTCATGGTGAAGATGTTGGGGCGTTCCTGTTCCAGCAGAGAGGCGGTCTGACCTCGGTCTCGGGCGGCCTCGTAGGCCTGTCTGGCTTCCTCTCGCTCGCGAAGATCGGCTCGAATGCGCCGCTCGCCGATGACCATGATCATCTCGTTGACGGCGGCCTCATTCGGCAAAGGAAACACGTAGACCGCCTCGATCCGCTGCTCGAAGTGGTTCTCGTAGACCTGCTCGACCTCGACCTCGGCGATGCTCCCCGAGATCTGTCCCCGGACGGTGAGATGGGTGAGAGGGATGAGATCGAGGCTGTCGGGTACGGTGGAGGTATCGAGAACAACGCCGGCGCCTTCGTTGCCCTGAGCCCGGGCTCGAGGAACATGGGACAGCAGAGTTGGGGTACATACGAGGAAGCATAATCCGGCTGCCAGAATCAGGTTTTTGGGGGTCATCATCGTCTCCTCCATTCGAGAATTGCTGTGGGTACTTGAGAAGGGTCTTTCGCCAGAGCCGGGCCTTTGGCTGGTGTGCGAGGCGAGGTCCTTGTCGAGCAGCGTTCCTTGATCATACCGTTCACCTGGGACCTCTGGTCGAAGAACAACTGGGTAAACGTCGGGGGCCTGTAAACCGGTCTGCATCGTTTCGACAAAACACGGCCTGGCCTGCGATCCGGCTTGACCGGCCGAAGGGGATGTGTCTTGCTGGCTGCAGCCCGGGGAGACTGCAACTCTCGGTGTCGCTCACCATCTCAGGGCTTTATACTGGTCTGGGCATGTGGCCCCCCTTCGGGCTGCAATCTGGGGTATTGCTCAGGATCACAAGACGCAGCTGGGGTCTGGCATGTGGTATCCCTTCGGGGTGGTTTCCGGTGCACGAAACGCGCAGGTCGACCAGACCGGGGTCGGTCGGACAGGCCCCCCAGGAGGTTTGCCGGTCGCTTTGTACTGTATCTGGCGTACTGGAACTGGCTCCCCACGATCGACGGGCGGCCTGATGAGCTAGGGAGTCGGGAGTAGCTATCGCCTTTCACCAGGGGACAGCGGGCGGGACAACAGGATGTGCACACGAAAGACTTTCTTGCTGTCGGCGGTCGTTCTGCTGGCCACGCTGGCTTGTTGCGGCGGAGACCAGGACGAAGAAGAAGTGGAATGGGTGCAGAGCTGCAACCCGGACGAGGGAGGCAGCCCCGAGGGGGTATGGCATCCCCGTCCGGGAACCACCTGGCAGTGGCAGCTCACCGGCCTGCCGATCGACCTGAGCTACCAGGTCACGATGTACGACATCGACCTGTTCGAAGTCCCTGAGGAGACCATCGACGCGCTTCACGCCGAGGATCGTATCGTCATCTGCTATTTCAGCGCCGGCAGTCACGAGTCCTGGCGGCCGGATGCGGCGCAGTTTCCCTCCTCGGCGCTGGGGGAGCCGCTAGATGAATGGGAGGGGGAGCGCTGGCTGGATATCCGCGACATCCAGGTGCGCCAGGTCATGCGGGATCGCCTGGACCTGGCGGTAAGCAAGGGTTGTGACGGGGTGGAGCCGGACAACGTGGATGGCTACGCCAACGACAACGGCTTTGACCTGAGCTACGCCGACCAGCTGGAGTACAACCGTTTTCTGGCGGCCGAGGCGCATGACCGCGGGCTCTCGATCGGATTGAAGAACGACCTGGATCAAGTGGGAGCGCTGGTCTGCCATTTCGACTGGGCGTTGAACGAGGAGTGTTTCGCTTACGACGAGTGCGAGGCGTTGCTGCCCTTCATCCAGTCGGGAAAGGCGGTGTTCCAGGTAGAGTACGGGCCGGCGACCTTGCAGGCTGCGGTCTGTCCTCGGGCCAATGCGCTGGATTTCGACACCTTGATCAAGAACCTGGATCTCGATGCCTGGAGGATCTCCTGCCGCTGATGGGTGGACGATGCCGTAAGACGGCTTTTAGAGCCGTTTAGGGCCTGGTCGAGAGGTTCGCCGTCGGGCCAAAAAATTGTGATTCGCCACCCCAGGACTCCTCAATTCGCTTTCCCAACAGGGTGATTGTGCTATCATGAAATCCTCAGGTGAGTTGGCGATCCCACAAGCAGGAGGTCACAAATTGTTGCTGTTTCTGGGAAACCTGATCGAGCAGTTGTTTGGTCAAACCGCACGTACCGTGGTTCACGCCGCCGAGGCCAAGTTACGGCGGGACACGGTCGGCCGGGTGGAGACGCAAATCAGCGGCAACCAGGCCGAGATGCAGCAGAGGGCGTTACGCGCGGTAAACCAGGTTGGTGTGCCCGACAGGGACAGAGGTCGATCAAGCTAGACTGCGCATCACCCGAACATTCGTGGGCGGGGGGTGTTCCAACCGGTACCATGGCTGTCCATGGGACCATGCAACAGGGAGGTTAGTCGAGATGAAGGCGAAGAAACCCGCACCGAAGGCTAGCAAAGAGAAAGCCAAACCAGCGAAGAAGGAAGGGAAGGCGAAACCGAAGGACAAGAAATAACCGCGACTCTTCAGGGCTACAAAATAGAAAAGAGAGGGTGTCGCCACCCTCTCTTTTCGTTTCGAATCGAGCCTTTTCACGTCCTGCTCAGGACCCGGGACTACAACCTTCTTTACAGTGCGCGATGCGCCTCAGCGTGAAACGTTTCAACGTGTCCTCCTCTTGTTCTCTTGCCACCATGGCCAACGAATCCAACTCTAAACACCTCTGCGGTTCTGTCAATTCAGCGGTCTCCTCGTTACAGACCACCCGCCTCCGACTGCCGCCTGGCGGGTCAGCCTCCTGCCAGGGCACCGCGCTTTTCCCCTGCTGACGATCGGCGGCGGGCTTCCCGGCGAAACCTTCCCCTCTGGCCCGGTGTGATCAGGATGCCCTGTGCGCGGCATGGTCCACCCCCTCGGCCACAACCCGCTGGTCCGGGTCGCACTCGGTTTGAACCATGCCCCGCGCGCCGACAGTCGAGCTAGCTGAGCGTGGTTGTCTTAATTCTTGGTCAGCTATGATCAACGGAGCCCGCATACGCCCCCTCTGGCGAGCAAGGCCGTCAAGAAACGAGAGATCTGGTCGCTGTCTCCCGCGGTTTCCTGTCAACCGGCCAACCGGTGGGGTGAGATCCGCCCGGAGCATTTCGATCCAGCAAATCTGCCACCCCCTATTGACCCCACCGGTGGAGAGTGCTACCTGAATAGAGGGCCTGGATGGTTTCGCGTTGTCTGTAGGCCAGAAATAATTGCTGCTGGATTCCCATCTTGATGAACCAATCAACATGCGCAGGAGTAGTACTGTGAAAATGAGCGGCTCGATCTGTGCTCGCCGGATCTCGGTTGTCGCTGGCTGGTTCGCCCTGGTATCGCTCGCCTTGACGGGGTTCGCCGCCTTGCCTGCCTGCAGCCACGAGGACGAAGCCCTGCTTTCCCAGGAATCGCTCACGCGGCGCTTGCAGCCGATCGTCAACGGGACCACCACCAGCGAATACCCGGCCGTGGGCGCCCTGATCATAGAGGACGACTACACCGGTTATGGGAACATGCAGTACTGCTCGGGTACCCTGATCGCCCCCCAGTGGGTCATGACCGCGGCTCACTGCGTCATCTCCACCCGCGACCTGCCTATCGAGTACTACATGGTCAGCTTCTTCATCGGGCCCAACACCGAGCAGGCGGGGCAGATCTACGCGGCGGACAGCTTTCATCCCCACGGGTCCTATGATGATCAGTACCTGACTAACGATATCGGGCTGGTCCACCTGGCCACGGCAGTCCCCAGCAACGTGGCCACCCCCATCCCCTACAACACCGCCAACCTGGACCAGTACCTGTCCAGCCCCATCACCTGGGTCGGCTACGGGATCAACAACGCCTCCGCGGAGACCGGCGGAGGGATCAAGCGCAAGGGAACCGGCTACATCGATGACTTGAACTGGATGTGGTACGACTATGGCACCGGAGCCAACAACGCCATGCCCTGCAGCGGGGACTCGGGTGGCGGAACCCTGATGACCATCCAATCGCAAACCCGGGTCGTGGGCATCATCTCCTCGGGCGACCTGTCCTGCAACAGCACCGGCACCGACACTCGGGTCGACGCCTACCAGACCTGGATCGCCAACACCATGTCCGGCGGGGGTGGCACCGAGCAGTGCGATATCACCGGCGGCGATTGCGGCGTACAGGCCTGCTTCTGGGTGGACGAGACCGGCACCACCACCGACTGCTTCCCCAGCGGCCGGCGCACGGTGGACCAGAGCTGCAACCCCGACCCGAACACCTGGGGTGACTCCCTTCCCTGCGCAGATGGCCTGTTTTGCCTGGACTTCCCGGAGTCCTACGGCGGTTACGGCTCGGTGTGCTACCAGATCTGCCGGAACAACGACCAGTGCCGCAGCACCGAGTCTTGCGAGCTGGTGTTCGAGGACGAGGACGAGATCGGCGTCTGCGTCCCGGCTCCTGTCCAGTGCAACATCGCCGGAGGGGATTGCGGCGCCGGTCAAGCCTGCTACCCCAGCACCGACGGCAACTACTACTGCTTTCCCAGCGCCGAGATCGGGTTGGACGCCGCCTGCGACCCGACCTTGGAGACCTCCTCGCTGCAGTGTGACGACGGCCTGATCTGCATCCAGGTCTCCAGCGACACCCACGACGGGCGCTGCTTCGACTTCTGCAGCCAGCCAACGGACTGCCCCACGGGAGAGACTTGCGACCTCTTTACCGGCGAGGAGTTCGGTATCTGTCTTTGCACCGATGTGGACAATGACGGCTACTGCGCCGAAAACGACTGCAACGACAACAACCGGGACGTGCATCCAGGCGCCACCGAGCTCTGCGGCGACAACATCGACAACGACTGCGACGGCTCCACCGACGAGGACTGCAGCGGGTGCGTCGACAACGACCAGGACGGCCACTGCCAGCCCTCGGACTGCGACGACGGCAACCGCAACACCTATCCCGGCGCCCCCGAGCTGTGCGGGGATGATATCGACAACGACTGCGACAGCCTCACCGACGAGGACTGCGGCGAGTGCATCGACAACGACCTGGACGGCTCCTGCCAGCCCGACGACTGCGACGACAACCAGTTCTGGACCCATCCCGGCGCCCCCGAGCACTGCGGGGACGGGGTGGACAACGACTGCGACGGAAGCACCGACGAGAGCTGCGGCTGCATCGACGAGGACGGCGATGGCTACTGCCAGGGCGAGGATTGCGACGACTCGAACTACGATGTCAACCCCATGGCAGATGAGATCTGCGACGACGGCATCGACAACAACTGCAACTACTGGATGGACCTGGACGACTGGGACTTCTGCGGTTATCCGGAGGACCACCCACCCAGCGGAAACGGCGGCGGCGGTCGCTCCAGTGGCGCGGTCGGCTGCAGCCTTGCTCCCGGACAGGCCACCGGTAGCATACCCACCACCGCACTGCTCCTTCTTGTTGCCTGCTGGGTCGGGGCGCGCAGGACCAGCCCCCGACAGAAGAGGCGATAGTCGCTTGGCCGTGGCGCCCGCCCAGATTCGACGCTGACATCGCGAGAAAGCCGTGGAGTTCTCCCTCGAGATCGAACGGAAGTGGCTGCTACGGGAACTTCCTCGTCTCTCCTGGAAAGAGGTGCTCGCCGTTCGCCAGGGTTACCTCTCGCAGGCAGGTCACAAGCTGCGGATCCGATACACCCGGCGGTCCGATCAGCAGGTCGTCTGCTTTGTCGGCCGCAAGACCGGCCAAGGTATGACAAGACAGGAGCTGGAGATCCCCATCTCACAGGAGGCGTTCGAGCTCCTCTGGCCGCTGGCCGAGGGGCGCCGTCTCGAGAAGACCCGCTACCTCTATGTCGGACCGGACGGCTTGACCTGGGAGATCGACCAATACCACGACCGACTGGCCAGCCTCGTCACCGCCGAGGTGGAGCTGACCCACGAGGAGCAGCCGGTGGTCATCCCCGACGAGATCCGGGCCGTGCTGGTCAGAGAGGTCACTGGCGAGCGGCCCTACCTGAACGCCAGCCTGGCCAAACACGGCCTCCCGGAACGCCATTGACCTCCTACGGCAGATCGCTACGGCCAGAGTACCAGCAAGAACCAGAACCGCATTGAGTAATAACGCCCCACGTCATCTGGAAACTTCTCCTGGCCTCTGGCCGGGTGATCCTCCCCCGAGGCGGAGCCCGGGGGAGGTGCCCGCGTAGCGGGCGGAGGGGGCGATCCTAGCCTCTGGACAAGCAATACCGCGCAGCGGGCGGAGGGGGCGATCCTAGCCTCTGGAAGGTTCGTAACGCAAGTTCTGCAGAAAAAACCAGGGGTTCTCACGTGCCGCTGAACTGCACGTTCTCGAAGACCAGCGTGGGGGTGAGATAGGAGGAGTAGGGCCAGGGGTCGTTGCCCACCTCCACCAGGTTGGAGAACAGCTCCACCAGGTTGCCGCTCACGTTCATCTCACCCAGCGGTGCGCCCACCGCTCCGTTCTCGATGGCGTGCCCGCGAAACCCCAGCGAGAAGTCGCCGGTGGTGGTGTCGCTGTTTCCACCCAGCCAGGAGGTCACGTAGATCCCCCGCCCCACGGCGGCGATCAGCTCGTCACACGACCGCTCCCCCAGGGTGACCACCAGGTTGGAGGAGCCGCCGGTGGTGGGCGCCATGCCCGTCTTGCGCCCATAGTAGGTGTCCACGTAGAGATTGGCCACTCGACCGGCCTGAACGATGGGCAGCACCCGGGCGGCGATCCCCTCGCCATCGTAGCGGCGCGAGGCCAGGCCTCGCACCAGCAGCGGGTTGTCGGTCAGATCGAGCCGTTCGCTGGCGAGCGGTCGATGGGCGGCGTCGGCCCAGAAGGAGCGCCCCTGGTGGATCAGGGCGGCGCTGGCCGGGCGCAGCAGATGTCCGAGCAATCCACCGGCAGCGCGTGGGTCGACGACCAGCGTGGCCACCTGGGTCGGTCCGGTGGTGGCGCCCAGGCGTCTGACCGCCTCGGAGAGGGCCTTGCTGCCGATCTCCCTGGGCAGCGGCAACCCCTCGAGGTGTCGCCCTCCTGCCCACATGGCGCCTTCTGGGCGGCGCTCCCCCTCGTCCTGCAGCGTCACACCGGTGCTCAGCCAGATGGCGGTGCCCTCGGCGGTACCGGTAAAGCCGTTGGAGCTGGCATCGACCACGATGCCGTGGCCACTGGAGATCGAGGAGGTTACCGAGATGACCCGCTCATGCTGCCGGCCGGCCTCGACCATCTGCCGGCACCACTCCTCGCGTGTCGAGTTGTCCAGCTGCTCCAGGCGGGGGTCCACCAGGTCCAGGTCCAGGTCACTGCGCCCCTCGAAAAGAGCGGGATCGGTGATCTGCCGATAGGGGTCCACCTGGATGGCTCGCGTCATGGCCACCGCCTCGCGGATGAACCGCTCCAGCCGCTCGGGGACCAGGTCGGTGGTAGTGTGGGTGGAGTACCGCCCGGCCACGTAGAGCTGGAGGCCCAGGCTCCTCGACACGGCCTCCTGGACCTTTTCCAGGCGGTCGTCCCGAAAGCTGAACTCGACCGATCGACGCCGTGAGGCGGTGGCCCACGCCGCATCCGCCCCGGCCTGTTGGGCCAGGGTGACCGCGTCAGCCGCCCGATTCAACAGCTCCTCATGCATTTTCTCCTCCCACGGTGATACGGGACACCAGCACGGTCGGAAGGCCCAGAGAGACCGGCACCATCTGACCCGACTTGCCGCAGGTCCAGCCGCCGGTGTCCATGGTGCGGTCGTCGGCGACCATGGTCACGTTGCGAAGCACCTCGGGACCGTTGCCGATGATGTTGCAGTCCTTGACGGGTGCGGTCAGGCGGCCATCCTCGATGAGCCAGCCGTTCTTGATGTAGAAGGTGAAGTCGCCCGCGCCGATCTGAACCTGGCCGTTGGTGAAGGTCTCCGCCAGGATCCCCCTGCGGACCGAGGTAATGATCTCCTCTTTGGTGTGGGGGCCGTTCTCCATATAGGTGCTGCGCATACGCGGAAGAGGCGCATGGCGGAAGGACTGGCGCCGCCCGGAGCCGGTGCTCTCCACCCCGTAGTGGCGAGCGCTGATCTTGTCGTGCATGTAGCTGGTGAGGATGCCGTTGGAGACCAGGACCGTCCGCTGGCAGGGGGTTCCCTCGTCGTCGACGTTGAGGGCTCCCCGCTCGTGAGGCTGGGTGCCGTCATCCACGATGGTGACGAACGGGGGGGCGATCGGCTGGCCGATCTTATCGGCGTAGATGCTGATCCCCTTGCGGTTGAAGTCGGCTTCCATGCCGTGCCCGATGGCCTCATGGAGCAGGATTCCGCTGGCGCCCGCGGCCAGGACCAGTGGCATCTCCCCGGCCGGCGGGCGACGAGCTTCGAACAGAGCCATCGTCCGCTCGACCGCCTGCTTGGCGACGAAATCGAGCCGTTCCGGCGTGTACCAGGCCAGGCCGTGGCGAGCCGCGATGTTGGAGGAGCTGGATTGACGCTGGCCATCACGCCGGGCGATCACCGTGCAGCTCAGCCGAGTCATCGGCCGGGTGTCGGTGAAGATCCGGCCCTCGATATCGGCGATCAGCACCTCTTCTTCCTCGTCGACCCATCCGATCAGCACCTTCTCCACGGCAGGGTCGAGGCGGGCAGCCTGCTGCGCCACCCGCTCGATCAGCGGAAGCTTCCTCTCGATCCCAACGGCCGACCAAGGCTGGTCGAGCGGGTAGTAGTTGGCGGTGGAAGCGACCTGGAACGGCGCCACAGCACCAGCGGCGGAACCGTGCGCAATGGTGGAAGCCGTCCGGGCAGCCTGCAGCATGGAGGGCAATGTGAGGTCCTCGGTGAAGGCGTAACCGGTCTGGTCCCCCACCACCACCCGCATCCCCACCCCATGGTCCACCACCGAGCGCGCCCGGTTGATGATCCCGTCCTCATAGGAGATGGAGGTGGCACGCGTGTACTGGCCGAAGATCTCGGCGATGTCGGCGCCTCGGGAGGTCAGCTCGGAGAGGAGACCGGACAAGGTGGAGCGGTCCAGATCGTACCACTCGAAAAACGGCGTCTCAGGCATGGCGGTATCCATTGGAGGGGTTGTCGAACAGCCGGCCAGCATCCCCGGACAGGCCAGAGCCGCCGAGCCGACCGAGGCCAGCTTGATGAACTCGCGTCGATTGAAGAAGGGATCGGTCATCAAACCTCCATGCGGCAACAGGGAGCGGTCGTACCGACCGACGCCCAGCATACCACCGCTGGCGTTCGACGGACAGCCAACCACCTTGGCAGTCCAACTCTGGCCGTCCAGCAGCCCCGCACCTGGTTTTCCCACCACAGTGCCCCTCTTGCCGGATCCCGCCGTGCTGCCCCCGCATCACGTGAGCGTGACCGTGAGCCTGAGCCAGAGCCTGAGCGAGGAGATCGCCCGGGCAGTGACATCGCCCCATCGCCAAAAGCCCAAGGCCGACCGCTGTAGGCCTCCGTCTCCTGTCTTCCCAAAGAAACGGGCATTACAGCGCGCATCCCTCTTCTGGATCGCCTGCTCGGTCCCTTATGGCCCCGGCGCCTGCTCTACCCCCCTCTCCCAGATCAGACCGCTATCGGTCCAGAACAAACAGGTCTGGTAGTCGACACAAGACCGAGTGGCCATCGGTTCCAGCAGAGATGCTGCCTCCTCCGGCGGGATCTCCACCGGCCCTCGTGCCGGCCGACCGACCGACAGGGGATGTAGCGTCAATCCGGTGACCTGCCAGCCGCCCTCCCCATCTCGCTGGAGCTCGACCCCAACCAGGGCCGAAACAGAAGCCTCCCGCTGCACCATGTCCGACACCAGGTTGCCGGTGCTGTAGAGAATCAGACCGCCGCGGTAGACCTCGACCGGCTGCAGCACATGAGGATGATGGCCCCAGACGAGGTGGGCTCCGCTGTCGATCAGCAAGCGGGCCACAGCCTGTTGGCTCCTGGCGATGACCGGCGAAAGCTCTCCTCCCCAGTGCAGGGAGACCAACACCAGGTCGAATTCGCCGCCGGCTCGCAATTCGCGGATCCTCCCCCTTAGCTCCTCCGCCAGGTGCTCCAGGGTGACGAGGGCGACGGGATTGGAGGGACCCGGGGGAGGATTTCCGCGGTTGCGCCATACCGTAGCCGCCAGGATAGCCGTGCGAACCCCCGAGCGCTCGACGACCGCCGGAGCGAAGGGGTCCATCTCGGCAGAATGGCCCGACACCCCTGGTTCCGGAAGGCTCGCACCGGCGGCCGCCACCTGCGCCCTTTCCAAGGCGACCAAGGTGGTCCGGATCCCCTCTTCTCCCAGGTCGCCGATATGGTTGTTGGCCACCGACACCGCGTCGATCCCGGCGTCGGCAAGCCATTGAGCGGCGCGGACAGGCCCCAAAAAGATCGGCGGATGGCGGCCTGGTGCCCGTCTTGGCTCGTCGTTGGACGTAATGTGGTAGAGGGGTAGGCATCCGGTGGGGGTTCGAGATAAGCGGATGTAAGACTCCTGTTGGCTTGGCGGCTGGTCGGATGGCGCCGGTTCGTCGCCTTGGCCCTCGGGCTCAACCATGACCCCCTCTGCCATGGTGCCGACCGCATTCTCGATATCGCACAGAGGCGACTCCAGGTTGACCAGGGTCAGATCCGCTCCCTGCAATCGGAGAATAATCGACGAGAAGGTGTCCGGGTCTACGAAGGGCCGATACCCATCTCCCGCCATCTTCCCCAGGACCAGGTCTCCAGCCAAAAGGACCTGGAACCGCCCAGCCTGTGTATCCGCCGATTCCTGGCCGTGTGATGGAGAATGCAGCCCGCCGACCGCCAAAAGCGAGGTGACCAGGATCGTAACCCGTTGCATCCAGTGGTTCATGTCCCTGCCAGAGGAAGGGGCTGGCGGCCTGCGGCCGCCCACTGACATCTCACAAAGTTCAGTCGTCGGGCGAAAGCACCCAGCTTTCGGGTACCAGCTGGGGGAGCGTCTCTGGTGGTACCCGTTCGACCGACACCTTCCGTGACAACGACCGCCAGGTTATTCCGTCGGTTCCGGTTCGGGTGTCGGCCAATTCTCCGGCTGTTCTTCGGGCTATTCCCCTGACTGATCGGCCGGCTGCTCGGCTGGTTGCTCTCCTGGCTGCCCTTCCGGTTGCTCTTCTGGCTGCTCATCCACCTGCTCTTCCAGATCCTCACCTGACTCGTCGGCTGGCTGCTCGGCCGGTTCCTCGAAGACGGCCTCGATGAAGCTCCGGCTCCATGGGGGAAGCGGTGGGAGGTCGTCGGCCTCGATCCGTTCATTCCAGGCCATGTCGGTGAGGCGTTCGCTCATGGGTTGGGTGAACTCGTAGAAGGAGTAGATGCCCCCCTGGACCATCCGTTGGCCGACCGTGTTGGGAACGACCACGAACAGGTCCATGATCCGGCCGATCGCCAGCTGGATGACCTCCTGTCGCTCGATGTTGGTGTATACGTCGGCAGCCAGGGCGATGCCGGTCTGGATCCGGCCCTCGTCGTTGCCGAAAGTACCTTCGTCCATGTACTCTTGGCTGAGGAACATCTGTTCCAGCATGGCGCCAACCAGGCTCAGCCACAGGTGATCCTCCTCGGTCAGCGCCTCGCCGGCCACCTCCTTGGCAGCCAGCTCGGACAGCCTGGCTGCGAACCGCTGGGCGGAGAGAATCTCTTCGATCGACTGCCGATAGGTACGGGACCACAGGTAGCCAGAAATCTCAGGCGGCTCGCTGCTGGCCAGGTCCCCATAGACCCGCCCGGCGAGCTGGGCCAGGTTGGCGAAGAAAACCGGGAGCGGATCCACGAAGCCGCGGGGTGGGGGAAGAACCGCCTGTTCGGTGAGCACCACCGCTAACATATCGCCTCCGGCCTCCACGCCGTACTCCTGGAAGGAGTAGAGAACAGCGTCGTGCTTGAGCTGGGTGAAACCAGCCAGGGCGGAAAGCAGCAAGCGATCCGGCCAGGCGCTGGACCGGGCGAAAGCGAGGGGCGAGTCTGGCGGAAGGTCGAAGGGGATCGCCAGGGTACGCAGCAGGGCGAGCAGGGAGTGGTAGAGGTCTGTAGAGAAGTAGGTGTCCGGCAGACCGGTGCCGAACTCGGCTTGCGCTCTCAGCGCCTCCCGGTAGGCCTCCAGGTAGGTCTCACCCTGAGCCCAGGCCAGCGCGTATTCGGCCGCCCGTTCTATCCCCAGACCGGCGAACAGCTCGAGAGCGGTGGGGTACGGCTTGCCAAAGACCTCCGGGTGGGTCAGCTTGCTGAAGAACTCCACGTCCAGCCCATAGCGCCGGGGAAAGAAGGTAAACTGCAGGGGATACTCGCCGACGTGGGTCGGATCCTCGAGCTGGGCCGCGGCCACCTGCAGCCCCCGGAAGGGGATGGGGCCCCGCAGCTCGGCAAGAAGCGCCATGACCGGCGCGGCCTGAAAGGGGCCGAGCAGCTCGGGATGCGCCGATCGAACCTGGCGAACATGGGCCACGGTCACATCCACCGGACGTCCCATGAAGGCACCCACCAATCGGTCGATGCTGTCGTATCGCTCCCTGAGGGCACTATCCTGGTCTATCAACTCCACCAGCTCGAACAGGGCCGAATCCATCGGCAGCGGCACCTGGCCGAACCACATCATGGCCCAGAAGTACCCCATGAGATCGGAACCGGTGTAGTGTCCCCGAGGGATGAACTGGGTGTAGTCCACGTAGTAGAGTTCAGCCTGCCCGGGTATCTGGATGGTGCCCAACCCTTCGTGCGCCAGGATGAGGGTGACCCGCTGGCGGATCCCTTCCCTCAGCGGCTCGGGGATCTCCTCCATGGCCGCGGCCAGCGCGTCCCCAAGCTGGTCTTCGACCGGCCGGTTGGCCTGTGCCAGCAACTGCTGAAGCCGAGCGAGCTCCTCGGCGGTCAGGTAGGTGGCTTCGGACGGATCGAACGCACCGACCTGGGCACGGTTCCAGATCTGCTGAGCGTCCCACTCGCCCACCAGCGCCCCTGCTTCGATCACGAAGTACTCTTCCCCGGTCAGCCCCATGGCGGCGGCCATCTTCAGCAGGACCATGGGAACCCCGAAGTACTCGGCGTAGTAGCGGACCAACTCTCCGCTCGGTTCCTCCAGGCGGCCGGCGTATCCCTGGAAGAGCCCTTCGGTCAGCTCCAGCAGCTTGCTGGCGGCATCTCTCTCGGCAGTGCGCAGCAGGCGCGCAAACTCGTCATGATAGGCCTGCAGCGCGGCATCTGCCGTCACGAACACCCCCCGGCGACGATAGCCGATCTGGTCGTACAGCCGGAAAAACTCCCTCTCCGTGCCAGGGCGAGCCACGAAGCGATTGGCGTGAAGAAGCGGGGAAAAACCCTCTCCGTACAGCTCCGGATAATCCACCAGGTCCACGACATCCTGGAGGTAGAAATCGGCTTCAGCCAGATAAATTGCGGTCTGCCCGTTTTCCTCGGCCTCGAAGGCGATCATCTGGCCGGTCGGAGACCAGACCACCTGGCGGCTGGGAGGACCCTCGAACGGCACACTGACCCACTCGCTCCCCTCGACGCGGGAACGCATCGCGATTTCCGAGACCGGTTGATGATGATGGGCGATTAAGAGTGTTTGATTGGCAGAGTACCCGGGAGTGCCGAGCCGACTGGCCGGTTCTGAAGCAGCCACCCCCTCATAGTGGCCGAAGCGACGAGGAAGCGCAGACAGACAGGGATCTGCCACGACCTCCTCCCAGTTCATCTCCCGTTGGTACTCGCAGCCCGTGAACTCCCAAGTGGGGATCGAAAGCTCGCTGGCCAGGGCATTCAGGGCATCCATCAAGGACCGGTCCCACTGCGCCTCGCCATGGAACACCGTCGACCCTTCTTCAGAATCACAAACCCAGGCCAGGTTCAGCCCGTTACCGGACCAGCTCGGAGAGTGACAGCTCAGCGATTCGGGGCTGACTGGACCCAGGTGGTTGCGGTTGGTGGACTGAAACCAGATCTCCTGGCGCCCCTCGAACCGCCGGGTGAAGACCACCTTGCCGTAGGTATCGACGATCACCCCGGAAGCGCCCTCCTCACTACACTCGTCGTAGCCGGCCGTGCTGATGATGTAGCTCAACGGACTGACCGCCGGCTCCAGCTCATCCCCCTCCAGCTCCGTCAATTGCACGACATCCGATCCATCGGGCGCCATGGTGTACAGATCATAGCTTCCGGCGCGGTTGGAGCTCCAGACGATTCGGCCATCCAGGGGGTTGAAGGTGGGATCCCGATCGTCGGCGGCATCCTCGGTCAGGCGGGTCGCCGTCTGGTCGGCGATGGACACCAGGTAGATGTCGGCAGCACCCTGGGGACCGGCGAAGCACACGATCTGGGAGCCGTCCGGGCTGAAACGCGGACTTTGGGCACCGATGGCCGGATCCGTCAGACGCCAGACACGGCCTATCGACTGGGGCAGCTCGGTGGCCGCCGAATCCACGGAATACGCCGAAACGGCGGCAATCGCGGTGGAAAGAAGCGCTATAGCGATGATCTTCCTGCTTTGACCCATGGCGAGATTTTCCTTTGTAGGTTGTGATACTGGGCTGCTACAACTGGGTGCAGAATCATCTTTCTTACGTTAAGTAGAGTCAACGGGGTAGTACCAGTACTGGAAGACAGGTCCATGGCCAATAGCCCGACAAACGAAGCCAACCAGCCACCCTCCCCATGATCGACTCCCACTGCCACCTGGATGATTGGTCGACGGGTGAGGAGCGCGATGGGATCCTCCGGCAGGCCCGACAAGCGGGAGTGGACGGGTTCGTAGTGCCCGCCGTCTCCCCGGACAACTGGCCTGAGGTGGCCGAGCTGGCCAGGACGGTTGCCGGGGTACAGACCGCCTATGGGATCCATCCCCACTACCTGGACAGGCTTGGACCGGGCTCCTTGGAAACCGTGCTGGCTGAGCTGGAACGCTTCCTTCCGGGAGCAGCGGCACTGGGAGAGGTTGGACTGGACCGTCGGGTGGCCCGGGATGGGGGAGAAAGGAAACGGCAGGAGGAGGTGTTTCTGGCTCAGATCGGGATCGCCCAAGCCCGTCTATTGCCGCTGATCGTTCACTGCGTGAGGGCTCACGGTCGGTTGCTGGAGCTACTCTCGTCCCACAGGATCGAAAGGGGGGGCATTCTGCATTGGTACTCGGGCCCCGCCGAGCTGGTGGGCGATTTTCTCAGGCTAGGGTTCCTCTTCGGATTCGGTCTGGCGGTGGGCAGGCCACAGGCAAGTAAGGCTCGAGCGGCGCTGCGAGCGGTGCCTGCCGAAGCCCTGGTGATCGAGACCGATGCGCCGGATCAGCCGGCCAGACCGGGGGAACGAAACGTCCCTGCCGCACTGGCGGAAGTGGCCAGGATCGTGGCAGAGATCAGGGGAGCGCCAGTTGGGGAGATCGTCGAGCTGTCGGATCGGAACCTGGAAAGGGTGCTCGGCCCCATACCACGATGTGGAGGCTCGACCTGACAGCACCCCGCCTCAAGGTGGAGGCAAAACCGGCCAATGTCACCTTCCGGGGGGTAGATGATTCATCTCCCCGCCTCAAGGTGGAGGCAAAA
>JAFGEP010000156.1 GCA_016931535.1 Bradymonadales bacterium
ACCATGTTTTCTGGATTTTGACCTCTGCTCCATGGATTCATGCGGGGTTGCGGCCCCAATTCCACACTCCACTGTAGAAGACGGGTCTGGCGGAGATCACCGACGACGAGCGCTTCCGCCAGGAAGCGGAAAAACTACTCCGCAGCTTTGCCGAAAAACTGGCTCATCCCGCCCTGCCATTGCCGCGGATGCTGACGGCACTGGACCGGTACCTGGATGGCGGGCTGCAGATCGTGCTGGTTTCTCCGGAGATCGGGGGGGATCCGACCCCTTTTCTGAATCGGGTGGGCCAAAGTTATCTGCCTTATCGCCTGTTGATCGCGGTGCGCGAAGGGCCTGATCTCGAACGTCATCGCGCCTTGGCACCGATTCTGGCTCACAGAGCAGCGCTGGGGGGACAAACGACGGCCTATGTCTGCAGGCAGGGGAGCTGTCAAAGGCCGGCGACCGAGCTCGAGGCCTTTGGCACTCAGCTCGCCCTGGAGGAGACCAGGGCGTCGGCGATCAAGGGAAGGTAGTGGGATGCCGCGCCTCGAAGGGAGTAGTCCACGAACGAGGTGAGGATGGTGACCTCGGTGTTGACCTCGATGGTCAGACACCCCCGGGATTGAGCCACCATCACCGGTTCCATGATGTAGGGGAACAAGGCGGTGGTTCCGGCAGCCAGGACCAGATCCGGAGAGTGTTGATAGAAGGACTCCTGCATCCGGAGGACCTTGTCGTCGGGCAGCATCTCGCCAAACAGGACCACATCCGGGCGCAGAATACCGTCGCAACGAAAGCAGTGCGGCGCCGCCACGATACCTTCCAGGTCCTCCACCCGGCCCCGCGCCCCGCAGCGCATGCAGATGGTATTGAAGGCATTGCCGTGAATGTCGATGATGTTGCGGCTACCCGCCAGCTGGTGCAATCCATCCACGTTCTGGGTTAGCAGGACGAAACGGTCCACCGATCGCTCCATCCGGACGATGGCCTGATGGGCCGCATTGGGTTTTGCACCATGTGCCTGGCGGGCTAGCGAGGCGACCGCCCGCCAGGTGCGGTCGGGATCCTGGTACAGCATGGGGGCGCTCACCGCCTCGATGGTCCGATCGCCCTCGTCGGGATCTTCATAGACCCCCCCCGTCCCCCGGTAGGTCGGAAGGCCGGACTCCGCCGAAACGCCGGCACCGGTGATGATCCCCACCGACCTCACGCCACTGAGGGCCTGCAGCAAGGAAGGAGGAAGGGTTCCACTGGTGTCGATGGAATGGCGCAACGGCCTATGCTCGCCTCAATTCATCAACGGGGTGTCTTCCCGGTCGCCGTCGGGTGAACCGGACTCCCAAGGGTTGCGATCGCTGGCCTGGCGGTCGCATCGCCCCCCAGGCTGTTGATGTGGCGATGGTCTCACATCTACCCGGGTCAACGCAAGCTCCGGTCCAGGGGGGGCGCTGCCTCCGGCGACTGGATCACTTCTCTCCTCGGGGTGTCTGGGATGGACCCGTTCGCTCGGAGCGCCCACATCTCCGTTACCGTTGGAAAAAGGAAGGGGGCTTGAGGGGGCGATCAACCCCGATGTCGCCGCTGCCTGGCCGGAAGACCGGTGTCTGGGGGCCGGTCGGGCAGCCGAGGCAGCTGGGACAGGTGAGCCCGCAATATCGCGGGGATGTCCCTCGGCTTGTCCCGGCGAAGATCCAGGGCGATCCGAGCGGCAACCGCTCCGGGTTCTTGGCCCTGGACGGTCGTGAGATAGATGAACAGCAACTCCGCCAGGCGCCCCAGTGCGATCCCCTCCCGACCGGCATGGGGCGCCTGGTCGAACAGCCAGTCGGTCCAGTGCAGGAATGCATCGAAAGGACTCGACAGGGGGCCCTCCCAGATCATCTTGGCCGAATCGAGAAACCGACCGCTGTTGAACACCCTGTCCCAGATGCGCGCCAGCCGTTTGATCCGCTGCATGGTCGAAAAGTCGATCGCTTTGGTCTGGAGGATCTCGTAGGGAGGCCATTCACCGTATGCCATCCGGTGCTCCCCGTCATGGCGCCGGATCGGGGCACCCCGCAAACCCTTGAGAATACCGACCTGGATCTCCTGGGGTCCGATCGCCACCAGCCGGTCGAACCCCTGGCGGATGCTGTCCAGATCCTCTCCTGGCAAGCCCACCACGAGGTCGGTGTGCAGGTGGACCGGAGTGTTCTGCCGCAACCACCTGAGGTTGTGCTCCACTCGCCGGTTGTCCTGGCGACGGCCAATTCGCTCGGCCACCTGGGGATCGAAGGTTTGAACGCCCAGCTCCAGCTGGATCGAACCGGGCGGAAAGGCGGCCAGAAGTTCGCACAGGGGCTGGGGGAGTCGGTCCGGAACCATCTCGAAATGGAGGAACAGTCCCTTGAGGTCGCGATCGAGAAAGAACCGGAGGATGGCCTGCGCTCGCTGCACATCGAGATTGAAGGTGCGATCCACGAACTTGAAGTGGCGGGCACCCCGATCGAGCAACCGCCGCATCTCCTCCAGAAAGGGGGGCAAGGGGATGCGGCGCACGGCCGGATCCAACGCCGAAAGGCAGAACTCGCAGCCAAAGGGACAGCCGCGGAAGCTCTCCACGTAGAGCGTCCGGTGGGCGATGTCTTCGTCGGTGTACAGCTCGTAGGGGAGTCGAAGTGTGTCCAGATCGGGAGCGCTGGCCGCAAGGATCTTCCGGGTCGGTGGTCGGTTTGCGAGCAGGCGGCGGCACAGACGGGCAAAGGCCAGGTCTCCCTCGCCACAGATGACATGGTCCGCCTGTCGAACGAGAGGTTGTGGGTAAGGCCGATAACTGACCTCGGGACCGCCCAGGACGATGGGAAGGTGGGGCCGGATCTTCTTGAGGATGGCGACCACCCGGGTGGCCTGGTCGAGATTCCAGAGGTACACCCCGATCCCCACGATGCGGGGGTGTTCCTCCAGGAGGGACTCGGCGATCTCGCCGGGTGACCGGGAGAGGTCGAACTCACGGATGGCCGTGATGGGCTGAAGCTCTCCCATGTTGGCCAACAGGTAGCGCAGCCCGAAAGCGGCATGGAAGTAGCGGGCGTTGGAGGTGGTCAAGAGGATTTCAGCCATGGTGGGCTGACCGACCGCTACTCGCTACCCCGGTTGAAGATGTTGGCGCCATCGAGGTCGATGTTGACCCGGGTGCTGGAGGTCGAAGACTCTTCCTCTTCCTGCGAGGAGCGCCGGCTCCGGTCGCTCCGGCGGGAGCGATCTGATCGTTCGCTAGTGGTTTGCTGCTCTTCAGCTACGTAAGAGTTGTCGACGACCTCCGGTTCGGGGACCGGGATCAGGTGCATGTTGACCGTCGTTGCCCCACTGATGGGGTTCATCTGGAAGACCAGCGCGGTCTTGGGATAATTGGTCGGGTCCAGTGGAGGTTTCCGGGTCAGGACGAAGGTCATGACCAGCGCGGCGATCACGGCCACGGCACTGGCCGCAATGGCGATGACCGGTGCCAGGCGGCGCCGGGTGGGGTAGGCGCCGCTGAGCATGGCCGCCTGGGCGGCCTGGAAGGCCTGGGCAGCCTGGCGGGCGGCTTCCTGTTGCTGGGCCTGTCGCTCCGCCTCCCGGGCCGCGGTCTCTTCCGGAGTCAACTCCTCCTCGGCCAGGGTCTTCATGACCAGGTCCCGGCGCTGCTGCGCGGCGGCCTGCCGCTCCTGCTCACGCCGGATCGCTTCCTCGGCGGTGGCGCGGCGCCTCTCGGCCATCTCGGCCTGACGGCTCATCTCCTCTTCGGCCCGCAGGGCCAACTCCCGTTCCCGTTCCCTTCGCTCGCGCTCCGCCTCCGAACCGGTATCCTGGAGAATGCCGGCCAGAAGCTCCCCCGTGTCCATGACGTTGAACACGGAGCGAGAAGAGCGGCTCTTTTTGGATCCTGAACCTGGTGTGCTGTCTGACACGGTCGTTCCCTTCTCCAAAAGCGGGTTGGAAGCCCGCGTTGGGGCTGGTTCGTTCGCTGGTTCGAACGGCCATGGTAGAGGGGTTATTCCCCTTCTACCTTTTGTTACAGTAGCGTTGGAGCTTCGATATCGTCAATGGATCGAGCCAGTTCAGACCGCCAAACTCATCGGAAACGGGAGCAAGAGCCCCATGGGAATGGCAGACCGGTTTGGGGTGTTGCATCGCACGGCCGGATGTGGCCTGGGTAGATGGCAACCAAGAGATGAGAACCAGGAGAGCTGCAATACCGTCGATGGTGGTGTCGTTTGCGTGCTGGATGGCCGCTGCTCCTGCCGCCGGTGAAGAGCTGGCGACCGCGGAACAGGCGGATGCTCTCTGCAGTACGGCGGCGCCGGTCACCGGGAGATTGTCCACGGTCGAGCGGAGGGACGATCCCTTGATGGCAGCCCTTCGGCGCAATCACTACGAGACCAGCCGGATTCACCGCCTGCTCGAAGTGTACCGGGTGACCCTGGATACCCAGGCCTATCGGTTCCTTCCGGGCGAGCCCGGTACCCTGTCGGTCGATTCGCTACAACCGTTCTCCCTCTTTGGAGGCACCTACGCGATCGACCTGGGCCAGACTCTGGATCTGGCCTTTACAGTCTCTGGGGAGCAAGCCGACAAGGTCCTGTCCGGGTACCTGGCAGACCAGGTGCTGTTGCGGCTCGACTTCCAGCTTGTTTCCCTGGAGGACCCGCAGGCCTCCTACTGTGTGAGTGACGAGGACGGGACCGTTCGCATCATCGGCCGCCTGTTGGCCGCCGAGCTGGTCACCCGCCTACAGGGAGAGGCCCTGGCCCACTGCGAGACCCAACAGCATCTCTTGCGAGCGATCCGCCTGGGCGTTGATGGAGCGGGGCGTCTTGCCGTACCCCGACCTCGAGTCCTGGTCACCGATATCCACTTTTCCACCGGATCCCCCCCCCAGGGCGAGCCGGATCTCCTTCGGTTGGAGGCGGAGACTCAGGTTCTCCGCTGCTATCTGCAGGGGCTCAACCTCAACGGCCGATTGCAGGGGGCCCTGGTCGTCTCCTCTCGGGTCGATGCCCAGGGAAGGTTGTCCGAATCGGTCGTGAACATCGATGTGCTGAACCAGCCCCTGTTGACCGGCTGCCTGTTGGGCGCGTTGGGCGAGATCTCGCTGCCTCGCGACCGGCCTGTGATACCCTATGATGTCCGGATCAACTTCATCTTCCGACTGGAGTAGTCCGCCGTGAAGTTGTCACTACCAATGGCATCGGTTCTTCTGGTCGTTCTGGTGGCACCAAACGGGGGTTGCCGATCCTGCCACCCCCCGAACGATGCCGAGGAGAAGACCCCCCAGATCGGGGGCGCTGCCACCGAACAGCGCTCCGACCAGGCGGCGGAAGACCCGGACCGTCTCGCTGCCTTCTTGCCCCCGATAACCGCCTCTCGTGAACCGTTGCCCCAGGGAACACCTCGAACCCTACGGATTGCACTGGACGGAATCCATTGGGGACCAGATCGGCTCCTGCCGCTGGAAGCCAGAGGTGTGCCCGGAGAGCCTGTCCAGGATGGATGGCTCCATTCCCTCCAGGACGCCTTACAACCTCTCGCTCGCCAGGCTGGCCTTCCAACCGGGCCATCGTCCCTCGAGGGCCAGCATGCCCGAGAAGCCGCACTCCTGCTGGAGATCGATGGGCGGATCCCGCTGCGGATCGTCGGCACGGTGTACCAGGAGCTGTGCCAGGTCGGCTTCCATCCGCACCTCACAGCCATCGGTCCGGATGGGGCACCCCATCTCCTCCCCTTCGACCCTGGCCAACACCCCTGGTTCCTCGACGAGGAGGGAGAGGGTCGACGGATCGAGCGGTCCATGGGGGACCAGACGTCCGAGGCGGCGCGGCCAGCGGACAGGCAGGGAGTGTCTTACGAGGCGCTGCGGGCAGAGCGGCAATCGCAAGAGGGGGCGGTCATCCCGCAACAGGGTGAGGCGGCGGGGCGGACAGATGCGATCCCGGTGCGGATCTCCGCCCAGCTCAACGGGATCAACCTGTTGGCCGGCAACCGGCATGGGGTCATCCGGGGCATCCCGACCACCGATATCCCGCGCGACCTTCGCTTCCCGTTTCTGAGAGCCACCCAGAACTGGACCCATGCTTCCGACCCCACCACCTGGATCGACTGGGCCGCACTGCAGCTGCAGCTGAGGCGAGTCCGCGCCGCCAGCGAGCAGCGGGAGATCGGGATGGAGGTCGCCGTGGGGTTCGATCCGGCCCTGTCCTACACCCTGCTGGTTCGCCTGCTGGATGTCCTCCATTTCCAGGTACCGACCGAAGCGGCAGAGAGAGGACCCCTGGCGTTCGAAACCGCTCTCCTCTCCGGAGAAGAGCTGGACGAGCTTCTCCCGACAGCCACCCTGATGGCGCTTTCTCCCATCGACTACCCGACGGGCCTACCGGCCTCCTCCTCCGGAGAACCGCGCGATCCCATCGAGGTAGTGAGGTAACATCGCCAGGGGGCCGATTGGCGGCGCCCCAACCAACTCGACTTGGTTGACCAGCTCTCCCGCTCGCTGGTACCGTCATCGCACTACTCGAGGAAGCGGGCAACACCGGGCTGCCTGCCTGGCCTCTCCCATTATCGACACCCCGGTCGCTGGAGGCTGGGCGTCGCCTCGCATCGGTTCCGGTGCAGAAGGAGGGTCACATGGTGTACCGATCTGGGCTGACCGCACTGGGAACTCTGGTCCTGATGGCGGTGCTGAGTCAACCGGTGCTGGCGCAATCCGAACGGACCGACCAGGCGATCGAGGGGGATCGCCTGGTGGATTATGGCTACCAGTTCGAGATCCGCGCCGAGGGTACCGACTGGCAACTTCTCGACGAAGAACAGATCCGGATGATCGTGCCGGAGGCCATCGGGGGAGCCGTGACCAGCAACGGCGCTCTCTACCTCGCCATCGTGGTGGAGCAGACCTCCAACGTGGACCTCGGCTCGGCGGCCAACCTGTTGATCGAGGCGATGCCGCTGGACAATCGGGTCGTCGAGCTGTACTCGTCCGTGACCCACAGCGGATTTCCCGCCATCCGTTTTGTCGTGAACGGGGTCGTCTCGGGATTGCACGTCCGCTATGGCACCATCCTGCTCGAGCGGTCGGGGTATCTCTACCAGCTGACCTGCTTCGGCATGGCCGATCTCACCCAGGCCGACGGTTCCTCCTTCCTCCCATGTTGGGATAGTGTCCGGCTGCTCCCGGCGGAACGGATACCGGGGCGGACCGGAAGGCCCACGATTCCGGAGACGACAGGGGTCGGGTATCGGGTCCAGCAGGGGAACTACGAGAGCGCCGCCAATGGCCTGTCGATCGTCCCGACCAGGCCGGGGTGGCGGGTCAGTATCGGCCTGGAGCTGCAGCGCGGAAATCCCGAGGCGGAGGTGGGGCTGGCCCATGAGAGCCCGGATGTGTACATCGCATTTACCCACGAGCCGATCGCCGGCCAGAATCCGGACGAGTACGCCCAGGGGGTGCAACAGGCGATCCAGCAGAACCTGGGGGTCGTCTCACCACAGCGGTCGCTTTCCGTCCTTGTGGACCAGATCCCGTTGAACCTCCAGATCTACGACTGGGTCGCGCCGGCACTGACCCAACAGACCGCCGTGGGGGTCTTCTTCTCGGGGGAGGATGCCTACCAGGTTTCTGCCAGCTGGGCGGCAGATCAGTCCCAAGCGGTGATGGCCCTGCTGCCCGAGGCGTTCAGCCAGGTCCACCTGCTTTCCACGGAAGCCAGGGAGGCGCTGCTACAGGAGCTGGCGCTGCAACGAGACCCCCAGAACACCGTGGGACCCGACTTCAATCTACGCAACGGCCTGTACCAGGATTTCCTGTACCACCTGACCTGGCGCAAGCCCTCCCCGTTCTGGAAGGTCTCCACCGGCCAAGATGCGCGAGAGTACAACCCCATCGCCCGACTGGTGATGGAAGAGATCGCTCGAGGCATATTCGGGATGGTCATCGTGGAGGAGGTGGGAGCCATGCCGAACGAGCAATACCATTCGGCGGTCCTTCAGGTCACCCTGCCTGTGGGGCATGAATCATTGACCCGCCCCCCCACTGTGCGCAGCACGCCCTATGGCCAGGTGCTCATCACACCGGCCGACATGGATGTGTCGGGAATGGCGCTCTCCTACCTGTTCGCCACAACGGTGGTTGGAAACCGTGGGGTGCAGCTCTTGTTGTGGGGTTACCCGGGCAACGTCGAGGCGGGACAGGCAGAGCTGTGGGCGGCCATCGACGGGCTGACCATCATGCAGGCGCCGCTGCTGCCCGCGGAGACCAGTCCCGCGGAGTACATCGACAGACGGCTAGGATTCAAAGTTCGGCGCCCTTCCTCCTCGTGGGTGGTCGAAAACCAGACCCCGTTGGAGATCAGTGCGGTATCGACCATGGTCACCGCCCATGGGGACGACGATACCGGCTTGATCGTGCTGGCCATGTGCGCCTTCTCCGAGGGGCAGGATGAACGCTGGTTCGAGCAGGTGGTCCAGTCCCAGCTGCTGCAGTTCTATGTCGAGCGGGTAGGGATGGTGATGTCAGCCCCCTCCGATTCCAGCCTGGCCGGTCAACCCAGTCGGCTGATCCGGGGCAGCAGAACGGAGCCGGACATGCAGATGGCGTTGCATCTACTGGCAAAAGACCATACCTACTACGCCATCTTGGCGTTTGCGCTGGCCGAACCGCTGCTTTCAGTGGATGAGATGGTCGGACTGTTCGAGTTTGTCGACTGATCCCATGGCGACTCACTACTGCCCCAAGTGCCTCAGCTTGATCCAGGCCGATCAGTTTTCCTGTGAGACCTGCCAGCAGTCCATCCCCGCCACGGGCTGGCCCAGAACTCGGCCCGGACGGTATGGCTGGCTGGGAGAGGAGCTGGAAGACCGGTATCGCCTGGTGCAGTTCATCGGCTTCGGCAGCACCGGCGAGGTGTATCGGGCGGTCTCGGAGCGGTTCGGCCGCTCTTTTGCCGCCAAGATCATCGATCGGCGCGCCGCGCCGAAGAGCACCTCCTCCAAGGAGCTGGAAGAGCGGCTGCGCCGGGAGATCTCCATCTTGGGGGAGCTGGACAGCCCGTATGTGGTCCCCCTGGTGGATGTGGTCCAGCCATCGCAGGATCTGATCGTGTTGATCATGGACCTGGCGAGGGGATCCACCCTGGAGCGGATCATCTTCGAGCAGGGGTGGATCCCACCGGGACGGTCGTTCGAGATCGCCGAGCAGATCCTGGAGGCGCTGGGCGACATCCACGATCACGGGGTGGTGCATCGAGACCTCAAGCCGGCCAACATGATCGTGAAGACGCTCCGTTCCGGCCGCCCTTTTTTACGCCTGCTGGATTTCGGCACGGCCAAGCTCCAGGACGAGCCGGCGTTGACCACCGGCTTCATCGGTACCCCGCTGTTCAGCGCCCCGGAGCAGATCCGCAGCGCCGTGGATGTCGACGCCCGCTGCGACCTGTACTCGGTGGGCTGCATCCTGTTCAACATGCTCACCGGAAGGCCTCCCTTCGCCGGGGAGACCACCCTGGAGGTGATGCAGAAGCACCTGGCCGAACCGGTGCCCCAGCTTCCCCAAGGGACGGAACATCCGGAGCACAACCAGCTGATCAACGATCTGCTGCGCACGGCCATGGCCAAGGATCCCGCCGACCGCTTCGCCTCGGCAGCGGAGATGCTCAGCGCGCCGGTATTCACTCTGGTCAAGAGCCTGAGCGCCCGGGAGCGTCCGGCCATTGCGCCTCAAGGCGAGCCCCCACCGGGGCCAGCCGAATGTGCCACCGCCGGCACCATCGAGTATCCGATCACCCTCGACTTCTCCAGCCAGGCGGCCCCTGTGTGCGTGGCGGTGAACTCGGCGGCCGATATCGGCGTCAGCCTGACCGACCAGGACGAGATCGTGCTGCACGACCTGCTGTCGAACCTGGTCACCGCCTCGGAGAAGCTGCCCTTGGCCGGCCGGCCTGCGCATCTGTTCTTTACCCGCGACGAGCAGTGCCTGTGCGTCGCCAGCGAGAACGGCGGGATCGCGTTTTACCAGCCCAGACCGCTGGAGCTGATCGCCGCCTACGAGCTGATCGCCGATCTGGTCCGCTGGGCCGGCCCTTCCGCACGGACGAGCCGGGGAGCGCTCCTGTTGAGCCGAACCGAGCTGATCCTGGTGGAGGCGGCTTCCGGGGAGATCGCCCGGCTGCCTATCGGCCAGGGGGAAGCCAAGCAGGTCAGCGCCGGAGGCCTGGCCGGAGAGCACGGACACCGGATCTTCTTCGCCGAGTTCCCCTACAGCCTGTGGATCCGGGAAAACGAGGAGCAGGACGCGCCGCTGCAGCACGGGTTCCACAAGCTGCCCTTGCCGGTCCAGCTCGCCGGCCGAGTGATGGACGTCTCGAGAAAGGGGGTGCTGCTGGTTGAAAAGGGGGGGCAGTTCTTCGAGTTCGACCCCTCCGCCAGTGAGTTCCGCTCCTTGACCGAACCCACCGGACAGCATTGGGACAAGGCGTTGTGGATGTCGGGAGAATCTCGCATCGTCATCCTGAGCACCGAGGGCAAGCTCTACCTCGTCCGGCGTGGAGACCGGCCGGAGCTGCTGCACCAGGGGGTGACCCACCTGGCGGTCAACGCCGATCATTCCCGCCTCCTGTTCACCGACGAATCGCACAACCTGCTCACCTGGCACCCCGCCCTGCCCCCGATCGCAGCCGCGATTACCATCCAGCAGGAAGAGCCCTTGATCGCCGATCAGAGCTGGGACATCGCCCCCAACCGACTGATCGCCTATGGCGTCGTGCAGGGCGGCCAGGCCCTGGTCGCCTACCAGCGCAGCAGCCAGGAGTGGGCGACCCTGCCGGTTCAGGAAGCGAAAGGCATCCAGGCGGTGCGCTGGTCCGGTGACGGCTCCGCCTTGATGGTCGCACCGTCGGCGGGCCCCGTCCGATGGCTCGACCTCCGGCGCAATCGAACCCTCCTAACCCCCATGGAAGTGAAGAACGCCCGCCATATCGCCCTCACCACCGGCGGACAGAGCGGGTATCTGGCAACCGAAGAAGGGTTGTTGATGGCGCTGGGAACGGGATTCGGTCAAGATCGGGCCCGCGTCGTCTGGCGCAGGCAGCTGGACAAGGAGACCAGCGCCCTCGCGGTTTCGCTCGTCTCCGAAAGGCTGGTGGTGGGGTATCGCGACGGCTCCCTGGAAACCTTCGAGCTCTCCCGCGGCGCCCACATGATCTCGCTCCCCAACACCCAGGGGCCGATCCTCGATTTCTCCTTCAGCGCCGATGGGCACCTGTTCGCCACCTTGCGCCAGGGAGGGGTGGTCGAGGTGTACGACTCCCACGCAGGCCGGCTGGCCTACCGGGAAAAGCTGCACCATGCCGGCCTGTGCCGCATCGTCATGGCCGAGGATGGGACCCTGGTGGCTGCCCGCCGGCAGCGGGAGCTGGTAGAGACCTTTGCCGTGGAAACCGGCAGTCTCAGAGAAAGCTACAAGCTGACCCTACCCTAGAGAGAGGGGATTTGGGTAACCGGCTTGGGCCGAACGAAACCGGCCCACAGAGGTCACACCTTCTCCATGTGAACGTGCAGGTGGGGGAAGGGGATGTTGATCTTCTGCCGGTCGAACTCCTTCTTGACGTTCTCGACCACATCGGCCAGCACATCGAAATAGTCCTCGCCCTTGCACCAGACGCGCACGCTGAAGTCCACCGAGCTCTCCGCCAGCTTGGCGATCCGGCAGTAGGAAGCGGGCTCCCTCAGGATGCGCGGATCGGTATCGACCACCTTGGAGACGGCCGTCTTGACCTGCTCGATATCCTCCCCGTAGGCGACGGAGAAGATCATGTCCACCCGCCGTGTGGGCTCGGTGGAGTAGTTGACCAGGCTGCCATTGGACAGCGGGCCGTTGGGGATGATGATGGTCTTGTTGTCCAGCGTCTTGAGGACGGTGTTGAACACCTGGATCTCGGACACCTTGCCGGTATACCCCTGGGCCTCGATGACGTCCCCCACCTTGAAGGGGCGAAAGGCCAGGATGAGCACCCCTCCGCCAAAGTTGGCCAGGCTGCCCTGCAACGCCAAACCGACGGCCAGCCCGGCGGCACCGAGCACGGCCACGAAGGAGGTCATAGCCACGCCGACCATGGAGGCCACGCTGATGACCAGCATGATCTTGAGGGCGATGCTGATCAATGTGCGGAGAAAAGGCCGCAGGCTAGGGTCCATCTGGCGTTTCTCGGCCCTCCGATCGAACAGCTCCACCAGCTTGCGGATCAGGAAAAGCCCGATCCACAACACCACGATCGCAAGCAACAGCTTGGGGCCATAGTTCACAATTGCCGCCTTCAGATGATCCCATACACTCATGACTGAACTCCTGGTTACAGGTTGACTTCCCAGGCGCTCGGGCCCCGTCTGACCCCGAGGGTTGAGCCGCCATGGAAAAAGAAGGGTTGTATGATAGGGTGGCAACGAGGCGATCGCAATGGAGACTTTGAGCACCGGTCCAGTCGTTGACCTCCACCTGCATCTCTTTCCCCACCGGCTGTTCGAGGCGGTATGGGACTACTTCGAGCAGCGAGGATGGCCTGTACACCGCCACAAGATCGACCAGATCGAGCGGACCCTCGTCCACCATGGCGTGAGCCGGGCGGTCGCCCTGAGCTACCCGCACCGGCCGGGGGTAGCCCATCGCCTCAACCGCTTCATGGAGTCTGTGGGGGATGGACACCCCCTGTTTCTCCCCTTTGGTAGCGTCCATCTCGAAGACGAGGAGTTCGAGGCCTGTGTGCGGCAGGTCTTCGATTCCCCCCTCCTGTACGGCTTCAAGTTCCAGCCCCTGGTACAGCGCTTCGATGTCAACCATCCCCGGCTGGACATGCTCTACCAGGGTTGCTGCGAGCGCGATTTCCCCATCCTGATGCACATCGGGACCGGGCCGGTCGGCAGCCCTCACGTGGGTTTTGCGCACTGCCGCCGGCTCGTGGCGCGGTACCCGCAGATCCGGTTGTGTGTGGCCCACATGGGAGCCTTCGAGTTCGACGAGTTTTTGCGCCTGGCCTGCGATCACCCGCGGATCTACCTGGACACGGCCATGATCAACACCCGCAC
This sequence comes from Bradymonadales bacterium, assembly GCA_016931535.1. Classification (GTDB taxonomy): domain Bacteria; phylum Myxococcota_A; class Bradymonadia; order JAFGEP01; family JAFGEP01; genus JAFGEP01. The sequence goes on from JAFGEP010000156.1 coordinate 13,075, forward strand.
CGACCTGTTCGACAACACCTTCCGAGGTGACCCCGATCTGTTGGAACGCTGCGCCGACCGGGTGTGCTTCGGCTCCGACTGGCCCAATGTGCCTTACTCCTACCAGGAAGCCCTGGATAGCCTGGACCGCTTCGAGCTTCCGCCCGAATCCAGACCTGGATTGCTGGGAGCGAACGCCCTCCGTTTTCTCAAGCTGGTCCCACCCGCCGAGTGATCTTTCGACCGCCGGCCGTGGCGAGCTGACGACACCTGGCGGTGTTGCCCGGCGCAATCCCCAGGGCACGGCTGGGGGCGCCAGGGCCCGAGATCTCGTCCCTTGTCCCGATTTCGCGTGGTGTTGTCTGCTTCTGGTTTCGCGGGGCACTGTGAGATCTGACGCCCTGAAAGGACGAGACAACCCAGCCTGTAGCGGTGGTCCAAAGCTGCAACTCTGTCACGCCCCTTCAAAGCGAGCATGAAGAGAAATCACCAACACCCAGGGCGAAGCGAAAGGTCACGGTCGACGCAATCGTTGCGGAATGCGCCGAGAGGGGGGGCTCTCCGTGATGCTCAGACTGTAGGCGCAAGAGCTGTCCGGGTAGTGCGTGCCCACCCAGATCCGATAGGTTCCGGCGGCAAAGGGCCCCTCCAATCGGGGGTTCTCCCCCACCGCATCGTCGTTGCAGGTCCACCCCTGTGGTCCTTCCATCGCCAGGGTGGTATTCCCGTCACTGCTCACCTCCAGTCGAAGGTAAGAGAAATCCTCGCCGAGGATCAGGGTATGCCCGGCCGACGACCCGGCGAACCCGCCGCAGGCCTGGGTTGCCTGTCCGCCGAGATCCGACAGGCGGTGGTCTCCCCCTGCCTGTCCGGCGACCACCTGGGGATCGGGTTCAAAACCCGGTGAGAGGACCAGCGCTCCGCGCAGGTTGTCGTCGGCCAGCCGTGGTCGCCGACCGGGCCGGAAGACCGGCCGGACCGGTTGGGTGGTCACCGACAGGGTATAGCTGTGCCGCTCTCGCCGATCGGCGCTTCCCACCCAGATGCGGTAGGTGCCGGCCGCAAAGCTCCCGGCGATCCGGGGATCGGAACCCGCCGTGTCATCATCGCACATCCAGCCGCCGGGACCGGCCACCAGAAGGGTGGTATCCCCTTCGGCCTCCGCATCCAGGCGCAGGTAGTCGAAGGCGCTGTTCAGATAGAGCATGTGACTGGGTGCAAGCTCCGTGTACCCGGCGCAGGTTGCGGTCTGGCTCCCGCCGAGACCGGAGACCGGCTGGGAGCCCCCCGAAACCCCTGCGGTGGTCTGGGGATCGGGCGAGAAACCGGTCGCCAAGGCCAACGAACCATGACGAGGGGTGTAGGCGCCACCGGTCGGATCGACCTGAGGGGTAGCCGCCTGGACCGGTTGACCGCTGACGGTCAGCAGGTAGGGGGCGGCTTCACCGGAACGGTAGCTGCCCACCCAGACCCGCAATGTCCCGGCAGGAAAGGCGCTCTCGATCTGGGGATCGAGGCCGACGGAGTCGTCGTTGCACAACCAGCCGGTGGGGCCATGCACCACCAGCGTGGTGTCGCTCTGGGATTCCACCCGGAGACGCAGGTAGGTAAAGGGACCGTCCAGCGCAATGCGATGGCTGGGAAGGGCGTCGGTCACACCCCGACAGGGGCCGCTGGCACTGGTCCCCAGGTAGGAGACGTCCACCTCCCGGCCGGAACCGGAGGTGCCGTCGACCCGTTGCGGATCGGGCTGGAACCCCGGCAGGAGCCGCAGCGACTGGTATCTCGTAGAGCCGCTCTGGGTGTCGAGCTCTCGGGGGGTGGTCGGCACGGTCACCGCCTGGAGCGGTGTGCCGGAAAAAGAAAGGCTGTAGTTGTACTGCGTGGTTTTCCCGTAGGTGCCCACCCAGACGCGGTAGGTTCCCGCCGGCCAGCTTCCCTCGATCACGGGTGCCACCCCCCCCTGTCCCACCGGGCGAGTGTCGGCTCGGCAGCGCCAGCCGTCGGGTCCCAGGATCAACAGGGACAGGTGCCCCGAGGAGGCCGCCTCCAGTCGGAGATAGTCCATGGCGGTGCTCAAGGTCATCATGTGGTTGGGGTTGGCCTCGGTATAGCCCAGACAGGCGCCGTATGGCGTATTTCCCAGGTAGCTGGCCTCGATCGTCCCGCCCGACAGGCCGGCGATCGCGAAGGGATCGGGGTAGAACCCCGTCTGAATGGCGAGCGAATCGTGCCGGTAGGCGACCCCATCCACCACCAGGTGGGTAGGAACCACGGTTGCCGTCTGTGTCGGAGTGACCTGCACTGCGGTCGAGGTGCTCCCCGATGGGGGGGTGTAGGTCGGTTGCGGTTGCCAGGTCGGCGCGGGAAAGCAGGATGGAAACAGCCCCACTGCGATCCCTAGAAGGACCAGCAGGGTCCGGGCTGTATCCGCGGTCCGTCGCCCTTCCTCCACTTGGATTTCATTGCGCATCTGCATGATGTCTTTCCTCGCTTGGGCCCCCCGGGTTGGATCAGCCGGGGGATCTGCGCCTCGCTGCAATCCGATGCCGCGTCCGCCGTGTGGGACAGTCGCTTAGACTGACCAGGGTGAGGACATATTCTGCCTGCGGAAGCCATGGGGGGGAAGACCCCTGGTCGAATGGATGGTGGTTCTTGGCGACAGCGGGCGAATCGAGGTAGATTCGGAAAACAGGCGATTTTTGCCGATCTTGCCCATGTAGCGGATGATAGAAATCTCGACCTCGCGTCTCCCTGGATCTCCGGTATGAAACGTCTTGCGCAGCTCGACGGTGATCGTGTCGTCCGCCAGATCAACCTGGAAAAGGACCGATATACCCTGGGTCGAGGGCTGGACAACGACATCGTCCTCGACATCAAAAAGGTCTCCCGCCATCACGCCGTGCTGGTCGCCGATGGGGACACCTACACCGTCATCGACCAGGACTCCGTCAACCACGTGTTCGTCAACGGAGAAGAGGTCGAGCGCAAACGCCTGGTCCCAGGGGACACGATCCAGCTGTCGCGCAACGTCACCCTGCTGTTCCAGGAGGTCTCGACCGAGGGCGAAGCCCTGACCCCTTCCATGGTCCGGCTGGTTCGCCTGTTCGGCAAAGACGGGTTCCAGCGCATCCAGGAGGTCACCAACCGCATCATCTCCCTGGACAGTCTCGACAACATCCTAGCCGTGATCCTGCAGACGGTCATCCGGCTGGTCGGTGCCGATCGCGGCTTCATCGCCCTGACCGACGAGGAGGGGATCATCAGGAAGGAGTCGAGCATCAGCCACCGCATCGCCCTGGATTCGGACAGCAGCCGCCGAGCCATCTTTTCCCAATCCATCGTCCAGCAGGCCATCCACACCCGAAAGAGCGTGTTCATCCTGAGCACCGTGGACGAGGCGGTACCGATCACCACCAGCATCGAAGAGCTGAGGCTGCGCTCGATCATGTGTGCGCCTCTCCTGTTCTCCAACCGGCCGGTGGGTGTCCTGTATGTGGACTCGGGCAGCAAGCTGACCAACTTCACCGAGACCGACCAGCTGCTGTTCACCATGCTGGCCAATCATGCCGCCATCGCCATCGAGAACGCCCGGCGATACAGCCAGATCCAGCGCTCGGTGGTGCAGCTGAAAGGAGAGGTCCAGGAGTCGGAAGAGCGGTACCGGCAGCTGATCGACCTGATGCCCGACGCGATCCTGGTCCACTCCGACGGCAACCTGCTGTTTGCCAACCAGTCCGCCGTCAGGCTGTTGCAGTTCGACAGCCAGGCGCAACTCTTGGCGAAGCGGCTCGACGAGCTGGTCCATCCCGACCATCGCCCGGCCGTCAACGACCGGATCGCCCAGTGGAAACAGCAGAAGCCAACCTCCTCTCGCCTCGAAGCCAGGCTGTTGCGCAGTGACGGCTCTGCCTTCGCGGTAGAAGCGCTGTTTACCCCCCTGACCTACCAGGGGGTACCAGCCCAGTTGTTGCTGATTCGGGATATCACCGAGCGAAAGAAGGTGGAGGAGATCTTCACCCGCACCGAAAAGCTGGAGTCCATCGGCCTGTTGGCCGGTGGAATCGCCCATGACTTCAACAACATCCTGTCGGTCATCCTGGGCAACCTCTCTCTGGTCAGGAGCGGAACGGATGACCCCCAGGAACGGGAGCAGCTCATCGTGGAGGCCGAAGAGGCGGCACGCCGAGCGCGCGACCTCACCCACCAGCTGCTCACCTTCTCCAGGGGCGGATCACCGGTCAAGACCTCGGGTTCCATCGCCGAGGTGGTCCAGGAGACCGCCAGCTTCGCCTTGCGCGGCTCCAACGTGAGCGGCGACTTCGCTCAGATCAAGCCCTGCCCCCCCATCCCGTTCGATGAAGGCCAGATCAGCCAGGTCATCAACAACCTGATCATCAATGCGGTCCAGGCCATGCCGGAGGGCGGCAGGGTGGAGGTCGGTTGTGAAGTGATCGAGATGGGGCCGGAAGAAGGGCTACCCCTGCCTGCCGGCCCCTACATCCGCATCCGCGTGGCCGACCGGGGTGTCGGAATTCCCAAGGAGCAGCTCTCCCGCATCTTCGACCCCTACTTTACCACCAAGCAGAAAGGCAGCGGGCTCGGCCTGGCCATCGCCCACTCCATCATGACCAGACATGATGGCTGCATCACCGTCGATTCCGAATCGGGAAGTGGCACCACCTTCCTCCTCTACCTTCCCGCCACCGCAACCCGCGAGACCCCTCGTGAGATCCGTCCGATCGCCCCCAAACCGGGGACCGGTAAAGTGCTGCTGATGGATGACGAGGAGATGATCCGCACGACCGGCGCCAGGATGCTCAGGTCCCTCGGATATGAATGCGCCACGGTGTCCGATGGCGAGGAAACCCTTCGGGAGTACCATAAGGCCATGGAAGCCGGGCAGCCCTTCGACCTGGTCATCATGGACCTGACCGTCCCCGGCGGACTGGGGGGCAAAGAGGCGATCCAGAAGCTCGTCTCCATCGACCCCGCAGTCAGGGTCCTCGTCTCTTCCGGCTACTCCAACGACCCGATCATGGCCAACTACAAGATCCACGGATTCGTCGGAGTGCTGGAAAAACCGTACGATCTGGAAAACCTGGCCGAAGGGGTGCAAGCGGCCTTGCAACGACATCGGGGAAGAACCTTTGACACCCCTCAGTAGTCGGCCCCTGTCTGCCCGCTCTTCTCCACCGTCACGGTGAATCGCCCCCCATTTTTACATCCCATCGGCCCCTCACCACTGAACTCCCCCTCGATGGTCGCCCGCGCCGGGTTGTAGGCACCAACGAACTGAAAATCAACCTCCGCAACCCCCTCGACCTCCTCCCGCAAGCTGAACTCCACTCGATTCCCCTGAACACCGCCGCTCATCACCAGCCGTACCGCATCCAGCTTCACCTCCTGGGCCAGCTCGAGGAGAGCCAACCCTTGCCGATCGGTCCCCGTCTGCCTGACCGACAGACGGCTCGCCAGCCGCAGGCTGAACTCCCCCTCGTACAGCCTGTCGGTACACCGATCGCGCACCCCTTCCCCCCTCAACGTCCACTCCCCACTCAGATCGGCGGTGGTCACCCTCGGCTCCAGCAGGTCTCCAAATAGCTCTCCGCATCCCCCCAGCAACAAAACACCCCCCAACCACAGCAGCACGACCGGGCGCAACAGCGGCCAAACAATGTCCAGGTGATCCATGGCCGTCTCCTCAGAAAACGAACCCCGCACCAAACGCCATGCAGGTGGGACTGCCCCTCCCGTTCAGATCGAGAAAGGTCACGGCATAATCGACGTTCAGATTGACCCGGAAGCTCGAACGCCTCGCCAACAGGAAGCCGAAACGGCCGTAGACCGTCACCCCCAGACCGCTGTCCCGATCGAACCCCACCGCCTCGGTGATCAAGAAGGTGCCGGTACGCAAAAAGACCGGGCGTTGCTCATGGATGTAGCGCAGCCCCCCGCCACCCCCGAAGTAGGGGGTCACAGGCCCGGCGGCCGGCAACCAGAACAGCCCCACGTCCAGTGGGACCTCCCAGAAGGTGTGGTCCGACCGATCGGTATCGAAGTGGATCCCCACTCTGGGTTGAACGGCGAAATGGGGCCGCTCGAACCAGTACAACAGATCGAAGCCCATCCCCCCACTGGTGTTCCCGTAGTCCTGCCCTCCCGGTAAAATCCCCCCGATCCACAGACCGATCCCGGTCAGATCACCGGGCACCTCCCTGGCATCCGCCGTCCGCACCGACCGTTGGCTCCCCTTGGTCACCGCCCCGACGGATGGAGAGGGGCCCGCACCGAAGTCCTCCATCTGCTGCTGGGCCCGCTCCGGCTTCCCCGTCTTCGACGACTCGTTCCCCAGCGCAACCCCGGGTCGAATCCCCACAAGAAGCAGAAAAAGCGCGGCCCACGCCGCTACCCCCCACGCCCCCCATCTGATCGAGCTGCTGTGATACATGCCCACCTCTCCCCTGCGGTCGAGGCGATCGTCTCCCCTGCGCTGCCTCTCTTCCGAACCGTCGCCTGTCAAGTGGTACGCACCGATCGTCTAGCAAGGGGGATGCCAGGGAGAACTCTCCGGTGCCGGTGGTGTTCTCCCGCCGCGGGTGGCAACCGATCGCGGCTCACCGGGGGTGGCAACGACGGTGGAGCGCGCGCGCTCGACAGCCGGACACCGGTGTCATGGTCTGGAGTAGCTGTACGCCGCCTGTCCTCCGCAGCGGTTTTCCGCTACACTGGTTCGGCTCGAGATGGTCCGAAGCTGGCACTCCATCCGATGGGTGGTCAACTCATGATCGTACAGTTTTCAAGCGGTCAACCCCTTTCCAGACGATTGGCGCTCCTCGGTTTGCTCTGGCTCATGCCGCTCTTGGCCGTAGAAGCCGGCGGATGCTCGGAGGAGACGAAGGAAGCCTGTCCCGCGGGAGACCAGGATTGTGGTTGCGACGATGCCACCGACGCCATGGCGCCCGATCTCCCCGACTTGACGGCCCCTGACACCGGCGGCGAACCGGATCTGCAGCCCGAATGGCCCACCAGCTGGAAGGTGCTGGTCTCCGCCGAAGCGCCCGAAGCGGTGCGCTGGACCGCCGATGATCTGACCGGTTACCTGGCCGCCATGGGGCTCACCAGCACGCTGGTCGAGGCGGCGGGGGAGGTTTCCTGCGCGGCGGGAGAGGGCCAGGTGGTCTTGGTGGGCAACGGTCTGGGTGAAGAATCGTTCGAGAGCGAACCGGTCACCGACCAGACGTACCGCGTGGCGGAGACACGCTGTCCACCGGCGGGTATATTGGTGGAGCTGTCGGGGGGCGGGCTTTTGGGCCGGCAGTACGCCGGGTACGAATGGTTGCACGTGCTGGGTGTGCGCTTTTTCCACCCCGAGGAGGAGTACATCCCCGCCGAGCCCGATTGGCCGGACCAGCCTGTCCTGGTGGAGCACACCCCCGCCTTTCGCTTCCGCAGCACCAGCCTGCACTTGACCCATCCGCTGGCCATTGGCGACGCCTTCGTGCTGCAGCGCGAAGAGTACCTTCCCGAGGGACGCCGATACATCGACTGGCAGATCAAGAACCGGGCAAGCCATGGACAGCAGGGGATCGGCCAGGGGGATCTGTCTGACTACGGGCTCCGGCGCGGATTCATGCGCACCGCAGGCATCTCGCTGCATAATCAACAGCAAGGAGGGGTGGGGATCATCGATCCGGACGACCCTCGCAGCGAGGAGGAGCAGATCGCGGCCGCTATCGAAGCCCGGATAGGCGACGACCCGGCCCGTTACCCCCAGATGTTCTCCTTCAGCTTCAACCCCAGCGAGTTCACCGAGATCGACGACCGCGACGCACTCCGACAGATCACGTTCATCGCCGACTACATGGCCGAGCACTACCCCCAGATCATGCTCATGACCACCAATCATGGCACAGCGGGAGAGCCGACCGAGCACTACGGGGTCCGCTACTACGACCTGCCCCGCTTTGCGCCGCCCAACCTGGGGGTGACGGTGCACCCGCTGATGTTCTACGACCTGTTCCGTCCCGCACCGGTCTACGGCAACCAGAGCTTCCAGTTCCTCTACGAGTTCATGGTCCACGAGTACACCACCCGGCGGCTCTGGTACTTCCCCGAGGCCGCCTGGTGGTTGACCTTCGACATCCCGGTGCCGCTGTATCTGCCGATCACCATCGAGGCTCGCGACCGGGACATCCAGGGAATCGCCTTCATGCTGGAGGGGAAGCTGGATGGACACCGCACCTTTGGCACCGGTCACGAGTGGGGATACTGGCAGAACGAGTACTGCTCCTTTCGCATGGCCGCCGATCTGAGCTACCGCTACTGGGATTGCCTGGCCGACCTCACCGCACCGATGGGAGCGGCGGCCCACGAGGTGCAGGCCGTGGTCGAGAGCGCCATCGCCCAGCAGGAGCACCAGTTCATCTATGGCAACATCCTGAGGTACCTGGTGGGAACCGACCCGGAGACCGAACTGGCCCTCTCGGTGGGGGTCCAACTCCATCCCCTTCCCCCGGCGCCGACCGAGATCATGCGCTGGACCCTGGAAGAGGTCGAGGACTGGCTACGGCGCATCGCGCCCCAGCTCCTCCGGGCCCAGGCAGGCTACGACGACCTGGTCGCCAGGCTGCGGGCTGTCGAGCCTCTCGTACCCCCAGCGGCCATGGGCTGGTTCTCGGAGATCCTGGATGGCATCGAGGTGAACAGCCTGCGGGCGCGCCACGCCTACCAGGTATACGGCGCCGTGGTGACCCTGCGGTTGTCCCAGCTCCGCTTTGACCCCCAGCTGCGAGAGCAGGCCGAAACGCTCCTCGAAGAAGCCCTCCAGACCACACAGGACGCGATCGAGGTCATTCGAAGGCGAGAGCAGAGCTACCGCTACCATCCGCTCGAACGGTACATCGCCGGTGGTCCCGAGGGCGACCAGGATGACAACTGGACGATCTATCACTACCGCGAGCTGAGCCGGACCCACCACGCCTACTACTACACCCGCATCGACCACCTGGCGCAGGAGGTCTTCGAAGGAGGCACCGAGACCGTCTCCGTCGAGGACACCGTTCTCGGTCCCGACGAGACGTTGGTGATCGACATCATGGATACCGACCTCACCGGGATCGCTGTGGATTTTGGCGATGGAGAGCAGGGGCCAGGCGTCCACCTGGAGCACGAGTACCAGGCCCCGGGTTGCTACACGGTTACCGTCTTGGGGACCCGATCCGGAGCACCCTTCTCCTTCAGCCTCGATGTGGCACAATTGGCCGACGAGCTGACCACCGGCTACAGCGCGGAGGTGGTCGAGCCCCAGGGTGCGGCCATCATCGAGCCGGTGCTTCCGGGACTGGTCTTCGGTCCCATCGACGACACGACCGGCGTACTCGGCATCGATGTGAGCGGCCAGGGAATGGTGCCGATCAACCTCTGGTCGGCCGTGGAGCTGGAGGAGTCGGATGCCGATTTCCAGAATCGTCCGGTACGGCTGGTCGTTCCGGTGGTGAGCCGATCCACCGCCACCATCATGACCAGCCTCATCGTGGAAGATGCCGTCCTGTCGCTGCTCCCGGATCAACAGCAACCCACACTCGCAGGCGACCTGCTGACCCAGGCCATCATCGACGCCCTGGTGGACATCGGCGGCTTCGACGAGCAGGGCGCCCGCCGTATCGTAGCCAGCAGCCTGGGTTACACACCCGACACCCTGCCAGAGCAGCTCTCCCTGGTCCTCCGTTTCACCCTGCGGTGATCCCCCGCCCCCCCACGACCACAAGAACAGATCGTGAGCCTGATCGTGAGCGACTGAGCCTGAGCGACTGAGCGACTGAGCCTGAGCGACTGAGCCTGAGCGAAAGTCCAGGCTCCGCGCTCGCGCCAGGTTCTCCCTGCACGCCTAAGCTGGTCTGCTAGGCCAAATAGAGGGTCTCAGCCACGCCGTAGGTGGACTTCATCACCGTGTCGAAGTACTCGGGCATGTACTTGATCCACAGCTTCACCGGGATGTCGTCCACCCGCTCATCGGGATAGCGGCGAAGGGCCAACATGAACTCCATCAAGGCGGCGATGTTGCGGGCCAAAGAGCCCCGGTACTCCTGCTTGGCCCGCTGCTCCAGCACCATCTCCTCGTGCATGGAATGGCCGATCTCCGACTCCAGGATATCCTGGTACCCGGCGGCGATGACCTCCAGCAGCAGGTCGTCTTCTGCCTCCTGGATGAAGGCACGGTATCTCGTCTCCACCGTTTCGGCCGACAGCCCGCGGGCCAGCAGCATTTTCATCGCCGCACCCGATGGGGGTTGGCGAAGCAGCACATCCTTGTCGATGTGATACCGAAGGGTGATGTTGAGCGCGTTGTAGCTCCCGCTGTGCAGCTCGGCCTCGACGATCTCCATCCGCGGGTGTTTTTGAATGATGGAGGTCAGCCTGTGGACATCTTCGTCCTCGCAGACCACCTTGAGCCCGAAGACGTCGTTGATATCCAGGGGCGGCATCTGGCTGAGGAACTGACCCGTGCGGATCCGCTTGATGATGCGCCGCTCGGCGTGCTCGAACTCCTCGATCCGCTGCTGCATGGGGGTCTGCAGCTTCTGGATCTCCACCCCCATCCGGATAGCCCGTTCGCGAGCCAGCGTCTCGGCCTCATCCTTGATCCGGGAGAACACCAGGTCGATGATCTTGCGGGAGGCCTTCTCGGCGATGCGGCGGAACCGCTTGCGACGTGTGCATCCGAGGTAGATCTGCCGCTCGGGACCGGGTTTGTAGTACACCCGCCCGTCAAAGGGGGTCTCCCGGTAGTAGTCTTGCGGATACTTCTGGTAATGCTGGAGCATCGCCGTAATCCGCTCGTTGGTGTAGGAGGGGTTGGCGACCAGAAAATCCTTGAGCTGCCCCTTGGTGGTCGCACAGAAGCTCTCCACCGGCGGGCCGTGGGTCTCATTGAACAGGTACCCCGCCACATCACCCAGAATGTACTTGGCCAGATAGCAGTTGCAGTTGACCAGCTCCTTCAGGTTGAGCACATCCGTCGGCTGCGGACGATCCACAAACCAGCGGCCGATGATATCCGCAAGCTGTTTGCGATGAAGAAAGTTGTTGATCACGATCATAGCGGCGCCAACTTACTCTAGTGCACCATGGCTGCCTAGCCCATCAAAGGGGGTCGAATTGTACAGTTCGTTCGCTGCCATCATCGCGATGGAGCGATGCAATTACCCGGTATGCCGATGAAGGCGTGCCCGCATGGCCGGCACTTCGTCCTCGACCAAGCGGGTGAGGGCCCGCCGCTCCCGGTTCTTGAGGCGGGGCAAACCAGCCAGCCCCAACGTCTTGATGGCGCGCTCCGTCTGGATTCGGGTCCGGCTCCACAGGCTGATCAGATCCTCTGCCCGCTCGCGTAGACCGAACTCCCGGTGATGGATCTGCTCGAACAGGTCCGGGAGCTGCTGCATCAGCTCCCGGTTGTAGCGGTTGATCTTCCGCCGCCCCAGCTCCGACAGGCCGAACGTGGCGCCGATGGTGATCACCGCAAAGACCCAGACCAGCCAGGTCACCGGTTGAAATAAGGCCGAGCTGACCGTCAGCAGCAAACCCAACAGACCGACCAGCAAGGCCCAGCGGATCTGGTGGTGCTTGAACTGCCGATACACCCGGGTCACGTGGTTGATCACCTCGGTGTGGATGCGCAACCGCCTGGCATAGTCGTCCAGCCGCGAGATCACATTCTCCGCACGACGCTCCGGCGTCCGCTTGATCTCCGCGATCAGCTCCTCACGAGCCTGGATGAAGTCCTCGGCGGGGACCACCGGAACGCGGGCCCGTGCCGGCATGTAGGTGGTGAAGATGTGCGGAAGATCCTTGGTCTTGATGACCCGGGCCAGATTCCAGCACAAGGCGCCGTACGCCCGGGCGAAATCCCGGATACCCTCGAACCGGTCCACCTTGTTGAGCACCAACAGGATCTTGTGGTCCATCCCCTGGAGCGCCTCTGCCAGGATGTGCATGGTCTCGCCGGTGGTTCCCGGCTTGTCCGGGTCGAAAAACAGCAGGATCAGATCGGCTCGATCCGCAAACCACTTGACCGCCCCGCTGAAATCGTAGCCCCGCTGATCCTCCCGGCGTACCGCGTCGATCATCCCCGGGCTATCCACCAGGGTGATATGCCGCAAGAACCCCTCGTTCACCTGCTTGAGGCGCATGTGAGATACCAGCGCCGGCCCGAAGGAGCGCAGCGACTGGTAGGGAAGATCGGGGTTGCTCACCACCGCCTCCCCATCCCGCTCCGCATCCCGCTCCCCGAAGGTGAGCACGGTGAAGCCGTCGTCGGTGGGCGCCAGCCCCGTCTTCTGCACCCGGCGGCCACACAACAGGTTGATGAAGGTGGATTTCCCCGAGGAGTGGTTCCCCAGAAACACCACGTGGGGCTTACCCCGCGTCTCGGCGATGTCCTGCACCGGCTCGAAGGCAAACGACCGCGCCAGCGGTTGCAGGGTCTCCCGGTTGTAGCGGAGGATGGAGGTGACCGTGTCCTCCAGGGTCTTCCTGGCGACCACCGCCGTATCGATGATCTCCAGGGGGCCCTCCGAGAGATCGTCGGCACTCGGATCGGCGCGGTCCAGAGCCGTGGCCTGGTCCGTCACGACCTGCAGCGCCCCCTGCGCTCCTTCCATCGGCCCTGCCAGGTCGGCGGTCACCTTCCCGATTTGCAGCCGAGTGACCTTCGGCTGGCCGGCATGGGTGTGTTCCCCGATGGGTTCCGGTTGGCCTCCCGCATTCGATCGATCGGCCGCCGACCCCGCCTCCGAGCGAGAGACCCATTCAGGAAGCCCTGCGGATCCAGGCTGGTTGGAACGGGGCTTCTTCTCCTCCATCGTGCTCTCCCGGAGCTGGTGACTGTCGTTCTTCTCTCCGATCAATAGATTACTCTGGGATGGTGCGTCGAGGCCAAAAGTTCAACCGACCCATGTCCTGGACTACAGAAAGCCCGCCGGAACCACTGCGCCCCTGGCCGCATCTTCTGCCGACAGGAGAGAGGACTCCACGGCTTTTCCAGACAGCGCTCCGACCTACGTTCCCAAGCTGACAGATGAACAGGCAAGTTGCAAGGGTCGGTTGGAGCGGTTACCGCTGCAACAAGGGATGAAGCAGGTTCTATTCCAGGTCGAGTGAGGCCGCGGTGCAGGCGGGCTGCCAGCTTGCGGCCCCTGCCGATTCAAGGCGCCTGCTGCGCCGACCGCAGGGTGACATGGACGATCTCACTACGGGTCCCCAGCCGCATGGGGGGTCCCCAGTACCCCGCGCCGGAGCTGACGTACAGCCAGGTGTCGCCGTGACGGTGCAGGCCGTACACGTAGGGCTGCTGCAGGTAGACCAGGTAGCTCCAGGGCCAGATCTGGCCCGCGTGGGTATGTCCCGAAAGCTGGAGGCCGACACCGAGGTGAGACGCCTGGTCGATCACCCTGGGCTGATGCGCCAGCAGCACCAGCTCTCTGCTCGGATCCCGGCCCGCCAGGGCGGTCTCCAGATCGCTTGTGTGACCGGGAACCATGCGCGCTCCCTCCGGGTCGTCGATCCCGACCAGATCGAAACCGTCGCCCTCGGGTGGAATCGATACCCACCGGTTTCGCAGCACCTCCAGCCCCAGCTGTTCGATCTCTCCCATCCACTGGTCAAACCCCGCATAGTACTCGTGGTTGCCGGTCACGAAGTAGATTCCGTAGGGGGCCTCCAGGTGTTGGAGAGGGGCCACCTCCTCCCGCAGGTGGTCGACCATTCCATCGGCCAGGTCTCCCGTGATGGCGACCAGGTCGGGCGAGAGCGCGTTGACCTGCTCCACGATCTCTGCAAGCCAGCTCCTGCCCAGGGTGGGCCCCAGGTGCAGGTCGGTGAGCTGGACCAGGGTGAAGCCATCCAACGCGGCGGGAAGCCGGGGCAGAGTCAGCTCCAGCCGGCGCACCGTCACCTCCCTGCGGGCGTTGACCACCCCCACCGTCGCCAGGAGCAACCCGACCGCCAGCACGGAAAGGGCGGTGATGCGAGCGACCAGCAATCGCCGCCCGGCATCCGAAATGCCCGATGAGAAGGGCGCCACTTTCTGGATGATCCAGCCGCCAAGCTTGAAGAGGTCGACCGCCAGAAACAGGAAGAGCAAGAAAAAGGCCAGCCCCATCCAGCAGTAGATGAGTACGACGATCCAACGGCTCAGCGCGCTCGGCCACAGGTGCCACAGGAAAAAAGCCGTGGGGATTCCCACAAGCAATGCAACCAACAACACGGTCTGCACAGTGGACCAGGGCGGCGGGAGCGCTGTGTCCCGGACCAGCCTGAGCCACAGGTACCAGTGGATGGCCAGGGTGAACCCCAGCATCAGGGCGATGAAGATGGAAAACTGGACCGTTCGAGACATTGAATCCCCATTGGCCACAGGGGGTCTCCCCCGCGCCGCTGCATCGCGCCGCCTGTGAAACCGGCCGAGTTGCGCTATAATGGTCCTTTGCCGGCCGTCAGCACAACCGGAAGAAGGGGAGATCAATACTCGCAAGGCAGCCAGGGAAGCAAGATCATGGTTCCGAGGCGTTCAGGAGGCCACCATGAACCGGTTCGTCGTCACGGATAGTCAACGCCAAAAACCCTTCCGGCGGCGCCCCTCCCGTCTGCCGCTCGCCTGGGTGACCCCATTGATCTGCTGGCTTTTGGCCTGTCTTGTCCCGCCATCATCCCAGCTTTTGGCACAGGAGCCACCCCCCTCTGGCAGCGAGCTCCAGCCGGTCCCTTCCACACCCGCCAGCCCGGAACCGGAGGTGACCGACCTGCTGGAAGCCGACAGCAGCGACGATGGCGACTCCACCCGGCCAGACTGGGTCCGGTTTCTCGAGCTGCAGGAGCAGGTACGACAGCTTTCCGATGAGATCGACCTGTTGGGTGCTGCCATCCAGGCGTTGCAGGCCGAGTATTTCAGCCAGGTGTTCTCCCCACCCTCCGCGCAAAAATGACCTCGATGGCGGACGAGCAATGCGTGGAGCGCGGTGTGGCCGAAACGCCAGAAGCGAGAGATTACCGGCACCAGCCTTGCGCCCCGAACGGTTTGACGTGATGGTCGGCAGCCAGGACAGGCGCACAGACGAGGTCCCCATGGCACGTGAGACCGTGTTGATCGATCCCCTTCCGATCTCCTTCGAGGTCGGCTACTGGGCCGCTCAGGCCAGCCAAAGCGTGGTGATCAGCGCCAAGGACGGCTTTCTGCTGGTGGCGCTGACCGCCGAGCAGGAGCCCCAATCGACGGGCGACTTTCTGCCGTTGACCGTGGAGTATCGAGAGCGGTTCTCGGCCGCAGGCAAGATCCCGGGCAGCTACGACCGGCGGGAGGGGCGGCCCTCCCTGGGTGAGATCCTCACCAGCCGGCTGATCGACCGAACCATCCGACCCTTGTTCCCGCAGGCCTACCGGGCGGAGACCCAGGTGATGGCCACCCTTTTCTCCTCCGACCCGGAGGTGGACCTGCCGGTGCTGGCGATCACGGGAGCGTCGTTGGCCTTGATGCTGTCCGACATCCCCTGGGAGGGACCGGTCGCGGCGGTCCGCGTTGGACGGTGCGACGGCCGGTTCCTGCTCTTTCCCTCCCCCGAGCAACGCCAGGAATCCGACCTCGATTTTGTGATCAGCGTGGGAGCGAACGGGGTGGTGATGGTGGAGGGGGAGTCCCGGCAGGTATCGGAAACCGACCTGGTGCAGTGTCTCCGCTTCGCCGAGCAGGGGGCCCAGCCCCTGCTGCAGATGCAGACCCGCTGGGCCGATCGAATGCGCCTGGAGAAACGGAAGCTGTCCCCCATACCCGCCCTGCCAGAGGTGGTGATGGAGGCGATCGACGGGATCGACGAGGAGATCCGACAGGCGCTGGTCAAACCCAACAAGAAGGCGCGCGAGAAAGCCCGTCGAGAGCTTCAGGCCCACGCAATGGAGCACTGCCGAGCGATCATCGGCACCGCTTCTGCCGAGCTCGAGCCCACCATCGAAAAAACCCTCCAGCAGGCTTTTCACCGGGTCGGGCGGAGCCTCATCCTGATGGGAACCCGCTTCGACGGCCGGAGCCACACCGCGGTCCGCCCCATCGACTGCCGAGTCCGGGTGCTGCCTTCCTGCCATGGTTCGGCGGTGTTCACCCGGGGGGAGACCCAGGCGCTGGCAAGCTGTACCCTGGCGGGTCCCCGGGACACGCTGAGACAGGAGACGCTGTCCGGGCAGGAGGAGCGCCGCTTCTTTCTCCACTACAACTTCCCCCCCTTCTCGGTGGGGGAGACTCGCCCTTTGCGCTCGCCGGGAAGGCGCGAGATCGGGCACGGGAACCTGGCCAGTCGGGCGTTCCATGCGGTCCTCCCGGAACCCGGCCGGTTTCCCTATACCATGCGGGTGGTATCCGACATCCTCTCTTCCAACGGCTCCTCCTCGATGGCCAGCGTGTGCGCCGGCTGCCTGGCCCTGCTCGATGCCGGGGTACCGCTGGCCTCCAGTGTCGCCGGCGTCGCCATGGGGCTGGTCAAGCAGGGAGACGAGATCGCCATTTTGACCGACATCCTGGGCGATGAGGACCACCTGGGGGACATGGATTTCAAGGTCTGCGGAACACGAAAGGGGATCACCGCCGTCCAGATGGATCTCAAGGTCGAAGGGCTGACCGACGAGATCCTCGGCCGGGCCCTCGAGCAGGCGCGGCGCGCTCGGCTTTCCATCCTGGACGCCATGGAGGCGGTTCTGCCCACCGCCCGCCCCAACGTGTCCCCCCACGCCAACCAGGTCATCCTGCTTCACATCCGCCCGGAGCGCATCGGCGACCTCATCGGCTCTTCCGGCCGCACCATCCGCGGCATCATCGACAGCACTGGCGCCCAGATCGACGTCGAGAACGACGGCTCGGTGCGCATCGCCGCCCCCCAGGAGAGCGCACTGACAGCGGCCCGCAAGAAGGTGCTGGAGGTGGTGCGCGAGCCTCGGCTCGGCGAGATCTACACCGGAACCGTGCTGCGCCTCTTTCCTTCCCAGGCCCTGGTCGAGATCATGCCCGGCACCGAGGGGTTCCTCCCCATCTCTCAGGCTGACAGCGGCTATGTCTCCCGACTGGAGGACCTTTTCTCCCCTGGCGACAACTGCCTGGTCAAGGTGATCGGGGTGGACGATCGCGGCCGGATCTTGTTGTCACGCAAAGAGATCGCGGGCAGCGCCAGGGTGGACTGAGCGGCTACACGCAGGCCCAGGGCTCGACCCGTTGTGCAAAGAGCGGCCGACCCGGATCTGCCGCCAGAAGCCGCTTGGGTCCAATTACCAAGAAAAAAAGAGGGGGGGGGCGGAATGAGGATGGTCCGACCGGCCAAACGCTGGTCCTGGGTCCGACTCACTGCCGAAAGAAGCGCACCCGGTCCGGATCCAGCTCCATCAGGCGCAGGGCGACCTCGCGATTCACCAGGGTATGGTCGCCGGCATGAACCGGGTCCTCGACGATGGCCGCCTGTCCCCTTTCCAGCTTGAGCCCCAGGCTCTCGGACACCGCGAGAAAGGGGATGATGCCGTCCCGCGCCACGAAATTGAAACGGCGGCGACCCCCCAGATCGAGATCGAGCCGTCCACCCAGGATCAGGTCGGTCACCTTCTGGGACTTCGACCCCTCTCCCCGCTGTTCTGGTGGGCCTTGCCCCGTTACCCCGGCCCCCGCAGTGGATAGTGAGGGAGGTGCTGGGGGTTGGGCCCCCTCCCCCTTCTGCCTGGCCTTCTCCTCCACTCGCTTGGCATGTTCGGCCCGGCGCTTCTGCTTCTCGCTGACCACCCCTGCCTTGAGCATGGCATCGCGCAGGTTCTTCATCCCACCACCTGTTACCGGTCAACCGGTGCAAAGGGAGCCGGCTGGTCCTCTACCTCGCTCGACGCCGGCTGGGGGTGGCGGGCCTCCAGAGCGGCCGCGATGAAGCTGGCAAAGAGAGGATGGGGTTGCGCCGGACGGCTCTGGAACTCGGGGTGAAACTGGCAGCCCACCAACCAGGGATGGTCAGCCAGCTCGATCATCTCCACCAGGTTGCCGTCGGGAGAAAGACCGGAAAGCACCAGCCCATGGTCGGTCAACGCCTGCCGGTAGCTGTTGTTCACCTCCCAGCGATGGCGATGGCGCTCCGAGATCTCCGTCTGGCCGTAGATCTGGGCCACCCGCGAGAAGGGCAACAGGTGGCAAGGATAGGCACCCAGCCGCATGGTGGCCCCCTTGTCCGTCAGATCGCGTTGTTCGGCCATCAGGTGGATGACCGGATGGGGCGTCTCCGGATCGAACTCGGTGGAGTTGGCCCGCTCCAACCGGCACACGTTGCGGGCGAACTCGATGCAGACCGTCTGCATGCCGAGGCAGATGCCAAACAGAGGGATTTTCTGCTCGCGCGCGAAGCGGACGGCCGCGATCTTCCCCTCGATGCCCCGAGAGCCAAACCCTCCCGGGATCAGCACGGCATCGGCGCCGGACAGCAACGGCTCGGCGCCCCGGGCTTCGATGTCCTCGGCATCCACATAGCGGTGATCCACCGCGATCGAATGGGCCAACCCGCCGTGAGTCAGCGCCTCGTGCAACGACTTGTAGCTCTCGGTCAGGTCCACGTACTTGCCGACGATGGCCACCGTCACCCGGTCCCGGGGGTGTTTGACCCGATGGACGATGTCCTGCCACACCTCCAGGTGGGGATGCCGGCTCCAGATGTTGAGAAACTCGCCGACGCGCTGGTCGATACCCTGCGCGTGAAGCTGGAGCGGCAGCTCGTAGATGCACTCGACGTCCTTGGCCTGGATGACGCAGTCCGGGCGAACGTTACAGAACAACGCGATCTTCCTTCTGATCTTCTCGTCCAGGTCGTACTCGGTCCGGCAGATCAACAGGTCGGGCTGGATGCCGATCTGGCGCAAGGCAGCCACCGAGTGCTGGGTGGGCTTGGTCTTGAGCTCTCCAGCCGCGCGCATGTAGGGCACCAGGGTCACGTGGATGTAACAGGTGGCCTGGTGGCCCAGATCCAGCTTGAGCTGGCGGATCGCCTCCAGGAAGGGAAGGCTCTCGATGTCCCCCACCGTCCCCCCCACCTCGACCAGGACCAGGTCGTAGTTCCCGGAAGCGGACCGGATGGCCGCCTTGATCTCGTCGGTGATGTGGGGGATCACCTGGACCGTCGCACCCAGGTACTCCCCCCGGCGCTCCTTCTGAATGACCGAGTGGTAGATCTTGCCCGAGGTGAAGTTGTTGGAGCGGGTCATGCGGGTAGAGGTGAACCGCTCGTAGTGGCCCAGGTCCAGGTCGGTCTCGGCGCCGTCGTGGGTGACGTAGACCTCCCCATGCTGCAGGGGGTTCATGGTACCGGGATCCACGTTGATGTAGGGGTCCAGCTTGACGTTGGTGACGCGCAACCCCCGACTTTCCATCAGGGCGGCAATAGCGGCCGCCGACAGCCCCTTGCCGAGTGAGCTGAGCACACCGCCGGTGATGAAGATGAACTTGGGGGGGTGTTCGCGTTCCATGATGGAGCCAGATCCTATAAGGGGGATGATCCGGATGTCAACGTGGTCTGGCGCGGATCCATCCGCCGGGTCGACCGGCATGGGCCCCCCGGGTGGGCGGAGGGGATGGCACCCGACAGGTGTCGGTTGGGTACCGCCTTCGAGCGAGCCAGATGGCATGACCAGGTGCCGGGCTGTCCTGTGGGCGGAGGGGGATCCCGATCCCGTGAACGGCTGCCATTGGCGACCGCCTTCGGATGGACTACACTACGAGAGGTGAGCAAGGCTCGGTTATCTGGTCCGGCTCAATCCAGAGGGGAACAAAGCCGTGTCGATGGAGATCAAGCAACAACTCAAGTTGGCGCAACAACTGCGGATGACACCGCAGCTGCAGCAGGCGATCAAGCTGCTGCAGCTCTCCAAGTTGGAGCTCGTCGAGCTGGTTCAGAAGGAGATGGTCGAAAATCCGGTGCTGGAGGAGGCCACCGATGACGCCGGACGAACCCCTGCCGAGGTGGAGGACAGCCTGGTCAAGGAGGCGGATCGGCTAGCCGCCCAAACCAGCAGCGAGCTTTCAACCACTGAGATGTCAGAGAACGCTGCCGCCGAGCGGGCCATCTCCGAGATCGACTGGGATGCCTACCTGGAAAACTACTCCAGTCCCATGCCGTCCCTCTCCTATCGAGGGATGCAGGAGGAGATGCCCGGCCCCGAGGCCACACTCACCCGCAAGGAAGGGCTGATCGATCACCTGCGCTGGCAGCTGCAGCTCAACGCCTCCTGCGAGGACGAGCGGCTGGTCGGAGAACAGATCATCGGGAACCTGGACGCCAACGGCTACCTGGTCGGTCTGACCATCGAGGAGATCGCCCAGCGCTGCGATGTCTCGGAGGACTATGCCGAGGGGGTGCTGGAGTTCATCCAGGAGTTCGATCCGGTGGGTATCGCCGCCCGCGACCTCAAGGAGTGCTTGCTCGTCCAGGCTCGGCACTACTACTCGGACGACCTGTTGGTCCAGCAGGTCATCGACGGGCACCTGGTCAATCTGCAGAAGCGCAACCTGAAGGCCATCGCCAAGGAGCTGAGTGTGACCCTGGATGAGATCATCCGGGCGGCCCGTTGCATCCGATCGCTCGATCCGCAGCCCGGCTCCTCGTTCGAAAGCGAAGAGCCGCGCTACATCGTACCCGACATCTACGTCTACAAGCTGGGGGACGATTTCATCTGCGTCCCCAACGAGGATGGCCTGCCCAAGTTGAGGATTTCGGACTACTACCGCCGGACGCTGTCGGGCGGAGAGTCGCGGGAAGCCCGGGCCTATATCCAGGACAAGCTGCGCAGCGCCTGGTGGTTGATCAGGAGCATCCATCAGCGGCAGCGCACCATCCTGCGCGTCACCGAGAGCATCATGCGGTTCCAGTGCGACTTCCTGCACAAGGGGGTCAGCCAGCTCAAGCCGCTGGTCTTGCGGGATGTCGCCGAGGACATCGGGGTGCACGAGTCCACCGTCAGCCGGGTCACCACCAACAAGTATGTGCACACCCCGCAGGGCATCTTCGAGCTGAAGTACTTCTTCAACAGCGCCATCGGTTGTAGCGACGGAACCGATACCGCCTCCGAGAGCGTCAAGATGCGGATCAAGCAGATCATCTCGGGCGAGGATGTGCGCAAACCATTGAGTGATCAGAAAATCGCCGATATGTTAGCCCAGGAAGGCATCGAGATCGCTCGGCGAACCGTCGCCAAGTATCGGGAAATGATGAACATCCTGAAGAGCTCGCAACGGAAGCAGCTCTTCTGACGGCGCCAGGTCCCGTGGCGATCCTCCTGCTCGACCCGGTTGGATAGTCAGACCTTGGGTCGAAGGGATCGACCTCCACCGCGACCGTGCTGGCGTCCCCTCGGCAGTCGGAGATGCGAATGCAAGTGATCGTCACCTTTCGGCACATGCCTGCCTCAGAACCGCTGAAATCGTACACGGAAGAAAAACTGGCGCATGTCATCGAAAAGTACATGCGGGCCAGCCACATCGAAGCCCATGTCGTGCTGTCCGTGGAGCGGTTCTGGCACATCGCCAGCTTCACCGTCGGATTCTCGGGTACCACCGTGTCGGTCGAGGAGCGCTCCCAGGACATGTACTCCTCCATCGACCTGGCCATGGACAAGATCGAACGCCAGGTCAAACGGTACAAAGACAAGCTGAGGGAGCACAAACCAACCGAGGAAGAACCCTCGGTCAGCTAGCAGGCTGTCGCAACCTGAGGGGAGGAGCCGGACGGCCCATGATGACTCGTCCACCGATATTGCGACTGTCGGATTTCCTGATCCCGCAGTCGATCCTGCTCGACATCGAGGCCTGCCAGAAACCGGAGGTCTTGAGGGAGCTGACCCGGTTGCTGTACACCGGACGGCCCGATCTGTCCCGTTCCATCAGCCAGGATGAGGCCTTTCACCTCCTCGCCGAGCGGGAGATGCTGGCCGCCACCGGGATCGGCAACGCCATCGCCGTCCCCCATGCCTCCTCCCCCAAGGTCAAACAGCTCATCGGCGGGTTCGCCCGCAGTCTGCAGGGGATCGAGTTCGGCGCCCTCGACCGGCTCCCCTGCCAGTACTTCTTCGTCTTGCTGAGCCCCACCTCCCAACCCAAGATCCACATCAAGGCGCTCTCTCGCATCTCCCGCCTGCTGACCCTTGGACCCACCCGAGAGGCGCTTCTGGCGGCCCGCTCCACCTCGGAGATCTACCAGGCGCTCATGGCGGGAGACGAGCAGCTCGAAGCCCTCAGGTCCAGGCAGGAACAGCCATGAGCGTCCCCCTACGTACCATCCTCGAGGACAAGTACGGCCTGAAGCTCACCATCCAGGCCGGACGGGAGGGACTGGACAACCCGATCACCTCCGACCTGGTGCAAAAGGCGGGACTGGCCATGACCGGCTTCGTCCAGTACGCCTACCCGGGCTGGATCCAGGTGCTGGGCAACTCCGAGATCTCCTACCTCCTTTCCCAGACAGAGGAACGGCGGCGCCTGGCGTTGACCGCACTCTGCCAGGTCAAGGTGGCGGCCATCGTGGTCACCCGCGACCTGCCCGTCCCCGACCTGCTGGTGGAGCTGTGCGATCATAACCAGATCCCGCTCTTGTACACCCCCCTGTTGACCGAGGAGTTCTTCGACCTGGCCCACCGCATCCTGCAGGGCCTGCTCGCTCCCACTACCAGCCTCCATGGCGTCTTGATGGACGTCCTGGGGGTCGGCATCCTGCTGCTGGGAGAATCCGGCATCGGCAAGTCCGAATGCGCCCTGGAGCTGGTGTATCGCGGTCACCGCTTGGTCGCCGACGACATCGTCGATGTGCGCCGGATCGGCGATACCCTGGTGGGTCGCGGCTACGATCTCATCAAGCACCACATGGAGATCCGTGGTCTCGGCATCATCAACATCAAAGACCTGTTCGGCATCGCCGCTGTCCGCGATACCAAGAAGATCCAGCTCTGCCTGGAGCTGGTCGAGTGGGACGAAGACGTGGAGTACGACCGACTGGGGATCGATCAGTCCACACGCACCATCCTGGGGGTGGAGATCCCCTACATGGTCATCCCTGTTGGACCAGGCAGGAACATCGCCATCATTGTAGAGATCGCCGCCCGCAATCAGCTGCTCAAGGTCCAGGGCCATTACTCCGCTGTCGACTTCCAGCAGAAGCTGATGGACCAGATCGCCGCCAATATCCACGAGGAGCAGACCGTGGAGGATGTGGAGTAACCGATGCTACCTGAAGGTCGCCCCCCATGATCGGCATTTTCATCTTCACTCATGGCGAGCTGTGCAGCATCTTGCGAAGGGAAGCCGAACGGCTGACCGGCAACCGCCAACAGGTCGACTGCCTGTGCATGAGCCAGGCAGAACCGATCGACACCCTGATCGAGCGGGTCGAGCAGGCCATTCGACAGGTGGACTGCGGACAGGGGGTCATCGCCTTTATCGATGTGGCCGGCGGCACCCCCTGGAACGTCATCGGCCACCTGAAGGAGAAAAAAGGCATGCGGATCCGCCGCATCTCCGGAGCCGGCATCCCGGTCATCATCAAGGCGCTCCAGGACCGCGGCGAACACCAGGATCTGGATCCGTGGGCCGACGAGCTGATCCAGTACGCGGCCCAACACGTGCTGGGAGACTGAGTAGGACGCTGGCTCATGGGCACCACGACCATCCGCATCGACGACCGGTTGATCCACTCCGAGGTGCTCTACACCCTGTCCCAACGCCCCGCGGATCATGTCATCGCCGCCTCGCACCTGCCCTGGTGCGACCTGGCCAACCGGTCGATGCTGCCACCGGACACCAGGCTGAGCACCGTGGATCCCATGCAAGTATCCCAACGGATCCTGCCTGAAGAGGACACCCTCGTGGTGTTCGGCACCCTGCTCGACCTGCGGCTCGCCATGCACGGCGGCCTGGCCGTCGAGTCGGTCAGACTGGCCAATCGGGCTCGCCGGGAAGGGACGCACAGACTGACGGACTCCTGTTTTCTGGACGCCGACGAGTGGGCGGTGCTGGTCGAGCTGGTCCGGGCGGGAACGACCATCGAAGCCCAGCTTCACCCGGCCAACCCGGGCATTCGGCTGAGCGCCGATCTGCTGGCTTCGCTTTCACCACCCTGGGGGTCCGGGTGACCCCGGCGCCAACAAGTAAGGGAAGGGCCTTGCATGCAGCTGGTCAGTGACTACTTCACCATCCCCAACCGGCTCGGGCTGCACTTGCGAGCCGCTCGGATCCTGGTCGAGCTGGCCAACAAGTTCGAGTCCCAGGTCGAGGTGGAAAAAAAGAGCGGACCCAAGGTCAACGCCAAGAGCATTCTCGGGGTCTTGCTGCTGGAGGGGGTCCAGGGAAGCCAGGTCCGGGTCATCACCTCCGGCATGGATGCCCGACCCGCCATGGAGGCTATCAGCGACTTGATCCACAACGGCTTCGGGGAGCTTTGATGATCAACCAGATGCTTACCGTCCGCGGAATCGGCGCATCTCCAGGGATCGTGATCGGCCAGGTTCACCTCCTCGGTCGCCAAGAATGGCAGATCCCCCGCCGCTCCATCGAGCCGGACCAGATCGAGGAGGAGCTCGACCGCTTCGACCTCGCCATTCAAGCCTCTCTCCAGCAGATCCAGAGCACGCTGGACCGCCTGGGCCAGGCAGGCGACGAAGGGATCCTCATCATCGAGTCCCATCGGATGATGTTGCAGGATGAGATGTTGGTGGAACGGACCCACGACCTCATCAAAAATAGCCTGCTGGGTGCCGAAGACGCCCTCGACCAGACACTGGCTACCCTGTCCCAGGCCTTCTCCCAGCTCACGGTCAGGTACTTCAGGGAACGGGTGGCCGACCTTCGCTCGGTTGGCAACCTGGTCATGAGAAACCTGCTGGGGCAGATCGAATCCCCCCTGCACCTCGTGCCACCCGGCAGTATCGTGGTGGCTCACGAGCTGTCCGCCCCCCAGGCGGCCGAGCTGACCCTGAAGCAGATCAAAGCGCTGGTCACCGAGGTGGGGGGTATCACCTGCCACACCGCCATCATGGCCCGGGCCATGGAAATTCCCGCCGTGGTGGGGGTCACCGGGATCTGCATGGTTGCCACCAATGGCCAGCAGCTCGCCGTGGATGGAAGGCTCGGACAGGTCATCCTCAACCCCGACCAGGAAACGTGCCGTCACCTGCACCAACAACGGGATCGCCAGATCGCCGAGCTGGCAAAGCTGACCTCGCGATCCCAACAGGCCGCGGTCACTCGGGATGGCGTCACCATCCGGGTGGAAGGGAACATCGAGTACCTGGAAGAGATCGAGAACTTGCGAAGTCGAGGAGGAACCGGGATCGGTCTGTTCCGGACCGAGTACCTGCTACTGAGCGGCAGCGCGATCAACGACGAGAACTCCCAGGTGGAGCTCTACCGACAGGTTCTCCAGCGAAGCGCCCCCCATCGCGCCACCTTGAGGACCCTCGACATGGGCCGCGACAAGACCCTCGAAGGGGTACGCCTCGACACCGCCGCGGAAAATCCCGCCCTCGGACTTCGGGGGATCCGCCTCTCCCTGCTGGAAACCCAGACGTTCAAGCTGCAGCTTCGCGCCCTCCTCAGAGCTTCCACCCATGGCAAGATGAGGCTGATCATCCCCTTCGTGACCTCCCTCAAAGAGGTCCGGGAGGCCAAGACGCTGCTGGCACAGGTCAAAGAGGAGCTGCGCCGCGAGAACCACCCCTTCGATGAATCGATCCCCTTCGGCATCATGATCGAGATCCCCTCGGCCGCCATCACCGCCGATATCCTGGCTGCCGAGGTGGACTTCTTCAGCATCGGCACCAACGACCTGGTGCAGTACACCCTGGGTGTCGACCGCAACAACCAGATGGTGGCCTCCCTCTACCAGGAGCTGCACCCGGCGGTGCTCCGAACCCTTCGCCAGGTGGTTCAGGCGGCCGTCCAGGCCGAGATCGAAGTCGCCATCTGCGGAGAGATGGCGGGCGAGCCGCAGAACATCCCGCTATTGCTGGGCTGCGGCCTCACCTGCCTGAGCATGAACCCCATCAGCATCCCCCAGGTCAAAGAGACGATCCGCCTGTGTAATATGGTGGACTGCAAGCGGTTTTTCGACGAGCTGCTGCGATGCGAGACGACCTCCGAGATCACCGCCCGGGTCCGCGACTACCACCGCGCACTGCTCGCCACCGGCGCGGGTGACTGACCCAGGCTTCAGAGGTGTCCTGGGGTTGTTGTTCAGAGGTGGCGGGTCGTTCGCCGGTTGGTTGGCGGCTTCTGGAGCTTCTCGTCTCCGGCGCTTTCGGTATCCTGATCGGCGAGCTGCTGGACCGCGGTCGATGCGGCCGAAGGTTGGCTGGCCTGGTTCTGCCTGCCCGGCTGAGCGGTCGCCCAACCGGAGGGGATCCTGGGCCGCTGTCTGGATAGCTCCCTGTTCCTGCTGTCGACCATGGCCTGGATCTGTGGCTTCAGATCACCTTTGACCGCCAGCTTCTCGGCATCCTGCTCCGCCTCCACCGTGGGGGGTGTGGTTGGCTCCGCGGGTTTGCGTTGCAGTTGCAAGGGAATCGGGGGGCGGAGCAGCTGAACCTGCTGGGCGTAGGGCAGAGCGGCCAGCTCGCTCTTGAGCTGGACGGCCCGCCCTTCCTCGGCCGATTCATGGCCCGATAATGCTGGATCCTGCTGGGCCCGGTCGGGAACTGGTATCTTGAGGATTCGACCCACTGTGTGTGCCTATCAAGTCGGTTCGAAGAAAAGGTAGGTCGGATCGGCGAAAAGTCAAGGCACGGTCAAGGGTTACCGCAGACAATTACCCTTCCAGCTCGGACCGGGCCTGCTCGGTGGCTCGTAGTATGGAGTTCAACAGGTCGTAGAACTGGCCAACCCGCTTGTGCAGGCTCTCGAAATCGAGGGAGTAGCACCGCTCCTTTCCCCGTCGTTCCATCCTGACCAGCCCTGCCCGCTTCAATAGCTGCAGGTGGTGGGAAACGGTGGAAGCCGTGAGATCGAACTGGGCGGCGATCTCTCCCACGGTATAGGGCACCATCTGCCCCAGCTCCGGAGTACATAGCAGGCGCATGATGCGGCTCCGCGTTTCGTCCGCCATCGCCTTCAGCATATCCAGGTCGAACAGGAGCAAGGGCTGGGGCGTTCTGATCCGGTTGGACTGGGGCATGATCGCAGCCTCTTGCCAAGGGACCCCTCGTCCTCTCGCTGAGAACCAGACCGAGAGCCGTCAGGAGCCTGATCGATCTTCCATCGGGGTGTCACCCGCCACCGCGGGACACCGCCTCCTGTTCGTGTAGGACAAACCCCCACGTTCAATCCCTATGCCGGTGCCCTGCGGTTGTCAAGAAGTGGGGGGCCGCTGGGAGAAAGGGCCACCGGCAGACTCCGGCCAAAGGCCTGCACAGGATCAGGCCCGCTCAGCCGGTCGACAGAGCCTGGCGGATCTCCCCCAGCACAGCCAAATGGTCCTCCCTGACCAACGCCCTGTCCAGAGCCGCCCGGGCCCGACAATCGCCGAAACGGCCCAGGGCCCAGGCCGCGTGGCCCCGCACCAGGGGACTGTCGTGGTTTTCCAGGACCTGGACCAACGGGTCGATCGCACGCGGATCACCAGCATTGCCCAACACCACCGCCGCATTGCGGGCAAGCCCCTCCCTCCCGGCCCTCCACAGAGGCGACAGGCGAAAACGCTGCCGAAACTCGGCCTCGCTCAACCAGAGCACGTCCGCCGCATCCAGACCCTCCAACTCCTCCCCTCCCGCAAAGAAGGGCTCGCCAGACGGGCGGGCACGCCGGTTCCAGGGACAGACCGATTGGCACACATCACAACCGAACAGCCGAAGGCCTAGCGCCGATCGGAGCTCCACGGGGATCGCCCCCTTGTGCTCGATGGTCAGATAGGACAGACACCGCCGGCTGTCCATCACCCACGGTGCGACCAGCGCTTTCGTGGGACACCGATCCAGACAGGCCCGACATCGCCCACATCGGTCCGGCACCGGCTCTTCTCCTCCCCCAAGCTCCCGACAGACCAGCAGCTCGCCCAAGAACAGGTAGCTGCCCAGCTCCGGACAGACGAGGTTGGTGTTCTTCCCCAACCACCCCAGACCAGCCTGCACGGCGAAATCGCGCTCCAGGATCGGGGCGGTATCCACGCAGACCCGGGACCGCTGCACCATTGGCCCCACCTCCCGTTCCAGGAATGCGGCCAGCCGTCTCAGGCGGTCCCCCATAACCCGGTGGTAGTCCAGACCCCGGGCATAACGAGCGATGGCCCGCTCTCCGCCCCTCTCGTCGATCGGCCGGTAGCTTTTGGCCACCGCCACCACGCTGACCGCCCCAGGATGCAGGCGGGTCGGATCCAGTCGTATTTCCCGGTGCCGCTCCAGGTACGACATGGATCCGTGGTAACCCAGATCCAGCCAGCGCTCGAAGGCATCTCGGTGTGTGGGCGGCCCGACCGGGGTGATGCCGGCGCGGTCGAAACCCAGCTCGTATGCCTTCTCCAGCACCAAGGAACCGAGGGAGCTCATCCGGCCACCTCTCCATCGACCGGCGTTGACCCCCCTGGACAGCCGGCCCCCTGGGCCCGATCCGCCAGGGGTGGTGGAGCGCCATCCCCATGACCGGCCAGGTAGCCCGAGATCACCTGCAGCGGCCCGAACACGATGAGCTTGGAACGGGCACGGGTGAATGCCACATTGAGCCGGCGGGCATCCATGACAAAGTCGGACCAGGTCGAAACCACCAGGCTGACGAAGATCACCTCCTTCTCGCGGCCCTGGAATCGCTCGGCCGTATCCACCTCGATCAACCGGGCGGTCTCCTTTCCCAGCACTTCTCCCAGTGCCTGGCGGATGGCGAAGCACTGGGCGCGAAAGGGGGAGATCACCCCGATCTGGGAGGCGAACTCGGGCTCCACCACCTTGGAGAGGAACAGGGCGGCGATGGTCTCGCACACCGCCTTCACCTCCACCGGGTTGCAGCGCCCGCTATCCGTTCCCTCCAGTGTTTCCCACACCAGCGGCCGTTTCGGATCCCAGCGGGCCACCAGCTCGCCAGGCAGATCCCGAAGCGCAGCGTGTAGCAGGGAAAGGCGGCGGTTCGAGACCTCCGGATGGGGGATGAGCATTCCGTCGTAGTACAACCGATTGGAGAGCTCCTGGATCTGCCTGTTCATCCGGTACTGCACCTCGAGCACCACCTCGGGGGTGCGCCCCGTCAGCCGCTCGAACAGGGTGAAATCCAACCCCCTCAGGTTCATCCGCTTGGCCGCCTCATCCGGCGACTCTCTCACATAGGCCGTGCGGGCCTCATCGGCCGTCACGACCGGGGGAAGCTGGCAGCGATCTCCCACCAGCACGAAACGGCGCGCCAACAGAACCACCCCCAGCGCCAGGGGCTCCACCAGCTGAGTCGCCTCGTCCACCAACGCCACATCGAACGGAACGGGAGGCCCGACCTGCCGGCCGGGCCCGCCGGAAAGGCGCTTGATGGCCTGCATCGCATGGGAACGGATGCAGCGGTGGGCGGTGCCCGCCACCACCGGAACGGTGCGAAGCCGCTGGGCGATCCGGTCTACCGAGGGCTCGCTCAGCCCCAGATCGCGCGCCACCTGGCGGCCGATCTGCTCGGGGCTCAGACGGCGCCTCAGCGGGCTGTCCACCTCCAGGTGGCCGAGGCGCAGAAAATCGACGCCGGCCTTCGCCAGGTGCAAAAGGATGTTGTCCACCGCAGTGTTGGTCCCGGCGGACACCAGCACCCGCTTGCCCTGCTCCACCAGCCGTTCGACCAGCTGGGCGATCACCGTGGTCTTGCCCGTCCCCGGCGGCCCGTGGATGAGCACCGGCCTGGACTCCCCGAGGGCCAGCAGCACCGCTTCCCGCTGGGAGGCGTTGAGCTCGGGGGGAAGTGCATCCTCCCCGACCCCAGGGCTTGCCGGCATCCGAACAGAGTGGCCGTTGCTCTCCTGGTCTCCCCCCCACAGGATACTGGCCAACCGCTCGGGATCGCGAACAGTCAACAGGGAGTACAACGCCTGGTGTACCTCCACCTGCCCGATCCGAGGCAGATAGCGCTCCAAGATCCATCCGTCTCGCGAGAGCTGCTGCAGACCTTCCACCCCCTGGCATCGGATCACCACGCTGTCGCCATCCACCACCTCGATCCGACCCATAAGGATGGGATCGCGATCCGGTGCCCCTCGATGGAGGACCACCTCCGTGCCCGGCACGAATCGCACCAGTTCGGAGCCCGCCAGGCGGACCGCCCGCGACCCGGGGTCCCACTCCACGAGCTCGACCCCTGCTGCCGCCTGCAGATCCTCGATCCGCTGATCCAGGCCCCCGCTCCGGGTGAACTCGCCTTGGCCCCTGGAGAGGGAGAGGTACTCCAGCTCCACCAGGCGGATGAAATGGCGATAGTAGACCCTGGCAGCGCTGACCAGGTGGGGTGGCACCGGATGCCATTGCCTCAGGTCGTCCGAGCTGCCGCCGGAACGGGGCTGGCCGGTCAATCCCAGGTTGGCGCACTGCTGGCGGCAGCGGTCCTGGCGATACTGGCAAGGGAGGTCGCCGCAGCGTTCAGGCCATTGTCCGTGGGCAGGCATGGCGCCTTCCAGGTCGCCCCGCGCCAGGGCATGGTGGGCGGCGACGATCTCGTTTCGGGATCGGAGAAGGGGGCGTTCCTGCGCGTGGTCCAACCGGGCGACCCCCTTTTCCAAACCGGGTTGGCTGTAGATCAGACGTCCCTGGATGCTCTTGCCGTTCGCCCCGGCATATTCGTCCCACAGCAGCGCGTAGCATCGAAGCTGCAGCTCGTGCTCCGGTGGTTGGCGCTTCCCCGTCTTGAGCTCCAGGAGTTCCAGCCGATCGGGGGCGACAATCGCCAGGTCGATCCGCCCTTCCAGGCCATATTTGCCGCTGAACCGGGTGACTTCGGTCGATCTGCCGCTCGGTTCCAGCTGGCGGGACAGAAGCTGCTGCAACCAGCTACAGGGCCCGGAGATCTCGCGCCGCACGGAGGCCAGATCCGCATCGGTCAGCCCGGTCGCTACGGCTGCCAATCGGTTGCGAGCCAACCGCTCCTCGATCACCTCCGAAAACGAGTGCCGGCCCGGTGCCGCCTGCACCAGCTGGTCCATCACCTGGTGCAGTAACCCCCCCACAAAAAGGGGTAGAGAGTGGCGATCCGGCTCTCTCAGATCGACGAAGGGACGGGCGGGACAGTCCGGTGCTCGCACCCCCCGGCTGGCCACCACATCGGTGACGCTGACCAGAAAATGGGGCTCGAGGACGGGGACGGTCAGACCATCCCCCGTCATGAACTCCCCTTTCCGGTCCGATCGGAGGGGAACCGCCGAGTAGAGGGAAAGCTCACACCCCTCCCAGGCGCATCGAAGGCTCTGGTACAGATCGCCGGGACCCTTGCCAACACTCTCCTCGTACACGAACCCTCGCTGCACCTGGGAGCTCTTGGGGGTCGCGATCTCGAACTTCACCCCGCGGCCGCGAATCGGATGGCTGAACTCGGCCACCGCCACCACCTGCCCGTCCAGGACATCCACCCGTTCCGGTTCGGCCAGGGGAAGCGACACCGGCCTCATCAGACCCTCCTGGATGCGCCGGAGCTGTTCCAACAGCGCAGGGATGCTGGGATGGCGGTCCGAAGGGGATACTGCGGTGGCTCGTTCGATGACCGCACGCAGCAAGGGGTGCAGATCCGAAGGGAGCGTCCGGTGGTCATCCATCTGGTTGCGCAGGATCTCCACCGGGGTCCCGCGACCAAAGGGTGACTGGCCGGTCAGCAACGCAGCCAGAAGAGATCCGAAGCCATACACGTCCGCCGCCACCCCGACGGGGTACCGGAACCGCTGGGGATCGAGCAGCTCCGGCGCCACGAAGCCCGGGGTTCCCAGGCGGGTCGTGAGCTGGCTCAGCCGCTCGAAGTTGCGCGCCAGGCCAAAGTCCACCAGCTTGGCCCGCAGATCCTCGGTCACGATCACGTTGCTCGGCTTGACATCGCGATGAAGCACCGAGGCCGAGTGGGCGTGGGCCAGCGCCGACCCGACCTGGCGCGCCACCGCCAGCGCATCGAACACCCCCAAAGGCCCCCTCTGCGCAAGATGGTTCTCCAGGTCCTGGCCAGGCACATACTCCATGGCGATGAAGGGGGGATCGGAGACCTGGTAATCGTAGACCGAAACGATGTGCGGGTGGCTCAGTCTGCACAGGGCGCGAAGCTCCATGACCAGGTCGTGGCACAGCCGCTCCCGCGTGGCGAAGGTCTTCAAGGCCACCTGTCTCAGTACCAGCGGCTGAAGCGAGAACAGGGGCAGCGTATCTCCCTCACCCCGGCCATCCGACCGCCGTTCCAGCTCCTCCACCAGGTAGACCCGGCCGAAGCCGCCACTCCCCAGCTCCCGGATCACCCGGTAGCGCTCCCCAACGATCTGTCCAGGCACAAGCATCATTCCAATCCCAGGCTAGTCCCGGCAGGCCCGACCTACAAGCTTGCCGGACGGTCCCCGGCTGCCTTCCCCCTGTGACCTCTCTCTCTTTCACTCCTGGCCGGCCAGCTTCGACCGGTCAACCGGCGGTCTGACCGGCCCTCGGCTCCTCCCGATTCCGCTGTCGGTATTCCCATCACTGCCGATCGGTTTTCGGGGTTTCGGGCCGTTCATTGCCACTGGACTCCAAGGTGAGGTTCCGCTAGCCTTCCGAGGTTGCACACACCGCAGCTCCGACCGCCAGCTGAAGCGCGGTAACCTGGTCCAAACAGCACTCGACGGAGAGAGAACTCATGCGTCTTACCAGCCCATTCACCTACCTGGCACTCCTGGCCGGACTGGCCCTGACTTTCTTGGCCTGCGGCGACGATGCCGACACCGATGCCGATGCCTCCGCCGATCACGGGGACCTCGACCCCTGCCGTGGCCTGCCCCGCTGCTCCCCCCCCGGCACCACCTGCGTCGGAGACACGTTGGTGGTCTGCGCCATGAATGCCGACGGATGCCTGGTCGAAACCTACCAGGACTGCACCACCCTCGAGGACGGCTACTGCGACGACACCCAGGTTCCCGCTCGATGCGTCGAGGGAGGGCTGGACCCCTGCCGCGACAAGGTCCTGTGCGAGGAAGAGGGGCGCGAGTGCGATGGGGACACCCTGGTCATCTGTGCGCTCGACACCGAAGGTTGCCTGGTGGAGACCGAGGTGGACTGCACCGACCTGCCCCAGTTCGAGTTTGGCGGGTACTGCGACGACACCCTGGATCCCGTCGCTTGCGCAGGATTGCCCGATCCCTGCCAGGGGCTCGAGAACCTCTGCGAGGTACCCGAGCGCCACTGCGAAGAGAACATCCTGGTGGTCTGCGCAGCCGATGAGTTCGGCTGCCTGGTGGAGACCGAGGCGGACTGCACCGACACCGACCAGGTATGCAACCCCCTGGCCGAACCGGCCCCCGCCTGCGTCGACCCCTGCAGCCTGATCGACACCTGCCCCGCCCCCTCCTACTGCGAGGAGCATATCCTGGTAACCTGCGTGGAGGACGCAGACGGCTGCCTGGTCCCGGATACGGAGGTGGACTGCCTGGAAGAACGCCTCCTGTGCGACGACCAGATCGATCCACCCGACTGCGTGCCGCGCGACACCTGCCCCGAGGCCATGGCCATCGACTGTCTGTCCGGAACGGTCACCGCCAATACCGGCGACACCGACACCAACAATCCGCCCTACGCCACCCACCGCCTGACCGGCTACTCTTGCACCTCGGGCATCTACAACGGCAACGAGTTCCTCTTCATCTTCACCAGCGATCGGGCCGCCTACGTGACCGCCCTCTCCACCCGCCTGGGCACCGCCGGTGACTTCGACCTCTTCGCCCTCTCGGCCGCCGACGCCTACTGCGCCGAAGACACCTTGCTCTGCCTCGACAGCAGCCTGGGAACGGGAGCCACCGAGGTGGTCGATTTCAACGTGATGCCAGGCGAGTACGTCTTTTTGGTCTATGACATCTACAGCACCTCCGCCAGCAGCATCACCACCGAGTTCACCCTGGAGATCGAATGCCGCATCTGCGGCGACGGGATCCTGACCGCTCCCGAAATCTGTGATGACGCCAACGGAAGGGGGGGAGACGGCTGCTCGACCCTGTGCACGGTGGAAGAGGGTTACATCTGCACCGGATCGCCCTCGGTCTGTCACCCCATCGAGTGCGGAGACGGCATCATCGAAGGCGACGAAGAATGCGACGATGACAACACCAGCAACCTCGACGGCTGCTCCTTAGAATGCCTGGTGGAAAACGGCTGGTCCTGCCGCAACGAGCCATCCGACTGCCAGCAGTGGGAATGCGGCAACGGCGTCATCGACCCCTCCGAGGAGTGCGACGACGATGACACCGACAGCCTCGATGGCTGCTCCTCCTCCTGCCACATCGAGAGCGGGTGGGTCTGCCTCGGCGAGCCCTCCTTCTGCGCCTCGGGGGGCGATACCTGCGAACAGGCCATCCCCCTGACCGCAGGCAGCTTCCAGCTCAACAACACCGGCTTTGTCAACAACTACACCGGCTATACCGGCGGCTCCTGCGGCTCCTACCGGACCGGCGCCGGCCCCGACATGGTGTTCTCCATCGCCGTCCCCGGCCGCAACCTCCTCCAGGTCGAGATGGACGGCTCCCCCTCCTCCATGGACGAGGTGGCGGCCCTGGTCAGTAGCTGCACCAACCTGGTCAATAGCTGCCTCGCCTATGGCGACGACCCCACCGCCGTCGTCCAGTACTTCAACCCCTCCACCGGTCCCGTCACCGTCTACCTGGTGGCCGATGGCTACTTGAGCTCCAGCGCCGGCCTCTTCGACCTGGACGTCACCTTCACCCCGGTGATCTGCGGCGACGGCGTGGTAGAAAGGGACGAGCAGTGCGACGACGGCCCCGGCACCCCCACCGGCGGCGACGGCTGCTCCCAGACCTGCACCTTCGAGGATGGCTGGGTCTGCGAAGGACAGCCCTCGGTGTGCCGCGAGATCGAATGCGGCGACGGTCTTGTCGAGGGCAACGAGCAGTGCGACCTGGGCGTGGAGGAAAACGACGACTTCGGCCTTTGCACCACCAGCTGCATCTGGGCCGCTTGCGGGGATGGCTTTGTCAACACCCCCTACGTCCACGAGACGCTCTACAGCCCCGTGGTCACCAACCCCTTCGGGGTCTCCGGCCACGTCTGCGATGATTTCAGCGACTGCGCCTACCTCACCGACTGCGATGTCTCCACCGACGGCAGCGCACCCGAGCACGGCATCTGCCAGGCGCTGGGATTCCAGCGGGCGCTCACGGTGACCTGGGGAGACGGAGAGGGAGGATACGACGCGGCCCAGCTCCACGCCTACAACTGGTCCTGCACCGACTTCGTCTGCGGCCCCAGCGATGACGGCGACACCTCCAACGACTGCTACAGCTCCGAGATGCTCTACAGCATCACCTGCGTGGCCATCGGTGAAGAGCAGTGCGACGAGGGCGAAGACAACTCCAACGAGCCGGACGCCGCCTCCGGCTGCCGCACCGACTGCACCCCGGTCCGCTGTGGAGACCACATACAGGACACCGGAGAGGAGTGCGACGACGGGAACGACATCGACGACGACGGCTGCAGCAACGAGTGCGAGAACCCGATCTGCGGCGACAGCATCATCCAGACAGACGGCGGGGAGCAATGCGACGTGGGCGGCACCCCGCCCTGGCCCGGCTGCGACGAGGAGTGCCAGGTCATCACCGGCTGGCGGTGCTTCGACATGCCTTCGGTCTGCGTGCAGGGTGGAAACCACTGCGGAGAACCGATCGACCTGTCCCCCTGGCTCAACGAGGGTCGAACCAGCTTCACCTTCGACACCAGCTCCTACACCAACCAGAGTGACGGGTACGCCGGCCAATGCGGGACCGATCGGGCCGGAGCCGGACCGGACATGGTGTTTTCGCTCCACATCGATGCCCACCAGGCGGTCGAGATTTCGTCCGATGCGACCTGGAACGAGGTGCTGGTACTCGCCGACACCTGTCTGGTCCCTTTCTCAGACTACTGCCTGCTCTATACGGCCGATGGATTTGTCGGCACCCACAACGATACCGACACCGCCCTCGACCTGTTCCTGGTGGTGGATGGAGTCACCGCTACCGACAAAGGTGCCTTCGATATCGAGATCTCCTTCATCGACGTCGTGTGCGGCGACGGCGAGGTGACCACCTACGAGGAGTGCGATGACGGACCGGGAACACCCGCCGATGGCGACGGCTGCTCGGCGGCATGCATCATCGAGGAGGGCTGGAGCTGCGATGGGAGCCCATCGGACTGCCACGAGATCACCTGTGGCGACGGGCTCATCGAGGGAGACGAGGAATGCGACGACGGACCGGGGACCCCCGCTGCGGAAGACGGTTGCTCTCTTGACTGCCTGGTGGAGACCGGATGGGCCTGCCGCAACGAGCCCTCCCAGTGCCACCTCATCGACTGTGGAGACGGCTTCATCGACGAGGGAGAGGACTGCGACGATGACAACGAGCTGAGCGACGACGGCTGCTCCTCCTCCTGCGAGGTAGAGACGGGGTACGTCTGCACCGGCGAGCCCTCCGACTGCATCGCCGGCAGCCTGGGCGACACCTGTGCAACCGCCATCCGCCTGACCCCGGGCACCTACAACTACGACACCACCGAGATGACCCGAGACTACACCGACTACGAAGGGCCCTGCGCAGAAATGGGAAGTTCTGGTTATGCCGCCGGCCCCGACATGGTGTTCGTGGTCAATGTCCCGGCAGGGAGCTCGCTCACCGCCAGCATGACCACCGTTGACGACTTCGACGCCGTCCTCGCGGTCGCCTCCGCCTGCCCGGACATTCTCACCTCCTGCATCACACTCTCCGACAGCGCATACTCCACTGGCACCGAGACGGTAACGGTGACCAACAGCACCGGTTCTGCTGCCGACTACTACATCGTGGCTGACGGATACTACTCCACCAGTACCAGCGGTTACGGCCCATTCAGCCTCACCCTCACCATCGACTAGTGAACAAGATCTCGTCCGCTGTCCCAATTGTGGGTTGTG
>JAFGEP010000157.1 GCA_016931535.1 Bradymonadales bacterium
GAGGCGGAGCCAGGGGGAGGTGCCCGCGTAGCGGGCGGAGGGGGCGACTCTAGCCTCTGGCCGGGTGATCTTCCCCCGAGACTCCGGAAAAGCTCACCGCGGACTGCAGCCAGTGGATAGCTCCTGTCTGGACCAGCCGAAATAGCGCCTGTCGGCGATGCATGTGTCTCTGAGAGCGAACCATCGGTCGTGGGCCATCGAAGAGGGGAGTCAAGCCAGCCAACAGGACTCAGCGACGGACCAACCAGGCGAGCAGCTCGAGATGGGGGGTGCGCGGGAACATGTCGAAGGCATCCAGGGAGTACAGTGTGTAGGAGCCGGCGAGCCGGGCGAGGTCTCTGGCCAGGTGAGGAGGGGAGCAAGAGAGATACAGGATGTCCGAAGCCCCGGATCGGAGCAGATCGGGCAGGATCTCTGCGGCTCCCGCCCTTGGCGGGTCGAGGAGGATGAGGTCGGGGTTGGCCTTCTCGACGAGGGGATGCAGCGAGCGGGTCAGATCTCGTCGAATGGCGCGAAGGTGTGGCAAGCCGCTGGCCTGTGCGCTGGATTGGAGGCCCTCCACCGCTTCCGGGTCCCCTTCGACGGCCAAGACCCTGGGGCAGGAGAGGGCGGCGACCAGGGAGAGATTGCCCGATCCCGCGAAGAGCTCCAGCAATGCCGGGGGGCGGAGATCCTGGAGAATCTCGTGGAGTCGCAGTCGGATGGCCTGGTTGGTCTCGGGGTTGGTCTGGGAGAAGGTGCCCAGGCGGCGCCGGAGCTCCAGGTGGACATCCCGGATGGTAAAGCGCTCCTCGATCCAGGTTTCCCCGAGCTGCAGCAGGTGGTGGCGCTGGCGAAGGCGGATTCCATGGAAGGAAGCGGAGTCCACCAGCTCCTGTAGCGCCTCCCGTTGCGCCTCGCTCGAGGGTCCTTCCAGAGAGGCGAAGCGAAGTGGAAGGCCATCGGGTGGCTGATCCACGATCTCCAGCAAGGCGATGGAGGGTGTGGGGGCGGATCGGTCGCTGGTGAGGGCGCTCTCCAGCAGGTTGACCCCCTCGAGGAGCCGGGGATGCAATGCGCGGCATCCAAAAACCGAGACCAACGAGTGGCTCGATCGGCGGTAGAATCCCAGCCGTCCACCCTGTCCATGGAACTTGGCTCTGACACGCTGACCGTCGAGCCTGGTTGCCGTATGAATTCGTGGCCGAGGCCAGCGCACATCGGCTGCCAGCCGCTCCATGCTGGAAAGGGCCGCCTCGAGCTTGAGCTGCAGGGAAACCTCGTCGTTCACGTGGCGGAAGCCGCAACCTCCGCAGCCCTCTGCGAACTCGTGGAGGCAGTCCAGGGGGCGGCGCAGCGGCGACTGCTGCAGGATAGCCGCACAGCGGGCTCGAAGAAAACGGCCGCTACTCCGGGAAGGTTCGACCAGGACAGTCTCCGCGGGTAGCGTGCCCGGGACGAACACCACCATCCCCTCCAGGTGGCCGAGGCCATCTCCACCGAAAGCCAACCGTTCGATCTGGATCGGGACCAGATCGGTTCGTGCCAGCGGGTCGGAAGGTGCATGGGGAAAAGTTGGCTCCCTGTCCCCTGCCGGCTTGTGCTCCTTGCTGCTTCTGGTCTGGGCGACGGTGCATTTGGTTTGGCTCATGTGGTTATTGTGATGTAGCATCCATGCTCGAACAAGTACCTGAGCAACTGGAGATCCCTGCGGATCGGGGTTGGCGATCTGGGAGGAGGCTTGTGGAAAAGAAAGAAAAGAGCGGACCGATCGTCCTGCAGCAAGGGGATGCCCTGGTTGTGGTGGATGTGCAGCACGATTTTCTACCCGGCGGAGCCCTGGCGGTTCCCCATGGCGACGAGGTGATCGAGCCGTTGAACCGATACATCGCCCGGTTCGAGGAGAGGGGGCTGCCCATCTTTGCCACCCGGGACTGGCATCCCGCCCGGCACTGCTCCTTCGCCGAGCAAGGCGGGCCCTGGCCGCCTCATTGCGTGAAAGATAGCTGGGGTGCCGAGTTCTCCGCCTGGCTGCAGCTGCCGTCGTCGGTAACGATCATCTCCAAAGCCGACAGGGAGGAGCAGGATGCCTACTCCGGGTTCGAGGGGACCGATCTGCATCGGCGCCTGGGAGAGCTGGGCGTTAAGCGTCTGTTCGTGGGAGGGCTGGCGACCGACTACTGTGTGTTGAACGGAGTTCAGGACGCGCTGCGGCTGGGGTACACCACCTTTCTGTTGGTGGATGCGGTGCGGGCCGTGGACGTGAATCCCGGAGACGGGGTGCGCGCCCTGGCGGCGATGGAAGAAGCGGGAGCGGTATTGATCCGACTGGAGATGTTGGCGTGAAGAACATGACAGTGCGATGGGTCGGGGCGTTGGCGGCTTTGGTACTGGTCTCGGGCGGAGGTGTGGGTGCGGCCCGTGCCGAGGGGGAGCTATTCACGGTGAACCTGGGGCTCAAGATCGGGCCGAACGCCAATATGCTCAGCGAGCCTTCGGAGGAGTGGATCGACCTGCCGGTCCCCGGGTTTTTCGGGATCTCGTGGGGCCTGGGATTGGCAGCAGAGGCGCTGGTTCGGGACCTGGTGGGGTTGGAGCTGGACCTGTTGTTCGCCTGGACCTCGGGCACGGGGGACATCACCTTCTACCGCGTGGTGGAGGTAGAGCAAGAGCTGAGCAGCCAGGAGATCCAGATCGCGTTGCTGGCCAAGGTGCAGTCTCCACACTCGATGGTCCGACCTTTCCTGTCGCTGGGGCCCACCTTCGTCATCCAGCTCGACAGCGAGTACAGCATCGACAAGACCTACCTGGCGAACCCTCCCGATACCGCCATCGAGACCGAGTCCTACGTGATGTTGACCGTGGGGCTGGGGGTCACCCTGAGCTTCGCTTCTTTCCAGATACCGCTGGAGGTGAGGGGGTCCTACCATCCGCTGGACGACGATCCGACCGAACGGGTCGACTGGAGGCCGGAGATGGGGGGTGAGCTGACCCATCTGGGGGTTCGGTCGAACTGGGAGGGGCAGGTCTGGATCCTGACCGGTTTTCAGTACTCGCTTTCCCTATGAGAGGGGCCCAAGGGGGGCGTTTCCGAAGGGACAGAGCGGAACACTGCCGGCCGAACGCCCAACGCGGTCACGCTCTCCACAGTACCTGGGGGTAACTCAGTCAGTGAATTGGTGGCAACGATCGGCCCTCTTCGCCGACAACCGACTGTCACGGTTGGGAGGAGAAGGGAGATGGTCGGATGTATCAGTACCGCTGCGGTAGTGGGAATCGAGGGGTACCAGGTGCGGGTGGAGGTGGATATCGCCCGAGGCTTGAAGGACTGCTTTCTGGTGGGTCTTCCGGATGGGGCGGTGCGGGAGTCGATCAAGCGGGTTTACTCGGCGATTCGGAACGCCGGGTACACCTGGCCTCGCGGGAGGATCACGGTGAACCTGTCCCCGGCGGGGCTCAAGAAAGATGGTACCGGTTTTGATCTGCCCATCGCCCTGGGGGTGCTGGCAGCATCCGATCAGCTGAAGGTGAGGGATCCCGATATCTTCGACAGGACGTTGTTCATCGGCGAGCTGTCCCTGGGAGGAGATGTCCTGGGGGTCCCCGGGGTTCTGCCGAGGGCCAGCCTGGCGAGAGATCTGGGGGTCGAGGCCCTGGTGGTGCCCCGCTCGAATGCCAAGGAGGCGGCGGTGGTGGAGGAGTTGCGGGTGGTCTCCACGAGGGGGCTGTCGGAGATCGCCCAATGGTTGGCGGAAGGGTCCCTTCCGTATGAGGCCACAGCGAAGGGCACCATCGGACCCGAGGTGGAGTATCCGATCGACTTCAAAGAGGTGCGGGGGCAGCCGGTGGCGAAGCGGGCGCTGGAGATCGCGGCGGCGGGGAGCCACAATGTGTTGATGATCGGACCGCCAGGCACCGGCAAGACCATGCTGGCCAGGCGGTTGGTCACCATTCTGCCGACCATGAGCTTCGAGGAGGCGCTGGAGACCACCAAGATCTACTCGGTAGCGGGCGCGCTGGTCTCGGGGAGCTCGTTGATCACGAGGCGTCCATTCTGTGCGCCACATTTTACGATCTCGGCGATCGGCCTGGCGGGAGGAGGGTGTGGCATCCCCAAGCCGGGGCAGATCTCGTTGGCCCACAACGGGGTCCTTTTTCTGGACGAGCTGCCGGAGTTTGCACCCCATGTGCTGGAGGTGATGCGAGGGCCGCTGGAAGATCGGCAGGTGACGCTGACGCGAGGGATGATGACGATCACCTTTCCGGCCTCCATCATGCTGGTGGCCTCGATGAACCCCTGTCCATGCGGTTACTTCGGTTCTCGGGTGAGGCCGTGCCAGTGCTCGCTGGTCCAGGTGCAAAAGTACCGCAAGCGGATTTCAGGCCCTCTGCTCGACCGCATCGATCTGCATACCACGGTGGCCAACGTGGCCTGCGCCGATCTGTTGGCGGAGGTGGAGGAGGAGTCGAGCCGTTCCATTCGACAGCGGGTGGAAGCGGCCCGCGAGCGTCAGCGGGGGCGGTTCCACGGGGCCGGCATTCACTCCAACGGCCAGATGGAGAACCTCCATCTGAAGCGGTACTGCCAGCTGGCGGCCGATGGCAAGCGTCTGATACAGCGAGCCATGGAGATGCTCCACATGTCGGCCCGAAGCTACAGCCGTATCCTGAAGGTATCCCGGACCATCGCCGATCTGGAGGGGGAGGAGCGGATCAGGGAGCCACATGTGGCTGAGGCGATCGCCTTTCGTCAACTGGATCAAGGGATGGGGGACAGCCCAGGGACGGTCTGTTGACGGAGGCCAGGATCGCCCCCTCCGGCGGCTGCGCGGGCAGCGCTCGGCCAGAGACTAGGATCGCCCCCTCCGCCGCTCCGCGGCACCTCCCCCGGGCTCCGCCTCGGGGGAGGATCGCCCCCTCCGGCGGCTGCGCCGCCACCTCCCCCGGTCTTCGCCTCGGGGGAGGATCGCCCCCTCCGGCGGCTGCGCCGCCACCTCCCACGGGCTCCGCCTCGGGGGAGGAGTGCAGCGGAAAGACGATGGTCATCGTTTGGCAGAGAAGCGGATGACCTTGGGTTCCACCAGCTGAGCAAAGGTCTGGTAGGGCATTCGGATCAGCTCGGTGTGACTGCCCGCGTTGAAGGCGATCTCCTCGTCCTCGGCAAGGGTCATGGCCACGTAGACATCCATGCCGTAGAGGTTGCCGAAGGGGGGCATGGCACCGATCTCGCATTCGGGGAAGATATCCTTGAACTCCCGTTCCGTGGCGAGCTGGACGTCAGGTTTGCCGATGGCTTCCGCAAGGAGGTCGAAATCCACCTTGTAGGAGGCGGGCAGGA
The DNA here is from genome assembly GCA_016931535.1 of Bradymonadales bacterium. Taxonomy (GTDB): domain Bacteria; phylum Myxococcota_A; class Bradymonadia; order JAFGEP01; family JAFGEP01; genus JAFGEP01. The sequence continues at coordinate 5,318 of JAFGEP010000157.1, forward strand.
CCGCCATGGCCATCTTGCCTTCGATCTTGAGGATGACCGTTTTGGCCAACTCCTTGCCGGGTATGTGGGCCGAGGCGGCGATCTCCTGAGCGGTGTAGGTGGTCGAGTGGCTGATGGTGACGTACTTGACCTGGTGGCTGTCGAGATACTCCCTGAGCTTCCTGATTGGCATGGCGCCCTCCATCGTGGACCTCGGCGAGCGGAGCCCGGTGCGGCAAGAACCCGCGCGAGGTTCTGGTTGATCGCATTTGACAAAGGATTGTAACGAGGAAGTTGGGGGCTGGTAAAGAGCGCAGCCAAGAAAAAGGGAAGAGGATGGCGAAGGGCCATCCACCGGTGCGGGTTTTCCGGTGGCGAGTGTCAGCTCAGCGCTTTGAGCAGGTTTTCGACGTGTCCGGTGGCCCTGACGTTGTAGAACGCCTTCTCGATGGTGCCGTCCGGCGCAATGACAAAGGTGGAGCGAACGATCCCCATGGAGGTCTTACCGTACCTCTTTTTTTCCTGCCAGACGCCGAAAGCGGTTGCCAGGGAGTGGTCCGGATCGGAGAGGAGGGGGAAAGGCAGCTGATGCTTGGTCTTGAACCTGGTGTGCGAGGCGACGGAGTCGGGGGAAACACCCAGGATCTGGAGACCGAGAGTATGGGTGAGCCGGGCGAAGTGGTCCCGGAAGTCGCAGGCCTCGGTGGTGCAGCCCGGCGTGTCGTTCTTGGGGTAGAAGTAGAGGACGGTCCGCTTCCCGGTCAGGTCGTCGGAGGCGATCTCGCGCCCATCGTCGAGGGTGGCCGCAAAGGGAGGGATCGGATCTCCTGCCTTGAGAAGGGATTGGGTCATTCGCGTCTCCGTGGTTCGAGTAGGAAGGTTGTGGGAAACGACCGCAGGATGAGAGGTCGTCAGGTCGAGTAGAGGTCAGGGAGGACAGCCACCGGGGTCGGCGACAGAGTAGTCGCAGATGCGGCGGCTACCCGGGCCGCCAAATTGTGCGAACTTGCAGGGAAGGCCCTCGGCATCGTAGTCGATGGTGAGGTCACCCACCTCCCAGAAGTCGTTGCCGTTCAGGTAGGCTCCCGATGCGGTCAGGACGACGCCCTCGGAGAGGAAGATCTCGCTGCCCTGGCAAAGGATGCGGACCCGAGCGGTGGCATCGACGGGATTTCCTTGTTGCGGTGAAGGAGCGTAGGGGTCGTAGAAGTGGACGCCCACCCGGTAGATCCCTTCCATGGGCTCACGGATGTTGACATTCTCGGGGCCGCAACCGTCCACGTCATCCAGGTCGAGACGGGGGTCGTTGAAGAGGTCGTCATCTCCACCCCAGTGGAGTTGAGGGGGCGGGCAGGGCTGACCCTCGGTGCAGAGGCCTGCCGGAGGGGAGTCGATGAAATCCCGGCAGAAACGTTCGCGGGCGAGGTCGGTGTAGGAGCGTTGGCAGGTGGCGCAGTTATCCCAGTAGCAGTTGTCGTCGGAGTCGTAGTACGGGTAGTCTCCGGTCGGGTTGCGCCGCAGGTGCAGATCCAGGTCGGTCTTGTCGGTGGTCGGGCAGGGCCCCTCGGGTTCCTCTTCGAGGTACCAGGTGAGCTCGATGCGAAGGATGTCCTCGGTGGTGGCGGTGAAGGTCGTTTCACAGCTGTCGGTGCCGCCTTCGATGTTCTCCACCGTCAGCCGGAAGTGGTAATCGCCGGTAACGTCGGCGAAGAAGGTCAGGCTCAGTCCGGTGGTGGTGACGTCGTAGCTGTGTCCGGGAGGTGCGGAGAGCATGGACCAGATGGCCGTCGCCATGGGGATGCTGTTGGGATCGGAGTAGATCCCGGTGAGGGTGTACCGGTTGAGGACGGGGCCGGTGAAGTCTTCGGGGCAGGTGGCGATGGGATCGGAGACGCCACAGCCTTCGTCGATCTCTCCGTTGCAGTTGTTGTCCAGCAAGTCGCCACAGTAGTCGGCGGGCTCCGGGCCGACGGCATCCTCGCAATCTCCCCAGAACTCCAGGTGGCAGGTCTGGGTGCCGGGCTGGCATGTGGTGTTGGGCACGCTGAGGTGAGAGGGGTCTCCGGGGTAGCAGTACTGGGTTCCGCCTTCGGGCGAGCAACTACAGCCCTCATCGACCTGGCCGTCGCAGTTGTCGTCGAAGCCGTTGCCACAGATCTCGCTACCGGTGGGCACACAACTGGGCCAGGCGGCGTCGGAAATCGGGTCGAGGGGGATGTCGCCGGTCAGATCGGCCTGATCCCCTGGGGTCGAGTCCTGGGGGGTATCGGGCAGAACATCGTCGGCAGGATCGTCTCCCTGGTCGCCGATCCCCCCGTCCTGATCGGTCAAGGCGTCCGCACCTGGTCCGGGGCCGGAAGGGGGCTCATTGGCGCAGGTGAGCGAGAGCATCGCGAGCAGGGCAATCATGCAGTAGAAGTATCTGGACACGGCAGTTACTCCATCTTGTGGGCACCAAGGCTGATGGAAGTGTAGCACAATCGGAAAGCGGGTCCACCTTTCTCTGGGAGCCTTGGATACCAAGGGGGACGGCGATCCGACTTGGGTTGGGGCCGAAGGGCTGCTACACTTCGAACCGCCGGAAATTTGTCGGGTCCACCGTCCGGCACGTATACTCGCCGTATCTGTCGTCGACTATACGGCGCCAACACAGGATTTCGATGGCTAAGGAGTCGTGCTCGATGACGGAGAACGTCGCGAAGTGGATGCTTCGGGGATTGGTGCTCTCGTTGGCTCTGGCCCTGCTGGCGCCGATGGCTTTTGCCAGTCACTATCGCCTGGCCTATCTCGAATTCATCGATGCGTCGGTGGTCCAGGCACTGGAGGCGGTCGGCATCCAGACCACCGAGGATCTCCTGGCCCGCGCCGCGACCGCCGAAGATCGCCGCCGGCTGAGTGAAGAGACGGGAGTCAGCGAGCTGGAGATTCTGGTTCTGGTTCGGCTGGCCGAGCTCCTGCAGGTGGAGGGGATCGGACCCCGGACGGCACAGCTTCTGCGGGCGGCGGGGGTGGTCAGCGTGGCCGATCTGGCCAGCCGGAACCCGGAGGAGCTGGCGCTGCAGCTGTCCGCTGTCAACGCCGTCGAGCAGCTGACCGGAATCGATCCCAGTCCGGAGAACCTCACGGAGTGGATCGCGGGTGCCGGCAGCGTCCCCATCCAAGTCGAATAGGGCGTTCTCCGTTCCAGCCGAGCACGGTGGGGGTGACCCATGTCTTTCATGGACCGTGCTCGCGCGTTGTATCAACGCGGGGATGCAATCCGGGCAGCGTTTCTCTTGGCTGAGGGGATCAAGCGGTCTCCTGGCGAAGAGGAGGCGTTGCGCTGGTTTCTGCAGATCTACGTGGAAGACATCGACAGTCCGGGACTGGAGCAGGAGCTGATCCGTGTCCTGCAGACCCAGCCGGACGGCCAGCAACTGCTCGAGCTGGTCAGCTCCGAGTTGGCCGAACGGGGCCAAGAGGCCCGCCTGGGATTTCTGACCCGCGTGCGCCAACTGCAGAGGCCCAGTGTTGGGCACGGTTCCAGACGGTCGGTCCGCTCGCCGATGCAGACGGCAGGGAACGACGGTATGTTGCCCCTCGTGGCCCGGGTTCCCGCCGAGAGGAGCAAGCAGGCGCCGCCCGGTCCGACCGCCACCCCGAAGGTCGAGAGCATTCCCCGCCGAAGGCGCAAGACGCAATCTATGAAGGCAGCAGCCGCTGCCCAGGGGGTTCTGCCTCTGGAGAGCCCGGAGTCGGTCTCTCCCAAGAATGACTGGTCCGGCTTTGTGGGGCTGGCCCAAGGGACCAGGGAAGGAAGCATGTCGGAGCCTATCCGCCCCGACAGTGCGCGATCACCGGCTGTTAGTGGTCGGATGCGTACAATTCCACCGATCGAAGAACCGCTCGCCCGAACCCAGCGGGAGGATGCCCCTTCCGAGATCGGGCGGTCGCCGGTTTCCGGCGACCAGCGCTGCCCCAACGCTGTCGAAGAGGGACCGCTTGCTCCGCTGACAAACAGCGGAGGAGCTGCCGCCGTAAAGGCTGCAGAGTCGAATGCGCCTCTCGGTGAGCGGGTCATCGGGCAGGAGCCGTCCCTGTTCGATGACCTGGAGCCGTCCGGGGTCGGGGTGGAAAAGGACCTCGTCTTCTCCGATGCCATCCTGCCGATGGAGACCGAGGAGGTGTGGAGCCTGGGATCCCTGGAGTGCGTGGAGGTGGTAGGCGGGCCCCAAGGGGAGAAGCCGGTTCGGGTGCGCAGGAGACGGACTCGGACCCGGCGTTTCCGGGTAGCCCGGCTGGCTGCGGTGGTGCCGGTGGTGGGACGCACCCTGGTGGCGGGAGCACGTTTGGTGGCGGGGGGTAAGCGAGGGGTGCTGCTGTTGCTCCTGGTGGGACTGGTCGGTGCAGGCGGGGCCTGGTATCGGGCCTGCAGAGGGACGGCGCTGGAGCAGATCGCTTTGGCCGATCAGGCGCTCGATCGGGCCGACGGAGCCTCGTTGCGGCAGGCGGTCGCGCTGTACCAGGAGTACTTGCCCTCTGGTCACTCCGTCGCCAGCGAACGGCTGGATTTCGGGCGTGCCTTGCTGGCTGCCGACTACGGAGAGCCGTGGGACGAGATAGAGTACGGCATGGAGGAGGCGCTGGGGGTGTACGGCCTGGCGACAGTTGCGCTACGGCAGCTGGCCTTTCCGGAGAGCGGTGCAGCCCACCTGACCGGCGAGGCTCTGGTGGAACGGTACGGAGACCACTGGTTGGCCCACTGGACCGTGGGCCGGATCGCCCAGGTTTCCGGAGACTGGTCCGCTGCAGAGGGAGCGTATCGGCGGGCCCGAGAGCTGGAACCTCGGGCGGTGCTGCCGGTGTCCGGGATGGTAGAGCTCCACCTGTTTGTGGGGCAGGACGCGGCGGCAGAACCCTTTCTGGCCGTCCTGTCCGAGCTCAATTCCGAGGAGCCGCTGGTCGCGGTAGGACGCGCTGCGATCGCATGGGGGCTCGACCCCAGGCGTACGGCGGTGGGGGTGTCTGACGCCGGTCTGCCCGATCCCGGTGCGGAGAACCTGTCGATCAAGACCCGAGATCTGCTGTTCACCCTGCGGGCGCGCCAGGCGCTGGCGGCCCGTCGGATGGAGGAGGTGGCAGCGGCGATGCAGCAGCTTCACTCCCTGGAAGGGGAGAGGGTGAGCCTGCGGGTGGCATTGCTGGATGCACTGACCAAGGCCAGAGTCTACCGCCTGGACGAGGTGGTGATCGCGCTGGATCAGGTGGACGGCGTCACGGTGCCAGGGACCCCTGCAGTGGCAGTGGTCGAGGAGTTGTCTGCCGACATCTTTCTCGACCTGTCGCGGCCTGAACTGGCATTGGCCCGCATCTCGGAGGAACCCACCAGCGCCCGGATGGCCCTGCTGCGGGCCGAGCTACTGGTGGATGCAGGCCGCGAAACGGAGGCGCTGCGTGTCCTGGGGCACCTCATGGAGCAACCGGCCACCCGGTCGGGGGCGTTGCGGATCCTGGTCGATTACCACCTTCGACGGGGGGCGCAGGGACGAGCCCGGTTGCGGGCCGGCGGACTGGAAAATCCAGCCGACCAGTCCTATGCCGCGGCGCGATTGGCCCTGGCCGAAGAGCAGTGGGAGCAGGCGCGCCAGCATGCCGAGACCGCCCTCAATGCCGATCCGTCCGACAAGGAGAGCCTGATGATCTGGGCCCAGGCGATGGCAAGGCTTGGGCAGGCGGAGCATGCGATCGAGCGGATCGACGAGGCGGCGTCCAACGCCATCCTCCTGGGAGTGTTCGATCGGGCCAAGCTAGAGGTGATGGTGTTCTCCAACCGGGCGCCCAGGGAGACGGTCATCGAGTATCTTTCGTTGCTGGAGGCGACCCAACCGACATCGACTCGGACCCAGACAACGCTAGCCCTGGCCTACGAGTACATCGGTGACCTTCCGAGGGCCCGCACCTTGGCGGAGGGGGTGCTGCGCCATGAACCCCATAACGGGTGCATACGATCCTTGCTGGAACGGCTCAATGACCAGGGCCAACCGGAGGAGGCGACGCTGGGGCCGGATGGAGAACGTTGGAGTCCGACGATCCTCGGGGAGAGCGGTGTCGACTGGATCGCCTACTTGGAGGGGCGTCGCCTGGTCCGAAACGTCGTCGGCCCGACAACCGTCCCTGGCCAATCCAGGCGGCCGTCGGGCCGTTGACCCGTCCGTCGCGTTGCAGCAAATTGGACGTCGAGCGGTTCGGTTCTATTCACACAGTTGAGTCCGATGTGCGGCCGATTCACCCTGTTCTCGCCCGTCGAGCTGATCAAGGAGATCTTTGGTTGTCCTGCGGCCGAAGCTCTGGTTCCCCGCTACAACATCGCTCCGACTCAACCGGTGGCCTGCGTTCGCGACCGGGAGAAGGGAGGGGGGCGCCAGCTGGTCTGGCTGCGTTGGGGGCTGGTCCCGCCGTGGGCCCAGGGGATCGAGATCGGATCTCGCCTGATCAACGCGCGCGCCGAGACGGTGGCCATCAAGCCGGCCTTTCGCAGCGCATACAGACGCAGGCGCTGTCTGGTTCCGGCTGACGGCTTCTACGAGTGGGCCAAGCGCGGCGGTGGGACCAAGCAACCCTACTGGTTCTACCTGGTCGACCGAAGGCCGTTCGCCCTGGCCGGCCTCTGGGAGATCTGGCAAGCAGGCGACCAGGGCTCTGTCGAGTCCTGTACCATCCTGACGACCGAGGCCAACGAGCTGGTTCGCTCGATTCATCCCCGCATGCCGGTCATCCTGCCTCCGGAGCGGTACGCCGCCTGGCTGGCCTCATCGCCGCCCTCAAGCGATCTGACCGAGGAGGTGCTCACCCCCTTTCCGGCCGATCGGATGGCGGCGCACGAGGTGGGGCTGTGGGTGAACAATCCGCGCAACGACGATCCGAGGTGCTGTGCGCCGCTCACTTCTCTGCTCGATGGGGGGTAAAGGTCGGCCTCCACCCCGAGACCAAGAGGATGGGAGGTTGGAAAGCGGGGAAGAGGGGATCGGGAGGAAGAGTACCGGAGGTCGGACTCGAACCGACACGGTGTTGCCACCACTGGATTTTGAGTCCAGCGCGTCTGCCTATTTCGCCACTCCGGCCTGCACCAACTGGAGATACCCACAGTTGCCAAAACTGTCAAGCGGGCACTTTGTGTCCAGGGGCCAGGATCGCCCCCTCCGGCGCTGCGCGCCACCTCCTCCAGGCTCCGCCTCGGGGGAGGGCTACTGGCTGATCTTCAGCTCGAGTCCTCCCGGGTAGGCGTAGGAGACGTGGCAGGAGTAGCCGTAGGCGTCCAGTCCGAAGGGCTGATCGGCGGTGACCCAGTGTGGGCCATCTTCCACCAGGACCCGGGCGACCGAGTAGGCGCCGTCAGCCATGGGGACGAAGAGATCGGGGGAGATCGGCTGGCCGTCGAGCCGCGCCGAGGGGACGGCCTCGGCCGGTAGGGCCAGGTTGAGATAGTCCTGCAGGTAGGCGAAGGGGGTGAGGACGAGGTAGTCCTTGCGGAACTGGTCGGTGGGGATGAGCTGGGTCATGGCAGGGTCGCCGATGCCGGTAGGCGGGCCGGTGTTGTCGTAGCACTCTCGCGGGATGCCGGTCCAGTTGGCGCCGACCATGTAGTGGGCTACGAGGATGGGGTGGTCGGCGATTATGCGGAAGTCGTCCCGGTAGGGGAACTCGATCCACTCGCCGGAGCCGAGGATGACGCCGTGCACCTCGGCGATCTCGGGGACGGTGGTCAGCGTGGTCGCACCGGAGACGGCGACCACGCGCCAGTAGTCCGGCTCACTGCGGGTGCCTGGAGGTACACGGGGCTGGAACTTGACGGCCAGGTACTCGTTGCGCAACAGGTCAACGGGGAGGAGCTGGGTTTCGATGTGATCGCAGCGGTCGACGCCCAGGATGACGTTGGCGCACTCATGTCCGCCAAAGACCGCGATGGGTCCGCCGACGGACCAGATGTGGCTGCCGGTCAGGTCATCGCCCGCCCCGACGGTCTGCAAGGTGAGGGTCTGTCCCCAGTCCAGGCTCCAGGACCGATGCTCGCCAGGGGCCATGGGGGATTGACCATCGCCGACCAGGGCGTTGGTGCTGGATACGACATGGACCTCGATCGGATCGTCGGCTACGGCGACAATCGAGACGAAACCGTTGAGGGGAGCGCTGGGGTGCTCCCGGTGTACCCAGGAGGCGGCGTAGTACTCGTTGGACAGGGCGTGGTCGGGAAGGAGGAGGGTGCCGTCGTTGGAGAACGGGTCGAGATCGTTGTCGAGGGGATTGAACTGGTGTGCGAGGAGGGGGACGGTGCTGGTGATGAACCAGCTGTTATTGGTCACGCCCGGTTCGATCAGGCCCCGGTCGTTGGGGAAGCGGATGACCAGCTGTCCGCCTGCGGGGACGGTGGTGTCCTCGATCGAGAGCGACAGGCCCTCGGCATCCACCACGCTCACCTCGGCGGAGAAGTCGGCGGAGGGGTTGGAGAGGACCACGGTGTGCTCCATGGATTCGGCCTCTTCGTAGTTGTCCAGATCGACGGTCCAGTACTCGCATCCCATGTAGTTGCGGATCTTGCGGCTGATCTCGCAGAGCGGCTGGCAGGTGTCTTCGTAGCAGCCGGTGCCTGCGGCGCATTGCTCCTGCGGGGTGTACAGACCGGTGGACGGGTCGCAGGTGAGGATGACGTCGATGCCGTCGCAGCGATGGGAGCCGGGCAGGCAGGGGGGTTCGACACAACGGCCCTCCTCGCAGGTCCAGTACGGTGGGCACTGCTCGATCACCCAGGCGGTTCCACTGAAGTTACAGATGTCCAGGGCAGATTCGCCGTAGCAGCCCCGGACCTCGTGGGGTTCGCAGATGATCTCCTGGCATTCGCCATCGAGACAGCCCAAGCCGGGTCCGCACTGGATCTGTTGGCGGGACATGCCGTCCTGGCTGCACTCGAGATAGGTGGTGGCGCTCACGCAGACCCGGGAGCCGGGCTCGCAGAGGAGGCCGTCATCGAGGCCGGAGCCATCCACGGGATCGAGTCCCGGCTGGTCCAGGGGACTGGTGTCGTCTCCTGTCTGGTCGGGCAGGTCATGGCCGACGTCGGAGGAGGGGCTGGAACAGCTCCAGGTGAGTGGGAAGGCGAGCGAGAGGAGGAGCACGAGATTCGATCCGGCCAAACCCAACCAACGGGGAGGGCTGGAAAGGAACCATGGGTTGGTCCTTTTTGGTTCGCACATTGGCCCTCCGTTGCGTGGGAGATGGGGCAACGGAGATCGGCGTCGGGGATAGTGCATCGCTCTATTGGTCCAGCGTGAATGCGAGCCCGGAGATCACCTGGAAGCCGGAGCCGGCCTGTCCAGCCAGGAACCACTCCAGTCGGGCCGGTAGCTCGTAGGTCATTGTAGCAAAAAACGAGCCGACGGTGTGGGAGAGGTTGGCGACCAGGGAATCAGGCCGTTGGATGTACCCCAGGTCAAGAACCAGGTTGTCAAGGATGCGGGCGTTCAGGTTGGCCTGGACGAGCAGGAGGCCGACGGTGTTGTTGGCGTTCAAGGGGGCGCTGCGGTCAAACCGGAAGCGGTACAGCTGGGTGCCGAAGCCAAGGCGGTTCTGGTACACCAGGCCGTCGAGATGGGCAAACAGGTCACCGAGGTCCAGGCTGACGCCGAGGGAGATGACCAGAGACTCATAGGCATAGCCCTGGTCGTCGAGGATCACCTCGTCCCCTTCCAGCCGGAGGTCAAAGAAAGAGTAGGGACGCCGCCCAAAGCCGAAGCGCAGCCCTACCGCCCCTCCGAGCGAGAGGAGGTCCTGGTCGAGCCCCACCCGGCCTCTGGGCTGAGCGAAGAGCCAGCCAAAGTCGATGTTGGCCTCCAGGGTCAGGGAGCTTCGCAAAGGTCCGCTGGCCTGGAAGAGGTGGGAGTAGCCGGCAGCCAGGCCGAGGCGGTCGAGAGCGGTGGCCCGCTCGGGCAAGGAGATGTCGGTTCCCTTGAAGGTCCCCAGGACATCCAGCAGCCAGGTGGTGAGAAACAGGCTTCCGCCCAGCGCGAGCAAAGGACGGTAGACGTTCGAAAGACCCCCATCGGAGTCGGAAAGGGCCTGGGTCAGCAGACCGCCGGCGAACAGCCCCAGCCCAACACTTTCGCTGATCAGAAGGGTCGTGCCGGTGCGGGTGTCGCCGGCATAGAGATGACCCACGCCATGAACGACGGCGCCAACGGTGGTCGCCAGGATCCCGCCGATCACACTTCCTGACTGGCGTTCTGCCTCACCATACTGCCAGCCGGCCGCCTCCAGCTCCTCCTCGGACAACAGCCAGGGGGTTGCCTGGTCCGGATCGGCGGCCCGAACCGGAGGGGGATGCACGGCAGCCAGGAGGACCACCAGCAACAGGGAGGATAACGCGGTCGGCGTTCGTCGGCAGGTCAGGGGGGGCGTTGGCCTGAGGGAGCCCCATCCACGGCGAGCGGGTGGCGAGGCGGCCGGCGACGTGGTGGATCTCCGGGTATGTCGTCCAGGGCGGGATGGACAGGCGCCCCTCGGGTGGTGGGGTTGTCGAACTGGCGCATGGGATCTCATCGAGGCACGAACCCGCGGGAGGTGACACGGAGCAGGTGCGGAGGCTGTTGGTTGGTGTGGTCGAGACCGAAGTGGACCATGCCGGTGGCGCCATCTACCCCTTCCATCTGCTCGAGGGCGTCGCGGATGCGGTCTCGCGTGTGCAGACCGGTCTCGAGGAGAAGGAACCGCAACAGCCGCAGGGCGTCGTGGGCGAAGGCATCGGAGGCGAGGGGACGCCTGGCGAACAGGCGGGTGAACTCCTCGGCGAACCGGAGGGCGGCAGGATGCCCGGTTTCCAGCGGGAGCCAGGCGGGAAACACGCTGCCCGAGAGGTAGTCGGGGCCGGAGGAGAGGAACTCCGGGTCGTGCCACAAGCTGTTTCCCAGCAAGAGCACCCGGCGACGCTCGGAGGACTGAAGCGGTCGGTCGGGCTCCCGCGACCAGATGTCTTGCACCCCCAAGTACGCCGTCAGAGTGAGGGCCCGCTGTCCGGTGTCGGCGATGAGCAGACCGTCGAAGGGACGGCCGGCCAGGATCTGCGAGATGGTCTGGGCCTCTCGCTGGAGGTCGTCGGTGGAGTACTGGAGCGGCTCGTCCACCTGAAAACCCGCGTCACAAGCCTGATCGGCAAATGAAGTGACCAGGGTATCCAGGTAGTCGGGGGTCGGCAGCGGGATCACCACCGCCAGATGCGCAAGCCCCTGTTCCTGGGCGAAGGTGGCCAGAAGCCTCGCTTCCAGGACGGGATCGGGAAAGAAGCGGAACAGATAGGAACCGGGGACCCCCTCGATCGGATCGGGGGTCAAGGCGATGCACGGCAAGTGGCGCCGTTGGGCCTCGTCCAGGAGATCCGGCAGGAGGTGCGGTTCCACAAAGGCGATGACCGCCAGAGCACCCTGGCGGTCGAGCAGCGCGATCACCTCTCGGGCGGCTCGCCCATCGGGGCCGGCATCTCGGATGAGCAGCCGGGATGTGGGGGCCGATTTCTCCCGGAAGGCCTCCTGGGCCAGAAGAAGGCCGGCCATGACGGCGCGGCTCTCCCTCCGATAGGAACCGGTGAGGCTCAGGATCGCCCCCACCAGGGCGGGGCTGGTAGATGCCGGTCCCGAAAGCCATTCTTCGACCTCCAGCAGGGCAGCGCGGGCATCGAGCATCTCCAGGCTACAGCGAACCTCCGGCAGAAGCGCTCGAGCCCTTTCCACCTGGCCCTCCTGGATGGCCAGTTCGAGGGTACGGAAGCCAGCCGCTGCCTGAACGAGGGGTTGGGTGTGATCGGCCGCCTCCCTGGTCTGATCGGGCGTCATCTGCCCGGCGACGGCAAAGACGCGTTCGAGAATCCAGGCCCGAGTCGGCTCGTCTAGGGCGGCCGGGGCCGAGAGGAGGTCATCGGCCAGGGTCAACGCCTCCAGGTGCTGAGGCCGCCGGCTTCTCGCGTCGAGGAGGAGCAGGCCGCCCGGTGTTCCATCCCCAGGGAGGAGCAGGGAATCGAGGTCCAGGGGCTGCACCGCCTCGCAGGTGTCGAGCAGCTGTCGAGCCTCGTCGAGCTCGCCTGCGGCGCTGGAGGCCCAGGCACCGTAGAGGCAAGCCCCCGTCCGCACGGCGAGGTTGTCGTTGGCCTGCAGCGGCAGGAGCAGACCCGTGGCCTGTCGATAGGAGCCGGTGCCGATCAGGGCCCTGCCCAGACAGATGTCGTCCAGGGGGTCGGTTGTGCCGGGTCGTTCCTGGGCGCCGCGCGTCATCAGGAGGTCCACCGCCTCCTGGAAGCGGTTGTCAGACATCAGATCCAGCGCCTGGGGGCAGGGGGCAGGGCGCCTGTCGGAGTCGATGGTCCGATCGATCCGTTCGGTCGGCTGGGGGCAAGCCATAAAAAGGAGGCTCAGCACAACCGGCAGCCACCAGGGGGCGAAGTGGACAGGGCGGGATGGGGGGGGCATGGCGGTGCGTTCTCCAGTGGGGCACCTGCGTTTCCTGCGGTCCGGTGCAACCGGATGATGGAGACCATAATAGGGAGGGGCGGTCGGTGAGTCTATCGGGTCGTTGGAGGTTGCCGGTCCCGGGGGTCGACCGGCGGCCCTGGGCCTTCTGGCGGGAAGGGATGACAGGGTTGGGCAAAGGAACTATACAAGGTGCCGAGAGGTCTAAGGGGGGTGGTTGGAGGTCATCAACAACAGCAGGAGCAGGCCGATGAGAGCATGCAGGTGGTTCACGTTGATCGGTTGTCTGGTGATATCGAGCGGGGCCTGGGCGCAAGGCCAGGAGTTTCTGTCGGGGCGGCTGTACCAGGTCGCCCTGGAGCAGGCCGCCGACTTCGCGGGGGTGGGGGAGCCGACCTTCGGCACCCTGACGACCGGGGCATCACAGAGCTTCGAACAGCAGCTGTCGGCGGGGAACTGCTACCTCTGGATGGCGGTGAGCGAGAACGGACAGAACGATCTGGACCTGGCGGTGTATGTAGGGGGGGCGCAGGTCGCGGGAGACAACGCCGTGGATGACTGGCCGATTGCGCGCTACTGCTCGGCCACCGAGACCGCTGCCCGGATCGACCTGTTGATGTATGCCGGCAGCGGGGGGTTCGGGTTCACCACCCATGCCAAGTACCTTGGAGGAGTGGACCAGATCGAGCTGATGATGAACTACAACGCCAGCATCTACGCATCCCAGCAGGTTCCCCAGGGGGAGATCGTGCGAGCCGTGCTGGCCACCGGGGGGGAGCAGATCTTTCCCGTCACGCTGGTCGAGGGGCAGTGCGTTGTGATCATCGGGGCGGCGGGACCGGGGGTAGAGGACATCGATTTCTTCCTGTTGGATCCGGAGGGCCAGACGGTGGCAACGGATCAGGCGGTGGACAACTATCCGGTTGTCGGAGTGTGCCCTGCCAGGTCGGGGAGTTACACGTTGCGGGCCGGAATGTACCGGGGGAGCGGGGAGTTCGGGTGGCGTCTGTACAGCGGAGGCTACCAGCGATGAAGGGGGGAGCCGATCGGCGGTCCTGGCCGATTGCACAACCGTGGCAGCAGCGATGAACGAGATCCGAGCACTCATTGTCGAGCTGGTGACAGAGCAACTGGTCCAGCTGAAGGTCAAGGCCGATCGGTCGGAGGTGGAGAAGGCGCTGGGGCGGCCGCCAACACCGGATCTGGGGGACTACGCTTTGGGGTGCTTCGTCTGGGCCAAGACGCTGCGGAGGTCGCCGGCGTCCATCGCGGCCGATCTGGCTGGTCGTCTCAGCGAGCGGCTGGGGGAGTATCCGCTGCTCCGGGAGATCGCCGCGGTAGGTCCCTACCTGAACATCCGCCTGGACTCGGCACAGGTCGCCCGCCTCGTGGTGGAGCGATGTCTGTCGGGAGGGCTGATCGAGCGCCAGCCCGGCCAGGGAAAGACGGTGGTGATCGACTTTTCCTCCCCCAATGTGGCCAAGCCGTTTGGTATCGGGCACCTGCGCAGCACGGTCATCGGAGCGGCCATCGGACGGATCTACCGCGAGCTGGGCTACCAGGTGGTCGGGATCAACCACCTGGGAGATTGGGGAACCCAGTTCGGGAAGCTGATGGCGGCCTGGCTTTCCTGGGGCGACGAGGAGACCTTCCGAGAACAGCCGATCGCGCATCTGTACGAGCTGTATGTCCGGTTTCACCGGGAGGAGGAGGCCGATCCGGGGCTGACGCAAGTGGCTCGGGACTGGTTCAAGCGGCTGGAGGACGGGGATCGGCAGGCGAGAGATCTGTGGAGGCGATTCCGGGAGGCAAGCCTGGCGGAGTTCGAGCGGATCTACCGACGGATGGGGGTCCGCTTCGAGCACGTGTGGGGGGAGGCCTTCTACGAGGACCAGATCGGCCCCACGGTGGAGCGGATCCGGAAGGCCGGCATCCTGGAGGAGAGCGAGGGGGCGATGGTGGTCCGGGTGGAGGAGTACTACCCCGACACCAGCCCCTGCCTGATCCTGAGGGCGGATGGGGCGTCACTGTACACCACCCGGGACATCGCGGCCGTCCTCGATCGGTGGGAGCGTTTCCACTTCGATCGGATGCTGTATGTGACGGGGGCCGACCAGGCGGACCATTTCCGCAAGGTGTTCGGGGTGCTCAAGCGGTTGCAGTTGCCTTTTGCCGACCGCTGCGAGCACGTCCCATTCGGTCGGATCCACGGGATCTCCACCCGCAAGGGGACCCTCGTGTTCCTGGAGGACGTGTTCGATCGGGCTCGGGAGCTGTCGTTGGAGCTGATGCGCGATCGGGAGATGACCGACCCGGAGCGGGAGGTGGAAGCGGAGCGTATCGGCGTGGGGGCGGTGGTGTTCTTCGACCTGTCGAAGGAGCGGATCAAGGATTCGAGCTTCAACTGGGAGGCGATCCTGCAGATCACGGGGCGAACGGGTCCCGGGCTGCAATATACCCAGGTGCGGTTGAAGAGCCTGCAGGCCCGTTACCTGGAACGCTTCGGGGAGTTGCCGGCACCGGAGGTGGTTCGCTGGGATCTGTTGAGGGAGCCGGAGCTGATGGGGTTGGTGCGCGATCTGGGGGAGTACGAGCAGGTGGTGTTTCGAGCGGCGCAATCGTACGAGCCGGCGATCCTGTCGCGCTACCTGTTGGACCTGGCGGACGGGTTCAACACGTTCTATAGCAGCGGGCAGCGCATTGTGAGCGAGGATGCCCCGCTGTCGGCGGCGCGGGTGACGCTCTGCAGGGCACTGCTGGCGGTGCTGCTTTCCGGGATGAGACTTTTAGGGGTGCCGGCGCCGGATCGGATGTGAGTGCGGCCAACGAGGGCGGGCAGCGGTCAGAACCGGTACTCCACGCCGGTCTGGGCGCCGAAGGGGAAGTCCAGATCCTCGACCTGGGAGAAGAGGTAGAAAGCGAAATCGCCGGCCAGAAAGAGGCTAAAGGGGCCGGGGAGATCGAAGCTCACTCCGGCGCGCAGGTGGGGGCCGACCAAGAACAGGTCAGGCTGGATGACGATCTCGTGGGCCAGGCAGTCCTTACCTGGCTCGTAGGTCACGAACTGGCCGCCGGTCACCTTGCACCAGAAGTCATCGGTGGCCCGGAAGGCGCCCACCCGATTGCCTTCGATCCCGAAGGCGAAGTAGCTTCTGAACCAGGTGATGCGATAGGAGAGGATGAGTCCGATGATGGAGCGGAAGCTGTTGAAGCCGCTGAGCAGGTTGCCATCCGGGTCGCGCTGGCCGAAGAGCATGGTGGCTTGCCCGTAGAGAGCCAGGTAGTCGGTAAAGAAGTAGCTTAGGGCGACGGTGAGACCCTGGTTGAAGAAATAGCGCTCGGTGGGACGAGATCCGTAGAAGGTGTTGGCCCAGCCGGCCTGGATATTGATCGTCCCGTCGTCGCCGGGGCTGGGCGGGGGCGGGGGTTGATGGCGCAGGGGGTAGCAGGCCACGATACGGGAGATGGCTCGGCTCACCCGTTCGCGGCTGGAGCCGGTCTCGTCGGTCAGCAGGAGGACCTCGCGGGTGGAGCCCACAGCTCCGGAGAAATCTGCAACCTGGAGCACGAAGGAAAGCCCTCGGGAATCTCTGAGGAAGTAGGTGTAGACCAGGAGGTCGAGTTGGTGCTGTAAGGCCAGCGTCTGCAAGGAGGCTTCGTCCAGGTCGAGGGCTCGCCCATCCTCTCGGAGCAGCTCGTAGTAGGCATCCCGGTAGATCTCGACGACCTCTCGAGGGTACTGGTCGGGGGCGATGAGGAGGCTCGGATTGAGGCGGATCATCTCCCGAAAGGCGGCGCGGGCATTAGTGCGGGCCTCGATGGCGAGATCGGGGCGGGTCTGGGCCCGTTCGATGTAGGCCCTGGCCAGAAACTCGTAAGCGATGGCGACCTCTCTGGGGGTGGCGCGGGCCGCGCCGGCCAAGAGGTAGTGCTCGATGGCCTGCTGGAGGGAGGGGATGGCGGTGTCGAGGTCATAGCGCCCGAACTCCTCCATCCCGTTGAGTCGGTACATGTCGGCCATCTGCGCGTAGATCTGGTTTTGCTGGAGATGCTGGAAGTCGGCCCGGTGGATCTCCTCCTCCTCGATCGGCTGGAAGCGGGGATCCTGCTTCAAGGTGTTGAGGATCTCCCGGTTCAGCTCTTGTCGGGAGAGATTCGGTGTGGCGAGCCCGGTTGGCCCCAGGCCGGGGTCGGCAAACAGGAGGGAGGGACCGAGCAGGGCGACGCGATAGGGCCACAGATCGGCGGCGGCTGCCGGGAAGGCCAGCAGGGGGAGCGCGCCGAGGAACGCCACCAGCCAAAGGAGCTTCGAGCGATCTCGGTTCTGGGGCAAAGAGGGGTTCATGGGATCAATCCCTCGGGGAGGAGAACGGGGAAGAGGGCTCGATCCTGGGGGGCGACCTCTTGGAGGAGGATGCGGTTCGTGGCCTTGCGCGACGCAGTGGTCACGACCGCGAGGTTGCCGTGACGCTCGTGCTGGACGAAATAGACGCCAAAGCCCAGGGACACTTCGGCCAGGTCGCTGAAGATGGCGGCCACCGAGGGGTCGAGGTACTCGGCGGGCTCCTCGATGTAGAGAAGGACCTGGTCGAGGGAGAGGGCCACAACCTGGTCTCCGACCACATTGTGCCAGTACTCTCCGGGTGAGGCCTGGTCCTCGAAGAGCACCACGTAGCCGAGGGAGTACTGAACCGCTCCTTCGGTGGGGTAGTTGGGGGCGCTCATCCCTTGAGATGTGGGGAGGGGAGGGGTGAGCCTTTCTTTGGTGGACCAGTGGAGTTCGTCGCGATCGAGGCCGACGACAAAGGCGGTGTTGGGGTTGGTGCGGGTCACGTTGCCCTGGTCATCATACCCCACATAGACAATGGCCAGGGCCAGCTGTGCGTACTGCTCGGTGGTATGGGAGGGCAGCTCGATCTCGAGGTCGAAAGCGGTCGTGGTACAGGAACGATCGAGGGGCAGGCCAACGCGCTCCAGATCGAACTGGATCTGTTGGGCCTCCTCCTGGAGGGAGTTGAGGGGGAGGACATTGACCTGCCCCTGGATGGTGGAGGTATCGAGGGCGGTGAACTGGAACACGTGTTGCTTGCCGTCGGCCTGGTCCTCCATGGAGAAGCGGAAGGAGTCGTGGGATAGACGGATCGGTCCGAAGTAGCTGCAAGAGGACTCCAGGAAATAGGGGTTGTCGCGGGTATTGAGGTACTCGCCGATCTCGAAGAAGCGGATGACGCCGCCGACCTCCTCTCCAAATCGGAAGAGGGACAGCCGGTAGGCACGATCGCGGTCGGCGGGGATGGGCTGGGTCTCCTGGAACGTGCCGCGCAGTTCCTGTGGCTCGACGCAGCCAAAAAGGAGGGGGAGCAAGGCCGGGGGAAAGAACAGGGTGGCTGTCAGGAGGATGACCACACGTCTTTTCATGTGGGGACCTTAGCGCTATATGCCTAAATGAGCAATGGAGCGGTTGGGACAGTGCCAGGCGACCTGGGCGGTCTCAAAATACAACCGGGGAGGCAAGGGGGTTCGGGTTTGAAGAGTCGGGCCGGCTCCAACCCAGGATGCCGATGCAGCAAGTGACGACAACACGTCCATTTGGGCGATACCAGCTGGAGCGCCTGATCGGACGAGGCGGGATGGGGGAGATCTACCTGGCCCGCATGGAAGGGGCGGCCGGTTTCCGGAAACCGGTGGTCATCAAGAAGATCCTGCCGCACCTGGCGCAACAGCCGGAGTTCTTGACGCGCTTCATCGACGAGGCGCGGATCGTGGTGACCCTGACGCACGGCAACATCGTGCCGGTGCTGGACATGGGGGAGGTGGAGGGGGAGTACTTCATCGCCATGGAGTACATCCCAGGGCGCGACCTGGGCGAGGTCCTGCGCCGCTACCGAGAGCTGGGAGAGCTGATGCCGGTACGGCTGGGCGCGTTCGTCATCTCGGAGACCTGCCGCGCGCTGGACTATGCGCACCAGAAGACCGACGACCAGGGACAAGAGCTCCGGATCGTTCACCGGGATGTGAGCCCCTCGAACATCCTGTTGAGCCACGAGGGGGTGGTCAAGCTCACCGATTTCGGCATCGCCAAGGCGGTCAGCAAGCTGGGGCGGAGCATCACGGGGCAGCTGCAGGGGAAGTTCTGCTACATGAGCCCGGAGCAGGCCTCCGGGGAGATGCTCGATCACCGGGGCGACATCTTCTCGCTGGGGACGGTGGCCTACGAGGTCTTCACCGGAGTGAGGCTGTTCGAGGGGGAGAACGATCTGGATACTCTGAAGCGGGTTCGGCAGGCTCGGGTAATGCGACCCTCTGCCAGGCGGGAGGGGCTGTCGGCCCGCTTGGATGCGGTGGTGTCGAGAGCGCTGGCGCAGGCGCCCCGGGATCGATACCAGACGGCCCGCGAGTTCGGGACAGAGCTACTCCAGGCGGGAGATCCGGAGGGGAAAACCGGGGCGGCGGATCTGGCGGAGGAGCTGAGGCGGCTGTTTCCCGGCGGGGTGTCGGCGCTGGGCACCCCGCCGTCCGGGATGGGGCTGGATGCGATCATGGGGATGGAGGCCGAGCGGTTGCTGCTGGCCAGCCCTTCGGGGCGGAGCCCAACCCTGACGGCGCCGGTCCGGGTCCGGCAGGAGGAGCGAGAGGTGGCGGTGCGCCCGACACCGCCCTCGTTGCAGCCACCGCTGTTCACTCCCCAGGAGCTGGCGGCGATTACTGGGATGACGCAGATCAGGCCCCGCTATGGATGGGTGCTGTTGGCCTTGTTGGTTCTGGCCGCGGTGGCGCTTGTGCTGCTGTACCTGTGGCCGGGCTACCTGTTGCCGAGCTACCTGGAGGTGTCCTGCAACGAGGCGGGTGCAGAGATCCGGGTGGACAACCAGAACCGAGGGATCTGTCCGGTTCGGCTGGAGGTCGGTCCTGGAACGCACACCGTCTTCGCCTGGAAGGGGGAGCTGGAGGCGGAACAGCGGGTGCGGGTGGAACGGGGGGCGGTGCAGACGGTGGATCTCCTCCTGCAACGGGTGCGACCGGAGCCGATCGAGGTGACGGTGCGCACGGAACCGGTCGGCGAGTTCTCGCTGGACCACGGTTCGACCTGGCACGCGAGCGGAACCCAGCTGGAGCTGAGTCCGGGAGCGGTGGATATCTGGGCTCGCCTGGATGGCAGCAGCCAGCCTCAGGTGATCCCACAGTACGCCTTCACGCCCCAGCGGACCGAGCTGCTCATCCCGTTGAGCCCCCCTCGACAGCCGGAGCCCCGGGTCGATGCGCCGGATGCGGGGGAGCCCGACCTGTCCGCGGAGGAGCTGGAAGAACCGGCGGTTGAGGTCGGGATCGCGCCCAGTCCGTCGCGTGTCCGGTTACGAGTATCGGTCAACCCACCGGACGCCTGGATCTACGATGGCACTCGACCGGTGTCTCAGGGATCGGCCAACTTGTCGTTCGGCCCGGACGACCCGCCGCATACGATCAGGGCGGTGGCGGAGGGATACGAGCCTGAGGAATGGGTCTTTGACCCGAGGAACGGCAGCGACCGGAAGGATTTCACCCTTCACAGGCGGTCGCAGCAGCGCTATCCAATCCGGATCGTCCCGTACAACTACACCGGTTGCCGGGCCACCATCGACGGCCAGCTTCAGCCCGAGGTGCTGCCCAACAACTTCGAACTGGTCACAGGGGAGCACACGGTCCTGGTAGAATGCGAGGAGAGGGGGCTGACCGAGGAGCAGGTCATCGAGGTGGTGGAGAGCGACCAGGTGACGGTGCACCGATTTTTGACCCCTCCTCGATGAGCGGGAGAGAGAGGCGGACGAGACATGGCGCAAGTGACCCAGACAGCCATCCTGGAGGGTGGAGACACGGTACTGAAGCTGCTGCGGTACGAGCTCAAGGTGCGCGATCCGCAGGGCCAAGTGACAAGTCATGCGTTTGATCGCCGGGAGGTGGTGATCGGGAGCAACCCGGATGTGGATCTGAGCCTGGACGACGAGAGCGTGTCTCGGCAGCACTGTCTGATCGAGGTGGGGGAGCTGGGGTATCGGCTGAGAGATCTGAACAGCAAGAACGGGACCTACGTCGGGGGGATGCGGGTGAACGATCTGTACCTGGAGCCGGGAGCTACCTTTGCGGTGGGTCGGCATCTCCTGCAGTTCGAGGTGGGGGAGCAGGAGGTGGAGATCCGACTGAGCGGCCGGAAGGAGTTCGGGGAGCTGATCGGGGGCAGCGTGTGCATGCGGGAGGTGTTTGGAGTGCTGGGGCGGGTGGCTCCCACCGACACGACGGTGCTGATCGAGGGGGAGAGTGGGACGGGCAAGGAGCTGGCTGCGCGGGCGCTGCATGACCATAGTGGGCGGGGGAGGGGGCCGTTCGTGGTGTTCGACTGCTCGGCGGTGCCTGCGGAGCTGATGGAATCGGAGCTGTTCGGACACCTCAAGGGGGCGTTCACGGGAGCGGTGTCGTCGCGCAAAGGGGCGTTCGAGCGGGCACAGGGGGGTACGCTGCTGTTGGACGAGGTAGGGGAGCTGAGTCTGGAGCTGCAGCCCAAGCTGTTGCGGGTACTGGAAAGTCGGCAGGTGACGCCGGTGGGTGGCGGTGAGCCGGTGACGTGCGATGTACGGATCGTGGCGGCGACCAACCGGGATCTGAAGAGAGAGGTGAGCGAGGGGCATTTTCGGGAGGATCTGTACTATCGTCTGGCGGTGATCCAGGTGGTTCTTCCTCCGCTGCGCAGAAGGCCGGAGGACATCCCCTTGCTGGTGGAGCGATTTTTGGGGGAGGTGTCGCGATCCACGGGGAAGGGGCCTCTGGCGGTCAGTTTTTCGACCATGGAGAAGCTCAAGAAGCACCGTTGGCCAGGGAACGTGAGGGAGCTTCGGAACTTCGTGGAGCGGGCGGCGGTATTGGCCGAGGGGGATCGGGTGGAGACCCGGTTCTTGAAGCTGGGCCAAAGCCAGCAGACGGAGGGGGAGGGGGGCCTGCCGGAGGGGATCGGCGGAGATATTCAGATCGATGAAGATCTCCCGTTCAAGGATGCAAAGAACCGGCTGGTCGAGGTGTTCGAAAAAGCATACTGGACTCGACTGCTGGAGCGGACCGGTGGTAATATCAGCAAAGCGGCTCGAATTGCGGGAGTGCATCGGAAGAGCGCGGAGTACATACTGCGCAAGCTCGAGCTGGGACGGGGCGACTTGGAGTAGTGCTCGATCCGCACCCCGGGGAGCGAGATCAAGCTGATACCCCAGCAGGAGATCGGGAGCCTTCCAGGTCCGAGATCGTCATCGGGTCCAGGCCAGGGCGCCGGAGGGAGCCAGGCCGAGGGGTCGAGGTGGGGTGAATCGAGGAGGGCCGGCCTGATGACAAGCGGGGGGAAATCGCTATAATCCACATCAACGTGCGGACGGGTAACGAGGCAGCGCTGTGGCAGAGACAAAAGGGTTACGCCAGTACCAGGTAGAGGCTCAGAAGCGGGGCCAGAAGACCATCCTGAACCTTTGGGTCTCCTTGATCCGGGGTCCGAGGGGCCAAAAAAAACTACTGGGAGAGGCGTATACGACCAATCCCGACCATCCGATGATCTACTTTCGAGTGGTGAACGCCGAAACGGAGGATGAGGTCTACCAGGAGTTTCTGCGTCTTCTGGTGCACAGGGCCTATCTGCCGCTCCGGTTTCGTCAGCTGGAGAACAACCGGTACGGGGAATGGGGTTCCTGCGATTGCACCGGCATCGAGGACATCGAGCGGGTCATGGAGCTGGAGGGGCTAAAGGGGGGGTCTTCAGCCAGCAGCCTCTAGCCTGGCGCAAGAGACCGCCGTTCGAGTCCTCGCGGTCTTGTCATCTCTCTGGCATTCGACAACCCTGGGAACCACGTTTCGTGCCATCCATCCGGAAGCCGTTCCTTCTTTGGGCCATCGGCCTGGGGGCCTGGTTGTTCGCCATGGCAGGGGCGGCAGCTCCGCCAACCGGTGCCCAGGAGGAGGTGTCTGCGCCGGGAATGTCTTCGGCGCCTGACGGCAACATGGCGGAGGAGAGCGCGGCGGTCGCCGAGTTCGAGGCCGAGTTTCTCCGCGTGTTTTCCCGGGTGATGGCCGATCCTCGACCCCGTCGGTTCGGGGGGTGGTTCAGGCCGGCAAGCTTGGGCTTGATACTGGGCCTGCCCACCATCGTACTTCTGGTGAGCCGTCGTCACGACCTGGTCCGGGCTATGAGGGCGACCAGTCGGGGGCGGTCCGAGGGGGGCGATCCCTAGACCTCGTTGTACACACAGGAGGCCACGTGTCTGCGGACAGTGCCTATCGATTGGAAGACCTGCTGGCTCTGACCACCGAGGAGCAGCTTGGCAAGCTGGCCGGAAGACTGGAGTGTCGGCCAACCCTTTCCGAGCTTCGAGATGCCATCCTGCGACGGGAGGGTGCTGAGCCGGTATGGCTCATCGCGCTGGACGAGGAGGTGTTGGGTATCCTGCACAGCCTGGTCGCGGTGTTGCCCATGGCTGTGGAGGACCTGGAGGGGCTGGCGCAGCCGCTCGAAGTGCTGGTCGGGGCTGGCCTGGCGTACGTCCTGGAGATCCAGGAGGAGAAGCGGATCTACGTACCGTTGGAGGTTCAGCTGGAGCTGCACGAGCGGCAACCACAGCCAGACCCGGACCTGCGGGTGCTCCTGGTGAACGCGGAGGAGGATACGCTCGGTCGGCTGGAGGGGATCTTCCTGGAGGCAGAGAGCGAGGAGGAGATCTCCGACAGTCCGATGGAGCGAGTCTGCCGTCTGGCATCGGCCATGGAAACTCCGAGCACGCTTCGGGAGATCCACGACGGGCTGCCGGCCACGGCCCGAGAAGTGCTGGGCTGGACCTGTGAGCACGGGGGGCCGATCCGATCGGACGAGCTGGAGCAGCTCACGCGGGATGCGGCCGAATACCACCAGGAGAAGCCGGAGGTGGCGATCGGCCAGCTGCTGCGATTTGGCTTGCTGATCAGCCATGAGCCCGGGCAGACGGGGGAGATCTACCTGGTGCCGAGGAGCCTGCGCCCCATCCTGTCGAGCTTCCACATCGCCGACCTGACCGCCAGGGCGCAGGCCTGCTACGAGGAGCTGACCGCCGGTGGCCATCTGAGTTTTCCCGACGAGGGGCCGCACGGATGGGGAGGAAATGCCCATCGGGCCTTTCGCCAGTATGTCGCCAGCTGGGTCTCTGGGCAGGAGGGGGAGAAAGCGAGGGAGTTCGGGGTGGCGGCCGGGATGCAGCTGATCGATCCGGAGGGGCCGCGTGCCGGGATGTTCGCCTCGTTGCTGCTGGATCTGTCGAGTGAGACCGCCTTTGCGCGACAGGCCTTGCGTTACTGGCTGGCGATCATCGACGATCCCTGGACCATGGACCTGATGCGGGTGCTGGGGGGGGAGCCGGAGAGACTGGTGGCCTACTTTACGAGCAACCCCGAGGGGATCGAGACGGGGGACGTGGACCTGTGGTTCGGCTACCTTTTCACGCTCCGGGCTCAGCTCTTGGTGCTGATGAGCCTGATCCCGCCGGGGAGGTGGTTCTCGCTGAGCGACATGGCTCGGCTGTATCACCTGCTGTCTGCCCGTTGTACCTTGTCCTACCTGTCTCCCCCGATGTTTTCTCCGCTGTTTCCCTTCGAGGCGCTGCCGGACTATGGGGTGGTCATTGCCCGTCAGGACCGTTTGGGGGCGGTCCAGCGCTGGCTCGTGGGCTGGCTTGGGGAGTTTGTCTCTTTGCTGGGAGCGGCCGAGCTGGACGAGGGGGAGGAGTACTTCCGGGTGCATCCGGACTCGTTTTGCGTCTTTCGGGACACCGATCTGTGGTTCCAGCGGGTATGGGATGACATGGCCAAGGTGGTGGGGGAAGATCTGGATATCTGGATGCCGATGCCCAACGATCCAGGCCCCCGCATCCGTGGGGTGGCCCCGCTGCGAGCGGTGGGGGATCGGGTCGTGGCGCCGGAGCAGGTCCACCTGTTCGATCTGATCCAGCTGGCGAACTGGGCCGATCCGGTGGTGGAGCCCGGAGGATTCGGGTTTAGCTTCACGCAGCGGTCGGTGAACAGGGGACTGGAACGGGGGCTCAACGGGGAGGAGATGCTGCTCTGGCTGGCGGTTCGGCTGAACGAGGAGATGCCGCCGGGGTATCGGGCCCTGTTCCCACACTCTTCATCGGCAGTGGACGGTTCGCCGGAGCAGTGGAGGCGGGCAGCCTCGAGTCGGGTGGAGGAGCTGATCCAGTCGCTGGAGCACTGGGGTGCCTCCCCTCCGGGGCGACTGATGGAGGAGATCCGCAGCTGGGGGGCCGCGGCGGTAGGGCCGCTGGTTGATCGACTGCGGGCCTTGCTGGGGCAGGGCAGGGTCGAGGACCTCCTGATCGGACACCTGTGCCTGTTGCTGGGGGAGCTGGGGGCGGAAGGTGCGGTGCCTTTTTTGCTGGCGGTTATCCGGGGAAGCCCGGGTGAGGGGCTTCAGCATGCGGCGGCTGCAGCCTGTATGCGCATCGGGAGGGCGAGTGTGGAAGAGCTGGTCGCCATGATGCGGAGCTCCACCGTCCCCAAGGAGCGCCGCTTGATCGCCGCCATGGCGCTGACCGGTCTGTCCACCCTGCACCCGGGGAGCTACGAGGAGGTCACCGACGCCTTGATCCAGGTGGTCGAGGGCAGCGCTTACGACACCGATCTGCAGACCCGCCTGACACTCGAGCTGTGTCGCACCGGCCACATCAAGGCAGAGCCGATGGTGGAATCGCTCCAGAACGAGGAGAGCTGGAACAGCGACAGCTGGGAGCCGGAGGATGCGCTCTGGTTGGCGCGGATCTCGCCTTGTGTCTGGGGATCGCTGTTGTTCTCCATCCCTTTGCCGATGCTGTACCTGGTCTCCGAAGAGGCAGACCAGCTGGCGAGCGAATCGGGGGTGAGGGAGATGATCCGAAAGGCCGGTCTCAACACCGAGGCGTTCCTGTACGGCCGTTCCCGCGGCGAGGAGCCGGAGTAATAACGGGAAGGAAGCGATCGGCAAGAGCCGGGAGGTTTCATCCACCCGACAGGCCATGATGACGGCAGACCGGCCAAGCCGGATGAGCCGAAGCTCATCCGGAGACGTCAACGAGGGGGTGAAGAGCCGGTTGACCCACCCGGCATCGCTGCCTACATTCCAGGTAACCCGGGTGGTGGTAAGAAAAGTGGGAAGGCCACCCAACCCGGGGAGGTTCCATCCGTTCCCCTGAACGACCCGCGGGTGGTCGAGACCGGGGAGGGATGCATGTCAATCGGTCGGCCATGGAGGATAAGGACTTATACCAGATCCTGGGGGTAGGTCGCTCTGCCAGCCCGGAGGAGATCAAGAAGGCCTATCGGAAGCTGGCCCGCAAGTACCATCCGGACGTGAATCCCGGGGATGCCCAATCGGAGCAGCGATTCAAGGAGATCTCTGCCGCCTTCGATGTGCTGGGGGATCCCGAAAAGCGAAAGAAGTACGATGAGTTTGGGGTTGCAGGCCTGCGAGAGGGGTTCAGTCCGGACGAGGCGAGAGCCTACAAGAGATGGACGCAGAGTGGAGGGGGTGGCCAGCGGTTCGAGTTCAACACCGATGGGTTTCATTTCGAGGGATTGGGAGGCCTGGGCGATCTCTTCGGGGATCTCTTCGGGGGCCGTTCGACCCGCAGCACCCGTTCGCGCAGCCGCCGGGGAGCCGATGCCGAATCGGAGGTGGAGATCGATTTTCTGACCGCCATCCGAGGAGGGGAGCTCAACCTCACCCTGGATAGCCCCCGCCCCTGTGCCAGTTGCGGTGGCACCGGACGAGGCGCCGGTGCCAACAGACCCTGCCCCGCCTGCCAGGGGAGTGGCCAGCAGCCGATGGGAAGTGGTCACTACCGCGGGGCGATGCCCTGCCGCAGCTGCGGCGGCAGCGGGATCCAACCCGGCCCGCCCTGTAGTGCCTGCGGGGGGACAGGCGCGACCGATGGGCGCAGCACCTTGCTGGTCAAGATACCGGCCGGGATCCAGGATGGAGGTCGTATCCGCCTGGCGGGGAAAGGAAGTCCGGGGAGCGGAGGGGAAGCAGCCGGGGACCTGTACCTCAAGGTGCGGGTGGCCCCTCATCCGATGCTGCGCCGGGAAGGGAAGGATCTGTACATGAACCTGCCGGTGACGGTCGGGGAGGCGGTGCAGGGAGCCTGTGTCGAGATCCCGCTGCCGGATGGAGGGGCGGTCAATCTCACCATTCCAGCCCACTCCCAGAACGGACAGAAGCTGCGGCTGCGCGGAAAAGGGGTGCCCGACACGAGAGGGGGGAGGCCGGGAGACCTCTATGTGGTCCTGGAGGTCAAGCTGCCTTCCGGCAAGGCGAAGGAACTGGAATCGCTGTCCCGCCAGTTCGACCGATACTATAGCGGCGAGGTCCAAAGGCCAACCCGCCTTTGACCGGGGAGGAGAGGATGGAGCAACAAAGGTACAGCCGTATCGAGATTGCACGCCTCCTTGGTCTGGAGGAGAGCTTTATCCTGGCCCTCGAAGAGGAGCAGATCGTGACCTGCGAGCCGGGGGGCGAGGAGGGGATATACTCCTCCCAGGCGTTCGAACGGATCCGGCTGGCCGACACGCTGGTCCACGAGCTGGAGGTAAACCTGGCCGGCACCGCCATCATCGTGAGAATGCGGGAGCAGCTGGCTTCCATGCAGCAGCAGCTCGCGCAGATGACAGAGATGATGCGGGAGATGGCGCGGCGATTGGAGGATCCCGACGACTCGGAGTGATGGGGTCGTCACCGGTCACCCAGGCGGCGGGCATCTGCCAGGGGACCAGACCATTGCCGGAGAAAAGATGGGAGGAGATGTGGGACGTTTATTACTCGTGGTGGAAGGGGTGCTGGTCATCGCGACAATGGCCCTGATGGCATGCGGGGACGAGACTGGGACACTGCGCGGGCTTCGGTGTGGTGACGAGATCTGCTCCCCCAGTGAGAGCCCGGATAGCTGCCCGGTGGACTGCTCCTACGATTGTGTGCCGGAGACCTCCCGATGCGTGGGGAACATGCTGGCGATCTGCCAGGAAGATGGACTGCATGAGCTGGTCCAGTCGTGTCAACCGGACGAGTACTGCGAGGAGGGGGAGTGCCTGCATGCGGGCGACTGAGAGGAGTGCGCCAGCGAGCCTTGGAAAACCAGCAACTACTAGCCGGTAGTGAACTCGAGCGTGGTCCTTGGCGGTACCGGGATCTCGAAGTGTTTATCGTAGACCGCCATCTGGACGTGCAGGGTGGCAACACGGCGCCGGGAGGCGACGACCCGGATGGGGAGCTGATAGAGGAAGTTGCGATAGCCTTCGTAGGAGATGAATCCCCGATTGAAGAGCCGTTCTCGAAGGTCGGGGCGATCACAAGCCAGGCCTTCTCTTTCGAGCCGCTGGTCGATCCGATCCAGCATGATATCGAGCGCCTTGTGGTAGTCCTTTCGGGAGGGCCCGAAGAAGCGGCGCGGAATCTTGAGCTCTTGCGCCAGCGCAGACTCGAAGAAGTCATGGTAGCCCAGGTTCATGGCGCGGGAGAGGTCGAAGGCCAGCCGGTCGGCGGAGGAGATGCGCCGGGACGTCCGGATGTTCTTGCTGGCGGGCACGCCCAGGATACGCCGGATACCGCCGGTGGCGTGCAGTACGCCGGCCTGGTTGAACTCACTGTCGGAGACGGAGGCGACGAACAGCTTTTTCTCGGGATGGGGGATGGGCAAGGGAAGCAGGGAGATCTGGGCGCAGCTGATGTCGGGCCGGACGATGTCCATGACCTTGAGCTGGTACGAGAGGCGGTCGGTGTTCCCGCTGTAGATGGCAGGAACGGAGCGGGAGAGGAGGGTGCATAGCTGGCGGTCGCCGACGCCCTTGAGCTTCTGCCCTCGGGAGTCGCACAGGATGATCGCTTCCGAGGAGACGAAGTCGTAGACCCGTTCGAGCTGGTAGCGAACGGCGGCTCCAGGTTCTCCGGATCGCTTGTGGCGGCGATTGAACTCCCCATCGGGGATAGTGAAGAGGTGGGCCGCCTGGGCGCTGATCGAGACTGTATCGTGATTGGAGAGCATATGGTTCTCCCTGCCTGCCTTCGGTGTTGGGTGGGATAATAACTTACATGTGCGCAGACCACAAATAACGGGCAGGTGGTCGAGGAAGCGAGTAGCGAGGTGCGTTACCGGCAGGTCGGAGCGGGTGACCGGTTGCGGTCGCGTCAGCGGGTGAAGTTGACGTAGCTGGCGCTGCCGATCTGACTGACACTGGCGTCGGATTCGGCTTCGCAGGAGTCGCTGCCGGTGATGCGGGTGATCCGGGCGCGTTCGCCAGATGAGCCGACGCGGCCGGATGAGCCTTCGGACAGGCCGCTGGAGCTGCCGCAGCCCAGCAGGATGAGGATGGAGCCCTGACCGCCGGACCGTTCGCGGATGGTCAGGATGGTGGCGCGGATGGGCGGCTCCTCCTCGACGGCGGGTTCTTCGACCACCGGAGCTTCCACGGCGACGGTAGGTTCCTCAGTCGGTTCCGACCGGGGAGTGGGTGTCGATTCGGTGGATTCCGTGCGTCTACGGGAGCGCCGGGAGGAGCGTCTTTCCCGTTCAGCCCTTTCAGCAGCCTCTTGTGCGGCCAGCTCTTCGGGAGTGGGGCCGGTGGGGACCACCACGGCGACGGCGCTTTCGAAGTCGCGGCCAACGATGTACTCACTGCTCCCTTCGGAGGCGAAGATGCGGACGTAGTAACGGCCGGGCAGGACACTGAACTCCTGGATGACAACCTCGTTCTGGCCGGGTGCGACCGGTTCTTCGTAGAGGGTGTCGCCGAAGTCGTTGTGAAGGGAGACGGTGCCACCCACCTCCGGGGCGGTGAATCGGACCCGGACCGTGACTCGGCCGCGTTCGGTGACGTCGAAGTACTTGTAGTCGGTGTTGTCGCCTGCCGGTGCGTCGACGGAGTCGTTGATGGCGATGTCGAAGAGGCCTCGTGCGCCGGCAAGGGTCGCGTCATCGCCTGAGCCGGTGTCGAGTTGTGGCTCGGCCGTGGCTGTGGTGGTGGTGGCTTGTTGTTCGGAGGAGGACATGCCACCACAGGCGATGAGGAGCAAAGAGCAAAGGGTGATACAGAGGATGCTGTGACTTGGTTTCATGGTCTTTTCCCTCGAATTCATATCGGGCGATCGAACTCTGGCCTGGGGTCTTCCTGCATCTGCCCGGACTCGCGAGGAGGTCCGAGGTACAGCCGGATGGAGTAGGTGGAGCGACCGCCGGTTGTCCGAATCCGGATATAGTATAGCCCGTCAGCGGGCAAGTTGGCAGTGATCTGATCGTGCTGGCCACTGCGGTCGTGGGTGGCAGAGGTGATGGTCGCTCCGTACTGGTCGTGAAGGCTGACCTCGCCCAGGACGGTCTCCGTATCCCAGTAGATGTCCACGGTGACCTGGCCGGCCTGAGCGATTTCAAACTTCTTCCAGTCGGTGGCATCTCCCCCTTCGTAGTTGACGGCATCGGTGATGGCGACATCGAAGGGGGCGGTGACGGCACCCGAGCGGCTGGTATCATGCCCGGAGTTATCCTCGGGGCCGGGTCTTCCGGTGCAACCGATGGGGGTTGCCAACCAGACGGCCAGGCAAAGCAGACACAGGAAACTGGATGGGGCTCTCACGTTGTTCTTCCTCATGGTCCACCTTTCAAACGTTTATACGGGGAAAACATTTCACCTAAAGCGCTGTTGGGGGCAGATCTGGTCGATCTCCCTCTGGGGTATCAGCCCTTTTTCGTCTTTTCGCCTCCTGCGGGTTTGCGTGGAGCGCGAGTCGTTTTTTTCCTGGTCGAGGCGGCCTTTTTCGGTTTCTCCGCCTTCTCGGCGCCGGCACTTGGTGCCGGTGGCGCGATCTCTTCGGTCACGGTGGGGCCGGCCGCTTCGGCGGGTTGGTCGGTCGGAGCCGGTTCCGGTTCGGGAGCCTGGGACGGTGTCTCTTCTGCAGGGGGGGTGACCTGGGCAGGTTGCGGTGGGGAGGTGGATGGGGAGGGCGCGGGCTGGTCGGCCGGTTCCAGCGTGGGAAAATCCGGCGAGGGGGGTTGATCCGGAGTTGTCTCGACCGCCGCAAGGGGTACTGGAGCGGCAGGCGGTGTCCCCTCGGCGGCCGGAGTGGGTTCTTCAGGGGTGGCAGGCTCGTCGGTTGGGGCAGGCTCGGGCGACGGGGCCTCGGGTTTGGAGGGCGGGGCAGAAGGGGCGTCCGGTCGGCCCTCGGCTTCCGCGGGGAGTCGGAAGGGTCGAGGGACGCTGGGGTCGAACTCGTGGAGGCGGTCGAGAGCCTTGTCGAGTTGATTTTTAACGATGTTGTAGGCTTTTTCGTTGTTGTCAGCCCGGTTTCGCTGTTTGTCGGTTTCCTGGAGGGCGCGGTTGAGGCGCCGTTTGAGATCGTCGTTGGAGGCGGTGAGGTCTCGGATCTTGCGATCGGTCTCGATGGTTTTGAGCTTGAGGCGTTTTTCAATCTCTTGGGTGAGGGCGCGCTGTTTTTCGGTCGAGTCGGTGTCGGGGGGCCTGGCGTCGGCGGCGGGGGTTCGGGTGGAGCGGGCCTCTGCCAGGGAGTGCTTGAGCCGTTCGATCTCGGAGGAGAGGGTGTTGGTGTGGGTCTTGAGCCGTTCGATCTCGGCGCGGGCCTGGGCCAGATCCAGTCGTGCGGTGAGGAGGGCGTCGGTTTCGGGGGTGATCCCCTCGGGTTCACCGGGTTTCCGTTCGCGGCGTTTGTCCTGTGCGAGCAGGTGCAGCCGTTCCTTGACTTTCTTGTGGTCGCTCTTGAGCTCGCCGAGTCGGGATTTTTCGCTTTCGAACTCGCCTTTGAGGTCGGTGAGCTTTTTCTGGATCCCCTTGTACTTCTGGTCGAGCGTTTGGAAATCGGATTTCAGCTTGTTGTGGGCGGCTTTTTCGACGAGGAGAAGGCGAGCCACGTAACCGAGGGCCAAGGCCAGTACCAATGCGATGATCCCGACGACAACCATTACCGCTCCTGCTAGAAGGTCAAAGACCGTTGTACGTACGAAAGCCCAGTGGCGCGTAACTACTTAACAAAGTGTGATTTCCCTGTCTACCGATCCGACCGACAAAACGCAAGACAGTCGGTGACCGGAGCGCCAACCTGTCGAGTGCCGCTGTTCGCGTGGTCGAAAGAGGGGTCTGGACCCGATCAGAGGTAGAGGTTGATGGCCATTCCCAACATGCGGTTGTCGCCCTGTTCGATATCCTGGCGGAAGAGGAGGTCCAGGCCGAAGAGGTCGTGACGCCAGCCGGCACCTGCCGAGATCTGCTGGCTGGAGGGGTGGGTCTGGTACTGGTACCCGATCCGGATCGGGATCTTGAAGGGGGCGAGGTACTCGGCTCCGACCCGGAAGTCGAGGCAGGCATCTTCTTCACAGTCGAAGTGGACGATGGTGTCGGTGGCGAGCTGGAAGAAGGTGGTGTGCAGGTTGAGTCCGAAGCCGGCGTCCAGGCCCTGACCGGAGTTCTCCACCTCGACGAGGTTCTTGACGGCCGCGCCGATAGCGAGGAAGCGGCCGAGCGAGACCATGATCCCGGTATCCAGGGTGATGCCATCGGCGATGTCCTGATCGGCCTGAGCGTAGTCGAGGTAGTGAATGGCCACTCCGGCGATGAGCCAGCCGGGGATGACCGGCATGGACAGGGCGCCGTAGACATCGTGCCCGGAGAAGCTGGGGAGACTGGCTCTGCTAGAGGAGACGGAGTAGGTGTAGCCGATGCCACCCCCCAGGGATTGGTTGCTTTTTCCATCGACGATGGAGGCGTGCAGGCTGGAGAGACCGGTTTGCTGATCGTACAGGTAGCTCGCCTCGACGGAGTACATCATGAGGGCGCTGACACCGGCCGGGTTGTGGAACAGGGCGCCCGATCCGGTGGCCGCAGCGGTGAAGGCGTCGGCCATTCCCATGGCCCTGACGCCGGTCATGCTGCCCTGGGCCGAGGCGCCGGGGCCGCTGGTGAGGATCGCCAGAGTGAACCCGAGCAGGATGGCGGTGCGAGCGGGGATCTTCATGGTTCGCTCCGGAGGAGGCCAGGACGCCGGTTCGCCGCGGATGTCGGAGATCCAACTTCCTTTGCGCATTCTCACCTACAACGACGGCGAAGCGCTGTCAAATTCCCTGGTGTCGGGGGAGGGGATCGATCGGGGGTGGGCAAGGGCGGCGACGGGGAGGTCAGAGGGATGGTGAACCGTCCGGATGTCGCAGGTTGCGGATGAGAAAGAAGAAGAACAGGGGGACGCCGACAAAGGCGGTGACGACCCCCACGGGGAGAGCGGTCTGAGCCAGGGGGAATGCCAGTCGGCTGAGCAGGTCGGCCAGCACGAGGAACGCGGCGCCTCCCAGCCAAGAGGCGGGAACCAGCAGGCGGTTGTCGGCCCCCAACCAGAGTCGAAGCGCGTGGGGGACCACCAGGCCGACAAAGCCGATCATTCCGCTGACGGCGACAGCACCACCCACGGCCAGTGAGGCGCAGGCGAAGAGGGCGAAGCGGGTGGCGGAGGTCCTGACGCCAAGTGCCATGGCGGTGTCGTCCCCCAAGGCCAGCAGGTTGAGCTGGCGGGCGCTGGCCACCAGGAAGGAGGATCCCAGCAGCATGCAGGAGGCCGCCGTCCAGAACTCGCGGCTCAGGCCGCCAGGGGCCGAAAGGCTGCCCATCAGCCAGAAGAGCAGCCGCTGGGAGTCGATCGGGCTCATGAAGGCCTGGAGGAGCAGGACGAAGGCCATGGCGAAGGCGTTGAAGACCACACCGGTCAGCAGCAAGGTGTAGGAGAGGTAGCGGCCGCCGGTGCCGGCGGGCAACAGCGCGGCGACCAGGTAGATGACGGCCACGGCACCCAGCGCGCCGACGAAGGCGGAGGTGAACAGCGTGGACAGGCCGGCTAAAGTGCCCGCCAGCCCCAGGGCGTTGGCCACGGCCACACCAACCGAGGCGCCACCGGACACGCCCAGGATGTAGGGATCGGCCAGCGGATTCTTCAGCATGGCCTGAAAAGCGGCTCCCACCGCCGCCAGCGTTCCTCCCACCAGGCTGGCCAGCAGCACCCGAGGCAGCCGGACATGGACCAGGATCGTCTCGTCCGCATCGAGGGTGGTGCTGTCCAACCAACCGGCCAGGGCGCGGCGGAGGTCGATCGGGCTGCTGCCCAATACCAGCCCCAAAAACATGGCGATCAGCAGCAAACCGGCCAACAATGACAGGGAGCGGGCCATGTGCCGGGCGGTCAGGGCGCTCATTCGGAGGGCTCCACCTGGAGATGAGGATGAAGAAAATGGGCCATCTCGTAAGCCGCTTGGAGGATACCCGGGCCCGGGCGGGACAGGCCGGGGGCGGTTACCTGGTGGATGCGGCCGCGGCGAACCGCCGGCAGGGTCTGCAACGGTCGCAGCCGGTCCACCAGGGTGGGGTAGTCTACCTCGTGGGTGATCAGGATGACCTCGGGGGCGAGGTGGAGTAGCTGCTCGGTATCGAGCTGCACCCAGGCTCCAAAGTCGAGGACGTTTTCTCCACCAGCCGCCTCCAGTAAAGGCTGGGCGAAGGTACGGGGTCCGGCGCCGCAAAGGGGTTGGCTGTGGACCAAGAGGAGGACCGTAGGGTGAGGTTGCTGGCGGGTCAGGTCCGCCAGTTGGCGGAGCGAGCGCTGCAGGTGGTCGACCAGCAAGCGGGCGGTCTGGGGTGTGCCCAGCACCTCACCCAGACGGAGGATGTCGGAAAAGAGAGGGTCCAGGCCGGTGTCATCGACCAGGAAGCTGGGAGTCCCGATCTGCTCCAGGGTGTCCAGAAAGGGAAGACCGCGTTGAGCGGCGGTACCCAGCACCAGGTCTGGCCGGAGGGAGAGCATGACTTCCAGATCGGGGTTGAGGCCGCTACCCACCCGGGGCAGGTCGGGGAGGGATGAGGGAAGGTCGCAAAACCGGCTGATCGCCACCAGTCGGTCCTGGGCTCCGAGGGCGAGGAGGATCTCGGTGGTGCTGGGCATGGTCGAGACGATGCGGGCCGGCGGGTGAGCCCGCGTGTTGGCGGCCGTGGTGGATGGGGAGGTACCGGCACCCTCTGGCTGGCAGGCGGAAATGGTTGGGAAAGCCAGAATTGCGCAGAGCAGCGCGGCGGTATAGAAAGAGGCTGCGGTTTTCCATACACTGGAAAGGGAACGGGGACGAGTCGGGAAGGATAGCCGGATCATGACGGTCAAACGGGTGGAAGCACCAGAGGAGTTCGACGCGGAGCTGGACGAGCTCGAGAAGAAGATCGAACGCCTGCGCATCCTATACGAGCAGTATTTTCTAGGCATCGAAAAGCTGCCACCCTACAGCCTCCAGCAGGAGGTGGTGCGGATCTTCCACCAGTTCAGCACCTATCACATTCGCAAGACCAATCACAAGTTCCGTTACCAGGCACTGACCCAACGGTTCAACGTCCACCGAGCCTACTGGCAACGGACCGTTCGGGCCATCGAGGAGGGGACCTACCAGCGGCACCGGTGGCGGGTGGAACGCCGGGAGCTGGCCCGTACCGGCGAGCTGATCGACAATGAAGAGCTGTCCAAGCGCAAGATCCTGGCGGAGCTGAAGGGAGATGAGGCGGTAGAGGAGCGCCGCCGGCGGATGCTACAGGCGGCGAACGAGGAGCTGGTGGCGCTGGGCTCGAACGGAGCGTTGCCTCAGCCAGCCCTGCTGCGCGGGATCGAGAGGCGGCTCAGGCGGCGCAAGAAACGGCTGAGGGCGCTGGAGGGGATCAGCGGGGTCCCCCTGGACGAGCTTCGGCGACGGGCGGAGGAGGCCAGGTCGGAACAGGAGACCTCGGGACAACCCTCCCTTCCAGGAGGGGATGTGGGGGCCGACCCATCGGCGACGCCGGTCGAACCGGCGGCCGGGCCTGCATTCGGGCCGGTCTTGCCAGCGGCAGGGGGGCCTGCGAGGCCGGGTCTGCTCGAGTTTCCCAAGCTGAGGGTGGCACTGGGCGGACAGGGCGATCCGGGACCGAGGATTCCGGTTCTGGGGCGCCAGGCAGTCCGACCGCCGGTCGCTCCAACCAGCCATGGTGTCGATCGGACCTTGGCGGAGGCCGGGATCTCGAAGGAACGGGCCCAGCAGATCTACGACCAGTTCCTTGCGGCCAGACAGAAGAGCGGCCAGTCGGTGGAGCACATGACGTTCGATCGACTGGCGGAGTCGATGGCCCGGCAGGTGGTGAAGGCCCGGCAGACGCTGGGAGTGGAGCAGGTGGACTTCAACGTGGTCAGCAAGGAGGACAAGATCTTCCTCAAACCTGTGCCGAAGTGAAGCGGTCGACCTCTCCTCCACCAAGTGCATCCCCGGACAATCTCAGGGCGCTCGACATCGAGGTTCACCTGGGTCAACGTGCGGTGCTCAAGGCGGTGACCCTGGAGCTCGATCCGGGTGAGCGGGTGGCGGTGGTCGGTCCCAACGGGTGTGGCAAGACGACGCTGCTGCGGGCGTTGGCCGGGCTGGTTCCCTTACGCAGGGGCGAGGTCGAGATGGAAGGGGCCAATCTCCGGCGGATCGGTCGACGAGCGACCGCCCGGAAGATCGCCTACATGCCGCAGCAGTGGTCGGCCGCCTTTCCTTTGACCTGTCTGGAGACGGTGCTGTTGGGGCGGAGTCCGCACAAGCGCTGGCTGGGTCTGGCCGACGAGAGCGATGTGCGCTTGGCGCAGGAGGTCATGGAGCGATTGGAGGTGTGGTCTCTGGCCGACAGGCCGATCACCTCGGTGAGTGGCGGGGAGTTGCAGCGATGCCTGTTTGCTCGGACCCTGGTGCAGCAGGGTCGGTTCTTGCTGTTGGATGAGCCCACCAGCGCTCAAGATCCGAAGGGTAGCCTGGCTGTCATGGAGATGCTGAGAACCAAGGGGGATGAGGGGGTGGGCATCCTGGCGGCGGTACACGACTTGAACCTGGCACTCTGGTTTTTCGATCGCCTGGTCGTCCTGAAGGGGGGGAATGTCATCGGAGAGGGTCTGCCGGAGTCGGTTCTGGCGCGCGGAGTACTGGAGGAGGCGTTCGATGTGCCTCTGGCGCGAGTGGGAGAGGAGGGACGTGCCTTGGTGGTGGCCGGTTTTCGGCCGGTGGAGTGAGGGGGTTTGACGGGCATGGGACATCGAGTGGGCCATCTGCTGGTGACCGGAGGGGCCGGATACCTGGGATCCCACGTAGTGCTGAGGCTGCAGCGGTCCGGCTTCAGGGTGACTGTGGTGGACGATCTCTCCAGCGGGGGGGGGGCCGGCGAAAGGCCAGGCGATCCGTTTGTGCGGATGGATGTCCGGGACCGAGCGGCGATGGCGGCCCTGTTGTCCCGGCTGAAACCGGAGGCGGTGATCCACCTGGCGGGGCGGCATCGACTGGACGTCTCATTCGAGGAGCCGGAGGTATGTGCCGAGGTCAACCTGGGGGGCACCGCCTGCCTGCTGTCGGCCATGCGGGAGGCGGGAGCGAGCAGGCTGATCTTGGCTTCCGGTCTGTGCGTGTACGGATGTCCGCCCTCAGGAAGGGTGGCTGAGGGATCTCCCCGGATGCCGAGCTCACCGCTGGGTCGGGTGATGGTGGCGGTCGAGCAGCTGCTGGAGGATGCCGGCCAGGCCTTCGGGCTCAAGTCGGTAATCCTGCGGGTGGCCCATCTGGCGGGAGCGGAGGAGGAACTTGCTCAGCGCGAAGGGTGCGAGTGTTGGGGAGGGGTGGTGGGACGACTGGCTCGGGCGGCGGTGCGAGGCGATCGGGCCAGGCCGTTTGTTGTGCCCTGTGCCGGAGATCAAGGACAATGGAACCGACCTCAGGCGCTGGATCTGCTGCACGTGAGCGATGCTGCGGCGGCGTTTGAGGCGGTCCTGGCCAGGTTGAGGGCTGGCAGCCACCTGCCGGTGGCCTTCAATGTGGCCAGCGGAAAGGCGATCTCCCTGGTGGAGCTGGTGGAGATGGCTCGGGAGTTGAGCGGCCTGCCGGTGCCAGCCGTTCGTGGCCCGTTGGGTCGGGGGGAGGCGGAAAGTCTGGAAGCGGACAGCCGGTTGCTGACGGAACGTACCGGATGGAGCCCAAAGCGGTCCTGGGCCAGAGAGATCCTCGCCTCGGCGCTGGAATGGGAGAGACGGGGGGTCCACAAGGCGCCTGTCGGCAGCTGACGGAGGAGGATCCGGTTGTACCCTTGTTTTTTCGTGTCGGATCTGCACGGCCACCTGGATCGGTACGACAAGCTGCTGCATGCGGTACGGGTGGAAAAGCCCCGTGCGGTGCTGCTGGGGGGAGACCTGTTACCCTCCGCTTTGGCGTGGGCCAAGGGGGCAGATGCCGATTTCCTCCACGACTGGCTGGCGGTCCGGCTGGGCCTGTTGTCGGAGGAGATGGGGGAGGAGTATCCCCGGATTCTGGTCATCCTGGGCAACGACGATCCGCGGGTGGAAGAGGAGGGTGTGCTGCAGATCGCGGCTCGAGGTCTTTGCGAATATGTACACGAACGCAAGGTTCCGCTGGGCGGGTTCGATCTCTACGGTTACGCCTACGTCCCGCCGAGCCCCTACTTGTTGAAGGACTG
This sequence comes from Bradymonadales bacterium, assembly GCA_016931535.1. Classification (GTDB taxonomy): domain Bacteria; phylum Myxococcota_A; class Bradymonadia; order JAFGEP01; family JAFGEP01; genus JAFGEP01. Next base: position 43,345 of record JAFGEP010000157.1, read on the forward strand.
GGAGCGCTACGACGTCTCGCGTTACGTGGATGTGGGGTGCGTCTCGCCGGAGGAGGGGATGAGGACGGTCGCCATGTCAGCCGCCGAGATGCGCTTTTCTACCATTCGCGATGACCTGGACCGGCTGGTGGGGGAAGCAGCGCTCGATCGGGCCGTCCTGCTGTTCCATGCTCCGCCCTACCAGAGCAAGCTGGATCGGGCGGCGTTGGATGGAAGGTCGGTGGATGGCGTGGAGATGGACGTCCATGTGGGGAGTATCGCCATTCGCCGTTTCATCGAGGCGCGCCAGCCCGCGATCACCCTGCACGGCCACGTGCACGAGTCGGCCAGGCTCACCGGTTCCTGGCGTGACCGGATCGGCCGGACCCACCTGTTTTCTGGGGCTCACGATGGTCCCGAGCTGGCCCTGGTACGGTTCGATCCCGAACGGCCGGGGGAGGCGAACAGAGAGCTGCTCTAGTCCATCAAGCCCGCTTCACGGTAAAAAGAGTGGGCCGAAGGTCAGGTCATCGATGGTGAGATCGGGATCGCTCAGGTATCCGCCAGCCGGTCGGACATCGAGCGAGCCGATGGGGGTATCGGAGGAAACCTGGATGAAGTCGGTGCCGGCGGAGTCGGTGGTTCGCGTGGCGAGCAGCTCGCCGGCGGTATCGAAGAAGTCCACCGAGAGGCCTCCTGGCCAGGTTTGGCCGAGGTAGAGCTCGACCGATCGGGTAGCGGCCTGGGTCGGGTCCCCGGGTCCGGGCATGAGGAAGGTGGCGCGCACGTTGCCCAACCAGTAGCCGCTGCCCGAGGCGGGATTGTTGTCCTTGGTCGCACAGGAGTTGCCCTCCGAGCGGGAGCGGAGCTCGTAGGGGTTGGTGCAGACGACGGCATCGGATCGGTCGGTTGAGAAGCGCACGCCGGCGGCGAGGTAGAGCTCCTGGACGTCGAGGTCGACCGCGAGGCTGTTGCCATCGAGGTCGGTGTCGAAGTCGATCTGGCCACCGCATAAGCCGTTGCCGCCATCGGCAAAGGTGCAGGCGTAGGTCAAGGGGCAATGGCTGTTGTCGCAGCAGTAGTCGCCGGTGACCTCCGAGGTGCACTGGCCGGTCTGGCAGGCGTGACCCTGGGCGCAGTCGCACAGGTTTTCACAGCTGTTTCCGCCGCAGGCGTTGGGTTGGGGGGTGTCGGGGCGATGCGTGATCTCCTCCAGCGGACGAAGGGAGCGGGCTGGGTAGTTCAGGCAGGCGACGTTCCAGTAGTACCCGACATCGGGGAACTGGGTGGGATCGACGGTGAGGGTTTCTGCGAGGTCGTCGTCGAAGTAGATGCGGACCTCGGCGTTGACGGGGGTAGACATCATTCCGCTCCGGGAGGCGTAGTAGACCAGGATCCGGTAGGGCTCGTCGGTTGGCTGGGGGAGCAGGACGGTCTCGGGGGCGGCGCTTCCCTGGTGGACATCACCGGAATGGAGGGGGTTGTCGGACAGGGAGTGGGGGTTCGACCACTCGGGGTTGAGGTTGTTCCAATAGCAATCGTTGGGATCGAGGGTCTGGGAGCCCAGCACGCCGTCTTTGTTGAGGAAGTGGAGGTCCAGGTCGGCTGCGGTAGCGTCCCAGCTCAGCTCGATGCGGATGCCCAGATCGACGTCTTCGCAGACGCTGTCCTCGTCGGTCCAGCCGTCGCAGTCGTTGTCTCGTCCGTCGCAGATCTCCGGGAGGTCGTCGCAAGGGGGGGGCGAATCGGGGTCGGTGCCGGCGTCGGGTGGGGGTTGGGTGTCGGTCTCGGTCGAGGTGTCGGGTGGCAGCAGGTCGGCGGTGAGATCGGCGGGATCCATGGGCGTATCGCGGCCGAGGTCGCCTGGTTCGGCTTGATCTGAGGGAAGTTCTTGGCCGGTGTCCGTGGGGGAGGTGGCGTCGAGTCTGACCACGCAGATGTTCCCGATGCATTCTTGATCGCCGGGGCAATCGCTGGTCTGTGAGCAGCGGGCAGAGTAGCTCTCGGTTTTGCATGCCGTGGCGATGGATCCCAAAAGCAGGCAGGCGGCGAGCCAGGTGAGAAGCGATCTCATGGGAAAACCTCCGTTTCGACCCGATACCATGGTAGTCAAAAGCATGTCCGGTGTACACAGTGGCACCGGTTGGGGTCGGTTTACACCGGGACAGGCGGTTCTCCCTTGAGCGCCAACCTGCGGGCGGGGTCGGTGATGGCGTTGATCTTGACGGCGAAGCTGGTGCGCTTGGCGATGTCCTGGTCGGTGACCAGGTGGATATCGAGGAGGCCGTTGGTGCGGTATCCGGTTTTGAGGTAGTTCACCTCGGAGAGGCAGAGGCTCCAGCCTTCGAGCCAGTCGAGCAGCGCCTGGCGTTGTGCAGGGGTGCTGCGGATGTGGAGGAGGAGATCGATGTCGCTGCCGGGTCCTGCGCTGGCGTTCTTGGTGCTGCCGAACAGGTAGAGCGCCTGGACGCCGAAACGGGCGGGGTCAAGGTCGGAGGCGACCTGGGCAGCCATTTTCCATCGCCATCGCCAGTGCTCGTCGGCGTGATGCTGGGTGCCGCTCTGGTACTCGGGGATGTGGTCTTTTCGCTCGCCGGGGCTGGTGAGGAAGCCGATGGCCTCCTCCAGGTCGGCGTTCATCAAGATGCGCAGGATGCGGTCGCCGGTGGTGGCGGGGATATCGACGACCCGGATGGTGTCGGCCAGCGAGGCGAATTCGGGGAGGATCTTGGGGAGCAGGTTCGGTGCGCCGCGCAGGAGCCGTTCGTTGAAGAAGATGCCTGGGTTATCGGGGTAGAGGGGGAGGTATCGGATGGAGGATTCGACCAGGTCCTGGAAGAAGTGGGTGCCGAAGGAGAGATCGGGCACGTAGTTGCCTTTTTTTCGGGCGATTTCGACCAGCATGGCGGTGTTGTTGATGTCGGAGTAGGTGACGGAGACTCCCAGCTTGATGTCGCCACGGCTGCCCCAGCGACCCGGTCCCATCAGGATGAACTGGCGCTTGGGGAGGAGGGTGTTGAGGCGACTGATGGCTCGACCCACGGAGAGCATCTCCTGCCGACTGGGGAGATCGCCATAGCGCATGGGATCGACGTAGACCACGTGGGTGATATCCGGGATCCAGCCGTTGGATACGTGCTGATTGGCGGTGAAGACGATGTCCTGGGGGTGGATGTCCTTGGGGATAGGGGCGGGGGTGTCGCCTTGGGAGACGTACTGGGGCCGGCACTGCAGGAGGTAGAAGTCGGTTCCGTCGTGGGCGAACTCGATGTCGACGGGGTGACCCAGGGCTTCCTGGAGGACCTTCAAGATGGAGCCGGTCTTCTGAACGAAGTGGGAGTTGGTGATGAGTCCGTCGAAGGTGGCCACGGCCTGGTCGGTCTCGGGGTCGAACAGGAGGGCCAGGGGTCGTGTGAGGTGGTTGTCGCGCAGGAGGGAGAAGATGGACTCGAAGGCGGGGAATTCGGATCCGACCTCGAGCAGGAGGTCTTGGATGGCGAGGGTCTGGAAGGAGCCGGTCTGGAGGTTGATCACGTCGATCTGTCGAGGGCAGTATCGCAGGAGCTCTTCGATGCTGACGTTGACGCGGAGGTTGGGTTGTCCTGGGACGGCCAGGATGGGGTAGTCATCGCCCAGGCGATCCACAGCGCGTGTTCCGAGCCCTGGCACCAGGCGGATGAGGCCGTCTTCGCGCTTGATTCTGGGCGACCAGCGGAACTCGTTGTTGCTGAAGGCGACGCCGGCGAAAGCGGGCAGGAAGTAACGACCGACGCGGGTTCCGACGACCTCCTGGAGGAGGACCCCCATCTCCTCGTCGAAGTCGAGCAGGCCGTGTTGGCGGCGATACTCGATGGGGTCGGGGGAGAAGATGGAGGCGTAGATCTCGGCGATGGCGTCGAGCAGGGCGGAGAGGCGTTCCTGGAGGGCCCCCTGGTTGGCGAGGAAGAGGCTCTTGTATTTGCCGGAGAAGGCGGTGCCGAAGCGATCTTCGAGGAGACTGGAGCTGCGGACGATGATGGGGACGTCCCCCAGGTCGGAGATGGCGAGGGAGAGCCCTCGGACCAGATCGGGGGGGAAGCAGGAGTTTTTGAACAGCTGGACGATGTTGGGGTAGTCCTGTCGTATCTGTTCGACCTCTTTGTACTTGTGCTCGAACATCTCCTCCAGGTCGTTGTAGACGATGAAGTCCTTGATACCGCTGGAGGCGACGTACCAGGTGCTGGGGATCTTGAAGGGGGGGAGTTGAGGTTCCTGGCCCTTGGCTTTTTCGAGGATGCGGGCGGCCAGAAACAGGCCGGCGCCTTTGCCGCCCAGCTTGCCCTGTCCCTCGGGGGTGGAGACGAGGTGATCGAGCAGGGGGGCGAAGTCTCGGACATCGAGGTACTCTTTGGCGACCACGATGAAGTCGATCTGCTCGGTGAGGATGCGGCGGGTGAGAGAGACGCGCAGGCCGTTGGAGATGTGCTGGGAGAGCGATTCGCTTTCGGCGACCATGGCCCGAAACCGCCTGAGGGCGTCCGCCACGTCGGGAAGGGGGGCGTGCATGTTGTTGAGGACCTTGAGGATGGCGCCCAGGTTGTCTTCCTGGAACCAACGCTGCACGCGGGAGAGGATCTCTTCGTCGGTCAGGTATTTCGATGCCAGCTCGAAGGGGTGATCGCTGGCCAGCCATTCGTTGTCTACGGCCCGTTTGCGGCCGGGGTAGTTGACCTCGCCGCTGTTTTCGGCAGAGCCGATGGGGCAGGGGTCCCATTCGAGGAGACGTTGTTGGGCCTCCTCGATGCCGATTCCGCAGAGGTAGTTGAGCAGTTTGCGGGCGATTCGGACATAGAGGGAGCGGTCCGACTGACGGAGCAGGCGCAAGGGGCCTCGCCATTCGCCGCGCCGGTCGGGGGAAGGGGCCTTGTGGACCTGTTCCAGCTCCTGGCGGGCACTTTTCATTTGCAGGTACAGGGCGAACTGGCCGAGCCGTCTGGCGACGGATTGGAGGAGCTGCTCTTCCTCTTTGAGGAAGGGCCCGACATCGGCGGTTGGCCGGGATTCGGTGTAGTAGACGGTCAACCGGCCGAGGACCTGGTTGTGTACCAGGATGTCGGCGGCAAGGGTCCAGGGTGTAGAGAGGCTGTTGTCGGTGGAGTAGAGCTGGCCTTCGAACAGGATGGAGGCCTGGCAGATGTCGGAGTATTGCCAGCCTTTGGGGAGGATCTTGACCACCCCTTCGAAGACGGAGGCGAGCGTGGCATCGGGCTGGTTGCAGAGTTCTTCGACCTGGTAGAGGCAGCTCAACTCCTTGGTGCGTTCCTGCAAGGATGTCAACAGCTTGTCGACGGGGCTGGAGGGTTCACTCATGGTGTTTCACCACCGCTCTTGCCCGACGTCCATCGGCCTGGACGAACAGTGGCACCGATGTGCGGACATGCTTGACGAACCGGCCTTCCGCGATGGTCTCTTGGCGGGAGAGCCAATCGTAATCAATACCATAGCGGCCGGCATGGGGTAGGGAAAGGTAGAGGACCCGAAAAGCGATCAGGTTGTGGAAGAAGTGGGAGCCCTGACTCAGATCGGGGTTGACCTCGGGAAGTGTGGCCTCGACGATGACCTGTGCGCCGCAGATCTGTCCCCACTCGACCGGGATCCCCATCCAGGGGTCGGTGCTGCCCCATCTTCCGAAGCCGATGAGGAGGTAGGGTCGGGATTCCGCGAGGAGAACGCGGTTTCGCTGCTCGATCTCGGCTGCGATCTGGTGGGTATAGCTCGTGTCGAACGCCTCGGGCTTGACGAACACCACATCCTGGATGGAGCGGCAGATGCCGTGGCCGAGGACGGACTGGGAGGCCAGAAGCACATCGGGGCCTTGCATCTCGTGGGGTTCCAGGGAGATGGCCTGGTCATAGAGCATCATGGGCCTGACCTGCAGAAACCCCAGCTGAGCGGGCGGCTTTCCTCTGGGATCGAGGTTGACCGCGAACTCGATCTCGACATCGGACTGGAGGGTGTGACGGGCGAGGTCGAGCAGGCGTCTGATCAGCGGGTTGAGCGGCAGGCGCTGGGAGACCAGGAGGGGGGCGAAGGTGAGGATGCGCGGCCCAGGTCGGCCGATGCCGGGGAACAGCCGGTCGGAGCGTGGGTCGTAGGTGGAGGCGATCAGATCGAGGGAACCTTCTCGCTCGGCCTGCTCGAGGGGGGCCCTGACCAGGTACTCGGTTTCGCGGATGGGGTCGGGCATGGGGGGGGGACCCATGTGAACGGCCCAGTACTCGGTCTGGGTGTTCTTGAGCATGTCGGAGAGGCTCTTGTAGGGGGGGGGCGCCTTGGGACGGGTGGGGGCGTAGGTCCAGCAGATCCCACCATCCACGATGGTCTTCCCCAGGCCGAGGGCCAGATTGACGACGCCGTCCTCCGGGTTGGTCCCCGAGGTGGGGTAATAGTTGAAGGAGCGGGCCACTCCGGAGAGCGTTGGATAGAAGCGGTTGTGGCGGCGTTGGCCCACGATCTCCTGGATGATGACCGCCATGCCCTCGATGTCCGGAGGCTGGCCGATGGAGCGGAGGTAGCTCTTGGCGGCACGGAAAAAGGTGGAAGCGTAGACGAACTTGATCGCCTCGACCAGCTTGCGGAAACGGGTGTCGATGTCCGGCTGGTTGTTGGGGATCATCTTGGTGGCGTAGACGCCGGCAAAGGGGTGGTCGAGTTGGTCCTCCAACAGGCTGGAGGAGCGGACGGCAAGGGGGGAGTGCACCTGGGTGATGAGGGCACGGAGATCGCCCAGGATGAGAGGCGAGAGGTCGGCCTTCTGGAAGGCATGGGCGATCCGGTCATCGGGCTGATCGGACAGAGCGATGGGGTAGAGGTCGTTGTGACGCAAGAAGGTGTGGAAGGTATCGGTGGCCAGCACCGCAGCGATGGGCACGCGCACCTGGAAATCGGGATGTGTGTCGGGCGACAGGGCGGACAGGATCTTCTGCTGGATCAGGACCAGGCCGGACGCTTTGCCGCCCAGTGCGCCAGAGCCGATGCGGCTGAGGACCTGGGAGGGGTCGAAGAACTGGCGATTGAAGGGGGGGATGGAGGATTCGGCGGCGAGCGGCATCAGACTCTCCACGGGGTCAGGCGCCTCGGGGGGCGGGAGGCCCGGGCCGGGGTGTGCTTGCCCGAGGGTTGGGGGCGGGTGGGGACAGGCAGCGGCACGGGGAGGGGGTCAACTCATACCCAGCCCCGGTCGCGGCAGGCCTCGGCCACCCGGCTGACGGAGATCACATAGGCGGCATCGCGCATGAACAGTTTTTTCTTGCGAGCCAGCTCGTAGACCGAGGCGAAGGCGGAGGTCATCTTGATGTCCAGCTTGCCGAGCACCTCGTCGATCTCCCAGTAGTAGTTCATGTTGCTCTGGACCTGCTCGAAGTAGCTGCAGGTGACGCCGCCGGCGTTGGCCAGGAAGTCGGGGATGAGGAAGATCTCGCGCTTCTGGATGACCTGGTCGGCATCGGGTGTGGTAGGTCCGTTGGCCCCTTCGGCGATGACGCGCACCTTGGGGTGAACGCGTTCGACGTTGTCGGCGGTGACCTGGTTTTCGAGGGCGGCGGGGATGAGGATGTCGACCTCCTGTTCGATCCACTGGGGTCCGGCAAGGATCTCGTAGCCGAAGTCGCGGGCCTTGTTCTTGTCGATCCCGCCGAAGCGATCGGTGATGGAGCGGAGGGTCTGGAGGTTCACGCCGTCGGCCTTGCGGAAGGTATAGGAGGTGCTGTCGGTCTGATCCCAGCAGGAGACGGCGACCACGGTGCCGCCGATCTGGTTGTACAGCTCGATGGTGTGCTGGGCGACATTGCCGAACCCCTGGACGCTGGCGGTGGTGTTTTCGGGTCGGATGTTGAGCTCCTTGAGCGCCTCACGCAGGGTATAGACGACGCCATAGCCGGTGGCCTGGGTACGGCCGACCGAGCCGCCCATCCCCACCGGTTTCCCGGTGATGACGCCAGGGTGGTGGCCTCCGTGAATGGCCTCGTACTCATCGAGCATCCAGAGCATGTGTTGGGGGTTGGTCCAGACGTCGGGTGCGGGGACATCGACGAGCGGTCCGATCTCGCGGGCGAGGGCGCGGATGTAGGCGCGGCAGAGGCGTTCCTGCTCGCGCATGCTGAGGTGGTGGGGATCGCAGATGATCCCGCCTTTGGAGCCGCCGAGGGGGATTTCGACCACGGAGCATTTCCAGGTCATCCACATGGCGAGGGCGCGGATGGTATCGATGGTTTCCTGGGGATGGAACCGGATGCCGCCTTTGCCGGGTCCCCGCGCGTCGTTGTGAAGGACGCGGAAACCGCGGAAAATTCTGACGGCGTTGTCATCCATGCGGACGGGCAAGAGGAAGTGATGCTCCTTGACAGGAGAGCGGAGCAGCTCACGGGTGGCTGCATCGAGGCCGATGAGATCGGCGATTCGATCGAACTGTGCTCTGGCCATCTCGAATGGATTGAAGGACCCTTGTGCGGACATGATGATGACTCCCATGAACAAAGGGTAAGTAATGAACGGTACGTTTACCGCGCCGGCAGGGAAAGTCAAGCCGCACAGGGGTTGAGGTTGCGCCAGGGACGAAAGGGGGCGAGGACCGACCGGGCGCGGGATGGTGGAATCATCCACAGTTGTTGTTCCAGGGAAGGGTCTGTAGTAACATGAGCGACAATCCGCAGGGTTTGTCACAGGTACCGCCCTGCAGGGGGTGGGCATCGGGAGCAGGCCTGGCGGATTTTTCACAAGGCAAAAGCGTGGTGATGCAACAAGAGGTATTCAACGGGTTTCAGCCTGGCGACGTGGTCGATGGTCGCTATGAGATCGTGGACACCATCGGACAGGGTGGATTCGGTATCGTGTATCGAGCCCGCCAGGTGGCCATCGGCCGGATGGTCGCATTGAAGGTGCTGCTTCCCGAGGCCGACACGGTGGATCCGATGGCGGTGGAGCGGTTCAAGCGGGAAGCGATGCTGATCAGCAGCCTGGAGAGCCCCAACACCATTACCTTGATCGAGTTTGGCCAGACCCGGCAGGGGGTGCTGTACACGGTGATGGAGTTCGCCAAGGGCATCACCTTGCGGGATATGCTGGCGCAGCAGGGCAAGCTCCCACCTGAACGGACGGTGCATATCGTGCGACAGGTGTTGACCAGCCTGCACGAGGCGCACCTCAGGGGGATTGTCCATCGGGATCTCAAGCCGGCCAACATCATGATCGGCGAGTTCGCCGGACAAAAAGACCACGTGAAGGTGCTGGACTTCGGCATCGCCAAGATCCTGAAGTCCGGCGCAGACACGCAGAGCACGCTGGCCTTGACCGGGCGGATCGTGGGAACCCCCAAGTACATGTCGCCCGAGCAGATCCGTGGGGTGACCCCCACGCCGGCTGCCGACCTGTATGCCATGGGCCTGATCTTGTACGAGATGTTGACCGGGGTGCCGGCGATTCAGGCCACCGAACCGATGGAACAGGTAGAGGCCCAGCTGCGCAAGGAGGACATCACCCTGCCGCCCAATCTGCCCGGCGTACCGTCGGCGCTGGTCAACGTGGTCAACCGCGCGCTCAAGAAAAATGCTACGGAGCGGTTCAACTCGGCCGAGGACTTCATCCAGGCCATGGACGGAGCGATATCGAAACAGCAGGTGGTGGGCGGCCTGGCAGCAGCGGTGACGGTCCAGCGGCAGGCGGTGGTTCCGGTGGCCGGCTCCAGCCTGAATGTGGGCGGCCAGCGGATCATCGGGGCGCCATCCGCCACTGGGGCCACCCTGGCCCAGCCGGAGGAAGAAGGGGGCAGCTCGTTGGGACCCTACCTGATCGTGGCGGTCATCCTGTTCCTGGTGGCGGCGGCAGGGACGGTCTTCATGATGATCCGAAGCAAGTCGGGAGGGGGGGCATCCGCGCCGGAGGGTTTCGACGCGGCGCTGCAGCAGACCGGTGTGGGCGAACCCGATGCCGCCATGGCCCTGGCCGAGACCGATCTGCCCTCCAGTCCGGGGCTGGAGCCCGACCTCGGTGTGGCGGCGCTGGGTTCGCCGGACCAGGGGGTCGGAGAGGCGGACGCGGGAGTCATGCAAGGGGCTCCGGATACGGTCGAGGAACCGGTCGCATACCCGGTGCCCCCGGTAGAGGTTCCGCCACCGCAGGAGCCTTCGGTGGCGAGAGAAATCCCACCCGTCGAGGTAACACAGCCACCGGTTCCGCCCACGCAACCCGTGGTGCCGCGGACCGTGGAGGTCGAGATCGTGACCAGCCCGAGCCGAGCGCGCGTCACGGTGGGGCGCGATCGGGTCTGCAGCAGCACGCCCTGTACCATCGAGGTGCCAGCAGACGGCAGTATTTCAGCCCGGATATCCCGGTCGGGCTACGAGTCGGAACGGGTCGATATTTCGGCCAGCGATGCGCCTCGCATCGAGGTGCGGTTGAGAGAGCGGGAGCCAGAGGAAGAAGAGATCGTGCCCATTGACTAAGCAGGAGCTAGCCATGCGTTCAGTGATACAGTTGGTCCTTGTGCTCGCCATGTGGACAGCGGCAGTAGCCCAGGCCCAGCAGCATCCCGATCCGGCCACCATGGATGCTGCCGGCAGACACGAGTACGCAGTGCAGCTGACCCAGCAGGCAAACGACGCCTATCGGGACGATCGGTTCCAGGAAGCGGCCGACCTGTACCTGCTGGCCTACGAGTACGAGCAGACCCCCGTCTTGTTGTTCAACACCGGTCGAGCCTACCACCGCGCGGGGAGGAGCGCGGTGGCGGTGGAGTTCTACTGGATGGCGTTGGAGACCAACGAGCTGGACGAGGACACGACCCAGAGGGCGCAAGACTATGTCCAGCAGCTATTTGACGAGGCGGTCGATTCGGCGATGCGGGACAGCATCAACAACTACCTGGATCGGGCCGCGGCCGCCGAGGGTGCGGCCAATCACGCACAGGCGGCGCGTTTGTACCTCCAGGCCTACCAGCTCCCACCCGACCCTATTTTCTCGGATCTGGACATCCTGGTCTCCAACGCCGATCAGCTACTGTTGGCCGACGACTACGAAGGAGCCATGACCGCCTACCGCCAGGTGCTGGACAATCGGTGGGTGGAAGAGGAGCAGCGCTTGCGGGCCGATGAAGGCTTGCAGGTGGCGACGGAGCGGCAGCGGCTGGCGACCGCCGTGGCAGAGGAGCCGGAAGTGCCGGTGGAGCCGCCGAGCAAGGGTCTGAGCGGGCTCCAGATCACCGGGCTGGTGGTGGCCGGCGCGGGGGTGGCGACCCTGGTGGGGGGCATCATCGTGGACGCGGGGTTGTCCGGGACCATCGACGACTACGAAGCGGCTGCCGAGGCGGGTGATTCCGAGCAGTACAGCAGTCTGGCCGACGACATCGACTCGGGGCAGACGCTGGCCATGATCCTGTACATCGGGGGAGGCGTCCTGGTGGGAGCGGGCACCGTGCTGTTTTTGGTCGGTGGATCGGACGACGAGCCGGCGGCCGGGGAGGGCTCTCCAGAGACCTCCTTGTTGCCGAGGGTGGCCCCCATGGGGCATGGCCTCGGTCTGCACTGGGAATTCTAGTCATCTCACCTCACGTATCGTTCCTTCCAGTCAACCCGATGAGCCGGAAAGAGGGAGGCGCTCCTTTTTGGGAGGGTCATCTCGTGGCGGTTTATGGAGTAAGGGCCGTGTGGGGTGATTGCACCATTTCGGCAGTCCGACTATGCTATTTGCCAGCGAACACCAGGGGGAATATGGGTCATGAGCTTGAACCGAACTGCCTGCTTCTGTTTTCTGTTGAGTCTGGGAACGTGGTCCATCTTCGGTTGTCCCGAGGACAAGGAGCCCTCCGACTGGCTGTGCGATTGTGAGCCCGGCCAGATCTGCCGTGATGGGGTCTGCTATCCAGCCGACGCCGGTGGCGATGCGGGCGACATGGGACAGGACTGGGAGTTTGTGGACAACCCAGACTGCCCGGCCAGCGGCATGGTCATCAATGAGCTGGTCTATGATCCGATCACGGGAACCCCGGAATGGGTGGAGGTGATGGGTCCGCCGCTGCGGGATCTTTCGGGCTTTCGTCTGGTGCACATCAACGGCACGGGGGGCGGCACTCTGTTCGACATCCCGCTGTCCGGCGGCCTGGGGACCGACGGGTTCTTTCTCCTGGCCGCCTCGGCCATGGATGGTGCCGATCAGCTCAGCGAGGAGCTGGTGCTGCAAAACGGTCCCGACAACTTGCGGCTGCTGGATTGCGGCGGCCAGACCGTGGACGCGGTCGGGTACGGCAACTTCACCGCCACCCAGGTGTTTGCCGGGGAGGGAAGCCCGGCGGAGTCGACGGGCAGAGGTCCATCGCTGTCGCGCTGTCCCGGAGCGGTGGACACCGGCGACAACGGCGCCGACTTCCACATCGCGGACCAGCCAACCCCGGCCGCCGAGAATGCCAACTTCAGGGATGTCTTCGCCTGCGAAGCCTGCGAGGGGGGAACCTTCGACGGCAAGGTGGTCATCAACGAGGTCCTGTACGACCCGACGGGCAGCGACTCGGTGACCACCGAGTTCATCGAGCTGAGGGGCGACGCCGGCCTGAGTATCTTCGGTTTGACCGTGGAGCTGGTCAACGGATCGGATAACGAAGTGTACCGGAGCTTCACGCTGGACGGCCGGATCAACGACGACGGGCTGTACACCATCGGGGGTGATCCCCAGTGGAGCGATTTCTCCCTTCCTGTGACCCTCCAGAACGGGCCGGACAGCATCCGGCTGGTGGACTGCGAGGGGGCGGTGGTCGATGCGTTAGCCTACGGGACGTTCGAGGCCACCGAGTTTCCGGCCGGTGAGGGGGCGAGTGCGGCGGCGGTGGGTCAGGGCTACTCGGTGGCGAGGTGTGCCGGGGAGACCTTGGCGGAGATCGACAGCAACGATAACGCCACCGACTTTTTCGAGGCCACCCCGACCCCGTTTGCGGCTAATACCGGGTTCACCGACGAGCTGGCCTGTGGGGGAAGTTCCAGCTGTGTGAGCGGGGCGTTCGACGGCAAGGTGGTGATCAACGAGATCCTGTACGATCCCACGGGGAGCGACTCGGTAACGACCGAGTTTTTGGAGCTGAGAGGGGCGCCGGGTCTGAATCTGGCCGGATTGACCGTGCACATGGTCAACGGCTCCAGTGGCGACATCTACCAGAGCTTCGCCCTGAGTGGGCAGATCAACGAGGACGGTCTTTTTACCATCGGGGGAGCCGCGGAGCTCTCCAACTTTGCCCTACTCGGGACCATCCAGAACGGGCCGGACAGCGTCCAGCTGTTGGACTGCGAGGGATCGGTAGTGGATGCCCTGGCCTATGGGACCTTCGATCTCACCGAGTTTCCGGCCGGCGAGGGGACCAGCGCCGAGGGAGTCGGACAGAACCACTCGCTGGCAAGATGTCCGGGGGCAACGCTGGCCGAGATCGACAGCAACAACAACGCGGCCGACTTTCACGAGGCGACGCCCTCCCCGTTTGTGGCCAACACCGGCTTCACCGACATTCGTGCCTGCGGCGGCACCGGCTGCGAACCGGGGCTGTTGACGGGGCGGCTGCACCTCAACGAGCTTTTACCAGGCGAATCCGGTTTCGTGGAGGTCCGGGGGGAAGCCAACCTGGGGTTGGCGGACACCAGCGTCGTGGTCCTGGACGGCGCCGGCACGGAACTCGGCGTGCTCGATCTGACCGGCTCGCTGGACGGTAATGGTTATGCGGCGGTGGATGTGACGGTCATTCCTTCGGCGGGAGGTACTCTCAAGCTGCGGGACTGCGAGGATGTGGTGATCGACGCCGTGGCGTGGGGCGTGGGTGCCAGCCTCCAAGGCGAGGGGCCCGCGGCACCGGCACCCGCTGCCGGCCAATCGTTGGGCCGCTGTCCACAAGCCTCGGACACCAACAACAACTACGCAGATTTCAAGCTGATCGCGACCCCTACCCGTGGGGTCGAGAACACCAACTTCGTCAATCCGGAGGACTGTGGGATCACGGTTTGCGTGCCTGGAGCACTGAATGGCAAGGTGGTTTTGAACGAGCTGCTGTACGATCCGGTGGGCACCGACAGTGTGGGCCCAACCTTCATCGAGCTCAGGGGTGAGGCGGGGACCGATCTGACCGATGCGCAGCTCCAGTTTTTCAGTGGATCCGGCACCCCGGGGCGAACCTTGACCTTGGGGGGGGTCATTCCCGCCAGTGGCTACTACGTGGTGGGTCAGAACCTGAGCATCACCCCCGACATCACCAATAACTTCGCCGATCTGACCAACACCGGAGGGTTCGTTTTGCTGGTGGACTGTGCCGAGGGGGTGGTGGACGCCGTGGGCTACGGTGCGGTCACGGCCACCGGTCTGGGGGAGGACCTGCCGGCCCAAGGGACAGCCACCAACAGCGGACAGAGCCTGGTTCGATGCGCAGGGGACACGTTAGGGGAGATCGACAGCGGCCACAACTCGGAGGACTTCGATATCTCTACCACCCCCACGCCAGGGGAGCTGAACAGCGGGTTTTCCGGGCGGGTCTGTGAGGCCGGTCCCTGTACCACCCCTCTGACCGACCTGGTGGTGATCAACGAGTTCATGCCGGACGAACCCGGGGGCGAGAGCGGATCGCACTATAGCTTTGTGGAGCTGCGGGGTGTACCGGGCACTTCCCTGGCCAATTCCCGCCTGGAGCTCGTCAACGGCAACCTGGTGGGCGGGGCGATCCAGATCTACCAGAGCCACAGCCTGACGGGCAGCATCTCCGACGGCTCGGGTGGAGACGTGGCTGGGTACTTCGTCATCGGAGAGAGCGATGTTCCCAACCGGGATCAGACGGTCTCGATGGACATCCAGAACGGTCCCGACAATATCCGCCTGGTGGATAGCTGCGGGAACATCGTGGATGCGGTGGGGTATGGGAACTTCACCGATACGCACTACTGGGCCGGCGAGCCCGATACCCCCAGAGCTCCGGTCAACCTGACGATCGCCGAGGGGGAGACCTACGGTCGGTGTGGCACTGCCGATCTGGACGACGCGGACAGCGATATCAACGCGGACGATTTCGTGGTCATCCCGTTTGGTGAGGGGCCGATCTACGCACCCAACGCCGGCCTTCAGAATCCGGGGTGCGAGTAGCGCGCTTGAGCTACCCTCACCCCCGGCCCCTCTCCCGCTGATCGCGAGCGAGGGGGACCGGAAAACGGGGATCCATCCTGTCATCCAACACTTTCCTGGGGTAAATGGCAACCCTTGGGTGGTCCGGGGGAATGGCTTTCTTGCGGGGTAGTCGGTCGGGATCGAGCGAGGGAGCTAGCGCCACACGACCATTTCGTCCAACGGCCGGCGAGGGGTTTTCTCGGGGTTTTCGGCGGGGTGTCCGATGGGGAGCAGGGCGACCGGCCGGAGGTCGGGAGGGCTCTGGATGACTCGGCAGACCGCCTCCTCGTCGAAGGCACCGACCCAGACGCTGGCGAGCCCCTGGTCGACGATGGCCATCCAGGCGAAGGTGGCGGCGATGGTGGCATCCTGCAGGCAGTAGAGGTTGGCGCCACGGGAGCCGTATCGGCCGAGGGAGCGGTTGGGATCGGCGAAGAAAGCGAGGCACACGGGGGCTTCCGCGAGAAAGTCCTGGTGGTAGGCGGCCGCGGCAAGTCCGCGGCGAATCTGCGGATCGCGGATCACGTAGAGGCGATAGGCCTGGCGGTTTCCAGCGGTGGGAGCGGTCCGGATGATCTCGAGAAGCTGTTGGACCGTTGCCTCGTCCACCGGCTGGGAGGTGAAGGAGCGGATGGAACGCCTGTTGCGGATGATCTCGGAGAAATCCATGGTTGTTGTCCTCCAGGGTGATCGGGTAGCGGTCAGGCTGACCTGATACTGGCAAACCTCGGCAGTTGACAAGAGGAAACTCCAGTTTTCCGGAGGGGTCCAGCCGTAACCCGGTCATTCTCGCCGGTCATGGGAATCGATTGGCTTTGTCGCCAGAACATGGTTGAATCATAGGCGCGGGCGAGCCCAAGGCAACCCACTGGTGGGAGATCCTGGGCGGCATCCAGTTCAATGGTTGAAGGGTACGAAGCAGGGGAGGTAGTCTGATGCGAAAGAGAACCTGGTTGGCTGCAGGGCTCTTGGCCATGCTCTGTTGGGGAACGATGGGCTGTCCGGACGACAACCCTTCGGAACCGATAGCAGACGCACTGGACGCCGATTCCTCCTTGCGAGATGTTCCCGGGGAGGCGACGGGAGACCTGGAGTTGGATGGGCAGGATGTGCCCACGGAGGGTGGTGAGGACGCTCCCCCGCTCTACTTGGGGCACGAGACGCAGGGTGCGGGCTCGGAATGGCCGGACTGTCTCAGCGGGTGTGATCATGCGCACCCGCTATCTCCCGTGCTGGACATCATCGATCTGCCGTTCGACGCGCTGTGGGGGGTGATCGACGGGGACGAGCATATTTTCTATGTCCAGTCGGTGGAGTACGTCGGTCCGGACGTCGATCTCCTGGCGGTGACCTTGCCGACCCGCACGATGCTGGAGATCCGGGTGGAGCCGGCCGACAGCAGCTCGCCGGTTCATCCGCTGGTGATCACCCACGACGGCTTCAACTACATGACCTTCAACGCCGGGGTGGCGGCGGACGATGTTTCGGCGCGGACGGTGGTGGCCTCTCCCTACGTGGGGGACTTGCCGTTCTACATCGCATTCCAGGATGCCAACAACTACGACAACACGCCCGCCGGACCATTTGTCGGGGGTGAGGAGTACGCCTACCTGGTCTGGTTCGATACCTGGGGGTTCGCTCCCGTCGAGCTGGGGGAGCTGAATGCGACCAACAGCCCGATCACGGTGACAGGAGCTCGAATCGAGCAGTCTGGAGACATCCATTACTACCGGTTGACCGCACCGACCGCCGATGCGACGGGTCAGAATCCGGAGGTGAAGTTCACCCGCACCGGATCGGAAGATTTCACCGGCTTCATGGCGGGGATGAACACGATCGGCGGGCAGCTCGTCTGGGACGCCGGCAGTTGGGTGTTCGACGAGGACCACGATGGAGAGATCACCCTGCCGGGCAGCGCGTTCGTGGCATGCAACACGACGCCTTGCGAGTCGGAGGGTGAGTACATTTTCGTGGTGATGGACTGGAACGGAGCGGTATTTCCCGGAGAGTTCACCTACAACTTGGAGATCTCGCTGCCATGAGGCTCAACAGGATTTTTCTAACGGCTGTGCTGCTGACAGGTCTGATGGGTATTGGACTGTCGGGGTGCAACCTCGGGTACGATCCCGCCGAGGTGGTCCTGGTGACCGCCGAGGACGGTGCCACGGATGGACAAGAGGATCTGGACGCGGTCATCTCGCCGGACCTCCCGGAGGATAGAGCGGAGGAAGAGGTCGTTCAGGATACGACGCCACCGGAGGATCCGGTGGTGGATGCCCCCCGGGATGTGCAGGAGGTGACCGATGCGGTGGAAGCTGGGGATGTCGTGGACGCGACCGACCTGGCGGATGCAGAGGACAGCGTGGAGGAGGAAGAGCCGGATCCGGGACCGTGCGCGGTGAGGATCTGTAGCGAATCACCGGCGCCCCTGGTGTACGATGAGAACTTCGACACCGACTCTGTCGGCACGACGCCCTGCGCATGGGAGGGGATCACACCGCCCCAAGGATCGCAGGGCCCGCCTCCGGTGGTGGCGGGAGCCCTCGGAGCCCAGGGTAGGTGGTTGCAGAGCGGAGTGGACGGTCTCGGCGGTTTGCTGAAGTTCGTCCCTCAGAACGCTCCGATCTGGCTGGAGATCGATTTTCGGGTGTCACAGACGGACATCATCGATGCGATCGACCAGCTCTGCCTGCTCGGCGGGGACGACCAGACCTGTCTGGTCGATCTCCGGTACAACTATACGACGCGCGGGATCTACGCCAGCTACGTGGTCAATCAGGCGGAACCGGAGACCTTCAGCCTGGGTCGAGTCGATCCGATGAGCTGGCATCGGTTTACCATACTGGCACGGACGCCTGAAGAAGAGGAGGCCGGCAATTACGACCTGTGGGTGGATGGGGCACACGGGGGGACGGCTATACCGATCCCCATCCCCACAGAGGTGGAAGTGCCGGTTTTCGACCGACTGGAGTTTCGGACGAGCGCGCCGGGAACCAGGCCCCCTACGGCGGTGGACAACCTGTACCTGGCCCCATTGTCATGCGACGAGTGGACCGGCCACAGCATCTGCGAGCGGCAGCGACCGATCGTGCAGCTTCTGCAGGGTGCTGTGGCGAACAGGTGGATCGCCACCGTTCAAGGGGGCACGACGGGAGCGGAGGATGTGCACGAGGGCAGCTGTCTGAGCGGGGAGGCCAGTGGACCGGACGCGGTGGTCCCCTTCCGGGTACCTGTCACGATGGTCTCCCTGATGGTGAGCACCCGGGATTCCTCGTTCGATACGACCCTATACGTTCGGTCGGAGTGTGCGGATCCTACCAGCGAGCTTCCAGACGGCTGCAACGAGGATTTTTCTCCGGCGACCACGTCAGAGGTCAACCTGTACTGTGTCCAACCGGGCGTCTACTACGCGATCGTGGATGGCGACGGGCCGGATGATTCGGGCGATTTCCAGGTGTACATCAACGGGTTGCAGGGGATGTGCGAATGAGCCCGAGTCGAGGTGTCAGGGCTGTTCTCTGACGAAGTGATAGCAGTAACGCTCGTGGGCCAGCCGCTGGAAGCCGGCGGCGCGGAAGAGGATGGAGGCGGCGTTGCTCATGCGGTAGGCCTCCACCTCGACCCCCATGATGTCGTTTTCGTAGGCCCAGTCCAGCAGGAAATCGAGGAGCTTGCGGCCGATGCCGTGACGACGGAGGTTTGGCCGGACGTAGAAGGCCTCGATCCAGAGTGCCCGGTTGGCCACCTTCAAGCTCCAGATGG
Organism: Bradymonadales bacterium; assembly: GCA_016931535.1. GTDB lineage: Bacteria > Myxococcota_A > Bradymonadia > JAFGEP01 > JAFGEP01 > JAFGEP01. The sequence continues at coordinate 62,239 of JAFGEP010000157.1, forward strand.
GGAAGGCCAGGATGACGCCGGCCACCTCGCCTTGGTCGGTTCTGGCGATCCAGCAATGAGCGGAGCGACTCTGCTCTTGCAGGGTGGCGTCCACCAGTGGGAGCATCTGGGCCGGTTGATGGACGGGGCCACAGTCGCGGATATCGGAGCAGAAGATCTCCGCCAAGGTCTCGCGGTCGTTCTGATCGGCACGTCTGATGTTGAGTTGATCCATGGTGTTCTACTCGGGACGGGGTGACCTCAGCAAAGAGGAAGGGGTCATGCCAGGGGGGAGGGACTTCAATTCACGATGCCGTAGGGGGCGTCGCGGGTGGGGAGGTCCCGTTCTCGGCGGATGCTGTTGATGGTACCCATGATTCGGCGGAGGTCGCGACGGATCTCCCGGATTTCGGCTTCCTTGGCTTCGATGCGTCGCTCGATGGCGCGATGTTCCCTGCCGGTGGTGGCCTCCAGGGCCAGGCGGAGGGAATCGATCTCGTCCTGGAGGGGCGGGATGCGGCTGTGGATCTCCTCGTAGTCGAGCAACGCCTGGTTGTAGCGGGGGTCTTCCTCGATGGCGGTGATGGCCTCCCGCATCTGGGAGTAACGCTCCATGTTGTCCTCTTCGAAGACCTGCACCTCCTCGACGATCTCGGCAGCCCGGGCCACCTGCTCGCCAACCTGCGGGTCCTCGTTCAATAGCTCGCTCTCCAGGATGGGAAGGATCGGCTCCTCGGCGATCTTGTACTGGGGATAGGTGTCCAGGATCCCATCCCAGTCCATCTCCTGGATGGTCGGGGCGAGGGCTTGGTAGGCGTCGAGGAAACCCGGGTAGGACTCTTGCCAATCGGCCATGGCCTGGGTATGCGCCTCTTGCCAGCGCTGCTGGGAATGGACCGCCTGAACCCGGTCGACACAAAGGCGGGCGAACTGGTCGAAGAGGGGAAGGGGAGCGTTGATCACCCGGTACCCCTCCCCGTAAGCCTCGTCAAGGCGTCCGTCCAGGGCCAGGTCGAAGCAGGCCAGAATGGAGCGGTAATCGGTTTCCTGCTGGGGAAACCAGTCCTCTCGGGGGCCGAGCTGGTCGTGGTAATCGACTCTCAGCAGGTCGAGGCGGCCCATCACCAGCACGCAGTCGTTTCCGATGACCCGGCAGGTCTCGTTGAGGGCAGAGGCGGCCATTCCTTGTCCAAAAGCGGGATCGTGCAGGTAGACGAGGCCAAAGAGGCGCTGAGCCTGGTAGGGATCCCCTTCGCGAAAGGCCAGATCGCCTTGCTGGAAGGTGGCGTCGGGGTCGATGGGCTGATCGGGCAGCATCGCCTGGGATCGATCGGGACCGATCGTTCCTGTCTCATCTCGATCGGCAGCGGTGGTGGTTCGTTGTTGTCCCGCCTCTTGACGGGTGACGAAACCTGCACCGCAGCCGAGCGAAAGAAGCTGGGCGGCAAGGGCAAGAACAAGGGCGATCCTCCAACTTCTGAAAGTCGTCGAGTACATTGTGCGCGCTCCAAGCAGAAACCAAAGGGTTCCCTTTCTCTACCACAATTGAGTGGATTGCAACACACCTCGACCGTGTTGGAACGCAACCGGGATGAGCCGGGGCGGAGCCATTCTGGTATCGATATTGCGAGTCGCAGTTCAATCTGGGGGCGAACTCTGTTACAGAATACAGAACTCAAAGACCATACCTTGCCGGTCACACCGTTTTCGCTCCGGCCTCGTCGGGGTTGGGGTGGAGAGCCGAGTGGGACTGTAGAAGAGTGTGATGTGGCTCCCTCTGTTATCCAGAGGGTAAGGAGACAAGGAGGGTGCGATGCATCGGGCGATGAGCGGAAACCAACAATGCGGGCTGGGGGTTCGTGCCGGCGGGGGCCGGTGGGGGGTCATGACGTTTGTGGCGCTTTTCGGGGTGATCTTCGGGTCCGGGATCGTCCGAGCGGCAGAGCCTCCAGGCGGGGAGGTGGCTGGTGAGGGAGAGGTCGCGGGGATGGCAGCCCTGGAAGGGTCAGAGGGCCAGGCGGTCAGCGGGGAGGGGTCAAGCGGGTGGTTGCGGGGAGTCTGGGAGCTCGGTTTTCTGGGGGTATTGGATCACCGTGTCCAGTTCAGCAAGGACGGGACCTACTTCGACTACGATGACGAGGGGGGTCAGGACGTCCTGTTTTTCGTCCAGCGGTTGAGCCTGGAGCTCCGAGTGGCCAGGCGGCACGAGGTGATCCTGCTGTATCAGCCGTTGGAGCTGGTCACCACGGCATTGTTGGAGCGGAACGTGAGGGTCGACGGGCTGGTGTTTCCGGAGGGGACTCCGATGAGCCTGCGCTACAGCTTTCCGTTCTACCGGGCGAGCTATCTGTACCATGTGCTGGACGAGCCGAGAGCCCAGGTGAGCGTGGGGGGGTCGATGCAGATCCGGAATGCCGCCATCGAGTTCCAGTCGCTCGATGGAGAGTTGTATCGCTCCAATGGCGGGATCGGTCCTGTTCCTTTGTTGAAGGTGCGTGGCCGGTACCAGGTAGCGGATCGGATCTGGCTGGGCACGGAGATCGACGGGATATACGCTCCGGTGAGCTACCTCAACGGCAGCGACAACGAGGTGGAAGGGGCCTTGCTGGATGCCAGCATCCGGGCGGGGCTGCGGCTTTCGGAGTCGGCGGACGCCTTTGTCAACCTGCGTTACCTGGGGGGAGGTGCGACGGGCACCAGTGACCCCGACGGTCCTGGGGATGGCTACACCCGCAACTGGCTACATTTCCTGACGCTGACGGTGGGTCTGAGCCACTCGCTTTTCTAGCGGCCGGCTGTTCACGTCGGGCGCGATACCCCCTCTCGATGTGGCTAATCGAAGGCGAGCACCGCTTCATGGCCGTACTGCTCGATCAGATCATCGACATAAGCCAGAAACTCATCGACGCGGTCCAGGAAGGCCTGGTACTGGAGCTGCTCCTCGGCGGTCGGATCGGGAAAGAGGAGGGGCAGCAACGCTTCGCGATCCAACTCGCGGACCTCTCGGACCAGGCGGCGGGAGAACCTGGAGAGCTGGTGGAGATGGGTGCGGGGTCGATGCGGGTCGCGGGTCATGAAGCCGGCGCCGTTGTCGATGGAGACGAAGCGGCCGTCGGCCCACTGGCAATTGACGCCCAGGTAGGCCGTGCTGAAGCGGTCCCAGTTGTTGATGAGGAAATCGAACACCAGCAGGTTGGAGATCTGGGTGGCCAGGTCGCGGGTGGTTGCCGAGGCCGCTTCGGCCAGGATGTCATCGTAGTTGCCCTCTGGCCGTCCTCTCAAGGGGGCCAACGCGTCGGCCAGGGGTTGGTCGAGGGCGTCCAGATCGCCATCGACGGAGACCCAGGGTGTCCAGACGTCCTCGTACTCGATGGGAAACTTGGTGAAGTGCGGCACCCAGTCTTTCCAGACGCCATGCAGGTACTGCCGGCCGTTGTCGCGGGTCCAGACGAGGTCGGAGAAGTTGGAGGCGTAGCCGGTTCCTTCGCCCAGAGACCGGATGCCATAGAGACGCAGGAAGTGACGGAGCTCGATTCGGACCTCGAAGCTATAGGGGACCTCGAAGATACAGCGGATGACGGGGCAAAGACGGAAGGCGGCGACTTCGGCTCGGTAGTTGGACTGCCTGCGGGTCTGGTTGGGTTTGAAGGCGGCGATGGTCTCTCCATCGCGCCGAAGCCGCATGGTCAGGGTGCTTCCTCCGCCGAGTGCCCGTATCTGGTCGATCTGGACCCCGGGCACCAGGGTTTCGACGGGGCGGTTGAAGATCGGATCCTGCGAGAAGGCCGCCAGCAGCAGTCGGGGGATCTCCAGGTGGTCAGGTTGTCGGTCGCGGAGGGCAAACAAGCGCTGGCGAGCTTCCGGGTAGCGTTCTTCAGCCAAGAGGAGGCGGGCTTGCAGCAGGCGCAGCTCGATGCCATCGAGCCCCTGCGCTGTGGCTTGCTGCAGGCAGGCGGAGGCACGAGGGAGATCTTCGGCCTGTAGCCATTGGGCGCAGCTGGCGGTGTAGGCGGCCTCTCCAGAGGGGTCGAAGCCCAGCGCGGCTCGGGTGACGATGTGACGGGCAGCCTGCAATGCGAGCTCGACGGTCGAGCGGTCGGCCTCTCGATGGGCGGCTTGTCGAGCCTGGTGGGCGATGGCGGCAGCCTGGTGGGTGGCACTTGCCAGCTCCTGCAGGGAAGGGCCGCATCCCTTGCAGGTGAAACAGAAGCAGAGGAGGAGGGAGACGCCCACCACCGTTCCGCAGCGCGGAATGGGACCTGGTGATGGGCCCCTGTTGGTTGGGGACCATGGACCGGGGCGTGGTGGTGGGAAGAACAGATTCGGCATCATGGTTTATCTGTTTTTCTGTCTCGGCTGAAATCTGGTTCGGTATCGTCATCGCGGATCTGGAGCTTGTCATCGGAAGGTAAGGCAGGAAGCGCCAGTGGCGGGGCAGGGGTTGTTCGGCGATGCTTGGGCCTCTTGACGATGGCGCACAGGGGGACATCGGGTTCGAAAAGGTCTTCGCTTCCTCTGGGGGCTGGGAGCTCGGAGAGCTTTTTCAGCTCCTTTCGAACCTGGCGGAGGTCTTTCACCCGGCCCCGCACGATCCGCGGGTGGTAGGCCAGAGGGGTCCAGTGGTTCAGATCGGCGCTGACCTCCTCCAGACCGGTCAGGATGCCGGATGTCAGCAAGGATTCCAGCCGCTCCGGTTGAAACGGGCCGGAGATCTCCCCCTCCAGTCGGATATAGAGGTCTCCGCTGAGCTTTCTTTCCGGCTCATCGACGCGCGGAGTGATGCCACCCAGTGGAAGTTCGGTGACCGGAGGATCCCCATACCGGTCGTCATCCGGTGCGGTTTGCCCCTCCGGGGCGGGTTGATCGTCAGCGATCCTGCGCAGGGCAGCGGGAAGCCCGTCGGGGGGTGTGGAGTCGGAGGTCTTCATGAAGCGTAGGTCAGATACCCTGGTTCCAAACGGCGACAGCCTAGCGAGTCGGGGTCATGGTGTCCATAGCTTCTCCACCGGTGTCGGTCGCGTCGAGGCGATGGGGGGCTGTCCGCGCATCTCAGAAGGTGTAGCCCACGTTGAGGTAGAACTTGCCGAGCGCTTCGCCCGGCTGGCGGTCGAGCACGAGGCCGTAGTCCAGCACGACGGGGACCAGGCCGAACGCGAGCCAGCGGATGCCGAGGCCAGTGGTGTAGCGGAACCCGGAGAAGGAGAGGTCGATGAAATCGGCCGCGAGCTGGCCGGTTTCGAGAAAGTAGGCGCCGTGGATGTTGACATCGGGAAGCAGGGGGTATCTCAGCTCGAGCACACCGTTGAGCACCACGTCTCCGAAAAGAGGGAGGTCCGAAGGGGACCTTGGGCCCAGGCTGCTGTCGGGGAAACCTCTCAAGCCGGAGACGCCTCCCAGCCGGAACCGCTCGCCGGGGGGAAGGATGAGGCGCTGATCGGTGGGCAAGGTGGGATCCTCCGGGGTGTCGAACAGAGAAAGCACGCCGCCCAACGCGAAGCCGAAGTTGAGGTGGGCGCCCAGCACGAAGCGGTGAAAGAGAGGGAGAAATGCGCTGGCCCGGGTACGGATGCGGGTGTACTGCTCCGTGTTGATGGCGATGAAGTCGTCGGCCAGATCGAGAGCCAGCTCGGCGAAGTAGCCACGCCTGGGATTGATGGGGTGATCGCGCCGGTCGAGCGAGAGGGAGGGGGAGAGCTGGAGGATGAGGCGTTGGTCGAAGTCGAGCTGTTCGGGCACGCTCCTGGTCTCCTGGAGCTTGAAATCGGCCTCCAGGTTGACGGCCAGGCCACGGACGGCCCGGAACTCGCGGCGTCCGAGCAGGGTGAGGGTCACCTCTCTGCGATTTTGAGGCAGAGAGACCAGGTCGTAGAGGTAGGAGAGGGAAAGCCGGCCTTCCCAAGGCTCGTCGGCCAGGCCGAGCCAGTAGAAGCGGGGGTCGAGGTAGACGACACCGGCTCCCACGATGAACTCTCCTTCGGCCACCCGCTGCACTCCGGTGATCTCGAACTGGAAGGAGCCACCGATGCGCAACTCTTCGGCTCGGCCGAAGAAGTTCTGATCGGCATAGGTGGCCTCGGTGCCGAGGACCAATCGGAACTGGTTGTCCACGGTGTTCTGGCTGAGGAGTCCCACCCTAAACTCCATGAACTGGCTTGTTCTTTCCTCGACGGCCACGACGATGGCGGCGCGGTCTCGGGTGAAGCGCTCGTCGGATTGGATGCCGATGGTGCGGACCGAGACCGAGTTGAACAGACCCAGGTTGCGTAGGTTGGATTGACCTTCCAAGAGCAGGGTGTAGTTGTAGGGGTCCTGTTCGCGCAGGAGGAACTCGCGCCGAATTACCCCCTCCCGGGTCTGGAAGTTCCCGGTGACAAAGATCTCGCCCACGGTGACCAGGTCGCCTTCCTCGATCTGGTACTCGACGGTCACCTCGGGCGAGTCCACGCCCTCCTGCATGTGGCAGCCGAGGTCTGGAGCCAGCCGGGTGCATTCGACCAGTGTTCTGTCTTGACGGATGCGGTCAGCGCACCGCGTCGATCCGTTCTGGAGGCAGCGATCGGGAAAGCGGGGCAGGGGACAGCCGACCAGGGAGACTCCCTGGTCTGTGATGCAGGTCGGCTGGGGTAGTCGGGTTCGGTAGCCGAGCTGGGCGTACTCCTCTGTGATGGCGTTCTGGCCTCTCTGCAGGAGGGACGGGTTGAACGGGGAACCAGGGCGAAGGCGGCTGATGGTGGCCAGTTGATCGGAGGAGAGGATGCGGTTACCGGTGAAGCGGACTTCCCGGACTCGGGTGCGCAATCCCTCGTGGATGAAGAGGGTCACAAAGAGAGAGGCGCCTTGGTCCTCGGCGATGACGGTCCAGCGGGGGACATAGGCGCCAAGGTACCCCTGCTCGTGGTAGTAGGCTTCGATGGCGCGGATATCGGCTTCCATCTGTTCGGGTTGGAGGTACCCTCCCGATTCGAGCAGGCCATACTTGCGGGTGGACATGAGCGCTGTCAGCCGCTGGCTGGAGATGTGGTCGTTGCCCTCCAGCCTGATCTGCCGGATCTCTGCGCGAGGACCCTCGTAGATGGAGTACTCCACCCGGGATTCCAGGGGGGAGATGCCGATCTCGCGAGCCTGGACCCGAGCGAAGAAGTAACCGGCAGTCCGGTACAGCGCTTCCAGCTCGGTGGCAGAGTCGGCGATGTCCTCGGGGCCGATGTACCCGATCTCGGCGAACGGGAGTCGGTCCAAGAGCTCTGACTCGGTGAAGTGTCGATTGCCCTGGAAGTGGATCTCCCAGCGGGGACCTTCTCGGATCTCGAAGAACAGGTCTACGTAGCCCTGGTCGAGGTAGGGGACATAGGAGCGGGTCAAGAACTGGACCCGGTAGTGGCCGGCATCGCGGTAGGCCTGGGTAAGCTCTTTGAGCGCCCGGTCGAAGGCCTCGGCGGTGAAGGTGCGGAAGAAGCCGAACTGTCTGAGCACAAGGGAGCGCAGGTGCGGATAGGGAAAGAGGCGGTTGCCCTTGAGGTAGACGCGGCGGATATCGAGCCGTTGGCCTCGAGAGACAGTGACCTGGAGGTCCACCAGGTAGGGTTCGACATCCACTTGGTGGAGCTCGACCTGGGTTCCGTAGTAGCCGTCTTTTTCGAACAGGTCGAGGATGGCCTCGATCTGCCGATCGATCTCGGTGGGGTCGAACGGTTGGCCGGAGCGCATGAAGATGCGTTGTTGGATCTCGCTTTGTAGGGCCAGCCCGGAGTCGATGTGGACCCTGCGGATGAAGCGTTGTCCGCGGGTGGTCAAGATGACGTTCAGCCCTCCCTGTGTGCCGGGTTGCATGGACCAGGTGACATGCTCGAAGAAGCCAGTTCGTTCGAGGAAGTAGGCGGCTGCGTCGCCCAGCTCGGAGGAAAAAGGGGTCTGAGGGGTGAGGCCGGTGAGTCTCAACAAGCGCTGCATCTCGGCAGGTCGTTGGCAGCGAGGGAGGTCGCACTCGATGGTGACCGACTCGATGAGGTCCTGGGGGTAGGCGTCAGGGGCTGCCAGAAGGAGCGTGAGGAAGCCGGCCAGGAACAGGGAGGTAGTCCGGGCCCTGAGCGACCACCATGGATCGAGAGGGGGGCGGGGGTGACGGCAGCCAAGGTTCTGGTCGATGGTGGCCATTCAGTCGAACTCCACTCGCAGCCTCACCCGTCCCCCCATCTCGACGTTGTTGTCGGCATCGGAGCGTTCGGACAGCTCCAGGATGAGCCAATCGAAGAGGATCAGCTGTCCGGTCACCGCCTGGGTGCTGGCCTCGGTACCGAAGACGGTGGTGCGGACATCCAGGCTGAGGCGTTCCGATAGCTGCTCCCGCAGCTGGATGACGGTCGCGCCGGCCAGAGAGGGGATGAGGGTGAACTCGTCGATGCTGAACTGCTCCTGGAGCTCCGACTGGACCAGGCCGATCAGCTGGCGGAAGAGGATGTCGTAGGAGGTGCCGCGGTCGGTACTGGTGGTCAGCTCATCGACGGTCATCCCGGTGAAGATGAGGGAGAGGATGTCACGCTGGTCGAGGGCGACGTTGACGCTTTCCAGGGTGATGTTGAGATCGGCGGGTGACAGACCTTCGGCCGAAACCCGGATGCGGTAAGGTTGGAGCCGCTCGTCTTGCAGGCTGGTGTAGGAGGTGCTGATCTCTCCGATCAGGGCGGTGCTGCGGCTGGTCAGGGTGGAGCGTTCGATGGTGGCTTCTGCGACGCAGTTTTCGATGCGGGGGAGGAGGGGCCCTGCCGGGCTGGCGAGTCCGTCGAAGCGCAGAGAGCAGCTTTGGACCTCGAACTGGCGGTTTTGATAGGTGATGTCTCCGTCGATGATCTTGACCTCGCCGACCAGGACAGGGTCCTTGAGGGTTCCCTGGAGGGTCAGGTCGATCTGGAGCTCGACGTCGATGTCGGCATCGAAGAGGGAGGTTCGGATTCGGAAGTTGTCGCGGGCTCGGATGCCGATGTCGAAGTCCATGAACTCCAGCAGGGGGGCCTGTCTCCAGATCGGCTCGCGGTAACGGGCGACCTCACGCGAGAACACCTGGGCGAACGTGCTCTGAAAGAGGCTGGCGAGGCTGCCGAGCTCCTGGCTGAACAGCCCTTCCTGGATGAAGACGTTGCCGGAGAGGTAGAAGGAGTCCGGGTCGGCCAGGTCATAGGAAAACAGGGTCAGGTCCACCCGGTTGAGGGAGAGGGACAACAGGTCGGGAAGGCGATAGCTGAGGTTGTTGGCGAACAGCTCCAGCTCCAGGTCATGGGGCAGAAACCGATCGAAGTGGATCTGGCCGTTGAGCGAGAAGGCGCCGGAGAACAAGCTCCCTTCGATTTGCTGATCGCGGGGAATCTCGAGGGTCATCTGGTGCTCTGCGGGGACCCCTTCCACCCAGTAGGGGTAGACCCGGATCAACCCCCGCCGAATGGTGATGCTATCGCCCAGACCACGAGGGGTGATCGTGGCATCCCGGATCGCGATCTGGCCCTGTACGGCGGGATCGGACAGGGATCCGCCCAGATCGACGGTAACGCCCAGGACGCCGTTGGCCTGGGCGATGGCCGGCGTGAACAGGGAGGCCAGCGAGAGCTCCATCTCCCCTCTCAGCCGCAGGTCGAGGTCGGACCAATCCCGCACATCCCCCTGCAGGGTGAGGTAATGGCCGATGGTGCCGAAGGACAGCTCGGGAATATGCAGGGCATGATGCAGATCCCGGTCCCTCGGATCCGAGATGGCGGAGTAGGTCACATGGACGGGACGGGCGGTGGAGAATCGTCTGCCACCCGCCTGGAACCACAGCTCTGACAGGCTCAGGTCGCCTATCAGCTCGAATCCGTCCAACAACCGGGTTTCCACCTCCAGCCGTCCTCCGTTGGCCTCGCCTCGCTGGATCACGGTGTCCAGAAAGGGGAAAGCCAACTCCAAGGGGAGCCGGTCGAAGGTAGCCTCCAGGCGAATGGGTTGGTGCCGGTCGAAGGGGAAGGTGATCCGGGTGTCCAGGTCCCGTCTGAGCTGTCCCACCACGGTCACGGTGTCTCCATAGGTGTCGATGGAGAGGGCCAGTGCGCCCTGGTCCATGCCCCCGATACTCAGCTCCCGGACGATCAGGCTGCCCTGGATATCGGGCAGACCGACGGCCGGCAGCAGATCCTGGGGCAAAAGGGAGCGGTCGATCTGTCGGGCAGGGATGAGCTGGAGGTTGAACTCGGGGGAGCCCGAGATCTCCAGCTGCAGGTCGTCGATATGCCGGAAATGCTCGAGCTGCAGGCCGCGAGACCGGAAATGAGCCGAGATCAAGGAACCATCGGGATCGAGAAACAGCGCTCCATCGACGCGCCCCTCCTCGATCAGCAGCTCGATGTCCGTCAACGAGATGCCGCGTCTGGAGTACTGCAACCGGGCGGAGAGGCGATCGATCCACTCGTCGAAGAGGATGGCCTCTCTCAGTACAAAGGAGCCGTCGATACGTGGCCGTCCTACAGAGCCCGCGACCCTGGCCTCCAGGTCGATGGCGCCAGTGACCGGCAGATCGGGTAGCAGGCCAGCGAGGTCCAGGGAATCGGCACGCAGCGACAAGTCGAGACGGGGGTCGTCCAGGGTTGCGCCGGCTTGGGCGAGCTGCACCGAGCCGTCCAGGTCGATTCGTCCAAACCCGCTGTTGATGGAGGTGTCCCGGAGCCAGAGGTGCTCGCCATCGAACTGGTATGCGGACTCCAGGCTGTCGATGACCAGGCCGCCCACAGACACGTCCAGGACGGCGATCTGCCCACCTTCCAGGCGGGGGAGGGTGCCCACCCCGAGGCCGAGGGCGGTGCGAAAGGAGGAGACGACCCGGCCGGCCGAAACGCCGCCAGCCAAAAGGTTGGCCAGGGTGAGCCGGTCGACCTGGACAAAGGGCGCGGTGAAGGGGCCCTCAAGCGTGATGGCGGTGGCGACTCGGGCGTCGAGACCCCGGATGGGCAGGAAGGCCGCCAGAGACGCGATTTCACCGTCGATCTGCAGATCATCGAAGGTCTGAGCGAGTAGATCGATCTGTCCCCGTACCTGGACCGTATCCCGATCGAGGGAAAGGAGGAGATCCGAGCTGGCGGGGGGACCGCCGACCAGGAGCATTCCGTCGGGTTGCAACCGGAGCCTCCCCGCCAACGAGGCTCGGAAAAAGGGGAGCTGCCCCGAAGCGCGGTCGCGAAGCCACTGGAGGGTCGAGATCTCGACGGCCGCCAGGTCGTTGCGAGGGGTATCCGGGTCATCCTGCAGCCTGGCGAACAGGAGGCTGGGGAACCCCTTGGAATCGAGATCGCCCGCAATTCGAATGGGAGGCGGCCTCCCCTCGGTGGGCGAAGCCGGTTCGGTCCGAACCTGTCCCAAGCCCAGGTCGAGATCCCCGCCGGTCTCCAGGGGGCCGAGCAACCAGGAGGCGTCCAGGCGGTCCAACCACAGATCCAGGCCGTAGGTCCCGTCTCTGGGGTCGAAGAAGCCGAAGGCTGCCATCCGTCCCTCCCCGGCGCTGGCCTGCAGGCCAGACCCAGCCAGGTAGAGGGGTTCCGAGGGTTCGGTCTCGACCTGGACCGAGAGGTGGTCGAGCGCCCAGCCGGCGATGTTCAGGCCATCCAGGGCGAGCCCCAGGGTTCCCCCGATGGAGGCGAGGGTGCCGTCGATGTCGAAGTCGAAGCGGCCTGGAGCGGGGGGTGAGCCGTCGGACAGAGTGGGGGCCTGATACAGGGCGTTTCGGGTGAAGTAGGCGAGAGCGGTCGAGGAAGGGGAGAGGACCAGCGAGCCGCTGGCGCCATAGTGAATGGTCTCCCGCTTGTCCCTCAGGACGTCCAGGCTTCCCTGGGCCACCAGCTCGCCTCCCTCGACCTGCCCACGCACCGAGGCGATGTTGAATCCGTCTTCCCGCCAGTGGAATCGATCGACCGCCAGGTCCTCGAAGGGGATCGACAACAGGCCGGGCTCGTCCGGAAAGGCAGGGGGTACGGGAACCCCGATGGACCGCCAGGGATCGGTGGCACGCAGAAGGCGGTAGTCGCGCAATCGATCGGTGGTCTTGAGGTCGACGAGCCGGAAGAGCTCAGGGAGCATCAACACCTGACCTGAGCCGACCCGAACATCGGCCCACATGGAGAACTCTCCCTCGACCACGTCGAGACGGCAGTTGTCCACCTGGAGCTGGTGGACGACGACCGAGATCTGGGGCAGGTGCACGAGGACCTCTCCGTTGTGGAGTTGAATGTCGCGAAGGCGGACGGTGGGACCGCCCCCGGAGGAGGAGGGCGGCTCATCGAGGTCGTCGGGAAGCGTGGATCGCAGATCGGTGAACACCTCCGCGATGTGAGGGGAGTTCTTGGGGCCGAAGGAGACGAGGACCCGGGGGTCGACCAGCTGCACCCGGGGAAGGTCGATCTCTCCGGAGAGGAGGGAGAGCAAGGAGACCGAAGCCTCCACGAGGTGGGCGTGGATCTGCTCCTGGCCTTGGGGGTGGTAGAAGTGAACGCCGTAGAGGCGCGCCCCAGTCAAGCCTGCGGTCAACTGGAGCTCGTCCACCTCCAGGGTGCCGGGGAGGACCGAGGAGACCAGCCTGGTGAGGAAAGAGGCGACGCGGTGAGTGTTGCCAAGCAGGAACAGGCTGACATAGAGTGCAACCAGCAAGATCAGGGGATAGAGGAAAAGGAGCCCAAGCTTGAGTGGACTGGAGAGGCGCTTGAGCTCCGACTTTCCGATCATCTGGTCATGCACACGCAAGGAGTGGTCTACCAGGCTGCGCGGCTGGCGGTCGACCGATGGAGAGCCGAACCCCCAAGCCCCATGTGTTCACGGATTCGACCAGCTTTGACTCGGCCCCACCCCGGGCACTCTTATGGGACACGCTCGACTGTGATGCGATTCAATGTCTGCCGGGTCAAGTGGTTTGTGGCCAGCTATCTGCTGATCGTATGGGTCGGCTGCATGGGCGATCCTTCCAGCCGGTTCGAGGCCCAGTTCGAGCTGGGGCGGGCGGTGGTTCGGGAGGGCCTCCAGGTGCGGTTCGAGCCGGGAGCGTCGCCCAGGGTAGACGCCGATGGACGATTGGTTTCGCTGCATGCCTCCGGGCCGACGGCAACCTTGACCATCGACCATGGACCCCAGGGGTGGTCGGAGCTGGACATCGGTCTGGACAACGTGTTCGTCAACGGCAGCTTCGTCCCGATCCGGACCTCCCTGGGATCAAGGGACATCGCTGGTTGTCCGGAGGAGCCCGATCCCGCGGGATTTGTCTTGGGACCGCTGGTCCCCGATCCCGAGCGATCCCCCGAGCGGCTGTTTGCGGGGCTGCGCCTGGCTTCCTGCTCCCGGCTGGAGGTGCGGGTGATGCCGCCGGGAACCTTGGGTCGCAGCGGTTTCGAACCGATCCGGCTGGCGGTGATCGGGGAGATCAAGGGAGACTACGACGTACTGTCGCGTTTCCGGGAGGCGATCGGATCCCCCCCGAGCGTGGACCTGGTGGTGGCGCTGGGTAACGTGGCCAACAGCGGCGAGTGGCTGGAGCTGGAGCGCTGGCGGGAGGCGATGTCGCAGCTGGGGGTGCCGGTGGTCACGGCCATCGGCCAGGATGAGGCTCTGGCGAAGGCGTCGCTTCCGTTTCACGAGATATTCGGGAGGACCGATTTCGATTTCTCGATCGGGGATGTGGAGTTCTTCGTCATGGATACCGCCTCTGCGGGTCTGGCTTCCGAGCAGGAGGAGTACTGGGAGGGGGTGCTCCAGGCGGCCGAGGGACAGGTGAGGCTGGTGTTCATGCAGATCCCTCCGTTCGATCCGTCGGGCACGCGAGACCGGGGGTTTGTGAGCCGCCACCAGGCGGCCCGCCTGGTCGAGCTGTTGGGGCGGGCTCGTGTGGACGCGGTCTTCACGGGCGGGGTGGGCACCTACGCCCTGCGGTATTTTGGACAGGTCCCCTATCACTCGACGGGAGGTGGTGGCGGACCCCTGGAGCTGGGCGACGACTGGGGACATCACTTCTTGCGGGTCCGGATCCAGGCGGGGGATGAGGTGCCGGTGGCGGTGGAGGTGGAGGCGCTGTGACCAGCAGGGTTCAGATCGAAAGCCAACGCCTGGGGGAGGCCCGCTCGGAAATGGGAAATCCAATGAACATCGAGAGGGGATCCAAATCAGGCGGCTTACCTGGGGGTGGTGCGGGTGACGGCGCTGGTCAGGGTGACGGGATCGCAGCGAGGGTCAAATCCCTTGACGCCAGGCTGGTTGCAGTCCAGTGTGAGGTTTCAGCAGTCGACAGCGCCATTGTCAGGCCAACACGGCCGGGCCGCGACCTGTACCCAGGAGGAGGACGGGGGATAGGTGAGGCGAACCCCGCAGGTCGGTCTGTCGAAACCAGGGGGTCGATCATCAGGGGGTGAAGCGCTGCCGGCCGGACCATGGGAGGCGGTTGCATGCTCAGCGTGTATCTGATCACCGCCATCGTGGGCGGGGTATTTGTGCTACTGTCGGCCTTCGGTGGCCATCAGGATGCCGATGGTGACGCCGAGATCGGACACGAGGTCGAGGTGGACCACGACCTGGACCACGACCTGGACCACGACGTCGACCACGACCTGGACCACGACCTGGACCACGAGGTGGATGCCGGACATCCGGGAGGGGTGGACCACCCGATCGCCCACTCAGGCCAGGGGATGGCGGCCGACACGGCGGTCTGGCTCCCCTTTTTCAGCACTCGCTTCTGGACCTACTTTCTCACCTTTTTCGGGGTCACTGGGCTGGTGTTGACGCCGTTCGCGATGCCTGGGCTGGTGTCGGGGCTGATCGCCGGGGGGATGGGGTTGACGACCGGCCTGGGGGCTGCCTACGGGTTTCGCTACCTGAAGCGGCACGGCGCCCAAAGCGGAACGGGGGTGAGTGACCTTCTGGGAGCAGAAGGGCGGGTGCTGGTCCGGGTCTCCCATGAGCAGCTGGGGAAGATCCGTTGCCGGATCAAGGGGAAGGACACCGATCTGTTGGCTCTGGCGGACGATGCGGAGTCGATCGAACCCGGCGCGCGGGTGCTGATCATCGATCTGGACGAGACCACGGCCCGCGTGGTCCGGGTGCCGTATGGCGACAAGCAGAAGCAGGAGGAATCGAACGGAGTCGAGGCCGAGGCCGAGACCAGACGGGGGTGAACATGGAACAGCTGGTTTTCGTGGCCGCTGCGGGGGTGCCGAGTACGGCACTGATCGTGGCGGGAGTGATCGTGGTGATCTTGCTGGTCACCCTGGGTGTCATCAAGAACCTGCTTTATATCTGCCGGCCAGACGAAGTGCTCATCTTTTCGGGGCGGGAGACCCGGTTGATGGACGGCACCAAGCGGGGGTTCCGGGTAGTGTTCGGAGGGCGGGGATGGCGTGTGCCGCTCGTGGAACGGGTGGACCGGATGAGCCTGAACATCATGGAGGTGCCGATCTCGATCCGCAACGCCTACTCCCAGGGTGGCATCCCGTTGAGTGTGGACGCCATCGCCAACGTGAAGATCTCCAGCGACGAGGGCATCATCGGCAATGCCATCGAACGGTTTTTGGGCCGGGACCCGGAGGAGATCCGGCGTGTGGCCAAGGAGACCCTGGAAGGTCACCTGCGGGGGGTGTTGGCGACCTTGACGCCGGAGGAGGTCAACGAGGATCGGCTCAAGTTCGCGGGCGAGCTGAGCCGGGAGTCGGAGGAGGACCTGAACAAGCTGGGGATCCACCTGGACACCTTCAAGGTCCAGCATGTCTCCGACGAGGTCCGCTACCTGGACTCCATCGGGAGGCAGGCGATCGCCACCGTGGTGCGGAACGCGGAGATGGCTGAGAGCGACGCCAAGCGGGACGCTGAGCAGGCGGAAGCGGTGGCGGCCGGTCGGGCCAATGTGACCACTGCCAACATGGATGCCAAGATCGCCCAGATGAAAAACGAGCTTCGCCGGATCCGGGCCGAGCTGGAGTCGCAGGTCAAGGCGGAGGAGGAGCGCACCCTGGCCGCTGCCAGGGAGGCCCGAGCCTCCGCGGAGCAGGAGCTGCAGGCGGTGCGAGCCGAGCTGGAAGCGATCCGACAGCAGACCGACCAGGTGCTGCCGGCCGAAGCGAAGAAGCAAGCGGAGCAGTACAGGGCTCGGGGCCAGGCGGCTGCGATCCGGGAACGGGGGCAAGCCGTGGGCGAGGCGATCAACCTGCTCAACCAGGCCTGGCTCGATGCGGGCGATGAGGCGGTGACCATCTACCTGATCGGCGAGCTGGAAAAGATATTCGAACAGGTGGCCGATGGGGTGCGCAAGGTACAGGTGGACCACATCAACCTGATCGATGGCGGGCGGGGTGAGACCCTTGCTGCCTATGTGGGGGCGTACCCGGCCATGATGCGGGCGATCTTCGACGCGTTGGCGGCCACGACCGGCATCGATGTCCCCCGACTGATCGCCGGAAACCTGGAGGGTGACGATGGCTGGTCTGGCGCTTCCCCGGCGGGATCGTCTGTGACCTCCCCCCAAACGACGATCCCGCGATCGTCCCAGCAGGCGTGAGGTGATCCATGTTTAGTTCCTTACTGACCATCCTGATCGTCATCCTGGTTGTGGCGGTGATCCTGTTCGTCTTCACCATCAAGCGGTTGATCTACATCTGCCAGCCCAACGAGGTGCTGATCTTCTCGGGCCATCATCGGCAGGTCGGCCGGCGTGAGCTGGGGTACACGACGCTCATCGGGGGTTCCCGGGTCAAACGGCCGCTGATTGAGCGGGTGGACCGGATGGACCTGACCAACATGATCATCGAGGTGAACGCCGTGAACGCTTTTTCCAAGGGCGGCATTCCCCTGACGGTGCAGGGGGTGGCGAACATCAAGATCGCTGGCGACGAGCCGGTGCTGAATAACGCCATCGAGCGGTTTTTGGGCAAGAGCCGGCAGGAGATCATCCAGATCGCCAAGGCCACGCTGGAAGGGGCGTTGCGTGGGGTTCTGGCGACGCTGACCCCGGAGCAGGTGAACGAGGACAAGCTGCTGTTCGCGGAGAAGCTGGTGCTGGAGGCGGAAAAGGACATTACCGACCTGGGATTGGTGGTGGATACCCTCAAGATCCAGAACGTCCAGGACGACCTGGGCTACCTGGACTCCATCGGGCGACAGAAGAACGCCGAGATCATCCGCCAGGCCCGCATCGCCGAGGCCAATGCCAAGGCGGATGCGGTGGTGCGTTCGGCAGAGAACCGGGAGCGGGAGGTGCGGTCGCAGATCGAAGCGCAGATCGAGGTGTCCAAGGCGGACGCTGCCAAGCGGCTGACCGAGATCACCACGCGGCGGGCAGCGCTGGTGGCCGAGGAGCGCGCCACCGTGGCGGCGGCCGTGGCCCAGTCCAAGGCGGAGATCGACGTGCAGAAGGCGCGGGTGGAGCAGATCCGACGCAAGCTGGAGGCGGACGTCGTCCAGCCGGCCAAGGCCGCTTGCCAGGCGGCCGAGGAAGAAGCTCGGGCCTCCGCCGCGCCCATCATCGAGGACGGCAAAGCCCAGGCAGAGGCGCTCAACGCCGTCTCGGAGCAGTACCGCAAGGCGGGAAAGAACGGCAGAAAGGTCCTGCTCCTCCAGAAGCTGGACCCCATTCTCGCGACACTGACCAACACCATCTCCGACGTCCGCATCGAGAAGGTGACCCTGATCGACACGGGGAGCGCAGCCGGGGCCGCCAGTGGATCACTCCCGGCCAAGGCGCTGTACAACCTGGAGCAGATCAAGCAGATATTCGGGGTGGACCTGGTCGAAAAGCTCCAGTCGTGGAGTGCTTCTCAGCAACCCCGGCCGTCTTCAGGGCCACGCTGAACGGCTCCGGGAGCGGTTCGCCGGTCCGTTGAGCTCTCAAGACAAGGACGGTGCATCATGACCGACCGATCGCTAGTGACCGGCGGAGCCGGCTTCATCGGTAGCCACCTGGTCGATCGCCTGGTGGCGATGGGCCACCAGGTGGTGGTGCTGGACAACCTGTCCACCGGCCGCTGGGAGAACCTGGCGCAGGTGATGGGCGAGGTCGAGCTGGTGGAGGGGGACATCCGGGATACCGAGCTGTGCCGGAAGGTGTCCAGGGGTTGCCGGGCGGTGTTCCACCAGGCAGCGCTCGGGTCGGTGCCGCGCTCGATCGAGGATCCGGCGACCACCCACGAGGTGAACGCCACCGGGACGGTGAACATGTTGAGAGCGGCCAGGGAGGAAGGGGTGGAGCGGTTCGTGTTCGCCTCTTCCAGCTCGGTCTATGGGGACACGCCGGTCCTCCCCAAAGTGGAGAGCATGCGGCCGTTGCCACTGTCGCCCTATGCTTCCTCGAAGCTGGCCTGCGAGGCGTACTGCATGGCGTTTGCTGCGGTGTATGGCCTCGGGGTGGTCAGCCTGCGCTACTTCAACGTCTTCGGGCCAAGGCAAAGCCCGCAGGGGCCGTATGCAGCAGTAATCCCCAGGTTCTTCGAGCGGTTGTCGGAAGGGCGGCCGGTGGTCATCTACGGAGACGGCAACCAGACCCGCGACTTCACCTTCGTGGAGAACGCGGTCAGTGCCAACATCCTGGCTGCGGAACGCGCCTCGGAGGTGTCGGGCCAGGTGTTCAACGTGGCCACCGCTTCCCGCGTCTCCATCAACACGCTGTACCGGGAGATCGCGGCCCTGTTCGAGGTGGATTGCCCACCGGAGTATCTTCCGGCCCGTCCGGGCGACGTACTGCACAGCCAGGCGGACATCTCGCTGGCCGAGCGGATGCTGTCCTATCAGCCGAAGGTCGGTCTACAAGAGGGGCTGCGCCGTATCCGGGAGGGATGGAGATAGCGCCCCCTGCCTTTCCGCTTCCCTCATCGTAACCGTCTGCAGCTGGGGATGGCGGGATCGACCTGTCGGTACGGGAGTGCTGTCTTTGGGTCACTCGACTCTGAGCTTGAACTCGGCTCGGCGGTTCAGCCGGTCGTCCTGGGAGATGGGGCGGAACTCGCCATAGGAGATGATCCGGATGCGCTGTTGTTCCACGCCCAAGGTGACCAGGTACTGGGCGACCGCGCGGGCGCGTCGCTCGCCCAGGGCGAGGTTGTACTGGTCGGTCCCTTGGGCGTCGCAGTGGCCCTCGATGACGACGGTGTAGTTGTTGGTGTTGAAGTAGCGGGCATGGTTCTCAATGGTCTCTCGGGCGCCGGCGTCGAGGACCGATTCATCAAAGCCGAAGTAGATGGGTACCAGGTCGTAGTCAGTGGCCACGACCTGGAAGCGATCCCGCTCCCCCTGAGCGGTGTAATCCTGGTCGGTGGTTCCGGCCTGTGCCGCCCTGGCGGCATCGCAGTCATCCCAGTTGGCCTGAGAGGTGAGTCGTGCCCGTTCCGCCTGTTCTTCGGCTGCCTGGGCCAGGGTGAGAGCGCGGTCGTAGTCGCCCTGGGCGCTGGCCTGTTGGGCCTGCTCCAGCAGTCGTTGGGCAGCTCGAAACTCGGTGCCGGCGCAGTCTTCGGCATAGGCGTCGCGCGCTCGTTGGAGGGCGTTCTCGGCGGCCTGCAGGGCGTCGGTGGGCGGTCTACCGGGGCAACCGAGCAGAAGCAGCGCCAGCAAGGGCAAGGCGAAATAACGGTGGATGGGTCGGCCGATATGCATGGGAGCCTCTTGCCAAAAAGCCGTCTCAGTTGCGCCAGACGGGCATGTTGTAGCCATTCCCCTGCCGGGTCAGGAGGGTCTGGAAGTTGCCATCGGCGGTCATGATGTACAGCCGGTTGTTCCCGCCTCCTCGATCCGAGGAGAAGACGATGTACTGCCCATCCGGGGAGTAGCTGGGGCACTCGTTGTTTCCCTGGTCCTGGGTCAACCGCTCGATATGGGATGAGGCCACGTCCACGGTGAAGATGTCGAAGCGGTTGCGGGAGTCGCGACCGGTGAAGGCGATGGTGGTGCCATCGGGTGACCAGGCGGGGGTGGTGTTGTAGTTGCCGGCGAAGGTGATGCGCCGCTGGTCGGCGCCGTCGGCATTCATGAGGTAGATTTGCGGATTTCCGGATCGATCGGAGACAAAGGCGATTCGGTTGCCGCGGGGAGACCATATGGGGGAGACATCTTCGGCGAGGTTGTCGGTCAGCCGTCTAAGGATGGAGCCGTCGGCGGTGGAGATGACGTAGATCTCGGCGTTGCTGTCGATGGTGAGGGTCACGGCCAGCTCGGAGCCATCGGGAGAGGCGGAGCCGGCGACGTTCTGGCCGGGGCGTTCGCTCAGGACCCGGAAGCCATCGCCATCGGTGAGGACGAGGTCGGGATTTCCGTTGATATAGGTGGTGAAGGCGATGTTGTTGCCGACCCAGGCGGGTAGGGTGTTGATGGAGTTGTTGGAGGTGATCGGGCTGATGCCATCGGCCCCCAGGGTGAGGGTATAGATCTCGCGGCTGCCTTCGGCGCCTCGACCGACGAAGGCGATACGGGAGCCGAGGGGGCCATGGTAACCGGAATAGTAGTAGATCACCTCGTTGGCGAAGCGATGGACCTCCTGTGGGACGTGGTCAAGGCTGACGGTCACCGGCTGCCATTCGAGGCTGACCTGCTGGCCGGCATCCACATTGAAGAGGCGGAAGTCGAGACGAACCTGGTTGGCGGCCACCGAGAAGCCGGTTTTGACCAGCCCCTGGGCGCCGACGTTGAACCAGTTCTGGAAGTTGATGGTCGAGCTGGTCAAGCCGTCGGCGTGCTGATCGAAGAAGTAGCTGGCGGGGGACAGGATCTGGAAGTGACCGGCCAGCTCCAGGTCGCGGCGCAGGGTGCGGCTGATGGTGGCGGCGACGTTGGTGAGATCGGTCGTTCCCAGGTTCAAGGCATCGGGCACGGCCAAGGGGGTGCGGACCCGAGGATTGACCGTGGGGTCGATCAGGATTTCGATGGCACCGATGTCGTTTCCGAGGGTCGGTCCCGTGGGGGGCGGCGGTTGTTGGGCGATGGCCGAGGAGGCCAGAAGCAGCAGGCTCGAGAGCGACGCGAGCAGGAAGCCGGGGAGGAGCGCCTGCCCGGGGTGGTTTTTCGGCTGTCGGCAGAAGAAATACGAAAGCGGCAATCTCATTGGATTTCTCACCTTGTGACGGCGGGTTCACCCCCACTCAATAGGGGATTCGCCGGGTGCTGTCCACTAAATGGCGCCAACACGGTCAGTGGCCAGCGCTTCGGATGATGACGATGAACCCGCGCTGAACGGCCTGTTCCATGGCCACCTCGTTGTCGAAGGGGAGGCGAAGGCGGTCGCTTCCCAGGCGGAAGCGGTTGAGGGCGCTCTCGGCGGCTGCATCGAATGCCGAGTTGCCGGATCGGCTGTCCCAGGCGAAGTGGGTGATCCGGCCTTCCCGGTTGACAAAGACCCGCACCCGTCCCTCCAGCCGGCGGAGGTCGTCGGCCGAAAGACTGCTGGGTGCGCGAAAGGCGCGCTGGATCTGCTCCTGTACCGGCCCGAACAGGTTGGCGAGGGCGGTCGGGGAGAGGCTGGTCCCACCGCGGAAGCCGTCCGGGCTGCCCCAGAGCGGTTCATTGTTGATCGGGCGGTTCGGGTTGTGTCGCGCGCTGTCGCGGCGCTGATCGGGCTCCTCGCGGCGGCGCGACTCGCGCTGGGTGGGACGATCGGGGTCCTCCTGGTCGGAGACCGACAACGCCACCGCATCCTCGCTGGGGTTCTGCGGGGTGGGATCCACCGCGACCACCTCTTGCTGGCGTTCCTCGGGGGCCGGGTTGGGCATGATCGGCAGGCGATGGGGATTGGGCATGACCTCGCCCCACATCAGCAGCTCGACGGCTTCGAATCGCATCCATTCCGGAGGCTGTTGAGGCTCCACCGCCTGGGACTCGGTTTCCGACCACAGCAGGTAGACGGCGACGATTCCCATGTGAATGGCGAGGGTGAAGAACACCCCCCAGATCAACAGCAAGGGGTCCGAGCGTTTTCGCATCAGATCGTCCATCAGTTGGACTCCTCGAGCAGGTACTCGGGATTGGTGATCATCCCGACCCTGTCCACGCCTGCCAGTCGAATGCGGGCAATAGTACCAACGACGAACCCATAGGGAACGGTCTCTTCTCCCATTATGTACAGTTGGCCCGCATCCAGCAACCGCTGATTGGAGCGCAGGTTCTCCTGGATCTCTCGGAAGCAGGGCTCGTACTCGCGCTGGTTCCCCGAGCGGGCGGCCTGGGAGCAATCGGTGACCAGCTGGTCGTCCAGTCGGACGACCAGGTTTTCATCGATGCGCAGGATGAGACGGGAGCGGTCCTCCGGGTCGATGGTGACGGGTCGCTGCCGAACGGTCTGGGGCAGCTCCATGTCCACCAGCCGTTCCTGCTCGTCCTTGGTGCGGAGCAGGGTGGCGGTGACCATGAAGATGATGAGGAGGACCAGCATGACATCGACCAGAGGGGTGACGTTGATGTCGGAGATGGCGTCGCGTCGTCCCGAGAGCTTCATGCCCATGGCGTCATCTCCGTCGCAAACTGGCTGTCGGGTTGCCCATGGTCAGTACTCGGTCATGGCGTTGGCCCTGATGGCTCCACTGAAGGCTGGACCGGTTCCAGCAGCTCCAGGGGGGCAGTCGATTCGGGGAGGTAGTCGGGATGGGCGATCATGCCCACCCGATCGACGCCGGCAGCCTGAAGTCGGGCGAGGGTGCCGACCACGAATCCGTAGGGGATGGTGCGGTCGCCCATGATGTAGATCTCGCGGTCGCGCATGAGGATGGGATTCTGGCCCAGCTTGAGGGCGATCTCCTGGAAGCAGGGGATGAAGCGATCGCGGGCCGAGGCCGAGAGAACGGCTGAGCAGTCCACCACCAGGGTATCGCCGAGGAAGATACGCAGGTTCTCATCGATGCGCAGGATCATCTTGGAGGTGTCGGTGATGTCGATGATGTTGGGGAAGTCGGTGGTGACGGGGAGGTGGAGCTGGCTGCGCCGTTCCCGTTCGCCTACGTCGCGGATGAGGGTGGCGGTGATCATGAAGATGATGAGGAGGACCAGCATGACATCGACCAGAGGCGTCACGTTGATATCGGAGATGGCATCCCGGCTGCCTTTGAGGGTCATTCCCATGGTGTCATCCGGTGCCGAGGTTGGGGAGTCGCATCACTTGAAGAAGTGTCGTTTCACGATATTCAAGAAGTCGTTGGAGAAGTTTTCCATTTCCGCGGAGAGCACCTTGACGCGGGAGTTGAAGTAGTTGAAGGCGAGGACGGCGGGGATGGCGGCAAACAGGCCGATGGCGGTGGCGATGAGGGCCTCGGCGATGGGGCCGGAGACGGTCTGGATGGAAAGGTTTTCGGCCTTGTTGAGCTCGAAGAAGGCCTCCATGATCCCCCAGACGGTGCCAAACAGGCCGACAAAGGGGGCGGTGGAGCCCACGGAGGCCAGGTAAGAGAGCATGCTTTCGAGGATGGTGACCTCGCTGGTCATGGCGCGGCGGAGAGAGCGTTCGACGTTTTCGGTGCCTCCGAGCTGGCGCATCATGGTGTCCTTGTCGCTGGAGGAGGACCCGGAGCCCTTGAGCTTGCTGAGCTCGACATAGCCGGCGCGGAAGACCTTGCTGACGGGGGAGCGCTTCAGCCGTTCGGAGGCCTGGTAGATGGTGTCCAGCCGCTTGGACTGCCAGAAGGTCTCCAGAAATCGGATCGACTGGTTCTGCGCTTTGCGCAAGGCCAGCCATTTGTAGCCGATGACGAACCAGGAGATGATGGAGAAGATGAGCAGGAGGATCAGTACACCGAGGACGACACCCCGGGCCCTGAAGGCGAGTTCGAAGGGATTGGTCACGACCCGTTCGGTCTGGGCCACAACCAGCTCCAAGGGGATGATGTCGAACATCGGACGTCCTGTCCTTCCGGTTGATGCAGTGGCCTGGATAACACAAGCGCAGATCGCGGTCAACTTGAGGAGCGCTTGGGCGCTTGGGAGTTTTCGTCCGGCCAGGGGATAGGATCACCCCCTCCGGCGCTTCGCGCCGGCCCATAGGGGTAGGGACGGCCGGTTGTACGTGCCCGGCCGCCCCTCCCTCCGAACCGTACGTGCGGTTCTCCCGCATAC